>NC_020911.1:2269685-2905414 GCF_000155675.2 Octadecabacter antarcticus 307
CCATGCGCGATATGGTGCAAAACCACATGATGCAGCTGTTGTGCCTGATCGCGATGGAGGCGCCGTCGGTGTTTGGCGCCGACGCCGTACGCGACGAAAAGCTGAAAGTTATTCGTGCTTTGCAGGGGATTGAACCGCACCACATCGTACGCGGCCAGTATGCCGCAACTGACGACGTGCCGAGCTACCGTGACGACGCTGAAAATTCGAAATCGCACACCGAAAGCTTCATTGCGCTGCGCTGTGAGATTGCCAATTGGCGTTGGGCGGGTGTACCGTTCTATTTGCGCACTGGCAAAAAGCTAAAGGCCCGCACAAGCGAGATTGCGGTTGTTTTTAAAGATCTGGGCCATTCGATTTTCCCCGGTGATGAAAAGCGCCATCGCAACATTTTGACTATTCAACTGCAGCCCAATGAGGGCATGCAACTGCAAGTCACGATCAAAGAACCGGGGCCGGGTGGAATGCGGTTGATTGATGTGCCGCTGGACATGACATTTGCCGATGCTCTTGGCCCAGAAGCGGACGATGTGCCAGATGCCTATGAGCGGCTGATTATGGATGTGATTCGCGGCGACCAAACGTTGTTTATGCGTGGCGATGAAGTAGAAGCGGCATGGGCTTGGACTGATCCGTTGATCGAAGGCTGGCAGGCCCGCGGCGATGTGCCCAAGGTTTACGACCAAGGATCAGCTGGACCAGAAGACGCGATGATGATGTTGCACCGCGAAGGCCGGCGCTGGCGCGAAATTAAGGAAAAGTGATATGAATTTGATTGAATATCCTGATGCCGAAATGATGATGATGGATGTTGGCAACACCATCGCCGGAGAGTTGGAAGCGCACCTGTTGACCAATGATAGTGTGTCTTTCGCCGTGCCCGGTGGCACCACGCCGGGGCCGATTTTTGATGTGCTGTGTGGCGCTAAACATATTGATTGGGCGCGCGTGCATGTGATGCTGACTGATGAACGTTGGGTGCCCGAAACGTCTGAACGTTCCAACACGCGACTTTTGCGCGAACGCCTGTTGATCGATGCGGCTGCGGCCGCGATCTATATGCCACTTTACGGGGGCACAGATACCCCCGAAGAAAGTCTTGCCGCGCTCGAAGCCGGAATTTTGGATGTCTTGCCTATATCTGTCCTGTTGCTTGGTATGGGCACGGATATGCACACGGCGTCGATCTTTCCTGGTGCCGATAAGCTGAATGAAGCGCTGCACGGCAATGCAGTGCTGGTACCCATGCGCGCACCCGGCGCACCAGAACCGCGCATAACGCTGTCGGCAAAAGTGCTGAAAGCTGCAATGAGCCGACATATTGTCATTATTGGACAAGAGAAACGTGAGGCGTTAAATCGCGCAAAATCGCTGTCACCCGAAGAGGCCCCAATTGCCGCACTGCTGGCCGAATCTACAGTTCATTGGGCGGAGAGTTAAAGTATGTTGACGAAACTGCGCAGGCATTTTGAGGCTGTCGAGGACCGCCGGTTTGAAAAACTGGTCGATACAGATCGAGCGCAGGATTTCGCGGCATCTGCTGGTGACATGCGGCTTGATTATGCCAAGACAAATATCGACGCCGAAGGGCGCGCGTTGTTGATAGATTTGCTGGACCGAGTCGGTCTTGCCCAAAAACGTGACGCGATGTTTGGTGGCGCAGTAATCAACGAAACCGAAGGACGCGCAGTTTTGCACACGGCGTTGCGAAACCTTGATGGCGGGCCGGTAATGGTTGACGGTGCCGACGTCATGCCTGCTGTTCTGGCGACATTGGATCGTATGGACAGGTTTGCCACCGACTTGCGTTCTGGCGCATTCAAAGGGCAGGGTGGTGCTATCACCGATGTGATCAACATCGGCATTGGCGGGTCCGACCTTGGTCCTGCGATGGGTGTTTTGGCACTTGCTCCATACCACGATGGCCCACGCTGCCATTTTGTGTCCAATGTCGATCCTGCCGACATCAGTGGCGTTTTGCGAAAGTGCGATCCGGCGACAACGCTGGTGATCGTGGCGTCCAAAACATGGACAACGATTGAAACCATAACGAATGCCCGCACCGCCAAAGCATGGATGGGCGAAAGCGTCAGCAATCCGGCTGCGCAGTTCGCAGCACTGTCCACGTCTGAAGATGGCACAGCGGCGTTCGGGATTTCAGCAGACCGTGTGTTCGGGTTTGAAGACTGGGTTGGTGGGCGCTATTCCATGTGGGGCCCGATTGGGCTGTCGATGATGATCGCCATCGGGCCGGATGCGTTTCGCGCATTCTTACGCGGTGGGCAGGATATGGACCGGCATTTCTGCGCGGCAGACTGGTTGCAAAATCTTCCCGCGCTGCTGGCGTTAACAGGAATTTGGCATAACCAGATTTGTGGATATACCACGCGGTCTGTGCTACCTTATGATAATAATCTCAGTCGCTTACCGGCCTATCTTCAACAACTTGAGATGGAGAGTAATGGCAAGAGCGTCAATATGGACGGCGACGACTTGCTGGTTCATTCTGGGCCTGTTGTTTGGGGTGAACCGGGCACCAACGGGCAGCATGCGTTTTATCAATTGATCCACCAAGGCACGCGTGTTGTGCCGTGTGAATTTTTGGTTGCTGCACGGGGTCACGATGATGATTTGCACCATCAACATCAACTGCTTGTCGCCAATTGTCTGGCGCAATCGGAGGCGTTGATGAAGGGCCGTAATCTGGATGAAGCACGCGGTAAAGTCGCAGACAAATTCGAGGGCGCTGAGCTTGAACGTCAAGCAAAACACCGCGTCTTTCCCGGAAACCGTCCATCGATAACAATCGCTTACCCGAAACTTGACCCATTTACCTTGGGACAGCTACTAGCGCTCTATGAACACCGCGTTTTTGTTGAAGGCGTGGTTTTGGGCATAAATTCTTATGACCAATGGGGTGTTGAGCTGGGCAAAGAGCTGGCCACAGCATTGCAGCCAATTATTGAGGGCGCGGATGCGTTGGATAAGGATGGATCGACTGCCGCTTTGGTTGATTTCTTGCAAAAGCACGGCGTTTAGGGGCTGTGTTTAGAAGCGACGTTTAAGCCTGCACCGCCCCGTCGCGGGTGATGAACGTTTGGCGCAGGGCATCGGGCAGCGCACGTTTGCTGTTATCGGCGTTCAACAGCACAATGACCGCGTCCCCCGTGGTTGTGATGCGGCCGTCAATAAATGTCGCATAATGCATCGTAAAGCTGGTGTTACGCATCTGCGTGGTGCGGGCGACGTTGATGTAATTGGCACCGCGGTGAACTTCAGCTTTGTAGTCTAACCCCACTGTTTTCACGACGAATTTTGGGTCTGGCCCTGCGTCTTCATAGATACCGTAATCGTGCAGGTAATTGACGCGCAGGGTTTCGTACCAGCGCAGATAGACCACGTTGTTGACGTGGTTCAGCGCATCGATTTCACCAAATCGTACGCGGTCGGCCATCCCGTATGACCACGGGTCAGATACGCCTACGCTGCGCAGTGCATCTGCGTCCAATGGGGTCAGGAACGGCGTCACAATACGGCTGTGACGATGATCTCGACCTTGAAGCCCGTGGTCGCGAGCTTGGCTTCGCCAGTCCAACGCGCGGGCGCGCAATCTTTGGCGACCCATGTATCCCAAACCGAATTCATGTCAGCAAAATCTTTGGCCATGTCCGCGCACCAGATTTGTGCCGTGATGACGCGCGATTTATCTGTGCCCGCTTTGGTCAGCAGCACGTCGATTTTATCAAGGATCGCAGTAGTTTGTTCGGTGACTGTGCCACTTTCTGCACCCACTTGTCCGGCGAGATAGACGATGCCGTTAACTATGACAGCTTGGCTCATGCGTGGACCAGCGTCGATACGGGTAATGTCGGACATTGCGGTTCTCCAAGATGTTTTTGAGACGGGGATCAGACCCTCAAGGTGCGAAGCGGTAGGACATAAAAAAGTCCTCAAGCAGCGAAGCGGTAGGACATAAAGCAAGTGGAGCGGGTAACGATCTTCATGGCTGGGTATAATCTTGTATCAATAGATGTCAAACGCCCAATAAAATATAAGGTATCTGTATCTTTTTTATATCGTCCAGCAGCAATGAATTGCTTATCTTTGGGCCCGTGGATATTTCTCGACTACGTCAGGAAATGTCACCGACGCTGTCATTCTGCAGTATCTGGAATTACATTCCAATCGCGATGCTACCGGCCTCGGTCGGTAGTGGTTCACTTTGGAGAAAAAGGAGGTGAGTTCATATAAGTCACTGATATTATTTGTAAAGTTGGCTCAAGCGGTAGGGCGGGCTACCTTAGAAATATTTCAAGACATTGATTTATATGACTTTATTTTCCTTGTGCCCGTGGGTGATGCCACAGTCCGTTGCCGCAGTATTGGTCTATTATCTGTTGATCCGCACTAGGTTCCCTAACTCGTGAGATCGTCGTACTGTGAAATTTCGACATGTATTGTTGAGGTAAAGGCTTGAGTTAAGAAGGCTTTGTAACGAAAGTTACAAAATTCGCCTTTCCGCCTTCAGCAAGGGATTTCAGCATTGTTGATAGGTTTTTTGCACCTGCGTCGACGGGCTTTAGCGACCCCGCATGTCACGTTCTTATGTGAGGCACCTCCGCTGGAGCAGAGGCGATGGCATCGGCACTGTGTTCTGGCACTCGATCAATTCACGTATTCAGGGCATTTTTATCAAACGTTTTGCCAAGCCAAGGCTTCATTTAAGGTTGCTATTGGGGTTGTATGATTAATGCAAACTCGTATTAGGTTGCTGCGAAATACCATAAATTAGGTGGAACAAAGACCTTGCTACTTGGGGAGAGCAGGGGCAGTGGATGAGTTTGAAGCTATATCTGCTTGGGTTGAAAGTGATTTTCTGACACCACTTTCTTATGAGGCGAAAATCGCTCCCCTCAGTGGCTTCTGTACAGGTTGCGGCACCATCAATGTCGCGTGCCAAAGTGCAACGGCGGCATGATCTGATGGTCGGTACACAGTTGAAATACGTTGACAGTGATGGTGGTAGATCTGATGTTCCAAGACGCTTAGATGTGGCCCCAACGCTATTTCCGAGGTGACGCTCAAGTTCTAACGACTTATACAGACCAATGGCGTCACAATAACATGAGGTAATGGCTAAAGGCGCTTATGAAATATCTTCAGTTAGAGACATTTTGACAATAAGTGGACAAAATAAGCTCAATCTTAGCGGTTCATGTAATGCTCTTTCTTGAAGTAGTCTTATTATCAAACCATGTGATGATGCCTTTAGCGCCCCGAAAGCCGCGTTGTTGCCCACCGTGACAGCGCCTCTACCGCGAGCCACAGGATGAGCGACAAGCATGCGAGCACAATCAGCGCTGCAAACATAAGCGCCGTCTGGCCGCGACCGTTCGACATCAGCATAAGATGCCCCAAGCCTTGCGATGACCCTACCCATTCGCCGATCAGAACCGCCAGTGGTCCGTAAACAACCGCCAATCGCAGTCCCGACAGCAGGCTCGGCACCGCATAGGGCAAGCGCAGCAGCAGCGTTTCGCGCCAGCGGCCAGCTCCTGACAAATGTGACAAGTCGCTCAACCCTGCCGGCAGTGCCATCAGCCGGTCAAACAGAGCAGACGCGATTGGAAAATAGGTCACAAGGGCGATGGTGACAATCTTGGACGGCATGCCATAGCCGAGCCAAAGGGTGATCACAGGTGCCAGTGCAAAAATGGGTACGGCTTGGGCCACCACTAGCATCGGACGCAGCAGCCACCGCGCACGCCGCGACAAGGCGAGCAACAGGGCCGTCTCGATGCCCAGAATGACACCGATTCCCAGGCCGAGAACAAGGTTGCCCGCAGACCATAGCGCGTTTTCCCACAGGAGAGCGGCATTGTGCCAAAGAGCCTGTGCCACCAGAGCTGGTCCAGGTAGGATAAAGCGTGGCACACCGCTCAAGGTCACGATTGCCTGCCATATGGCCAATGCTACAAGCAACGCAAATGTGCCGCGCCAAAGGCTATGGCTGGCGCGCAGCATCACGCCACGTCCCCTGTTACAAGCGCGCGCATGCGCTGCAACAGCGCTGCCTGTGCAGCAAGGTTTTCAACGACGTCAGATGCACGTGGAGGCAGTGTCGGCGGCAGAGCGCAAGGTGTGATGCCTGCACGCGTGATCATCCACGCATCATCCGCCAGCCGGACTGCCTCGGCGGGGTCGTGGGTGATAAGAACAACGGTTCGCCCTGCCAGAAGCCGCACCGCAAGATCCTGCACCGTGTGTCGCGTCATTGCATCAAGGGCCGAGAACGGCTCGTCCAGTAGGACGATTGCGCGGTCCTCATAGAGGGTGCGTGCGAGGGTTACGCGCTGGCGTTGTCCGGCGGACATTTCGGCAGGCTTGCGCTCTTCAAAACCTGCAAGACCAACATCTTCCAATAAGGCGCGCGCGCGATCGGAGTGCGCCCGTTCGCCCCGCAAGCGTGCGCAGATCGTAATGTTGTCCTGAGAGCTGGCCCACGGCAGAAGTTGATCATCTTGGGCCATCATCGCCACGCGCGGCGCGATGGGAACGCCATCATCGGCCATAATCTGTCCGTCCAGATGCGCCGCACACGGCAAACCGGCGACCAACCGTAGCAGCGATGTTTTGCCAACGCCTGAGGGTCCAAGCAGTGCGCTCCACCGCGCGGCAAGCAGGGTCAGATCAAAGCTGTCAATCAGGGGCGTTTGCTCTGCGCGCAAAGTCCCCTTTATTTGAATGGCGGGTGCGGTCATGTGCCGCCCGGATTTTGCGCCATGTCCCAGAACCCAATCTCTAGCTGTGTGGCGGTGTTGAACCGTGTTTGGAGTGTTTGGGCGCGCGGCAGAAGATGCCAATCTGGCCCGAGCCGTCGCACTATGGAGCTGTCCAGCAGCGCGCCGACATCGTGACACAGCGCTTGGTAGTCCGGTCCAGTGTAGGTATCGCACCATTGCGCAAAAGGACCGGTATTGCCCTTGAGCCGCCTACCGATTTCACCATATCCCAAAACGCAAGGCGCCAATGCCGCAAGCAGGTCCAGATAATCCCCAGAGTATCCCGCCTCTAAGACATAGCGGGTATACGCCAGGTTACCTGCCGCCTCTTGGGTGGCCTCAAGGGTTGCGCTGTCAATGCCGTGGGTCGCACAGATCTTTACATGTAGCGGCATTTCTATGTGTACGAGAGCATGAACTGTCGCACTGGCGGCGGCCATTTCGCTGTAAGTTTCAGCCTTGGCCGCCGCCAGCGCCCACGCGCGGGCAAAGTGGATTAAAAACACATAATCCTGTCTCAGATAGTGCAGGTAGCTGGCTTGCTCCAGTGACCCGTCCCGCAGTCCTTCGACAAAGGCATGGTGCGTGTAGTCTATCCAATCCTGTCCCGCAGCTGAACGCCATAGGCTAAACGCATGCCCGTAGTCAGGTGCGATCATTCAGCCACCTGCGCCGTCACGTCGACAACCAGATCGGCTGCAGGTATTGCAACATCAACGGCACCCTGATTGACCAAAAATGTCTCGAAACGGGCATAGCGGCCATGATCCACGGCAGCTGGGCGGCTGGCAAACCGCGCCCATGTATCGCCCCATGCACGGGTGTTCAGCTCGTTGCGCAACTCGGCGCTGGTGGCAAAGAAGACCTCGCCCATGCCTGTCGGGTCATTTAAAATATCGGCGGTGGCGCGTTCGGTTGCTAGCAAAAAACGTGCAATCTTGTCACGGTTGAGGCCTTCAGCGCGGGCCACGTAAATCAGTTCGTCGTAGGATGGCACGCCTTCGGCTTCGGGATAGAAACAACGCCCTGCGATGCCTTCGATGTCCATCTGATTAAGTTCAAAATTACGGAACGCGCCGATTACGCCATCGACCTGACCGGACATTAAAGCAGGCGAAATGGACCACCCGATATTGATCTGTTCGACATCATCGGGGGACACACCGTTATGGGTCAGCATCGCGTCCAGCAGCATCTCTTGCAACCCTGCAACAGCAAAGCCTACTTTGCGCCCTTCCAGATCGGCCACCGATTGCACAGGGCCATCAGCGCGCACCACAAGACAGGTCATTGGTGTCTCAATCAAAGTGCCGACGCGCACAAGTCCCAGCCCGTTGCGGCTGTTGAGATGTAGTTCTGGCTGGTAACTGACCGCCAAATCAATGCGCCCTGCTGCGAGCATGCGCGGCGGATCGTTGGGATCGGCCGGGGTGATTACCTCAACCTCAAGACCTGCATCGGCGAAATATCCCAGCTCTTGGGCCAGAATGATCGGCCCGTGATTAGGATTGACGAACCAATCTAGCATGATGGTCATGCGGTCCTGTGCAAGCGCAGGCGTGGTGATAAGCGTGAGGGCGAGGATTGTTATAATACGTTTCATGAATGTCTCCGTCAGGTGGATTGAGGTGTGAGTTATTGTTCAGGCAGGGCGAGCAGGGCGATATCGCCCGCCCACCGGTCGCGTAATGTGGTGCAGGCATGATGCGCGCGCAAACCCGTACGGCAGGCCAATACGATACGGGTATCGGACGGGGGCAATGCCAAATCGGGCATGGAGCCAGTCTGTAGATGCAATGCGGTATCGCGAAACGGGGCAGGGACCTCATCGCGCAGATCAATGACAAGATCGGTTGGCGTGATCTGGTTTTCAGCAATGAAAAGGGCGGGGTGTGCAGGCTCTGGTGCTGCGTCAAAGCGAAATCCGGACATGCGCCAGTTTGTGGCGTTAAAGATCATCATCTGACCCAAAGGTGAGGGTGTCAGCCCGAGCAAGACGCTCAAGGCCATCTGCGCTTGCATCGCACCCATTGTGGCCACCACAGGGCCAAGTACCCCTGAGGTTGCACAGGTTGCAGCACTGCGCGGCAGGTCGGGGAACACGGCACGCAGGGAGGGTGCCGTTGCGCAAAATCCGCCCACATAGCCTGTTAGTCCCAATGCAGAGGCTGCAATCAGCGGTTTGCCTGCAGCAAGGGCGGCATCAGACAGGGTGAAACTTGCGGCAAACGTATCAGCGCAATCAAGCACAACATCCGCTTGCGCCACCAAAGTGGGTGCGTTGGCTGGTGTGAGCCAGTCAACAATAGGGTGCAGGGCAACATCGGGGTTCAGAGAGGCCATGGCATCGGCTGCAGCCAGCGCCTTTGGGCGGCCCACGTCTGCCATACGGTAAAGCGGCTGGCGATGCAGGTTACTCTGTGCCACCGCGTCGCCGTCGATCAGCGTGATCATACCCACGCCAGCCCCCACAAGATATTGCAGCACCGGCACCCCGAGGCCGCCCGCGCCTGCAACCAGAACATGGGCCGCGCGCAAACGGTTTTGACCTTTGGTTCCGACTTCGGGTAGGACAATCTGACGAGCGTAGCGGCTCATGCGGTCGCCTCTAGCCAAGCGTGAATGCGGGCTTTGGGATCTGCATGCAGGGTGATGTCTGTCACTGCCGCCACCGTATCCGCCCCTGCGGCAAAGGCCCCTGTGGAGCGTTCCACCGACATGCCACCAATGGCACACAGCGGGATATCCCCGATCAGGGCTTTCCATTCTGTCAGCCGGTCAAGGCCTTGTTCGGTCCATTTCATTTCCTTCAAAATGGTTGGATAGACGGGGCCCAAGGCGATGTAATCAGGATCCAGCGCCAACGCGCGGTCTAGCTCGGCAAGGTCATGGGTTGAGACACCCAGCTTGATTCCAGCACTACGGATCGCTGCGATATCGGCTGTGTCCAGATCCTCTTGCCCCAGATGCAGCCAATCTGCCCCCAGATCAATCGCCAGTTGCCAGTGATCATTGATCACCAGCGTGGCACCGTGGTGTCGGCACAGGGCCTGAGCGGTGACAATCTCTGTGTGCAAAGCGTCATTAGCGCGGTCTTTCATGCGCAGTTGCACCAGCCGCACGCCAAGTGGGACTGCGCGGGCAATCCAATCAGCACTGTCGAAGACGGGGTAGAAACGCGGCAATATCATAGCCAGGCCTTTCCAATGAGGGGGGTGGATGGGACGGCCATGTCGCGCATACCCATGGGGCCAGAAGTTGCTGCCAGCGCACCGGCCTCAGTGGCCAATGCAAACGCGCGGGCCATGGTCGCGGGATCATCCGCTTCGGCCACGGCTGTGTTGAGAAGGATCGCATCGAACCCCATCTCCATCGCTTGCGCTGCATGGCTTGGCAGGCCAAGACCCGCATCAATCACCATCGCCACATCGGGAAATGCTGCGCGCAGGGTGCGCAGCCCGTGGATGTTGTTTAGCCCCATACCAGACCCAATGGGCGCGCCCCAAGGCATCAGCACATGGCAGCCCGCGTCTACCAGCCGCGCGGCAAGCACCTGATCTTCGGTGGTGTAAGGGAACACCTTGAAGCCATCAGCACACAGCACTTCGGCTGCCTTGATCAGGCCAAACGGGTCAGGCTGCAGCGTGTCGGAATTGCCGATCACCTCAAGTTTGATCCAGTCAGTCTGGAAATACTCACGTGCCATCTGCGCCGTCGTGATCGCCTCGCGCGCTGAATGGCATCCTGCTGTATTGGGCAGCAAATGGACACCTAGCCCGCGTACCATATCCCAAAATGCCTGTCCCGCGCCACGCTCACGGCGCAGCGATACGGTCGCAACCGACGCTCCACTTTCGTGAAACGCGTTCTCCATCACGGCGGGCGAGGGGTAGCGCGCAGTGCCCAGCATCATAGGCGTTTGCAAGTCCACCCCGTAGAAATCACGCATGGCTTACCCCCCCTGCATTGCGGTTAAAACTTCGATATGGTCACCGGCTGAAAGGGGTGTGTCGTCTCGCAGAGCTGCAGGCACGAAGACCCCATTGAGCGCGGTGGCGACCCGCGCATCACCCCAGCCCAATTCTGCCAAAGCATGACTTAGATCGGTGGCTTTGATCTCGCGCGGCTCTCCGTTCACTTCAATTTTCACGAAATAGATCCCCCGTTTTGCCTGTTGAAAGAAAAGTGGCCGCTTGTTCGGCCAATGCCGGCGCCATTAAGAATCCGTGGCGGAACAACCCGTTGAGATGCATCACGTGTCCCCGCTGCACCACGCGCGGCACGTTGTCGGCAAAGGCCGGGCGCAGATCGGCACCCATCTCGATTATCACAGCCTCGGCAAAGCGCGCATCAAGCGCATAGGCTGCCGATAAAAGCTCAAGCGCCGAGCGTGCCGTCATAGGGCCGCGCGCTGCGCTTTCGATCTGGGTTGCACCCAACATGAACAACCCGTTCGCACGCGGCACGACATAAAGCGGATGGCGCGGGTGCAGCAGACGGACGGGGCGGGTCAGCATGATCTCGTCCGATTGCAGTACAATCATTTCGCCACGTACCCCACGCAGGCCCTGCAAATCGCCCTGAGCGGCCAGACCGCGACAGTCGATAACTGGACCTTGCACGTTATCCGGTGTGATCTCCGTCTGTTCGATGAAAACGCCCAAGGCGGCAAGGCTGCGCACCAGATCGCTCAAGGCCTGACGGGGGTCCAGATGGGCCTCTTTGGCAAAGAACAACCCACGTTTGTGCCGTTCCCCTAGATCAGGTTCAAGTGCAGCGATCGCGTCACCATCGCAGGCGACATGCCCGATGGTGCGCACGGCAAAGCGGTCTAGTTCCGCGCGGTCCCGCTCAGGCGCGAGCACAAGCGTACCCTGGGTGCTCACGGTGGTGACATCACCCCATAAAGCAGCGGCCTTGCGCCCATGGCTGATGATGGGGGTCTCTGCTGTTGCACCTTCGCATTCAGGGGCCAGCATGCCACCCGCCCACCACGAACAGGTATGTGGCCCCGGTGGTCCGGACCGATCCGCCAGACGGGGGCGCAGGCCCCGTGCGAGGCAGGAGCGCGCGGCCCAAAGACCTGCAACGCCTGCACCGATGATGGTTACATCAACCATTGGGCCAGACCTTATGGAAATGGTGGACGGGGCCATGGCCGTGGCCGATATCCAGACGGTCAGCTGCCTCTATGGCCCCTTGCAAGTAGGTATGGGCCATGCTCACCGCGGCGGTCAGTGGCATTTTGCGTGCCAGTCCTGCGGCGATGGCGGCCGACAGGGTGCAGCCGGTACCATGCGTGTTGCGCGTGGGGTGGCGGCGGGCTGATAGCTGCAACACATCGTCCTGCGTGACCAGCAAATCAATGCAAACGGCACCGCTTGCGTGGCCGCCTTTCATTAAAACGGCGCGTGGACCCAGCGCCAGAAGCGCGCGGCCTTGTTCGCGCATCTGGGTTTCGTCTGTTGCCTCGGGGGTGTCCAGCAGGCGCGCAGCCTCCGGAAGATTCGGGGTCAGCAGATCTGCCAATGGCAACATTCGTGCACGCAAAACGGCAACTGCATCATCCGCTAACAGCGCATCCCCTGATTTGGAAACCATAACCGGATCAAGAACCACTGGCGCTGGCACTGCGCAGGCCGCCAGCCCTTCTGCAACGGCACAAATTGCGTCCGGTCCACCAAGCATTCCGATCTTGATCGCACCAATTGCCAGATCGTCGAAAACCGCACCCATCTGGGCGCGGATGATCTCGGGGGTAAGCATTTTGACCGCTGTAATAGTGCGGGTGTTCTGCGCGGTAATTGCGGTCAGGACACTGGCACCATAAACACCGAGCGCGCTGAAAGTTTTAAGATCAGCCTGAATTCCAGCGCCGCCGCCACTGTCGGAGCCTGCAATTGTCAACGCCTGAAAAGCCACACGTGCCCCCATTAATAAAAAGGGTCAGACGCATTGAGAAACGGAGGGTTTACGGCTGTATGGTCACAGCGACACTCCGTTCCCTACGCCGGAATGACCCGGATCAGGTTCGATGGGTCGGTTTTCACCTCTCAGCCATGACGGCACCCCAACGGATATGGATTGCTAGCCGTCAGAAATTTAAAAGTCAAACACTCTTCCGTGGCGCGACTGCTCTTTCCTTGGACTGGTTTTAACTTTCTACCTAATTGAGATAAGCCACCAAATTTTATCACCGTTACCACGTCGTTTGGGCGACGAAATATCGACATAAGGTTTTGCGCGGGCCGATGCGCGAACGGATCCGCGATATCATTCGACAGTCTTGTGCTGAGATGGGCGTGCATATTGTGAAGGGTGTTCTGGCAGGTGACCACGTCCACATGTTCATATCTGTCCCGCCACAATTCGCACTGTCCAAGGTGATGCAGCGGAGGCTTTGTTGCACACAACAGCATGAGGTCTGACTTCCCCTTACCCCTGATGGGGCTTTGTTGCACAAATCGCCCTTATGGCGTGCTTCCCCTGACCCCTGACGGATTCAGCCTACAGTAACGGTGTTTGGGATGCCAAGGGCGGTGAAGCCGTTGAGTATCGCGGCACGGATTTGGACTTCCGCAACTTGCCGGTCAAAGTCTCGTGCGGCCAGGCGCTGCCCGAGTAGTTTCAAACAATGCATCTTTGTCTCAACACGACTCCTGCGGTGGTATCCGCTCAAGCGACGCCATTGAGCGCGGCCGAGATCCTTTGAGGACTGTACCGCTTCGTTTCGGGCTCTGGCCCCCAGCGTATCCGGCTTCCATAGCTTGGCATTCTTGCGTGGCGGGATGACAGCACGGGCATTGCGGGCCGCAATCGCATCATGGCATTTGCGGGTGTCATATGCCCCATCTGCTGTGACACTGCCAATCTTCTGATCTGGTGTGATCTGACCGAGAAGGTTGGGCAACATGGGTGGGTCTCCAATGCTGCTACTCGTCACTTCGACCGCGCGTATCTCCAACGTTTCTTCATCAATCCCTATATGTATCTTGCGCCACACCCGACGTTTCGGCCCGCCATGCTTGCGAGCGTTCCACTCACCTTCGCCCTCAACTTTGATGCCGGTACTGTCGATAAGGAGGTTTAGCGGGCCCTTTGAGCCCTGATACGGGATGGTAACCGATAGCCTTTTCTGACGCCGACATAACGTGCTGAAGTCTGGGACCTCCCAGTCAAGGTCGATCAATTTCAACAGGCTTTCCACAAAGCCCGTCGCCTGCCTCAAAGGCATTCCGAACAGCACTTTCAACGTGAGACAGGCTTGGATCGCCGCATCGCTATAGCGTGGCTGGCGGCCCCGTTTGCCCCCCTCTCATGGTTTGCAAACAAACCACTGCCGGGCAACGGTAGGCGCAGCTTTCCAAGTGACCTCTGGGTTAAACCAAATGGTCAGTGACCCGCGTCGCTTCAGGGCCTTGTTATACTCAGGCCAGTTCCTCGTGCGGTAAATCGGGGCGATAGGTTTACTCATGACGCCAGCTACCATGCTGGATTTACAACATGAATCCCTGATACGAGACTATTTGTGCAACAAAGCCCCTAATGGATCGAAACCACCGGCTTCTAGCCGGTCAGCTTCAGCGAATCTATGATTGATCTTCTCTCCTGAATTTTGAAACCCGCATTAGCAGTATGGTTTCAAAATTCAGGAGAGAAGATCATGCGTTATTCCTCATCCGGTCAAACGCGATTTTACCACAAATTTCACGTCGTGTGGGTCACAAAATATAGATACAAGGTTTTGCAGGGTGCGATGCGAGAGCGGATACGCGAGATTATCATGCAAACATGCTCCGAAATGGGCGTCCATATCGTGAAAGGTGTGCTGGGACGCGATCATGTGCACATGTTCCTGTCGATCCCACTAAAACTGTCCCTGTCCAACGTTATGCAACGCATAAAGGGCCGCTCGTCGCGCCGCATCCAGATGGAATTCCCTGAGTTGCGCAAGCGCTACTGGGGCAGGCGGTTTTGGGCACGCGGATATTTCTCAACCACCTCTGGAAATGTGACTGACGACATCATCACGCAGTATCTGGAATTGCATTCCTCTAAATGAGGCTACTGGCGTCAGCCGGTAGTCCTTCACTTAAGTAATTGAAATATATTACTTTAAAATCCTGCGAAGGCCGTCCGGTTTCTGATTTGTGCGACTTCCTATACAATTTTAGAGTAGTCGTTCCGAATGATCTATGGATAATATTTAGGAGGTTTACGAAAGCCGGGATAATGCTTGCTGATCTCATACGCTTTGAGGATCGGCCGAGGACATTGTTTGATTTTGAGAAGCCGAAGTCTGCTGCTCTTATGAGTGCGCTTGATCAAGCCAACGACAGGTTTGGCAAGAAAACGTTGGTCTTCGCGAGTGAAGGGATGAAGCAACCTTGGCAACTTCGGTCCAATCACCGAAGTTCCAGGTACACGACGCGGCTTGTTGATTTGCCGGTTGTTCGTTGCGGTAATGGTGCGGCGTCCCGTGTTTGAGTGAACCACAAAAAGGTTTGGGTCTGGTTCGAAATCGGGAGCCATGAAGTCGACGGCAAAGTCGATGCGAGACGGGCAAGGCTGATTTCGCTGCGCCGTAGTAATCGCGAGTCCTTAGCAAAATCACGGATTGGTGATGTAGTCAAAAATTACTGCAAGAATTCGGTCTAAGAGTGGGTCAACAATGCCCCACTATATGAACGAAGGGCTGCCCGTGTCTCTTCTCAGTTGAAAGGAGACAGATCTGGTCGGCTTTGCGGGCTTAGGTCTTTGGACATTTTTACTCCTCAATCTACGAAGGCGCGTTCGACAACAAATGTGTTGGGCCGGTTGTTTGACCCTTCTGCAAGGCCAAAGCCTTCCAGGGCTACTTTGGCGTCATGCAGCATGGCCATCGAACCACATATCATGCCACGATCAATGTCTGGTGTGATCGGTGGAACGCCAAGATCGCTGAACACTTTGCCCGATGCCATCAGGTCTGTGATACGGCCTTTAAATGGATAGTCCTCACGCGTAGCTGTGCTGTAAAGTCGCAAACTCTGGGCGAATTCTCCACAAAGTGGGTCATCCTTGACTGCTGCAACCAGCCCTTGGCCATACGTCAGCTCTGCGACGTCGCGGCAAGTGTGGGTCAGGATGACCTCGTCAAATTTTTCATACGTATCAGGGTCACGGATCAGGCTGGCAAAGGGTGCAATCCCTGTACCGGTTGAGAACATCCAAAGGCGTTTCCCAGGCAGCAACGCGTCATTTACAAGCGTGCCCGTTGGCTTTTTACGCATTAAGACTGTGTCGCCTACTTTGATTTTTTGAAGGTGTTCAGTCAGAGGACCTTCTGGAACTTTAATCGAATAAAATTCAATTTCCTCATCCCAATTGGGGGATGCAATTGAATAGGCGCGAAACACTGGTTTTTCAGTATTTGGAAGGCCAATCATGACAAACTCGCCAGAGCGGAACCGAAAACTATCAGGTCTTGAGATGCGAAATTTAAACAGTCGATCAGTATAATGCTCAACAGACGTTACACTTTGCGCAAAAACACCAGCCGGTATCGGAAATTCTAAAGTGGGAGTCGTAAGGTCAACTGTCATGACTAAATCCTTCTTAGGCGGTTGCCGGGCTTTCTGAATGGCGGGGCAGCTTGTCTTGCTGTTCCGCCCACTGATCAGCGTCGATAGGAGGCGACCCTTTGTCAGCAATATCTCGGATACTTTTAGTTCAAAGCGACCCACTTTTAAGTGATAGTTATCTTGTCTGTTTTGATTACATCAACTGGCAAACCTCGATGCAACCTAGGTATTTGAAGTTAATATTCTCATCCGTTACGCAGTATTTCACGTTGTCACCTTTTCATTTGTATACTAATGAATAAGCATCTTCTCGCTATGTGTGTCAACTGCAGTTATTCAGAGCCCTTGTCTGCGAGAAAAGCACTTGACGGGATCATGAAAAAATATTCGTATGCAAATGAAATTTGGAACGCTTGGGAGACTTAATTTGGCAAAGCTGGTTATAAAAAATATTGGTCAAATTCTCTCGGGGAAATTAGAACAGCCAATTTTTGATGGGGATTGCCTCATCGCGCTGGATGGAAAAATTGCAGAATGGGGCTACGAAAAGGACCTCGACTGTGAGGGGGCAACGACGATCGTTGGCGCCCACGGCGTGACTCTTGCGCCAGGTTTGATCGACAGTCATATTCATCCGGTCGTGGGGGATTATACACCGCGCCAACAGCAACTTAACTGGATCGACAGCACGCTGCATGGCGGTGTGACGACGTTAATATCGGCGGGCGAAGTGCATATGCCCGGGCGCCCCAAGGACATTGTTGGCCTGAAGGCGATGGCGATTGCATCCCAACGTTGGTACGAAAATTTCCGTCCCTCTGGGGTCAAGGTTCACGCAGGTGCGCCGGTGATCGAGCATGGAATGGTCGAAGAAGACTTCAAAGACCTCGCCGATGCGGGTGTGAAGTTATTGGGTGAAGTTGGTCTTGGCACCGTCAAAGACGGTAAAACGGCGCAACAAATGGTGAATTGGGCGCGTAAGTATGGCATCCAAAGTACGATCCACACAGGCGGTCCATCTATCCCCGGATCTGGTTTGATTGACGCGGACATGGTGATCGAGACCGGAACGGATGTGATTGGTCACATCAATGGTGGGCACTCGGCGCTTCCAGATGACCAGATCATTTGCCTGTGTGAAAGCTGTTCTTCCGCATTTGAGATTGTTCATAACGGCAATGAACGCGCGGCGGTTCTGGCGCTGAACACCGCGCGCGAGCTGGGCAAGCTTGATCAGATCATTCTAGGCACTGACGGACCTGCGGGTTCTGGCGTTCAACCTCTAGGGATTTTACGCATGGTTGCGATGCTGTCTGCCTTTGGCAACGTTCCTGCCGAACAGGCGTTTTGCTTTGCTAACGGCAACACTGCGCGGCAACGTGAGCTGGACACTGGCTTGGTTGAAGTCGGAAAATGCGCTGACTTTGTATTTTTGGACAAAGCGCAACATGCGCCTGGAAAAACGATGTTTGAATCTGTCCAACAGGGAAACCTGCCCGGTGTTGGGATGACGATCATCGATGGTAAAGTATGCTCTGAGCGGTCGCGCAACACTCCGCCTGCTGATCGTCTGCCAGAGCGCATTTTGTGAGTTCACCGCTTGCTTGCTTGAAGGTCGTTGAGTTTGCCCCCATTCTTGCAGCGCCTTGGATTGGGCAAACCTGTCAGATCTGGGGGCTGAGATTATAGAAATGGAAAGCCCCGAAGGGGATAACACGCGCTAATGAGGGCCGCCCTTTATCGATCATGATGGTGATCGATCTGCCGCCTATCGCTGTAAAAAGAGCCGCATTATAGATTCTAACGTAACGGCTCCATTGCCCCCTATGTCAGGGATGTTGTCCGCTGCTCTATTTTTCTTTAATTTTCAGGTGGGCGGGATAGGACAATGACGTGGGATACTCACCAGAACGAAAATCGGCTGTTCTGAAGCGGATGCTGCCGCCGAATAACTTGGCCATTAGGCAGCTTTCGCAGGATGAAGGGATTTCCGAGGCGACACTGCACAAGTGGCGGGCTGAGGCGCGCAGCAAGGGGCAACTTCTGCCTGCTGCTGACGCTGGGCCCGAGGGCTGGTCGTCTCGCGATAAGTTTGCAGCGGTGTTGGAAACTGCGGCGCTGAACGAGGTCGATCTCTCGATCACGTTTGGACTTGGGTATGGCGTCACCAGCGCTGCAGAAGAGGCTATGAGATTTTGCGGAGTAGATTGACCAAATTCCGCTGCTCGTTCGCGGTGAGCGGTGAGAGGGTCTCTTGAGTGATGTCTTTGCCGATGACTTCTAGGTCACGAACCAAGGCCGAACCTTTTTCAGTCAGGGTGATGACCGCGCGTCTTTTATCAATTTGATCAGGGCGGGAATCAACTAAACCTTTTGTCTTTAGGCGGTCCACGACACCTTTCACGGTCGCCACGTCCATTGCAGCAATACGACCCAAGTGATTTTGTGAAATTTCACCCATTTCAGAAAGCCTTATCAGCGTACTGAATTGCGTCGGGGTCAAATTCTCCAGCGCATGCTTTTGAAAAATGGTCGAGTGGCGTTGGCTCGCCAACCGTAGCAAAAAACCGACCTGTTGGTCGAGGTCATACTTTTTTTTGCTCGCTTGGTTCACGGCTGCCTCCATGGTTTCTGATACCTTACTTGTTTTCAGGTAATCAACCAATCATTGGGCGCCCAAAATTAACGCAAGCCGTCTTTGCCTTTTACATCGTTGTGGACCAATCCACCAACGCGTGGAAGCGGTCGGCCACTATCCGTGACGGCAACTGCCACCATGATTTCATTCCCACGCGGGGCGTCATTCAAGCGGACTTCGATAGCGTCAAAATGGCTCCGCACATATGCGGCGTCTTTGTGACCTAAGGGCACATCAAGCACTTGCCCCGGACTGCCCATTTTCTTGGACGAAGCGACAAGGGCCGCACCTTTATCAACCGCGACGCGCAACGGCGCGCCAAGTTTTGGGTGCAAGATCGCCGCTGCATGTTCAAGTTCACCGTTTTCACCGACCATCGCAGATTTCCCATAGCTTTCTGCTTGATCCGGTGTGATCCCAAGAGCTTGCACGCATTTTTCGCCCAACAACGCACCCAGCTCTGCGCCTATATCCATCAAAATAGTCAGGTCTTCGTGGTAGGTGCCCGCAAACGGGTTTTCTATGACGGCGACAGCAACAGCCTTGCGCGTGGCAGGTGAAATTTCGCGGCCAATTTCACGGTGCGTTTCTTCAATGTTCACGGCAATTTTTCTGATGTTAGCCTTCATCGTAAGCCATCCTTTCCGATAATATCTGCGACGGCTAGCCCACCCGCTCTGTCATGGATGCGTGCGCCAGTGCTCATGACCAGAGCCAAAACCATCTCGTTGGTGCGCGGTGTGTCGTTGCTTCCCACTTCCATAGAATCGAAATGACTGCGGACATAAGATGCGTTTATGTGGGTAATAGGGACGTCCAGACGCCCTCCAACACCTGTAACTTTCTTGCATGATGGCACAATAGCGTTCGAATTCGCCAACACTTGGCGCATCGCATAGCCGCCTGGTGCATGCCACAATGCTCCGTGTTCAAGCTCGCCACCTTCACCGATCATGGCTCCTTTGCCGTAGCCTTCGATCTGATCTGCACCGCCCAGCATATCAAGCAAGCGTTGCGCCATGCTGAGGCCCAGCGGCTTTAAGTCTTCCATAAAGCCTTGAATTTCGGACTCGTAGCGTCCGGAAAATGGGTTTTCAATGATGGCCAAAGCAGCGGCACGGCGCAAAGATTTTTCAGGGCGCGGACCGCCCTCATGAAAAATTTCTTCTACGGAGTAGATCATTTTACGTACAATGACGTCAGGCATAATTTAGGATCCTTAAAGTAATTGAAAGCTGTTTGGGGCAGGTAGTCTCGGATTGGCCTTGCAGAAACAAAGCCGCACCCGAGATGAGGTTTTGGTCGATATAAGCGTTTGTGCGTGCTCGCCCTTTGGATAACGCATCAGCAATTTCGCGTTGGGACAGCGGTCCACAGGCGACCACCACAGGCAGCTCGCCCAGATCACTTGTGTCATCTAGGACATGCGCAGGCTTTCGTATGATTGCTGCGTGCTGTGGAAGGTCAACAGCATTTGCGATTAGGGTCGCTGCCACGTCTGCTTGTGCCGCGTTTGCAGCCAGCACCGTGACGCTATCTGCGATGCCAAGGCTGAAGCTGCGCCCGTGACGGCCACTTGTAGCTATTCCCCGCATTTGGTCGTGATGATGAATTGATACACGGCCCAAGTCAGCGCCATCATGTCCGGCCATGGCAAGTGTGAATGACTGTCCTTCAGTCAAGTGCAGCGCGATATCACCGCCATTGTTGACGTAGGCCCGTGACAAAGACGCGGTGCACATTGCCATTAAAACTGCATCTGCAACGCTGCCTGCGACTGCTGCCATGCGTGTAACAAACGCGCCTTCACTGAAGGGTCGCACGGCGTGATCCATGCGGCAGGCGATATCGCCTGACGGCGCCAGTACATCCTGCGTAAGTGGCAACTGAAGTTCGCTCAGCTCGGGAACAATTTCGCTCAGGACAGTGGCAAACCTGTTTTTGGCGAGCGTAAAAGCGCTGAGCCGATCACCATCTGCGCCCACAATGAGGTCAATGGGGCCATGCTGCAAATGCAGACGTGTGCCACAAGGCAGTATGTCAGCGCGCGCTTCCATTAATGTTTGTCGCTTTTCGGCCAACGGTAGTTAGCGCGAGACATCGGGTCATGACCCTGACCGTTTTGTTGGACGCGTCGCAGACTGTCGGTCTCCATGTCCTTAACGGGTCTAATCTCTGACATGTGGCCACCTAGCGCGCTGTAATCGCTGACCCGCAGGGTAAATTCGATCGGTGCAACGAGGGCAGGAGTGGGAACGTAACCAAATGATCCGGTTGGCATATCTAGGATATCAACCATCACTGTAATACCACCACCGGGCCAGACATAAGCATCGGCCCCGCCACAGGAAACGTGCGTCAGTGATTCCTTGACAGACCGCGTCAGGCGAACTGGGTTTTCTGTTACACCCGCGCGCAAGCTGCCACCTGCGCCGCCCATGAACAAAACAGAACACACTGAAGGTTCACAGTTTTCGGCAATCAGATTGGCGGACACACGCAAAACATCGGGCATCTCAGCGGGTTGAGGCACAAGATCAGCATCCAGTTCAAAGTATGCAGATTGTTCGCCCGTGGTGGACACCATCAACAGGCTCATGCCCTCTTTGGCAAATTTTGGGTTGAACGGCCCGAGGATTTTCAGAGGGTCATCAATGTCCGTTCCACCCCACCCTGTTCCAGGTTTGGCAACTTGAAAATACCGGCCAGGGGTCGAACGACGCCCGATGATTTTGAGGCCAGTGGCTTGGACATGAAGTTCTTTGCCAGCCTGATGTTCTGACAAAACGCCGGTAATGTGATCGTCGACAACGACGACATCATCAACGTGACCTAACCATTGCTTTGCGAACATCCCAATTGTCGCCGATCCACAGCCAACACGCATCAGCTTTTCTTCGCCTCCATTAATAATGGGGGCTTTGCCAGCTTGAATAATCACGTGTGTGACGTTTTCACCTTCGCCGATGCAGACTTCAACGGCTTCGCGGTTACACAGACGCAGTAGCGCGTCACAGGTCAAGCGGCCTTCTTTTTTTGTCCCACCAGTCAAGTGTTCCACGCCACCTAAGGAAAGCATTTTTGAACCGTATTCCGATGTCATTACATGACCGATGGCCTCGCCACCCGCAAAAACAACGTCGCGTTCGTGCCCGATATGGCGATCCGTATCGATTTTAATTTTTACACCACAGTAGGAAAAAATTCCCTCGGTTACGACAGTAACCATATCCACGCCGTCAACGTCTTGACTGACAATGAAGGGGGCAGGTTTGTAGTCCGGATACGTCGTGCCAGCACCAACCGCAGTTACAAAGGGGCGGTTCCCTTTTACGATATCTCCATCCCACTCCTCAGGCGAACCATCCTGCAGAAAAGGCACAAGCTTTTGATCAGTGCTTTCAATAATGGTAAGCGGGTCTATTCGTATCAGATTGCCATCATGGTTCGCGTACCTGTCGCAGGCCCCGGATTTGCCATCTGCAATGAAGCAATTTACGGGACAGGCGTCGCATCTGATCTTTTCCGGCTTCACAATGTCGTTCATTAGGCATTGGCCTTTATCGCGGCTCGGACACGCGCAGGCGTAGCGGGGACTTTTGTGATACGTACACCGACGGCATCATGGATCGCGTTAAGGATGCAGGGGGCCGTTGGGATCAATACGTGTTCCCCCAGACCTTTTGCCCCATATGGGCCGTGTGCGTCCGGTTCTTCGATGATGATCGTCTCAATTGGTGGAATGTCCCCGATTGTCGGGATCAGATAGTCGTGCAGGTTTTCGGTGCGGCCCGGAATGTATTCTTCCATCAATGCCATCCCCAAACCCTGCGCGATCCCACCATGCACTTGACCTTCAACCAGCATCGGATTGATCGCCTTACCAACGTCATGGGCTGCAACAAATTTGATGGGTTTAACCGTTCCAAAGGCAGTGTCGACCTCAACAACAACCAAATGTGCGGCATATCCGAACTGTGCGTAGGGAATACCTTGGCCGTTTTCATCGAGCGGTTTAGTGGGCGGATCATAGGTTTCTTCGGCCCTAAAGACAAAGCCTTCAGCGTCTGAATTTAAGCTTGCCAAGTCAAATTCGTATGTGCCAGTTATGTCTGTCGCACGGACCACGCCAAGATCAAACGTAAGCGTCGCGTCGTTGGCAACGTTCATCTTTTCCAAGATCGATGCTCGCAAAGCTTCGCCAGACAGGCGCGCCGCGTTGCCAGACACATAGGTTTGGCGCGATGCGGATGTCTTACCCGCATCAGGCGTCACATCCGTATCAGGACCAACGATCTTCAGGAGTTTGGTGGATATGCCCAAGGCTGTCGCAAAGATTTGCGAGATGACGGTATTGGCTCCTTGTCCAATATCCATCGCGCCTTGGTGTAGAACGACTGTCCCGTCCGCCCAAATGCCTGACTTTATTGTCGACGGATTGGGCAGGGACGTATTGCCACAACCGTACCAACCTGCAGCAATGCCGACACCACGTTTAAGGGTTGTATTGGCTACATTAAACGCCGTTGCTGTTTTGCGTTCGCTATCCCATGCGGGTCGCAAGCTTTCCAGACATTCGCCAATACCGACACCTTGCGAAAACACCTGTCCACACACCGTTGGCACATTGTTTTTAAGTGCATTCAGAATGCGGAAATCAAGCGGATCCATTTCCAGTTTTGCGGCCAGCTCATCGAACAAACATTCCTGCGCAATCGCAGACTGTGGCACACCAAACCCACGGAACGCGCCTGCTGGTGGGTTGTTTGTGTAGATACCTTTTGATTCCGCGCGGTAGTCTGGAATCTGGTAAGGGCCAGATGCGTGGATCGGCACCCTATTGGCAACCGTTGGCCCCCAGCTTGCATAAGCGCCAGTGTCAAATTCGCCGTAAAAACTGAAGCCGCTGATCTTACCATCTTTGGTAGCGCCGATTTTAAGGCGAATGTCGGATGGATGCCGCTTGGTTGAACTTTGCATTGACTCAGTGCGCGTGTAGTTCAAACGCACAGGCCTACCCGTTTTTAACGTGGCGAGTGCCAGAAACGGCTGCACCGAGATATCAAGTTTTGAGCCAAAGCCACCCCCGACAGCAGTGGGGATAATCCGTATCTTTTTGCGATCCATGGCAAGAATTGCTTCAAGCGCGTCCAAGTCCATAACGGGTGCCTGAGTGCAGGCGTGGATCTCGACCCTGTCGCCATCCATTTGCGCGAACCCCGCTTCCGGTTCAATATAAGCATGTTCAACAAATCCGCTGTTGTATTGGCCCTCGACGGTCACGTCTGCATTTGCGAACGCCGCATCAGGATCACCACATGCAACGAACCCACCGCACATAACATTTCGTGTGCGATCTGCATGCAATTGACCTGCGCCTGCTGCTTGCGCCGATGTTACATCAGTTACTGCGTCCAGCTTTGTCCAAGTGACTGGGAAGGTTGCAGGATTAAAGTTGCGGATCGCTTCGGGTGTGCCAATAATTGCCGCGACAGCTTCGCCGCGAAACCGTGCTTCGGCTTCAGCAAAAACGGGCTGGTCTACAAACTGCGGGATGACGCCAAAAAGGTTGCGACCCGGTATGTCAATCGCCGATAGCGTGGCTTCGACGCCGTTGGTATTGACAACAAATGCATCCACATCGCCCAGCTGAAAAGCTGCACGCGCATGGGGCGAGCGGATCACAAAAATTTCGAGCGTGCCCATCGGTGCGATATCATCACCAAAGGTTTGCGCCCCTGATACCTTGTTCAAGGCATCTATATGTCGAATAGGATCACCAACAATGCCAGCATCGTCGCGTGCAACGGGTGCTGTGCCAACAACCGCATCAATGATTTTGCGATAACCCGTGCAACGGCACAGCACACCACCAAGGGCATCTTGTACCTGTCGCACGTTAGGTGTTGGATTTTCACGCAACAGCGCAACCGCAGATACCATCATGCCCGGCGTGCAAATCCCGCATTGTGCCGCGCCCATATCCTGAAAACGCTCCGCGAGCGCCTGTGTCGTATTGTCCGTTTTATAAAGGCCTGCTATCGTTTCGACATTGCGGCCTGCCACTTGCTGCGCAGGGGTCAGGCAGGCGCAAATTGGTGCGCCATCGAGCAAAACGGTGCAGGCGCCGCAATCGCCGGCATTGCAACCTATCTTGACATCACGTGCGCCTAATTCTTCGCGCAGCACTTGTGACAGGCGGACGCCAGGGGCGGGGAAAACCTCAACCGTCTTGCCATCAAGACAAAACTGCGTGCCTGTGATATTCGGGTTTTCATTCATCTCTCAACGCCCTTTGAATTGCGCGTGTGCATTGTTCTGCTACGACGTCCAGCCGATAAGATCCGCTGCCACGTATGTCATCAATAGGCGACAGAGCAGCGAGGTGCTGTCGTGCAACAACAACCTGTTCAACCGTTTTGCCAATCATGTCTTCCTCAAGACCATATAGGCGCTGCGCGACAGGCGAACACGCACCAACGGCCACGCGGGCATAGGTGATTTTTCCATCCGCATTGCAAGCCACAACAGCGCTACTCATTGTGATTGAGATCACAAGGTACTTGCGACTGCCTAATTTCTCAAAAGCGGAACAGGTATTGTTCGGCGCATCGGGAATGATGATCGCTGTCAAAAGCTCGTCATTAGCGCGATTCGTTTGCCGTACACCTTGGATGAAGTTTGACAGAGCGATGGTGCGTGTGCCGCGTGCTGCACTACACAATTCGACCTGTGCCTCTAACGCAAGTAGGGGGGGCACACCGTCAGCAGCCGGAGACGCGTTGCACAAGTTACCTGCAATCGTCCCAGCATTTTGAATTTGGACACTACCAACTTCGCGCGCGGCCTCTTTCAGGCAATCAAAGGCAGCGGGCAAATCCGCTTGAATTAACTGGCTCCATGTCACGGATGCGCCCAAGCGGGTGCCATCTGCATCATGTGAAATGTCTGCGAATCCCACTATTGCAGTCACATCAAGATAATAATTGGGCTGTATCCCTTGCTGGGCGGATGGATAAACATCCGTTCCCCCAGCTACGATTATTCCACCAGCTTCAGCCAATAGTTGCAAAGCAGAAGCTAGCTCAATCGGACGATGATATGACACGACGCCTCCTATTTATTTTCGTTAGTATGCAAATGATATTGACTCCTAGACTGTCTTGTCAATAAAGTTTGTGCCCGATCGCTATTATTCAGTGCCGATATATTGCTTTGTTAGGTTTCGTTCAAAGTTTAGGTGCGAGAGCCAAGTGGTTTTATGGTTGTGCGGACTTGCCCAGCACTTGCAGGAGCGCCTTGGAGTGTGGAGTTGCTAAAGGAGCGCTGACACTTCAGTTCATCTATAAAGTGATGAAATTTTTGGTGCGCCACCTAGCAAAGTTGTACCGCAGTTTTATTGATGATTATCGGGTCAGGTGGGCCTGTGCCGCACTTTTGCAAAGAAGGATGTGACGTGTGCAGTTTCATCTTTATTTAGGCACTCTAGCCTTTTGATCTCAGGGACCATACCTGAATGTGCACTCTAAAATTCCACAATCTGTGTTTGGTTTCGTGTTTAAATACGGCATATTGCTTAAATAATTTGCTGAAGAACCCTTAAGATTGTGGCCACTAACATTTATTCTTGACAGTTGGGCCTCCCTTCAACATCGTTACTACACTAACGATAATTGGGCCTTTTTTTAGTCAGAACTTAAGCCAGAATGTGCTCGGGAATGTAGTATTAATTCTGGTTTTCAAATGAAAGAGACGTAATGAAAAAATTTCTTACAGCAGTTGCCATGATGACGGCGACGGTTTTGCCGGGGGGAGTAACGGCACAAGAAACTAATTTTCGGGTAGGCTTGATTACGCCACCCGTTCACGTCTGGAACAAAGAAGTCGACGCAATGGGCGTGACTTTGGGTGAAATGACAGACGGCCGTATGGGGGTGACACAATTCCCATCAGGTCAGTTGGGCAACGAAGCGACAATGCTGCAGCAATTGCAGACAGGTGCTTTGGACATGGCATGGCTTACAACGGCGGGGCTGACTTTGCGTGTACCTGACATGTCTGCGCTGCACGCACCGTTTCTAATAGATAATATTGAAGACGCTGCAAAAATCTTGCGGTCTGACGAAGCGCGTGAAATCCTTGATGCGCTTCCAGCCGCAACTGGCACCGTCGGTCTATGCTATGCGATGACAGGGATGCGTCAGGTTATGGCGAAGGATCCTATCACATCGATTGAGGATCTCGATGGCCTGCGTTTTCGCATTACACCTGCCCCACCCATCCAGACGTTCTTTGAGATGTTTGGTGCGGCTCCAGCACCTATGCCACTAACGCAGGTTTACGATTCACTTGCGAACGGTCAGATCGACGCCATCGACATGGACTTCGAATCCATCCTGAACTTTGGGTACCACGACCACGCAAAGCATATGCTTGAAACAAACCACCAGATGTTCGCTATGGTCGCGCTAATATCTGGCCGTGTTTGGGCTGGACTGTCAGATGAAGACAAAGTGATCATCCAAGAAGCGGCGCAAAAGCACTGTGACCAAACGATCGATCAGTTCGTGTCTGGCGAAGCCGGTAAGCTTGAGCGCCTTCAGGCAATTGAGGGTCTGACTATTCAAGAGAGTGTTGGCCCAGAGTTCTTTGGTGACATCGTCGAACGTTGGGATACAGAATGGTCTGAGCAGACCCCATATGTTGAGCGTCTGCGTGCTCTCGCTGCGAAATTCTAACTCTTATACTACTTTCTGGTGGCTCTTTGCAGGGTCGCCAGGATTCCTTTTAAATAGGCGAACAAATGATCCCCTTTCTTTTTAGTAAGCTTTCCGCAGGTCTTATTGCGATAGAACGACTTTTCCTAAAATTGCTTATCGCGGCGCTGACGCTTACGGTTCTTATGAATGTGCTGTTGCGTATGGTTGGGATCACGATTGCTTGGGCAGATGAGGTCGGAATTTATGCGATGATCCTGTCTGGGTTTGTCGGGGCTTCTCTTATGTTACGGGCGCGTATCGACCCCGCTGTTTTGCTGCTGCACGAATTCGTATCCGAAAAAAGCAGGCGCATTTTGCACGGTCTCGTCTCTCTACTCGCTGCAGTTTTTGGGTTTATGCTTTTATACCTTTGTATCCGTTGGTTTGATCCAGTTGAAATTGCCAAGGCGGGCTTTGACGTGGGCACGTTTCAGGCAAACACATTCAACTTCATTTATACAGACCAGACATCCGTTATGGCCGCACCCTCGTTTTTATTTTATTTTATTATCCCGTTCTTTTCGTTTGCAATCACCATCCACGCAATCACCAATATGTTCGAAGACATCGGATGGCTGGACCGCCCTGAAGACCCAGCTGGTCTCGCTATGGATGTTGTACAATGACCGTCGTTGCGTTTCTCCTTCTTGTCGTTATTGGCATGCCGATCGGCATCGTTCTTTGCGCTTCGGCACTGGTGTTTATCCAGACCTCCGGCAACACAATTCTGCTGGACAGCTACGGGCTGCAGCTTTTTAGCGCGCTCAATAACTTTGGCCTGCTGGCGATTCCGCTCTTTATCCTGATTGGTGAATTGATGAACGGGACGGGGATTACCCAACGTCTGATCCGGCTTGCTGGTGTCTGCATCGGTTCGCTTAAAGGTGGACTGGCCTATATCAACCTGCTCGCGAACATGATGGTGGCGTCTATCCTTGGGTCTGCCACAGCGCAGATTGCGATGATGACGCGGGTCATGGTGCCCGAAATGGAGAAGGCGGGCTATCGCCGCGACTTTTCAACGGCGGTGACGGCATTTGGCGGGCTGCTTGGCCCAATCATTCCGCCTTCAATTGTTTTTGTGGTCTACGCGGTTTTGGCACAATTGGCCGTGCGTGACATGTTGATTGCGGGCCTGCTTCCTGGCCTTATTTTGACCACACTGTTTATGGGAACGATCGCAATCTTGGGATATTGGCACGATTACCCGCGCGGTCAAAGCGTCAGCTGGAAAACGCGACTGATTGCAGTACGTAGCGCGCTGCCGATGCTGGTAATTCCTGCGGTCATTATTGGGACTATCATGGGTGGCTTTGGATCCCCGACTGAGGCCGCGGCACTGGGCGCGCTGTGTGCTGCTGTGTTGGGTATTTTCTTCACAAAGACCCTAAAATTTGCTGACTTTGGCGCGATCCTTTTACGGACCGGCATCAACTCTGCACTGGTATTGTTCCTGGTTGCGGCGGCGGGTGTGTTTTCCTGGGTGCTGATCTTTGGCGAAGTACCACAGACAGTCGCCGCATGGATTGAAACCGTTGCTAAAACGCCGACAAGTTTCTTGCTGCTGGTCCTTTTAATTTTGATCCTCGTTGGCACCGTGATCGACGGGATTGCAGGATTAATTATGGTTGTGCCGATCCTTTTGCCGATTGCGACAGATGTGTATGGAATTGATCCGATCCATTTCGGGGTCGTTGTATCAATCAATCTTATCTTGGGGCTGTTATCACCGCCTGTTGGTATCGGACTTTATATTGCTGCCAACGTTGCCAAGGTCAGCCCAATCGCGGTCTTTGTCGTCGCATTACCCTTCTTTTTGGTGACTTTATTTGCATTGGTTTTGTTGGCGTTGGTACCACAGATCAGCTTGTTTTTGTTGTAGGCACGTCTTGGTGGCGCGTTGAGGGTGATTGTCTTTGGAATGCGGGCATTCGTGATGGGAACATTGTTGCCATATCGTCTCTCACGGTAACTTCATTCATGCGCTAACCGGAAACCAACCCAAAAACTGTGAAGTTATAAAATTTGACCCTCTCTAGGCTCATAACGCATTTCGTGTGGTGGTAATTGCTGAAGAAGCGCGGGTTAGGGTTCTGTGGATCAAGTTTGGTTGAAGATGTATCCAGCTCAATCGTTTGATTTGGCTTTGTGCGTTCTAGGCCATATGAAGATAAGTCGACAGCGTCTAGGTACCTGCTTTGAAATGGAACGCTCCTCGTCCAAGGCAAGGTGATCCCGTTTCAAGGCTCAGCTCACTTCGGGAAAAAATAATCGGTGTGCGAAGACCTTGGATGCCTTCTGGTGCTATTTGCATAGCACGCGCTTGAGTTTGCGGGTCAGAGAGTGCTTCTGCGACGGTGTTTATTGGGCCGACTGGAACTCCAGCTTTCTCAAGTAGGGCGATCAGTATTTCTTTGGGGTAGGTTGCGGTGCGATCGGTAATGAGATTGCATAGCGTATCGCGGTTTTCGACGCGTGCGGGGTTGGTTGCATATGCCTGATCTTTAGAGAGCTTATCCACACCAAGTGCTGAGCAAAGCGCTGCGAATTGTCGGTCATTGCCGCATGCGATAATTAAATGCCCATCGGCGGTGGGAAACACCTGATAGGGGACGATACTGGGGTGAGCGTTGCCCAAGCGCGTGGGCAGCTGGTCACCGAGTAGAAAGCTTGCGGCTTGGTTGGCCAGAACGCCGACTCCGCAATCGAGTAGGGAGAGGTCAACATGTTGGCCTTTCCCTGAGCGGTCGCGTTCTGCGAGTGCGGCTTGGACACCGATCACCCCATAAAGACCGGCAAAAATATCGATCCAAGCGACGCCTACTTTCTGAGGTTGACCATCAGGTTCGCCTGTTAGGTCCATGATGCCGCACATACCTTGAATGAGGAAGTCATAGCCGGGCTGTGTCGCGCGCGGGCCTGACTGACCAAAGCCAGTGACGGAGGCGTAAACAAGGCGAGGATTCAGGGTAGATAGACTGTCGTAATCAAGGCCAAACTTCTGCAAGCCGCCTACTTTAAAATTTTCTACGAGCACATCAGCGTTTGCGATGAGCGCCTTCAACTTGTCGAGATCTTCTTTATCTGAAAAGTCACAGGTAACTGACGTCTTGCCCCGATTGGCTGCATGAAAATATGCGGCAACTTTTTCCGTGCCGCCATCGGGCAGCTGGCGTTGCACAAACGGCGGGCCCCAGCGACGCGTGTCGTCACCTTCGGGGGCTTCGACTTTGATTACCTCGGCACCCAAGTCCGCCAATGTCTGACCGATCCAAGGACCAGCCAGAATTCGGGCTAATTCGATTACTTTAAGACCCTTGAGGGGCGCGCCGTCGGTCATCAATAAGGCTCCCTATGCGAACGCCTGCAGGTCAGTAATGGCGCGACCAAGGATCAGGGCGTGCACATCATGGGTACCTTCGTATGTATTCACCGTTTCAAGGTTCTGTGCATGACGCATCACATGGTATCCAATCTGAATACCGTTGCCGCCGTGCATGTCACGGGCGTGCCGAGCGATGTCCAATGCCTTGCCACAGTTGTTACGCTTGATAAGCGAGACCATTTCTGGCGCAAAACGCCCTTCGTCAAAAAGGCGACCAACGCGCAAAGCGGCTTGAAGCCCGAGCGCAATTTCGGTTTCCATATCGGCAAGTTTTTTCTGGTAGAGTTGTGTCGCGGCCAACGGTCGGTCGAACTGTTTGCGATCTAAACCGTATTGGCGGGCGCGATGGAAACAGTCCTCGGCAGCCCCCATTACACCCCAAGAAATACCATATCGAGCACGGTTGAGGCACCCGAATGGCCCGCTCATGCCTTCAGTGTTCGGCAAAATCGCTTCTTCGCCAACTTCGACATTGTTCATCACGATTTCACCGGTGACAGATGCTCGAAGGCTAAGTTTGCCAGCTATCTTCGGCGCTGACAGGCCTTTCATACCTTTTTCCAAGACGAAGCCGCGCACCTTGCCTCCGTGCACTTCTGATTTGGCCCAAACTACAAATACATCGGCAATTGGACTGTTTGAGATCCACATTTTGGACCCGACCAAGCGATAACCAGAGTCTGTTTTAATTGCGCGGGTTTTCATGCCGCCAGGGTCAGAACCAGCATCGGGTTCGGTCAAGCCGAAGCAGCCAATATATTCGCCGCTGGAGAGCTTGGGTAAATACTTTTGCTTTTGAGCTTCTGAACCGTAGGCGTAAATCGGGAACATCACCAGCGACGACTGCACGGACATCATCGAGCGGTAACCACTGTCGATGCGCTCTACTTCGCGTGAAACCAGACCGTAGGACACATAAGATGCACCAGCGCCGCCGTATTCCTCTGGCAAAGTTACACCAAGCAAGCCGCTCTCGCCCATTTCGCGGAATATTTCTGGATCAGTGTGTTCGTCCAGATAGGCGTCTTCGATACGCGGTAAAAGGCGGTCAGAGGCGAAGGCACGCGCGGCATCACTTATCATGCGCTCTTCTTCTGTTAACTGATCGCTAAGTAAGAACGGATCAGCCCAGTTGAACGGGATGCCCTTATGCGATGATGTAGACATGATGCCTGCTCCGATTTGATAGGTTATATTATGTATTTTGTGTGGGATATCAGCGTGTATCAGTATATTAAAACGACAAAACTGCATATTAACATGTAGAAAAGGAATGATAATGCGGCAACGTCGTTTCCTCCCCTCGATCAAGTTGCTGATGGCGCTGGATGCCGTTGTGCGCCACAGGTCTGTGACTGTGGCAGCGGCAGAGCTAAACCTGACGCAGAGCACGGTAAGCCGTCTTATTCTGTCGTTGGAAGATCAGTTAGGGGTGGAGCTTTTTACGCGGGAGCGGCGTCGGCTTATTCCGAATACGGCAGCCTTGAGTTACCAGAGAGATATAGCGAGGGCCCTAAATATTGTGCAGCAGGCCAGCATGTCGGTCGTCGCCAATCCGTTGGGTGGAACACTGTCGCTTGCCGTGTTGCCAACGTTCGCCACGCGCTGGCTGGGACCACGGTTAGGGCAATTCCTGAACGCTCACCCAGGTATAGCCGTAAACGTATCAACACGCATTGGGCACTTAGATTTCGCCGGCGAAACGTTTGATGCAGCGATCTACTATGGGCTGGGTGATTGGGATGGGGTGAACCATCTGAGACTGTTCGACGAGACCGTGACCGCATGTGTCGCACCGGGATTCGCCCAGAAGCACCCGATAAGGCGACTGGAGGATCTGGCTGGCTTGCCAATGCTGCAATTAGAATCGCGACCGAGCGTCTGGTCGGATTGGTTTGAAGGGCAAGGAGGTGTGCCTTATGCGACAGGGGGCATGCTGATGGATCAGTATTCTATGATGATCCAATCGGCAATATCTGGGTTGGGCATTGCCCTTTTGCCAGATTATCTTGCCCAAATAGAGATTTTTGAGGGCAGATTGGTGCCAGTTTTAGAAAGAAATGTACCAGTGCGAGGTGCCTATTGGTTGGTCTGGCCTAACGACAAGGTTGAACACGCCCCTCTGAAGACGTTTCGAGAATGGCTTGGTGAGCAGACGAATAAAATTTCACATGGAGCGCAGTTAAAGTGATCTGCTCCGAAAGAAAACTTCCTGCGCGCCCAAGTAAGTTCAGGTGGTTTTGTACATTCATTTAGTTTTGATTGGAAGATTAAGGCAAGCTAAAAGCTTGTTGATTCCATCATGCGACTTACCACGGGCTTTGTTGCACAAATCGCCCTTATGGCGTGCTTCCCCTGACCCCTGACGGATTCAGCCTACAGTAACGGTGTTTGGGATGCCAAGGGCGGTGAAGCCGTTGAGTATCGCGGCACGGATTTGGACTTCCGCAACTTGCCGGTCAAAGTCTCGTGCGGCCAGGCGCTGCCCGAGTAGTTTCAAACAATGCATCTTTGTCTCAACACGACTCCTGCGGTGGTATCCGCTCAAGCGACGCCATTGAGCGCGGCCGAGATCCTTTGAGGACTGTACCGCTTCGTTTCGGGCTCTGGCCCCCAGCGTATCCGGCTTCCATAGCTTGGCATTCTTGCGTGGCGGGATGACAGCACGGGCATTGCGGGCCGCAATCGCATCATGGCATTTGCGGGTGTCATATGCCCCATCTGCTGTGACACTGCCAATCTTCTGATCTGGTGTGATCTGACCGAGAAGGTTGGGCAACATGGGTGGGTCTCCAATGCTGCTACTCGTCACTTCGACCGCGCGTATCTCCAACGTTTCTTCATCAATCCCTATATGTATCTTGCGCCACACCCGACGTTTCGGCCCGCCATGCTTGCGAGCGTTCCACTCACCTTCGCCCTCAACTTTGATGCCGGTACTGTCGATAAGGAGGTTTAGCGGGCCCTTTGAGCCCTGATACGGGATGGTAACCGATAGCCTTTTCTGACGCCGACATAACGTGCTGAAGTCTGGGACCTCCCAGTCAAGGTCGATCAATTTCAACAGGCTTTCCACAAAGCCCGTCGCCTGCCTCAAAGGCATTCCGAACAGCACTTTCAACGTGAGACAGGCTTGGATCGCCGCATCGCTATAGCGTGGCTGGCGGCCCCGTTTGCCCCCCTCTCATGGTTTGCAAACAAACCACTGCCGGGCAACGGTAGGCGCAGCTTTCCAAGTGACCTCTGGGTTAAACCAAATGGTCAGTGACCCGCGTCGCTTCAGGGCCTTGTTATACTCAGGCCAGTTCCTCGTGCGGTAAATCGGGGCGATAGGTTTACTCATGACGCCAGCTACCATGCTGGATTTACAACATGAATCCCTGATACGAGACTATTTGTGCAACAAAGCCCCCTGGAACCGTTTTGGTCGTGTCGGTTTTGAAGGAGATCTTCTCAGCAGCGGAAAAGCAGCTGTTGGAGAAGCTTGTTCGTTGGGGGTGGGTATCGGTCGAAGGGCGCATGAGAGCACCTGTCATTCTGCTGACGGGAGTTGAACTGTTCGCTGACTGGACTGTTGAAGAGTCATGGCAGAAGAAGGGAGCTCCATACCCGGCAAACGTTCACATGAGCGTATTCTCAGATTTGGAATTGTTTGCGATGGAGACGCAGCGCATTCATTTGGGGATAGATTACTATTCTCATCTTGAACAAAAATACAAGGCCGCGAAGCAAACCTAAGTTCGATTTAAGGTCTGCTTTAAAGCTTGCATCGGACTATTTTGGCGAGCAACGCGAACGGCAGGTTTAGGCCGTGAGTGCCCGTGATGAGCGAGGGAAGCACTCCCGAATGGCTGCACCATACACATGTCGACGTGAAGGGCGGAAAGCGGCCCTTCGCTGCATTTGCGAAAAATCCCTACCGTGGCCTGATTTGTGCATTCCAATGTCTTTGAGTTGGGTGCAACACTGGCGCATGACCTAAGAAGCGCCATGGGAGGCATCCGCAGCAAATTTGAGTGGATTGGTTCGAGTGTTGCTAGAATGAATGACCAGTGCGACTAATCACGCGATCACTGCAGCACTTATGGGGTCGGGTCTTGCCTTATGAAAGTAACGGCCAACACTTCTGATACAGCCTGCAGTTCGGGCGACGGGCAAACCCGTCCTGCGGCGTCCAGTGCCAAGGATACGACTTGTCTTTTATCTTGCACTGTTTGTGCGGTGATCCACGATTGTGTTGTCGCCAGAAATGCCTTTCGACGGGCCGCATCAGGGATATTTTCCGCCAAAATGGTCAAGGTTGCGTCAAGATCAACAAATGATTTCATGGCGTCACGCACGAGTTTCTCTGCAATGGGGCCGGTATCGATGGCGAGCCGATCCGCGACCTTTCGCACGATCGCCGCCTTCGACATTTTCTGAACATGCATGGTAGGCAGATGAGGCCGCGCACTTCGGCCATGTTCAATCGGATTGAAATAGGGGGTGGCACCTTCTGTCACCTGCCCACTCACAACGATCATGTTCCGACCGCGCTGCGAAAGTGGGAAGTGAAGGACTTCGCCCGGTGCAAACCGGTATTGCTTGATGTTATTTTTGGCCTGACCTTTGCGTTCAAGGATGCCAACGTCGCGCATGTATTTTTCAAGCGCCGCATCACTTACTCCAATCCATGTCAATGTGTCGTAAAGATTATGGCGTGGCTGACGAATGCCCGCGCGATCAAGAACATACCACGCACGCCGCAGGGTTTCTCCTTCAAGGATAGTGACCTGCGAATAGATCCGTGCCCACAGCCGGATACGGTAGCGGATGCTATCAAGCTCGGGTTGTGTTTCGATGGGCGTGACCATGACCGCGCGTGTAGCGTCAAGGTGCTCCATGTCAGTGAATGCCTCTGATAACAGATCGGTAACGCGCTGGGGGGGGACATCGGGCGGCAGATGAACAAAGACATCAAAGCGTGTAGGACCATCTTCTGGTAAAACCAAAATCGGCATATTCGCTAGCATTGAATTTGGAATAATGACACGGATATTGTCCAACCGACGACCAACCACATGCCGCCATGTCTTTTGCTCGATTGTGATTGTCCGGTTTTCAAAACGAATAGCAGATCCAATTCTCAGCAAAGGTTCGGCGGACATTGACATGCCTGCAATAATACTGCCAAGCGTTGACTGCATCGACAGCCCGACCACAGCACCAACAATCGCAGAGGTGGTCAGTATGGCCGCCACATCAACGCCAAAACGGTTCAGCAAGGTAACCGATGTGACGACGGTTAAAACACTGTAGACGATTGCCGTAACCAAGCCGCTTGGTACGACTTGAAATGCGTCGGTCAAAATCGTTTTCAAGAAGAAATTGGACAAAAACACGACAAGCGCAATGGCCGTGATCGTCAGGCAAACCCCATACAAAAGCTGTTGAATTTCCGGAAACTTGACGAACAAGTCAAACGTGCCAACAAGCCCCAACGCCCCCCATCCCAACAAAGAAAGAATGACGAGCGATATGCTGAGCCGTCTCACTGCGACCCGTCCTGATCGGTGGGCTCGTTCGATTTATCCATCGACACCTTGAGGCTTGATCGCAGCCGCGAGATCGCAGCCGAAAGTTGCTGAATTTCTCCTGCGCCATGCTTTGGTAACGGGGTATCGTCGCCCCGAAGGCTTGAGCGATCTGCAATATCGGCCAGCTTGCGAAGCGGTTGGATGACATTGCGCTGCAACGGCAACGTGACCATCAAAGACACAACAACAAAGAGCGCAGTGAGCATAACAAAAAAGATCGCGACCAGTTCGTAAATTGATTGAAATTCGTCTTCAACCGGGACGGTCAAAATTTGAACGCCAATCGTTTCACCCAATTGCCACCCAAAGCCATTCACGATGCCATACTGCGCAACCATGGCTGCGGGGGCCTTATCTGCGGTTGAATGACATGCCAGACACGCTGGATTGGTGATCGTGATCGGGCGGGCAATATAGAATGTGTCCGTGCCTTCGACCCGCTTTATCCCCTGCATTTCAGAGACATCGTCATTGCGCCGGAAATCCGCAATCAGGTCTGCTTCGAATGAATCCGCCAAATCCGCTGGGTTTGTTGGATTGAGCGCGGCCTCTCGGTAGGTGTAGTTGCTTCCGTCCGAAATCAGCTTGCGAAAAAGCGTTTGCGCAGCAAATGACGGAACCTGCTCAGGGTTGAAGTTGGTATCGGGCAATTGACCAAGAAGAGGCGTGATGTTGTCAATTGTATAGTTGCGGGCAGCCACGGCGAGACTAAGAAGCGTGCGCGCTTCGTCTTCGACATGTTTCATGGTCGCGGCATTAAAGAACAAGTAGAATGTCGCTGACCCCGCAATGATTGCGACGGCAAACACGAGAACAGTCGCCCTGCGGACAAGCCCCGAAATACTGTTCATTGTGGTTTTCATAACTATTCCTGCATTCGTTTCTACGCTGCTAACCCCATAAAGTGGCAGAAATTGGGTGAATACATGGATGACATGACGATGAATCGAAAGTAAACAAACAACTGCCTAATTGTGGTTGCTGAGCCGGTGCTTTCACGGCTGATCGATGATAAGTCGTAAAAAATGCTGCAAACTACACGACTGCCCGCTTTCGCTGGTTTCGCTGCCGCGGCGTGATCCATGGTAAACGGCCGCTTTGGGCCGTTCACGACAATGATGAAATAGAGAAGCGGTCAGATTGCTGAGCCATGCAGATTTCGACACGAAGGGCGGAAGCCGGACTTTCGCTGCAAGTGCGAGCCAAGAATGCTTCATCGGTCAGAGCCGACATTCAAACTGGCGCTGATCCGGGTTTGTCTCTGCAGCGTGGAAGGCAGCACCGAGCCCAAACCTACTGATATATTTACCTGCAATTACCTGTTCTATGAACGATGTGTGGCGATCCACCAGATGTTGCCACAAGGGTCTTTTATGCCAGCCATCCGGTCGCCGTGTGGTCGATCATTTGGCTCCATCTTAGACACAGCAGCCAGCTTCAGGGCGCGTTCATACGCTACATCTGTATCGTTTACGAAAAGGTGCATCTGAGACGTATTGGCGGGGTAGTCGTTCGAGCTTTCATTAAGCATGATGATAGAGTTGCCTATTCGCAGGCGCGCATGCTGGATGCGGTTGTCTTCGTATCTGCTTTCCCTGATTACGCATGCACCGAATGCGGCTGTCAGAAATAAGATCAGCCGGTCTGCGTCGACAACGGAAAAATATGGTGTAATCGAATTATAGCCTTCCGGCGTGCTATCCGCGTTTTCCACTTAAAGCTCCCTCGTAAGTTTTTCAGATGGTGTTAGAGGCGTTCGAAGTCCGCAATGTCCGCAGACCTACGTTCCAGCCGACATAATGCTGCAAGATGCACGAATGTCAGCACTGACGGGCCGCACCGTAGCATTCAAGACTACCGTTGGACGGCGGCTCTGGGCCGGAAACGACGTCGAACAGTTTAGGCCATTTGTGACAAATGCTGCGTTGCGCACATTCCAACACCAAGGGCGGATTGCGGTCATTCGCTGCAGGTGCAAAATCAATCGGAAGCCGCAAAGAAAGGTAAGCAGTGCTTAGGTATGTTGCGAAATGTTCTTTGCTTTAGTAGGTTTATCTATACAATCTGCAGCTTGGTTAGGTTGTGTAATTTTGTGCACGTTGAAAATCTCACTTCGGGTTAAGGAGAAGGCGCGTGTCAAGACAAGGTCGCCACGGGGAGTCTCTGTTCTCAACTCTATGCCAAGATCCTGATGCAACAACTGAAGCGGTTGTAAACAAGGCTGGAGATGATGAGCATGGTTGGGATCATGTTGTTGACATAACACCTCAAACAGATCCGTCTCTGCCCGCAGATTTACAAGATCATCTTATACAGTCGTTTGCTCAGATTAAGACAACTAAAAGCCTGCGTCCTACGACACGAGTTAAGTTAAGTAACGCACTCAAATCTGCCAAATCGCCCAATCCAAGTTTTGTCTTCCTCTTTCATCACGATAGCGGAAATGCAGCGCCTACGTTATATGGCAAACACATTTGGCGTAATGAAATTGAAAAATTTCTGATGCGTGGGCGCAAAGCTTCGGTCGAAAGCCCGACGAAGGCCCTCTACGATGTCACTCTCACAATATCCTTCAGCGCAGAAGACCAAATTAAAGGTCACCCAAGTGACTGGATGTTGGAGAGGATCAAGGAACAAGGGGGCGGAAACTATGCGGCTAACAAGCTGAATTTGGTACGTTCAGTAGGCTATGGGGAATTTGCACACGATGCGAAATTCTCAATCCCAACGAGTGCTTCCGTTAAAGACATCGTGCTTCATGAGCTTGGCTTGATCAAAGATCTACCGGTCACAGACTTTACAATGCTTGATAAACGCTTTGGAATTAAAACGACGGTATCGAAACCGCAGGTTGGAGAAGGACGATTGGAGGTTTCTTCAGAAGGCAGGCCCGTCCTTCTCAAGTTAATTTCAAACGATCTGTCAGAACTCGATATCTCTGCTGAACTCAAGATGCCAAAAATGGTTCCTTTTGATCATGAGGAGTATCGCTTTAGAATAGACGCTGGCTGCTTTGACATCATCGCGCATCCCAAAGGCGAAGCTCAGACAATAAATTTCTCAATGGATCTTGAATCAAAAGGAAAGCTTGATCAAAAAATTGGTCTATTAACATATCTGTCGTGGTCGAGTTCCGAGCAAACCACCTTTGAGCTGCACAGTGAAGAAGGAAAACTGTTTACTGGCTTATCTGACGGGTCGACGAACGCAGCACCATGGATGGACGAATTTTCAGTTGTGGGATGTCATATTATCGATCTACTTGGACCTGAAAAGTCGAAAGCGATTGAGGTCAGTTTCTGTGATTTTGAGCGGAGTGCAAAAGATATGTACCTTGCATCCGTCATTTCAAAAGCAGGTTCTTTGCGATTGCAGGCCGATTTTTCGAATGATTTAGAGGAGTTCAGTCACTTGCTTGGCTTCGCCTTCACTCAGGTCGACAACTGGTGTGTGGGTGCCCTATATCAAATTGAGCATAAAGCCAGAGGTCATGATGACGATATAACCAACTTCTACTTTAGTTATCCGCGCATTGTAAAAAGCTTTGCGTTCAAAAGATCTAAGGGTGATTTTGCCAATTTCATTAAATCAGAGCTTAACGAGTTTCGTCGACGTTTTAATACTCCAACTGCTGTGGTGATGGATGGTGATCTGACAGAGTGGTCAAAAGATATGAACGAAAATACAGCCATAACAATTGATATTTCTTAATCCTTTGGTCTTGTTTGGGCGTGCCTTTCGAAGCCACCAGTAAGCTGAAGGCAGCGGTTTCGACGCACTGATTTTTTTCAAAGAACTGTCGGCTTGAGTTTATCTTGATCGCACTTTCCCAGAACGGCCTATTTGGAAAAGCTGCGCTGCAGCGCCCGATGGTGTGACCAAGATCCGCTTGGGGCCGATGTTGTTGAAAAACACCGTGTTGCTGGCGCAGAAAGTCTGGCCATGGACGGCACTTTAGGGTCGTTACCGGCCATGTGTAAGGGCAGAGATGGCCAAGTTGTGCACACCTGGCCATCTCCATACTCCCAAGTGGGAGTACCGTAAGAGGCTATCTGTGTTCTAGCCGGGGCTGAAGCCAGTTCAGCACTTCATCTTCCGCCCATCCCACTAGGTTTGGGCCAAGTTGTATCCGCTTTGGGAACTTCCCGGCCTTCTCCATACGTGCGATGTGTTGAGGTGAGTACAAGACCAACTCCTTCAACTGCTTTTTTGATAGTATCCGCATCACGAGTTCTCCAAGATTGAAGAGCATCGCGACGCCCCAGGGTTACGAAAACCTAGGCCGTAATAGGATAGCCAACAGCAAGCGCTGTGCCTAGGCTGAACATAGCAACGCACTGTTTCTCATAAGATTGGGTGGTCTAAAAGGTGGGCCAATTTTGGCCAATCCACATTAGTATATTATAATCATGTACTTAAAATATTAAGTGGTGCCCAGGGGCGTCACTGTATTTCAAGACTTAGCATGAAATATCTACGTGATCTGCGGTGGCAATCTGCCTGCGGGCGTCCAGCCAATCCGCATAAGCCCGCATCATCTCGGTTCGGCCATCTAAATATTGGGCCTTGTTATAACTTGAACGTACCTTGTTGGCTGGCACGTGTGCGAGCTGGCGTTCGATCCAATCGTAGTTCCATCCCATCTCATTGAGGTTGGTGCTGGCTGTCGTACGAAAGCCGTGATGCACGTGACGGTCAGACTTGAAACCCATGCGACGCAGCGCGGCGTTGAACGTCATATCCGATACCATCCGTTTTGGATCGCGTGGTGACGGTAACACCAGTTCCGAGCCAAAATCATACTTTTGAAGAAAGCGGAGCAGATCAATCGCTTGTGATGGCAGGGGCACGATATGGTCACGATTCATTTTCATGCGCTGACCTGGCACTTCCCATCGTAACGAATCCCAATCGATTTCATCCCACCGCATGCCACGTAGTTCTGTGTTCCGAGGAAACAGATAAGCAGAAAGCATCAAAGCCGCGCCAACGATGGGATTGGCCTCTCGGTAACTCTCAATTGCATGCAGTAACTTCCCCACTGCTGCAGGATCAGTGATGCCTGCAAACTCACCGCGCCGTCGCTTTATCATCGCATCAATCGTGAAGGCCGCAGGATCATGCGTCACCAATCCGCGTGCTCCTGCGTAGCGAAAAATCTGCGAGAACCGAGCTCTAATTTCGTGCGCAGTCTCAACGCGACCAGACGACGCGATAGGATTTACGACATCCAAGATGTCTTGTGCTGTGATCTCATCGACGCGGGGATTGCCCAAAGCATCGACAGTCACGCCAATCTGGTAATTGAGTTTACGGAGAGTTTTTGGCGCAGGATTGCTTTGTTGGCGCATCATCAGATAGCCGTCAGCAACTTCCTTCCACGTCGTCGTTTGCCGCTTTTTCGTCGTAACGGTTTGCCGTGGTCGCGTTGCAACTTCCACGATCTCCGGATCACTGCTATTCAAATCCAGTCTGAACGCTGATGCTTTCAGACGAGCATCCGCGAGTGACGTGGCGGGATAGTCACCGATCAATTTTGTCCGTTGATTTCCCGCCAAGCGGTAAGCCAAGCGGAACACTTTTCTTCCAGACGGCAGCACCTCAAGAAACAATCCGCCGCCGTCAGATATGCGACCCCGTTTCTCAGTGGGGCGAATTGCTCTAATCTGTGTATCTGTGAGCGGCATTTTAGGTTCCCATCTGCTAGATGAATTCGAAGCGGATTAGGGGAACCATACGCTAAAAACCATCGATCTGTACACCATAGGTACAACAAATCGATGTTGTACGAAGGTCTACCATGTTCATGTATGAGAAGTGCCTGAATTTTTTATTATTTTAAAACAACAGTTTAGTTCATAAAAGAGAAGTTATGTGTGACTGTCTTGGAGCGGGTAACGAGAATCGAACTCGTAACTGAAGCTTGGGAAGCTTTCGTGATACCTTTTCACCATACCCGCTACACATATTTGGATATGCAAACTGCGGTCATTTCACAAGTAGAAATCATCGTGCCGCGGCTGAGCTACGCCTGACATGGCGGGCTGCGCACCTTAGGCTGTCGTGTTCGCGATGTCCGTAGCTTTGCGCACATGCGGAAAATCACCTGTGGCGATGTAGGTGTCCTCAGCGGGCGTGGACAGGCGACCGAGAACCGCGTTGCGGTGGGGGGTGACGAGTGACCATCGCAATGATCCCCATTACCCGTTCATGTTGTCCCCAAAGCGCGCCACCCATACCAGCCAAGGCGTCGGGCATAGCGGCTTCTATCGTTGCGACCGCGTCCCATTGCGCGTTGAGCCTGTCCCAGTGATCTGGCCCTTCGCAGTGTGTGATCGCGATGATGAAAAACGTTTGTTCCCATGGCATTAATTCCGCAAAATGGCCGTTCGAGATCCCTTCTTACGCAAGGCGCGTCGCCTTGATGTCTTGCGCAAATGCACTCGGCGTGTCGCGCCAAAGCGAGCGCGGAAATTGATCCAGCGCGATCAAAAGCGCCAATCGTTCGCGCTGCGTCTGCGCCCAGTGATCCAATTCGCCGCGCGCAGCAGCAGTGGTCAGGGGGCCGAACTTTTCGATGATTGTGGCGTCCATGCCCCTTGCATCCGTTCGTCCCAGAATGCGCCGTGGGTTTCTATCGGGGTCTCGTGGCCGGTTTGCGGCAGCCAGAAGTCAGGCACCGCTTGCGGTTTAAATGTGTGCTCCATCATAATAAATCCGGACCCGAGCAATGTTAACGGTCCAAAAATACGAACTATTCCATCAGGCAAGACTAGGGCGATGCCGGATTTTGGGCGAGCGGCAAGGGTAGCACGGTCAGAAAGCGCTCAAAGATCGAACCAATTGGCTTGCGCGCCTTAACTTGCGCGACGTCGTCTGCGGCCACCACCATCGCCGCTGCCTTGGGTGTTGAACAAGGCATCCGGAAGCGGTGCGATGGAGCGTAGGATCGTGAACGGGTCCGTCGCATGTGGAATGGCATTGGCGTTGACAAAATGTTCTTGGAACTTCGGCTCAATCGCGGTTTCAACCTTGATGATCTTGCGCACAGTCACTTCGATTGCAGCACGCGCGGTCACAGAACAGAGCGCTATGCGTGCGCCGGTACCTGCGGCGTTGCCCGCTGACGTCACTTTATCGAGCGGGACATCAGGGATCATACCCAGCACCATCGCGTGTTTGGGTGAGATATGCGCGCCAAATGCGCCTGCCAGCACCACCCGTTCCACGGTGTCGGTACCCATTTCGTCCATTAACAGACGTGCGCCCGCATAAAGTGCGGACTTCGCCAGTTGGATCGCACGGATATCGGTTTGGGTGACGGTGATCATTGGCCCGCCGTCCGCCGTGCCGTCATGGATGACGTAGGAATGTGTGCGCCCTTCGAGGATGCAGCGCGCGGTCCCAGTTTGCACAGGCGATCCGATCAGACCTTTGGAATCCAGCAATCCCGCCATACGCATTTCGGCCACGGCTTCGATGATACCCGAGCCACAGATGCCGGTAACGCCTGTGGTGGCGATCGCTGCATCAAAGGCTGCCTCATCCGACCAGAAGCCACAGCCAATGACCTGAAAACGCGGCTCTTTGGTGGTGGTGTTGATTTCGATCCGTTCAATTGCGCCAGGGGCTGCGCGTTGGCCACTGCTGATCTGCGCGCCTTCAAACGCGGGACCTGTGGGGGACGAACAGGCGAGGACTTTGGTTTTGTTGCCGAGCAGAAGTTCGGCGTTGGTGCCAACGTCCACAATTAGGGTAAGTTCATCTTGTTGATCAGGCGCTTCTGATAGGGCGACTGCGGCGGCATCAGCCCCAACATGGCCCGCGATGCACGGTAGAATAAAAATCCGCGCGGCGGGGTTCATGCAAGACAGCTCCAAATCGCCCGCATGCAAGGATAGGGATTTCGATGTCGCCAGCGCAAAGGGCGCTTGGCCCAGTTCGACCGGATCAATGCCCAGCAACAGGTGGTGCATCACCGGATTACATACGAACACAGCTTCCATAATTTGTGCGGGTTGAATTTCAGCCTCGGCCGAAAGGGTATCGGTCAACGCGTTCAGGGCCATGCGCACCGACGTGGTCATCTCAACATCACCGCCGGGGTTCATCATCGAATAGCTAACGCGGCTCATCAGGTCTTCGCCAAACCGGATTTGAGGGTTCATGATGCCAGACGACGCCGCAACTTCTCCAGTGCGCAGATCAGTCAGGTGGGCCGCAATGGTGGTGGACCCGAGGTCAATCGCCAGCCCGTAAAGCCGCATTTCATTAAAGCCGGGCGCAATGTCGAGGATACGGTGCACGCTGTCTTGGTGGCCTTTGTGCAGCGTGACGGTGCAGGTCCATTTGCCTTTGCGCAACACGGGCTGAAGTTTGCGCAGCACAGACATCCCAGCGGTGATGCCGTTAATATCCCACTGTTCCTTCAGGGCGGTGCCCAGACGTTCCAGGTCACCCGTCGGCGTGTGCATGTCCGGTTCCGCAACTTCGACATAATAAGTCCGTACGGCTGGATCCATGACCATGGCGCGGGCTGACGCCGCCTTGCGTACAACTTGGCGGTGGACTTGGGAGTCTGGCGGCACGTCGATCACGATGTCACCCTGAACAGTTGCCTGACAGCCAAGGCGACGGCCATCCAGCAGCCCACGTTTATCTTTGTAGCGTTGTTCGACTGAATTCCAGTCTGACAGGGCGGTTTCGTTGGATGTGAGCCCGTGTTTTGAAAATTCACCAAAACCCGGTTGGATCTGGCATTTGCTGCAAATTCCGCGCCCGCCGCAAACGGAATCCAGATCGACCCCCAATTTGCGGGCAGCGGTCAGGATCGGCGTTCCTGTGGCGAAATGGCCGCGTTTTCCGGATGGGGTAAAAACGACCATATGATCTTTTGCGTGATCGGTGCTCATGTACTGGGACCTCTTGATTTTCGTCGATAATAGCGGGGTCCAATCTGCAATGCAGCCGCTATTCGTCGTCTTATTGTTCAGGAACGTCATGAGGTTGATTTGTAGAGCGCGGCTGGGCAGGCAAATCACCCTTTCCCTGCACGTCTATCCATGCGAGAGGACCATGCCTAATGACACCATACGCGAAGGAGTGACGCAATGGAGATTCGTGAGGCCCTCACTTTTGATGATGTGTTGCTGGTTCCGGGGGCATCAAGTGTCCTGCCGAGCACCGCAGACACCCGTACCCGTGTGACGCAGGCGATCAGTCTGAATATCCCGCTGTTAAGTTCTGCGATGGATACAGTCACCGAAGCGCGCATGGCGATTGCGATGGCGCAAGCGGGTGGCATGGGCGTCATCCACAAAAACCTAAGCGTCGATGAGCAGGCCCGTGAAGTGCGTCGTGTGAAACGCTTTGAATCCGGCATTGTCTATAACCCCGTCACGCTGCGCCCCGATCAGACATTGGCCGACGCCAAAGCCCTGATCGAGCGTTATAATTTCACCGGATTTCCAGTTGTGGACGAAAAGGGCCGCGTCATGGGCATTGTGACCAACCGCGATATGCGGTTTGCGACGTCTGATGATCAACCTGTGTCGACAATGATGACGTCCAATGACCTCGCGATTATGCGCGAACCCGCGGATCGCGATGAGGCGATTTCGATGATGAAGTCCAAGCGGCTAGAAAAGTTGTTGGTGACGGATGGCAACGGCGTTCTGACGGGCTTGTTGACCCTGAAAGACACCGAACAGGCCGTTCTGAACCCGACTGCGTGTAAAGACGATCTGGGTAGATTGCGCGTGGCGGCAGCGACGTCCGTGGGGGACAGCGGTTTTGCCCGCACCGAAGCCCTGATTGCGGCCGGCGTCGATATCGTCGTGATCGACACGGCACACGGTCATTCTATGGGTGTGATTGAGGCTGTTAAGCGGGTCAGGGCATTGGGTGGCGGCGTGCAGATCATCGCCGGAAACGTCGCCACTGGTGATGCAACACGCGCCTTGATTGATGCGGGCGCCGATGCGGTCAAGGTCGGCATCGGACCGGGGTCAATCTGCACCACGCGCATGGTCGCAGGTGTTGGCGTGCCGCAGTTGACGGCGATTATGGATTGCGCGAATGCGGCAGGCGATGTGCCGATTATTGCCGATGGTGGCATCAAGTTTTCCGGTGATTTTGCCAAGGCAATCGCGGCAGGTGCGTCTTGCGCGATGGTTGGATCAATGATCGCCGGAACAGACGAATCCCCAGGAGAAGTTATTTTATATCAAGGCCGAAGTTTTAAAAGCTATCGTGGTATGGGGTCACTTGGTGCGATGGCAAGCGGGTCTGCGGATCGATATTTCCAGAAAGACGCAGCGTCGGACAAACTAGTGCCCGAAGGCATCGAGGGACAAGTTGCCTATAAGGGCAGTGCGGCCGCCGTGGTGCATCAAATGGTCGGCGGATTGCGCGCGGCGATGGGCTATACTGGCTGCGCGACTGTGCAAGACATGCGCAGCAATTGCACATTTGTGAAGATCACCGGCGCGGGGCTAAGGGAAAGCCATGTGCATGACGTGCAGATCACCCGCGAGTCGCCCAACTACCGGGCCATGTGATGACGCCTGCTGCGCGGGTTGCCGCTGCCATTGAAATACTCGAAATGATCTTTGATGGGGCGACGCCTGAAAAATCGCTTACGGGTTGGGGGCGGCGACATCGCTTTGCAGGGTCCAAGGACCGTGCGGCCATTCGCGATCATGTGTTTCAGGCACTGCGGTGCCGCGCGTCTTACGGCTGGCTTGGGAGTGCGGAAACTGGACGCGGTGTCATGCTCGGCGCGATGCGCGCCGCAGGGCAGGTGGATGAGATGTTTAGTGGCATCGCCCATGCCCCGCGGGTGGTCGAAGAGGGTGAAGATGCGCGCGCCCTTGAAGACGCAGATCGTGCGACGAAAAACGACATGCCCGCATGGTTGTTGCCGTATTTCGATAGTGCCTTGGGCGATGATTCTGACGGTGTCATGGAGATCCTCAAAACCCGCGCTGGGGTGTTTTTACGGGTGAATGCTGCACGTACAGATACGATGGAAATGATTGATGTCTTGGCACAGGATGGTGTGACAGCAGTGCCTGTGGCTGACATTAAGAATGCGCTGCAAGTCACTGAAAACGAAAGACGTGTGGCGCAGTCAGATGCTTATTTAGCAGGCTTGATTGAACTTCAGGATGCGTCGTCACAACATGCTATGATCGGCCTTGGTCTGACCGCTGGACAACGCGTGCTGGATTTGTGTGCGGGTGGTGGTGGCAAGGCGCTTGCGATGGCAGCACTTGGCGCAGACGTGACGGCCCATGACATTGATCCGCGCCGCATGGTGGATCTTGCACCGCGCGCTGAACGCGCCGGCGTAGTGATTGAAACCGTTTCGACGGACCAACTGTCAACGCTCGTACCGTTTGACGTAGTTCTGGTGGATGCGCCGTGTTCGGGCAGCGGCACGTGGCGCAGAACCCCTGCGGCGAAGTGGGACCTGACACCGGAACGACTGCTGGAATTGACGCAAATTCAGGACGACGTTTTGGCGCAAGCCGCGACGTTGGTTGGGTCCGACGGGACACTGGCCTACGCGACATGCTCCGTCTTTGATGTCGAAAATATCGATAGAATTCAGGATTTTATTAAGACGCAAGGCGATTTTAAAATGGTTTCGAAGACCCTGCGTCGTCCTTGCGCTGGCGGCGATGGATTTTTCATTGCGCAGCTTTGCCGGACTGCCTGACAACCCTTGGTTGCATTTCACATTCATGTGTTTACGCTAATGTGATCTATTGGTGCCGCAATTTAAGGGTGCCGCAATTTAAGCCGTGGTTAAGTTTTTGATGATTGAGTGTCGTGAACGAATCGAACTTGAAAAGAGACGGGCGTGAGGGATCATATCAGCGAGAAACATTTTGGAACTGACCCGCAGCCACACCTGTCAGGATCGCAATTAGAAAAACGAATTCCCGTTTTTCTAATTGCGATCCCGGGTGTCGTAGCGATTGTTGCTGCCTTTTTTGTACCTCAGCCGTCTGCACGGTTGGGCCTGTTGGCCTTCGGATCTGCGGTGGTTTTGTTTGCGATGTTGGTTGTAGCTCATAAATCGATTCAATTTCGCAAGACGTCCTACGCGACGCAAGTTCTTATTTCATTGTTGGATAATGATGCGTCGCCCTGCTTTCTGGCAGATTTGGAAGGTCGGGTTGCGTTTCGCAATGAAGCGGCAACCGATCGGTTTCGCGACCGTGCGGTGGAAACGCTCAGCAGCGCATTTTCGGAACTTTTCGCCAACCCGGGGGCGGTGCTTTTCCGGCTGCAAAGCAAAGCGCAGGCATTGGGCAGTGCGCGCGAAGATATTGTGACGCGTAAAGGCCACGTTCGCCTTTCGGTGAATGCCATCGATGGCGCCATGTTTTTGTGGCGCCTTGAGGACCTGACCGACCGCGGTGGCGGCGTGCGGGCCGCAGATGCGCTTAGCTTGCCGATGTTGACGGCAGGGCCTACTGGCACAGTCCTTTATATGAATGAGGCGTTTCGCCGGTTGCTTGGTGGGCGTGCGAAAAACCTTGGTGGGGTGTTTTCTGATCTACCTATCGTATCGGGCCAAATCCACAAAGTGCTCTGCGAGGCAGGTGAGATAGACAGTCTGGTTGCCGAAGTGCCGAGCCATGGTGGTCGACGCGAGATTTATCTTTTGCCGGGCGACAGTCTGTCGGATGAGGCGATGAGTGGTGCGGATTGGGACGCTATTGAAGAGTTGCCCGTCCCACTTTTGAAAGTTTCTATCTCGGGCGAGATCATGTCGGCAAATCATGAGGCTCGGGTTCTGCTGGATAATCGCATTCCGGCGGGCAGCCGTATGAGTGATGTGATCAAGGGGTTGGGTCGCCCGTTGGTCGATTGGGTGGCCGAAACAATCGAAGGCAAAGGCACCTCGACACCACAATTCCTTGAGGTTATTCATGACAGTAAGGAAATATATCTCCAGGTCTCGCTGAACCCAGCCGGTGATGCGGAAACGCCGCATGTGATTGCAGTTCTTAACGACGTCACGGAATTCAAGAATCTTGAAATGCAGTTCGTCCAAAGTCAAAAAATGCAGGCTATCGGACAGCTTGCGGGTGGCGTCGCCCATGATTTTAACAACTTATTGACTGCGATTTCAGGGCATTGCGACTTGCTTTTGTTGCGCCACGATCAAGGAGATGGTGACTACGCGGATTTGGTGCAAATTCGCCAAAACTCCAATCGTGCGGCCGCGCTGGTCGGGCAATTGTTGGCCTATTCCCGCAAACAAAACCTGCAACCGGAGGTACTTGATCTGCGCAACACGTTGTCTGACAGCACGCATTTGTTGAATAGGTTGGTTGGGGAACGGGTCACGTTGACGTTGGATCACAATCCGAGGTTGAGTCAGATCAGGGCGGATAAGAGACAGCTGGAACAAGTCTTGATGAATCTTGTCGTAAATGCGCGCGACGCGATGACAGATGGTGGCAACATCCGGATTGAAACTGAAAATACGGTTCTTGGCGAAGGATTGAGCCGCGATCGCGTTACGGTTCCACCTGGTCGTTATGTAGAGCTACGCGTGCATGACACCGGCACAGGCATTCCCGAAGACAAGAGGGAAAAAATATTTGAACCGTTTTGGACCACCAAGAAGACTGGAGAGGGCACTGGTTTGGGACTGTCGACAGCATACGGCATCATCAAGCAGACCGGTGGCTATATATTTGTTGACTCGACAATTGGCGTTGGAACCACCTTCAGTATCTTGATCCCAAGCCACGATGCTCCGGTCGAATTTGTCCCCACGCCGGCCGTGTTTGAACAGCCTGTCCCGACGTCGGGCGTCGGCGTTGTGCTTCTGGTGGAAGACGAAGCACCGGTTCGTGCCTTTGCGTCCCGCGCCTTGCGATTACGCGGGTTCACGGTCCTAGAGGCCGATTGCGCCGAGGCGGCACTTACAATGCTGGCCGACCCCGATCTTGTGGTGGACCTGTTTTTGACCGACGTCATCATGCCCGGCAAAGACGGCCCCACATGGGTCCGCGAAGCGCTTGCAGTGCGGCCCGACACTAAGGTGGTTTTCGTGTCGGGCTACGCCGAGGAAGCCTTTGGGGAAGCGCAAAAGAGCATCCCGAATTCCGTCTTCCTGCCCAAACCGTTTTCGCTAAACGAGCTGACAAAAACAGTGCACAACCAGCTCCACTAAGCCGACCTTAAGCTTTCAATGTGAGAGGCAGACCCAAGCAAGGCCGCGTAATCGTCCTCGACCACCGACACGGCAAAATTGGACATGAAACCTGCAAAGCGGCCCTTGTCGCGAAAGGCGTCGACGAACCCAAATTGCGTCAAGTAGGGCGCAAACGCCCGCGCCACGCCGCCAACAAGATAAATGCCACCAAATGGCAATTGGATCAACGACAAGTTGCCGCAAACCGTGCCAAGAATGCCCGCGAACATTGTGGCGGCATTTGTTGCCTGTACGTCATCGCCGAGCGCACAAGCGGCCATAATATCTTGTGCCGATGCTGCGCGCATCGTTCCATCTTCTTGCCCGAGAAAAGAATAAACACGTTCTAGACCGCGTCCCGAAAGAACGTCTTCGACGGCTGGGAAGCCATGTGTTGTTGACACAAATTGACACAATCGCAGTTCTTGTTCGGTTCGGATTGGCAGGTTGGCATGGCCGGACTCTGACGGCGGCACAAAGCGGCCCAAGGCAGTTTCAAACACAGGGGCGGCATTAAAGCCGGTTCCGACACCCACCACCAAGCGCACGGCATTTGATCCCTGTGCGCCGTCGGGCCCTTTGATAATTGGGCGCAAAGAGGCCGCGTCCAGATCGGCTATCGCGTGACCTTGCGCTTGCAGATCGTTCAGGATCGCGACGGTTTCAGTCTGTGTTGCACGCATCAACGTCTCGCGGTCAATCGTCCAGTCCAGATTTGTCATCGTCGCCTTGCCATCGCGCACGGGGCCCGCCACAGCAACGCAGGCAGCGGCGAGATTAACGTCGCCCTCATCTTGCAAATATGTCCTAAGGACCGCTTCCAAGCCGGAGTATTTTGCGTTGGAATATCGCCGGATCGTATCGGGAAGCACGTCTTGGCCATTGGCCAAAGCGCAGCGCGTATTGGTGCCACCGATATCGGCCACAAGCGACAAGGTGTTAGCGGGATGGGTCATGATCAGCGCTCCAAAGCGGATTTAAGTGCGTGATAGGAGGCTTTTGGGGTGCGTTTCAAGGTGTCAAAGTCGATATGTATAAGCCCGAAGCGCTTTCCGTACCCCAAAGCCCATTCATAATTGTCCAAAAGGGACCATAAGAAAAAACCATGAACGGGGGCTCCATCGTCAATTGCGCGCAAAACGGCGGCGATGTGGACGTTCACATATGCGATGCGTTCGGGGTCATTGACGATGCCATTTTTAATTACATCGGCGTTTGACATGCCGTTTTCAGTGACGAACAGCGGAAGGTTGCCAGTGTATTCGCGCGCGGTCCTGATGAGAAAGTTGTACAGCCCCTCAGGGTAGATTTCCCAACCCATTTGCGTCTTTGGCAGGGGCCCTTCGACAGTTTTGTGGGACGGCCAAGGTCCATCGGTGGGCGCGATGTTTGATCGGGTGTAATAATTTAAACCGACCCAATCCAAGGGCGCTTGGATCGTAGTAAAATCGTCTTGCCAGCGGTCCGGCATGTGGGGGCCGAGGCCCTCCATCACGTTTGTGGGGTAGGTTCCCTTGAACACGCCATCCATAAAGAAGCGGTTGTAATATCCATCATATAGGTCAGCGGCGGTGCGCGATTGCGCGCTTTCGTCCGCAGGATTGGCCCATTCAAAATTGAAAACGCCACCCAAGTTGGACATGCCAAGTTCGCGCATCGTGTTGATTGCGGTCCCGTGTGCCACAAGAATGTGGTGCATGGCGCGGGCCGTAGCGCGGATATCGCGCAGGCCCGGTGCGTGGGCGCCAACAGAATGTGACAACCAACCGACGCACCACGGTTCATTGATCGGGGCGACGGCGGTCATGCGATCGCCGATGCGCCCCATAATGCAGGCGGTGTAATCACCGAACCATTTTGGCATATCCGCGCTGCGCCAACCGCCTTTGTCGGCCAATTCTGATGGCAATTCCCAATGATACAGCGTCGCGTAGGGTGCCAACCCGCGTTCCAACATGACGTCGGTCAGGCGGTCGTAGAAATCCAGACCTTTGACATTCGGGGTTACACCGTCAGGCATGACCCGTGCCCATAACGTTGAAAAGCGGTAGGCGTCAAACCCTGCTGCTGCCATAAGATCGAGGTCTTCTTCGTACCGATTGTAGTGATCACAGGCCAACTGGCCGTGTTCGCTGCGCACAACATTTCCAGGGGTGGTAGCAAAAGTGTCCCAATGGGTTGATCCTGCGCCACCCACGGCGTGGCCTTCGATTTGGTAGGCGGACGTGGCGGCCCCAAAGACAAAATCTTCTGGAAAATCTGAGCGTTTGAAATTCATGTTGGCCTTTCTGGTCAGGCGGGGTCGGACGTGGCGGGGGCAGGGCCCGTGGAACAACCGACGGTCAATTCAACCTCAAGCAATCGATGTTGAGGCGGGGCGTCGGGGTTGTTGATTTGTGCGAGAAGCATTTCTGACAGCGCGCGTCCGGCGTCGCGTACAGAAGATCGTGTCGCAGTGAAAATTGGCACGTCAGCACCGTTCGCCAGATACGAAAGCCCGTCATCATAAGTAATGATCGAAATATCGCGGCCCATCTGTAGTCCGCGTTCATCAAGGGCGCGGCGCACGCCCAAGGCGGAGATGATTGACGAGACAAGGAGCGCTGTTGGCGGTCGCGATTGCCCCAGCAGTTCCACCGCTGAGGCATAGCCAAACGCTTCGGTCATTTCATTGCTGCGCAACAAGGTGGGATCAGGTGCGACATCGCGCGCGCTCAGTGCGTCTTCATATCCGCTGCGACGACGGTGCGCGAAATCCATCGTTTCCAGCCCGTTGATGAGCGCAATACGCTTATGGCCCAGATCAAGCAGAAATTCAGTGGCGCGCCGAAATGCGCTGCGGTTGTTCACATCCAGCCAACTGTAGTCTGTGTCGATACCAGATGCGCGGCCATGGACGACAAACGGTAGGCCAATTTCATCCAATAGGGCGATGCGGGTGTCGTTCATCTTTGGTCCATGCAGAATAACGCCATCTACGGTGCCGCGGGTTTTAAAGGCGCGGTAGACTTTTTCTTCGTTGGCATCGTCGATGATCGACAGCACCATTTCATAATTGTTACGCGCGTAAACTTCGCCTGCTCCGGCAATGAAATCGCCAAAGATTGGATTGACCATTTCATGTTGATTGGCGATTGGAATCACATGGCCAATCGCATTGGCGCGCCCCGTCGCGAGGCCTTTGGCACGGGCGTTCGGAGTATAATTATATTTTGCAGCAACGTCGAGGATCTTTTTACGGGTGGCCTCATTAACCTCGGGGTAGCCGTTCAACGCGCGGCTGACGGTCGTCTGGGATAGTCCCAGAATTTCTGAAAGGCCCTTAAGGTTCATACGTTTTTTCCAAACCGCTTTGAATGATCACTGCGCGGTGATTTTGACCCTTAGGGTCGCTGAAAGCAACTGTCTTATCGTAGTTTTAATATTAAACGCAGCATTTTGACACCTGCGCTAGAATGGTTGACTCTACAGGGGAAATCTAGCAAGTTCAGATTATCCAAAGCGCTTTGGTTATTTTTCGCGTGGAAAGTTTCAGAATAAGGCAGCGCGCAAAATGCGCTGTCAGGGAGGACTACCATGAGAAACTCTTTGTATTTATGCGCCGCTGCTGTCGCGTTGAGCACTGGATTGGCACATGCCGACGGGCATCAGCCATTCGCAGTTGGCGAGGGCGATTTTAGCTGGGATTCATACGGGACCTATGTGGCAGGCGCGCCTGATCTAAGCGGTCAGACTGTGACGATCTTTGGCCCGTGGCTTAGTCCGGAGGCTGAAGTTTTTACGAGCATGCTGACATATTTCGAAGACGCGACTGGTGCGGATGCGACTTATACCGGATCTGACAGTTTTGAGCAGCAGATCGTCATTGACGCCGAAGCAGGCTCTCCACCAAATATTGCTGTGTTCCCACAACCCGGTCTGGCTGCAAGCCTTGCAGCGCAGGGTCTTTTAGAACCACTTGGCGCAGAGTCTGCGGGATGGGTTGACGACAACTACGCGGCTGGATCGTCTTGGGTTGATCTGGGCACATACGCCGACGCGTCTGGTGATGACCAGTTCTACGGTTTCTTCTTCAACGTAAACGTCAAATCGCTGGTTTGGTATGTGCCTGAAAAATTCGAAGACGCGGGCTATGACGTGCCTGAGACCATGGAAGAACTGATCGCATTGTCCGAGCAGATCATCGCAGACGGTGAAACACCGTGGTGTATCGGTCTGGGTTCTGGTGCGGCAACGGGCTGGGTCGCGACAGACTGGGTCGAAGACATCATGCTTCGCACGCAGACCCCTGAAACATACGACATGTGGGTGTCCAACGAGATTCCGTTCAACGACCCGAAAGTTGTTGAAGCCATCGAAACGTTCGGCATGTTTGCCAAGAACGATGATATGGTTTCCGGCGGGTCCGGTGCTGTTGGAACGACAGATTTTCGTGACAGCCCTGCAGGTATGTTCAGCTCTCCAGCGCAGTGTTACATGCACCGTCAGGCGTCTTTCGCACCGGCGTTCTTCCCAGAAGGCACCGAGCTTGGCACTGATGCCGACTTCTTCTACTTCCCATCCTTTGTGGGCAAAGACCTCGGTAATCCTGTCTTGGGTGGTGGTACGTTGCTGGCTGTGACGGATGCCAATGACGCGACAATGGCGTTAATGGATTTCCTGAAAACGCCGATCGCACATGAGATCATGATGGCGCAAACTGGCTTTTTGACACCACACACCGGCGTCAATTTGGCGACGTACATGGACGACACTCTGCGCGGTCAGGGCGAAATTCTGCAAAACGCAACGACGTTCCGCTTCGATGCCTCCGACTTGATGCCTGGCGCGATTGGGGCCGGCACGTTTTGGACCGGCATGGTTGACTACGTCGGTGGAGCATCCGCGCAAGACGTGGCCGATGCGATCCAGTCAAGCTGGGACGCGATCAAGTAAGTGATCTGACACCAATGGCGGCCCTTCGAGGAAGAGGGGCCGCCGTATTCGACTTTTAGTCAGATTTAGTTAACTTCTAGGGGGAGCAGGTCCATGCATCCAGCAGTGCTCGGATTGATCACAATCGTTTTCGGCGTGGGCGGCTGTGTCGGTTATTTCTACGGCGCAAACCTGTTCCTTGATAAAGTTCTGTACCCGGCCAGCGGTCCGAAAGCAGGGCGCAACATCAACCGCGCCAACCGAATCCGCCCGTGGGTTTTTTTTGGGCCTGCGATTTTGGCGCTGGGGCTGTATCTCGCTTATCCTGTGGTGGCGACGTTCATTTTGAGCTTTCAAGAAAGACTCCCTGGCGATGCGCACGTTTTCGTCGGTTTTGAGAATTACACCAAGATGTTTGCTGAACCGAAATTTGCAGAAGCCGTGTTCAACAATGTGTTGTGGCTGACTGTGGTCCCTGCGGCGGCGACGGGTTTTGGCCTTTTGGCAGCGCAGCTGACCGACCGTCTCAGCTGGGGCAACATATCAAAATCCATCATTTTTATGCCCATGGCGATTTCATTCGTTGGTGCGGCGGTGATTTTCAAACTGGTCTATGAGGCCCGCCCAGAAGACGTAGCGCAGATCGGTATTCTCAATCATCTTTACTTGTTATCTGGCGGCGCTGAACCGCAGCAATGGCTGACGATCCCGTTCTGGAATTCGTTTTTCCTGATGGCGGTGCTGATCTGGATTCAGACCGGTTTTGCCATGGTGATCCTGTCGGCGGCGCTGCGCGGTATTCCGGAAGAAACTGTCGAAGCGGCAATTGTGGACGGTGCAAACCCGTTCCAGATTTTCTTTAAGATCAAAGTGCCGCAGATCATGGGCACGATTGTGGTGGTCTGGACGACCATTACAATTGCGACGCTCAAGGTCTTTGACATCGTGTTCGCGATGACGAACGGCCAGTGGGAAACGCAAGTTTTGGCCAACTACATGTATGACAAATTGTTCGTGGCGCAGGATTGGGGCATGGGGTCGGCGGCTGCGATGATTATCATGCTGCTGGTCACACCGATCCTTGTGTGGAACGTCTACAATGCCCGTAAGGAGATGCGCTGATGGCCCTCTGCCGGACAGGAGAAAATCATGGATAGCATGGCAGGAAGAAAGCCCGCAGTCGTTTGGGCCCTAAATATCTCAGTCGTGTTGCTGACGTTGTTGTGGCTGTTCCCGACGATGGGTCTGTTCGTCAGCTCGTTCCGCACGAGCGAACAAATCACGGCATCGGGCTGGTGGTCATCCATGTTCCCCGCAGAACAAACCCTGCAACTTCGCGCACTTGATCCTGAAGATAACCGGATCGAAACATCCGCAGGGGTTTTCGTGGTCGAAGGGTCGGCGTTTGACGAAGGGATGGACGCAGTCGAGATTGACAGTTGGGGCACATCATCGCGTGCATTATATGCTTATTCAGCGGGCGACGTGGCTGATTTGGGTGATGGCGAAACATTTACGCTGAAGGCTGATGGCACGTATGTCTGGCAGGGTGATGGCGATCAAATCAGTGGACGCGCCCAGCGGTTTTTCTTCACAGCGACAATCCCACCTGATTTCACGCTCTCGAATTACGACCAAGTGTTGTTGGACGAACAGAACTCAGAAGGTATGGCAAAGGCGTTCTTTAACACGCTGACGGTTGTGATCCCTGCGACGATCATCCCAATCTTGATTGCGGCATTTGCCGCCTACGCTTTGGCATGGATGGAATTCCCTGGACGCGCGTTGTTGGTTGCGACGGTCGTCGGCCTGTTGGTCGTGCCGCTGCAGCTTGCGCTTATCCCGTTGCTGACATTCCACGTCGGCGCGATGGAGCTTTTGACATCTGTGATGGGGCCGGTTGATGAAGACAGTAAACTGACCGGTGTTAACTGGTTCGGCAATTGATTTGGCATGTCGGAGGGTGAAAAAATCGCTGGCAAAGGCTACTTCGGCGTATGGTTGGCGCACACGGGATTTGGCCTGCCACTGGCGATTTATCTGCTACGCAATTACATGGTCGGCCTGCCGCGTGATATCATCGAAAATGCCCGCGTCGATGGCGCGACTGAGTTCCAGATTTTCACCAAGATTATTCTGCCGCTCAGCTTTCCCGCACTCGCATCGTTTGCGATTTTCCAGTTCCTGTGGACCTGGAATGACCTGTTGGTGGCCTTGGTGTTCTTGATCGACAGTTCCGGCAACACGACCGTCATGACCAAGCAGATTGTTGAATTGCTCGGCACGCGGGGCGGCGATTGGGAAATCCTTGCGACATCTGCGTTCGTGTCGATTGCGGTGCCTTTGTTGGTGTTCTTCATGATGCAAAAATATCTGGTGCGCGGTCTGTTGGCCGGCTCCGTCAAGTAACCCCAAGGGAGAGCCCTGAATATGAGCAAGATGGACCTAATCATGAGCGATGCACGCTTGGAAAAAGACAAAGACTGGTGGCGTGGTGCGGTAATCTATCAGATCTATCCGCGCAGCTATCAAGACAGCGATGGCGACGGCATTGGCGATCTTGCGGGCATTGTGCAGCGCATTCCGTATATCGCGTCGCTGGGCGTCGATGCAATCTGGATTTCACCATTCTTCACCTCGCCGATGAAGGACTTTGGCTACGACGTCAGCAATTATTGTGATGTAGATCCGATGTTCGGTTCGATGGGTGATTTCAACGCTGTTGTGTTGGCGGCGCACCAACATGGGCTAAAGATCATGATTGATCTGGTGCTGTCACATACGTCCGATCAACATCCGTGGTTCCAGCAAAGCCGTGTGAGCCGCGACAACGATAAATCCGACTGGTATGTCTGGGCTGACCCCAAAGAAGACGGCACGCCGCCCAACAATTGGTTGTCGATTTTTGGTGGGTCTGGTTGGCAATGGAGCGGTGAGCGTGAGCAGTATTTCTTGCACAACTTCCTATCATCGCAACCGGACCTGAATTTTCACGAACCTGTCGTGCAGACTGCGTTGCTTGATGTGGCTGGGTTCTGGCTGGATCGAGGGGTGGACGGGTTCCGCCTTGATACGATCAATTTCTATGTGCACGACAAGCAGTTGCGGTCTAACCCGCCGCTGCCGCGCGAACAGCGCAATTCGACCATCGCGCCGTCCGTGAACCCATACAATCACCAACTGCATCTCTATTCCAAGAACCAGCCCGAAAACCTGGACTTTCTGCGTAAACTGCGCGGCGTTATGGAACCTTATAACGCCGCCGCCGTCGGCGAGGTCGGGGACGCACAGCGTGGCATCGAGATTATGGGCGAGTACACGGCCGGTGATGACCTGATGCAGATGTGCTATGCGTTCGAATTCCTTGCCAACGTCCGCCCGACGGCTGCTGACATTGAAACGGTCATGGCGCGCGTGGACAAACATGCCTCTGACGGTTGGGCCTGCTGGGCGTTTTCCAACCACGACGTTAAGCGCCATGCGACCCGTTGGGACGTGCCTGATGCGGGTCTGCGCCTGATGACGACGCTGATGATGTGTCTGCGCGGGTCAGCCTGTATTTATCAGGGCGAAGAGCTTGGTCTTCAAGAAGCTGATGTCGCTTTTCGTGATCTGCAGGACCCCTACGGGATTGAGTTCTGGCCAGAGTTCAAGGGCCGCGATGGGTGCCGCACGCCAATGGTGTGGGAGGCGTCCAACGCCAATGGCGGGTTCAGCACCGCTGAAAAGCCGTGGTTGCCTTTCAGCCACGAGCACGCCCAGATGTGCGTCGCGGTTCAGGAAGAAAACCCTGATGCGCTGATCCACCATTACCGACGCGCCATTGCGCTACGCCGCGCCCACCCGGGTTTGGCCAAGGGTGATCACGATGGCGTCAAAGCAAGCGGCAACGTGGTTCATTTCACCCGTACACATGACGGTGTTGACATCTTTTGTGCATTTAATTTGGGTGACAAACCGGCGGTTCTGGCAATGCCGGATGGTATATTCACCGCGATTGCGCTCAATTTGGGCGGAGTGGACACACCGCGCGGAGACACGCTCATACTTGGTCCATGGCAGGCTTATATTGCAACTGCGGCGCGCACTTAATCAATAGAAGGGACACAGATGGCTGATCTCAAACTGACGAATGTTGCCAAAACATATGGTGGCGCGATTGATGTTCTGAAGAACATTAACCTCGACATCAAAACTGGTGAATTGATCGTGTTTGTGGGGCCGTCAGGCTGCGGCAAATCTACCTTGCTGCGGATGATTGCGGGCTTGGAAAAGATCACCAGTGGTGAGTTGCAGATCGATGGACAGATCGTCAACGATGTGCCGCCCGCACAGCGCGGCATCGCAATGGTATTCCAATCCTACGCGCTTTATCCGCACATGACGGTGCGCGACAACATGAGCTTTGCGATGAAACTGGCCAAAAAGCCAAAGCATGAAATCGAAGCATCAATTGCGAATGTCGCGAAGATTTTGCAACTTGAAGATTATCTTGATCGCCTGCCCAAAGCGTTGTCCGGCGGGCAACGCCAGCGTGTGGCGATTGGCCGGTCTATTGTGCGCGACCCAAAGGTGTATTTGTTCGATGAACCGCTGTCGAACTTGGACGCGGCGTTGCGCGTTGCGACACGGATCGAAATTGCACAACTAAAAGAATCCATGCCGGAGTCCACGATGATCTACGTCACCCACGATCAGGTCGAAGCGATGACTTTGGCGACGCGCATTGTGGTTTTGGCAAACAAAGGCATCGCGCAGGTTGGAACGCCACTGGATTTATACGAACGCCCCGAGAACGAATTCGTGGCGCAATTCATTGGGTCCCCTGCGATGAACCTGCTGTCCGGTGAAATTGTGAAAACTGGCCCACAGACCAAGGTGAAATTGCACGGTGGCGGTGTCGTTGTCTCAGCCGTGCCGACGCAGACCGCCGATAAGGGGCTGAAAGTTAACATCGGCATCCGCCCCGAAGACATGATTTCTACTACAGGTGATGAATATGCGTTTGAGGGTAAGGTTAACATCACCGAAGCCTTGGGCGAGGTCACGTTGTTGTATTTCGACAAGGTTGGCGACAATGACGCGGTGATTGGCAAACTGCCGGGCATTCATGCGGATTTGCGCGCAACATCGGTTCGCATGGTGGCCGCCCCTGAAAAGGTTCAGATATTCCACAAAGGGCAGTCACTTCTTTATCGATCATGCGATGGGGCGGAATCGTGAACGGGGTGGCGTGTTAGCGTGATTGCGGTGGGCCTTTACGTGCGTTCGACAGACAGGTAGTCGGGTGCATGGCAAACAAACCAACATCACGGATCGGTAAGAACAGCAGCGGGCGTGGTCAACGCGATCTCACTGTTAAGGTGAAATCGGCGCGTGGGCGCAAGATGTCGTCGACGTTGTGGTTACAGCGTCAGTTGAATGACCCCTATGTGGTGCGCGCCAAGGCCGATGGATATCGCGGGCGTGCAGCCTATAAGATACTAGAGTTAAACGATAAGTTCGACTTCTTTACGCCAGGTAAACGTGTTGTTGACTTAGGCGCGGCCCCGGGTGGCTGGATTCAGATCGCTGTGCCCAAGGTCAATGCCTTGGGTGAGCGTAAAGGCAAACCTATCGGCACGATCCTTGGTATTGATCTGCAAGAGATGGAGCCGATCGCAGGATCTGAGCTTCATGTCCTCGATTTCATGGAAGATGACGCTGATCAAAAGGTCAAAGACTGGCTGGGCGGTAAGGCGGATATTGTGTTGTCAGACATGGCGGCGTCTGCGTCGGGCCACAAACAAACCGACCACAACCGCATTATGGCGCTGTGCGAAGCGGCGGCGTATTTTGCGTTTGACGTGCTTGAAGAGGGCGGCGTGTTTGTCGCCAAGGTTTTGGCAGGGGGTGCTGAAGCAGATTTGCAGCGCTTGTTGAAGATCAACTTCAAGAAAGTTCAATACGTCAAACCGCCGGCATCACGGTCCGACAGTTCTGAAAAGTTTGTGGTTGCCACCGGCTTTCGCGGCGGATCTGCTTGACGTTATGAACAGGCGGCCTAGTCTTGGCGCTCAATTCATGACGCAACGAACCACTACGGGGAATAGATGTCGGTAGCACTTTGGTATTATGTTGAAAACGGTGCCAGCATTGGACCCGTTCAAGCCATAGACATTGACCGTTTGATCGGCCTTGCAACCATCACGCGCGACACGCTTGTATGGCAGGAGGGGATGCAGGATTGGATGGCAGCGGAGCAACATTTCTCATTTGCAAGTGCGCCACCAACGCCAGTTAATCAACGGGGCGTTGTGCAAGGCGCGCCGTCAGGGGGGACGCGCCGTCCGCCCGGACTGAATGCAGCCGCACCTCAGTGCAGCTTTGGCGAGGCCATTCGCGTTTGCTTTTTGAAATATGTCGGTTTTTCGGGCTGGGCAAGCAGATCAGAATTCTGGTATTTTGTTCTGTTTACGTTTATCGGTTCGTCTGTGGCGGGGGGCATTGATGGGGCTTTATTTCCGTATAATGAACTGACGCCGATCAGTTCTCTTTTCTCATTGACGGTTTTACTGCCGTTGATTGCCGTCAGCATCCGCCGCATGCACGATATCAATCGCGTCGGGTGGTGGATATTGTTGCCGTTGGTAAACGTCGCGTTTTATTGCCTAAAAGGCCAATCAGAACCTAATAGATATGGATGAATCATGACCCACATTCTTGCCATTGACCAAGGCACGACGTCCACCCGCGCCATATTGTTTGATGATGAAATGGCGGTGGCGCATGTTGCCCAACAGGAATTTCGCCAGATTTACCCACAGTCGGGTTGGGTCGAACATGATGTCGAAGATATTTGGGATAGTGTTGTGGCCGTCTGTCGCGATGTTGTGGCCAAATCCAGCGACATCGCGGCCATCGGCATCACCAACCAACGCGAAACAACGATTGTTTGGGACCGTGAGACCTGCAAGCCGATCCACAACGCGATTGTCTGGCAGGATCGCCGCACATCTGACTTTTGTGAGGAACTGAAAGCTGAGGGGTTTGAGGTCGAGATCACCCATCGTACTGGTCTTTTGGCGGACCCGTATTTTTCTGGCACCAAGGTGCGGTATATCTTGCAAACTGTTGAGGGTGCACAGGACTTGGCGGATGCGGGTAAGCTGGTTTTTGGCACCGTCGACAGTTTTTTGATCTGGCGGCTGACGGGTGGTAAGCGCCATGTGACCGACGCCACAAATGCAGCGCGCACCATGCTTTATAACATCCGCGAAGGCTGTTGGGACGCGACGATTTGCAAACGCCTGGGCATCCCGATGTCGATGCTGCCCGAGGTTCTGGACTGTGCTGCTGATTTTGGCAGCACGGATATGTTTGGGCTGACTTTGCCGATTTTGGGTGTCGCGGGTGACCAACAGGCAGCGACCATTGGTCAGGCGTGTTTCGAACCCGGCATGTTGAAGTCGACCTATGGCACGGGGTGTTTTGCCTTGTTGAACACGGGCGGCGATCTGGTGGAAAGCCAGAACCGTTTGCTTGGCACGATTGCCTATCAGTTGGACGGTAAAACGACCTATGCGCTTGAGGGATCGATCTTTATCGCGGGCGCAGTGGTGCAATGGTTGCGCGACGGGCTGGGGATTATCGCCAAGGCACAGGACACACATCCGCTGGCAGAAAAGGCTGATCCGTCGGTTGAGTTGTATTTGGTGCCAGCCTTCACCGGGCTTGGAGCACCGTATTGGGACGCCGAGGCGCGTGGCGCAATTTACGGTCTGACGCGTAATGCGGGACCCGCGGAATTTGCCCGCGCAGCGCTAGAAAGCGTCGGATTTCAGACCCGCGATTTGCTTGAGGCCATGCACGCTGATTGGCCCGCATCAAACGATGGCGGTGCTGAAGGGATATTGCGGGTGGACGGTGGCATGTCCGCGTCCGACTGGGCGATGCAGTTCCTCGCGGACATCATCGGCGCACCTGTGGACAGACCAAAGGTGCTGGAGACCACGGCGCTTGGGGCGGCGTGGTTGGCTGGCATGCGGGCGGGGATATACCCTGCTCAGGACGAATTTGCGGCGACTTGGGCGCTTGAACGTCAGTTCACGCCCGCAATGTCAGAGGTAGACAAAGACCGCCGTTATGCAGGCTGGAAAGACGCCATTCGTAGAACAAAATCCTAAGATTTACGCGTCCAATGTGCAGATTTCGACGCCTTGGGGCAGGGTGGTCAATACGTTGCCGCGTTCGGTTTGGCGCAAATCGTAGCCGTACCCTTTGAGACGAAATTTCCATTCGCGATCCGAGATGCAGTTTTTGCGTTCGTCCATAACAAATGTGCGGACTTGTGACACGATCGTTGCTGTTGAGGCCGTGGTGTTGCCTGTGAAGTGCATTGTTCTCTCTCCGTTATCAATACGTCTTTCTGAGGATGATTGTGCACAGGATTAATGGCCGGAAATCAGCAGCAATGCGGCGAAAAAAGGGTCATTTTGGACGAGAATGTGGCCTATCGGGGTCGGTCGTTCGGTTTAATCGCACCGACCCTCGTGCTACTATGGCGCGCCCATTTCGCCGCTGAGGAACGCTTCGGGGTTTTCCACCTCTTTCAGCTTTTTGCCGTCAATCCACCAGAACCGATTGCCGACGTTGCGCAAAAAGCTGCGATCGTGGCTGACCAGCAAACAGGATGCATCATGGGCGATCAGTTCCCGCTCAAGCGCTTCTTGTCCTTCGATATCAAGATGGTTTGTCGGTTCATCCAGCAGGTAGAAATTCGGATTTTTCAGCCGCAGGACCAACATCGCAAGACGCGCCTTTTGGCCACCAGATAATGCGGCGATTTTTGTGTCCTGCATCTGTATCGACACGCCCGCACCAGCCAAAACACCGCGCGCGCGTTGATCGCCAATATTAAATTGCCCCGCGATGGCCGTCATCGGGGTGTCACTGTCAGACAGCTGGCTCAGGTGCTGGTCGGAATAGGCGGGAACGACTGACGGTGCACATTTTAGCGTAGGACTGGCCCCTGACAGGGCTTGCTGGATCATCTTGATCAGTTGCGTTTTCCCGGTGCCATTGGCACCCAGCAACACAATGCGATCCCCCTGAGACACCCATTTCTGTCCGGTCTTGTACAGCAGCCGTCCGTCAGGCGTTTGGACAGGGACGTCATCCAATGTGATCAATGCTTTGGCGTGGGTACCGCTGTTCCCCAATTTGATATCGCCCGCACTGCGGTCTTGATGGGCAGGCTTGGCTGCAGCCTCCATTTGTGCGGCGCGTTCATTAAGTTGCTTGGTCTTGGTGATCAACAGATCAGACCCGGAATTGATGCCGATATTTTTTAGCTTTGCAGCTTGCTTGCGCAACTGCTGCGCCTTGTTGAGATCATTTGCAAAGCGCCGCTCGTCCGCACCGTCGGCCTCGTCCAGTGCGTTTCTGGCTGCGGTGAAGGGGCGTTGAAACACCCGCGATCGTTCAACGCGCAAGAACAGGGTGCGATTGGTTGTTGCGTCCAGAAATGCGCGGTCATGGGATGTGATGACAACTGGCACATCGCGCGGCAAAGCAGCCAGCCAGTCTTGCAGCAATCCGATGCGATACAAGTCCAGATGGTTGGTCGGTTCATCCAGCAGCAAGATGTCCGGTTCCGTAACCCAAGCCGTCGCAAGCATCGCGGTGCGTTGCCAGCCACCGCTGAGTTCGCGCAGTGGTTTATGGTGCACGTCATATGGCACGCTGAGGCCGTCAAGCACCACATCCACACGCCAGCTTTCATATTCAGCCTGTTCCGCGGGGAGGGCTGCCAGCACCCAGTCATAGAGTGTTTGGCCCTGTGCGACGTCGGGCACGTTCTGCGCCACATGGCCCACACGCAATCCGCGCGCGCGGGTTATCTCACCGGTGGTGGGGTCAAATTGACCTGCCAGACAGTCCAGCAGGGTGGTTTTGCCACGCCCGTTCGCAGCGACCAGCCCGATGCGGTCGCCTTTTGAAATTGTCAGGGTCAGATCGCTAAAAAGAGGATCGCCAAGGGTCACACCCAAAGCGTTGATATTGATAATTGTCATTGGAATTCCGGATCAAATAGAAGGAGGCCGCGACGCGGCTTCGGGCAGACCGATTGAGATGTTATGTCTCGGGTCAGCCCTGCAAACGAATTTACAGGGCGAAACGGGGACCATGCTGAAGTCGGCGGATGATACGCATGTTCAGCTTGTGCCCTCCCGTTGTGGATTGTGTCCGGTTTGAGTGATGTTAGAAAACAAAACCGATCTGCACAAGTGACTTGCGTGGTCGAAGGATCGCATGTGTCCGATGCACGGTGACGCTGGCCTGAAGAGGCCAAACTCCAATCCAAAATACAGACTTGAGCGTTTGGCGTCCATTTTGTAAGCTCTAGGCCCAATGGCGGCCTTTTAAACTTGTCCGCTTGATAATCGGGCTATGTCCCAAGCTACGAATAAAGATCGCGATGTACGCGGTCAAAGTGACCGAACCCAATTGTGCTGGTCGCTTTTGATAATGCACATGACCCTATGAGGTTTTCATGATTTCCCCCAAAACCATTCATCTTGCTGCGAAAAGTTATGCTGTGGAGGTTGCGGCTGGCACATTGTCGCGGCGTGAGTTTCTGACCCGAGCGACATCGCTTGGCGTGACCACCGCAGGCGCATACGGGCTTCTTGGTTTGACACAACCGGCCAATGCCGCAGGCCACGCGCAATCTGGCGGTACTTTGCGCATCGAATCTTCAGTCAAAGGCCTGAAAGATCCGCGCACCTATGATTGGCCGCAAATGTCCAATTTTACCCGTGGATATCTCGAATATCTGGTCGAATATCAAATTGATGGCAGTTTCTCACCGATGTTGCTGGACAGCTGGGAGGTCAATGAAGACGCCACTGAATACACACTTTCTGTGCGCCAAGGCGTAACATGGAACAACGGTGATGCGTTCACGGCGGACGACGTTGCGTTCAACATTACCCGTTGGTGCGATACCTCGGTCGAAGGTAATTCGATGGCGTCACGTATGGCGTCTTTGGTGGACGGCGATACCGGTATCGCGCGGATCGGTGCGATCACGGCGGTGGATGCGACAACCGTGCGTCTGACGTTGGGTCAACCCGATATCACCTTGATCGCAGGGTTTTCCGACTATCCTGCCGCGATTGTGCATCAAAGCTTTAATGGTGATCCTTTGAACAACCCGATCGGTACTGGGCCGTATCTTCCGGCTGAATTTGAAGTTGGTATCAGGGCCGCCCTTGTGAAGAACGAAAACCACCAATGGTGGGGCGAGGGAGCCTTTCTGGACCGGATCGAATACTTGGATTTCGGCACCGAACAGGGCAGTATTGTTGCCGCTGTGCTGTCGGACGAAGTTGATATGGTCTATCAATCCATTGGTGAATTCATCGAAATTATGGACGGCGTAGGTTGGTCTAAATCCGAAGCCATCACAGCCAACACGGTTGTGATCCGCGCGAACCAAACCGCTGAAATAGACGGTGTCATGCCCTACGCAGATGTGCGCGTGCGCCGTGCGTTGGCGATGGCTGTCGATAACAACGTGTTGCTGGAATTGGGTTTTTCGGGCAACGGTACTGTGGCCGAGAACCATCAGGTCGCCCCGATCCATCCCGAATACGCAGAACTTCCCGCCCCCGTCTTTGATCCCGCTGGTGCAGCTGCACTGATGGAAGATGCAGGCATGGCATCGTTTGAACATGACCTGATATCAATCGATGACACATGGCGTCGCAATACCAGTGATGCGGCGGCCGCAATGTGGCGTGATGCGGGTCTCAACGTAAAACGGACTGTGATCCCCGGTGCAACATTCTGGAACGACTGGACGAAATACCCCTTGTCGACAACGGACTGGGCACAGCGGCCTTTGGGCGTGCAGGTGCTTGCCTTGGCGTTTCGTTCGGGTGAGCCTTGGAATGAAACGGGCTTTGCCAACGCCGAATTCGATGGCCTGCTGGCGGACGCACTTGCGATTGCAGACGCCGATCAGCGACGTGAGGTCATGGCGAAGCTGCAAACGATCATGCAGGATGAAGGCGTTATCATTCAACCTTACTGGCGCTCAATCTACAGGCACCACAAAGACACGGTGGTCGGCGCAGACATGCACCCGACGTTTGAGATTAACGTGACCAAGTTGGGATACGCCGCCTGATTAACGGTTGGACGATCGTTTCATCTGGACGTCCATGTGAAATCCAAACGAAAAACTGCCCGACCATCCATATGGTCGGGCAATTCAAGTTCGTCGAAAGTCTTGTGTTGATGGCTCCTGCATAGCAAGACATTTTTGATCAGATTTGTGCATTTGTCAGAAGCAGTCATGTGTTCCCGCTGCCCGGCAGTTGGTTGCAAGGCAATCAATGAGAGGGGCCTGTTTGCGCGGTTTTGACCGCTGCCCCCCTCTCGGCAGATTGCTACGCAATCGCCTGCTGGGCAACGGATGGGTTCCGCAGACCAAGTCCCTTACAGCTTAGCGGGCTATATCGCCCGGGACTTTCGACGGGGTGTCCTGGTTTTGGCGGCAGACTTATGCACCATCATCTCGTGGGTCTTGCTAACTCTTTGTTCTTCCTCTCTTAAGTAATGTGCGTTGTATAAGGTTCGTTGCGCGTTAAAACGGCCCAGACGATCCTTGCCGTTTTATTGGCCCCTCTCGGGCAGCGATAGCGACGGTTGCGACGCGCGCGGGTTTTCGTTCCAGCAGTGATGTCAGCCACTTGCTTGCTCGCTCCGGGTGCGACTTGGTCTGTCGGACGAGTGATGTCATGCTAACGACCAGCAATGATCGTAAGTATTGATCACCCATTCACTGCCCCCTCTCACACATGCTGTGCATGTGTTGCCCGGCAACGGGACAGGGTATTGCGTCACGCCATGGGCGTGCTTGCAGCACGACGCAATGTCCCGAGAGGGTTGTAATGCGCCCGAGTTTCTCTTTACCGCCGCTGGATTTGTTCGCGGGCGTCAACCCCAACCATGCTGCAAACTCGCGGCCATTGCTGAATTGATGGCCATCACCAATGCTGGCGATGATCGCCGAGGCTGTCACAACACCAACGTCCCACTGCCCAGCAGGGCATGTTTACATGCCCGAGAGCGGGAATAGTGCGCAACAAACGGACCCGCACATCTTCCTTGGCGACCAGCTTGAGCCGATCTTCATACCACCGAATCCGTACATGCAATGCCATGAGATGTTCGCATAGATTATGGATCACTTCCTTGGCAATTTCGGGCAAGTCTAGCACTTCGCCTACTAAAACATCCTCTGCAAATCCGATGATCCTCGCGAGGCCCCTCGCGATGTAAACGCCGAACTCAGCGACCAGGCCACGCAAGCTATTGATCAGCTGCGTGCGTTGGCGGACAAGCAGAGCCCGTGTGCGATGGAGTGACAGCAGATCTTGTTGCTAAACGGTTTTTGCAACAAACCGCCCTCTCGGTGAATGCAAGCTTTGGTCTTGTCACGGTTTAGTTCCGGTCTCTTTCGAACAATGTTTGCTATGAAGGAGATAGAAAATGGCAAAGAGATACACAGATGAGTTTCGGCGTGATGCGGTGCGGATGGCGACGACCAGTGGTTTAACGCGGCCGCAACTTTCATCTGACTTAGGGGTTGGCGTTTCGACGCTGAACAAATGGGTTCAACAGCACCAAAATGATGATCTGATGTCAGGGCCGCATGAGGATGTCGAGAAAGAGAACACGCGGCTTCGCAAGGAAGTACGGCTGCTTCGCGAGGAGAGGGAGATATTAAAAAAGGCCACCATCTTCTTTGCAGGCCAAAATCGATGAGATTTGCTTTCATCGACGCTTGGAAGGAAGAATGGCCAGTTGAGCTTCTGTGCAAAGTTATGCAGGTCACATCGCGTGGTTTCCGCGCATGGCGGGTTCGCCCGATGAGCCAACGCCAACGAGACGATATGGTGATCTTGGCACATATCCGTGAGCAGCACCGTTTGAGCCTAGAGAGTTACGGGCGGCCACGCATGACTGAAGAGTTGCAGGAAGAGGGCCTGAACGTCGGGCACCGCCGCGTGGGGCGTTTGATGCGTGAGAATGACATCAAGGTTATGAGAACCCAGAAATACAAGGCGACGACGGACAGCAACCACACGTTCAACATCGCACCCAATCTGTTGGATCAGGATTTTTCTACCACTGGCCCCAATCAAAAATGGGCAGGTGACATCAGCTCCATATGGACCAGTGAAGGCTGGTTGTATCTGGCCGTCATCCTTGATCTGTACTCCCGCCGCGTCATCGGTTGGGCGGTCAGCAATCGCATGAAACGGGACTTGGCGATCCGGGCCTTGGACATGGCAGTAGCCTTGCGACAACCGCCGAAAGACTGCATTCATCATACGGATCGTGGGTCGCAATATTGTTCAAACGAGTACCAAAAGCGCCTGAAACAACACAGCTTTAAGGTGTCGATGAGCGGCAAGGGCAATTGTTATGATTGTGAGTATGGTATTGCGGCTTGATGGCCTGACCCATGTTACGATTGACTGCGTGTCATTGTATTGACGTGTCGACCGTCAAGTCGCCCCGGCGACGGGTGAGATGTGACCTCATAGGAGCATGACGGGGACGCCCCATCACAGTCCTGTCCTCTCAGAATGTTGCCTGGGCATTCTCAACCTAAGGGGACAACATGAAGATCAGACATCCAATTATCATCGGCATCGATACGCATAAGGCAACACATGTTGCTGTCGCGATTGATACGCAAGGCACCCGCCTAGCAGCACTTTCCATCCCTGCGAACTCAAAGGGATATCTGGAACTGGAACGCTGGTCTTGTGGCCTGGGTCATGTCCAAGCTTTTGGAATCGAAGGGACGGGCTCTTACGGTGCCGGTCTATCGCGCTGCTTGCTTGCACAAGGGCACCATGTTGTTGAGGTTACGAGACCCAATCGCCAGCTGCGCTATACTCAAGGCAAGACCGACAGCCTCGACGCAGAAGGTGCCGCTCGGTCAGTTTTATCTGGACAGGCAAATTCCCGCCCTAAAACCCAAACGGGATCGTCGGAGATGATCAGGCATCTGAAGATAGCCCGTGACACGGCTGTTAAGTCACGTTCACAGGCGATGGTGACCCTGAAAACACTGATCATCAATGCACCAGCTGATCTGCGTGAAGTACTGGATCAGATCAAAGGTAAGATCGGATTGATCCGGCATATCGCGGCCTTCAGACCCGGTGATATACTTAATACATTAGCTTCTGCCAAAGCAGCCATGCGAGCTTTGGCACGACGGTGGCTATTGCTACATGAAGAGATTCTGGGTCACGATAAAGAACTGGAGCGACTTGTCATCAAACGCGCTCCGGACCTGATGCAATCCCACGGAATTGCGACAATGACAGTCGCAGAGATGCTAATCCTCGTTGGCGATGATCCCACGCGCATCCGATCTGAGGCTGCATTTGCCAAACTCTGTGGCGTTTGTCCCATCCCTGCATCAAGTGGGAAAACGCACCGTTTCCGTCTCAACAGAGGAGGAAACAGACAAGCCAACGCTGCGCTCTACCGTGTCGCCATCGTCAGGATGCGCAGCCACGAACCGACGCTTGCTTATGTCAAAAAACGTACGAAAGATGGCAAAAGCAAAAGCGAAATCATTCGATGCCTGAAGCGTTACATCGTCCGGGAGATTTACAGCCAACTCTGCGTGCCACAAACCATCAAAATTGCTGCTTGACGAATATAGGAGCTTCAACTCCATGGTTGAGACATTCTTCAAATCCATCAAGGCTGAGCTGATCTGGCGTAACCGATGGGACACACGTCGTCAGGCAGAAGGCGCGATATTCCAATATATCAACGGGTTCTATAACCCAAGGCGGCGGCATTCGTCGCTGGGCGGCAAAAGCCCCTTGGCATTCGAACGAAAGGCCGCATAAATAAGTTCAGAGACCGGAACGCAAGCGGGACAAGACCACTTCACCTGCCGGCAATGATCGTCGGACGGGTCACCGCTTCACAAATCGCCTCTGCATCGATCGCATCAGACTTGCCGCGCTTAACGTATGGCTTGACATATATCGGCGGGATCAGCCGAACATCATGGCCCAACGCCGTGAGTTCCCGGGCCCAATGATGCGCGCTGCTACAGGCCTCCATGCCAATCAGGCAGGGATCAATCTTGGAGAAGAACGGCAATAGCTGTGCGCGTCTCAAAGGCCGGTTGAAGGCGACCTCTTCGTCTTCAGTGATCCCATGAACTTGAAAAATGTTCTTGGCCAACCTCTCAGCGATTGCTGCGCATTCGCCTGCTGGTCGATGGATCAACGCCGATTGTGGTAACTTGCATGGGGTTGGCTCCTTTTATAAGTAGGTTTCGACACCTGCAGTATAGCGCATTGCGACGCTGGTTGGAGCAGGAGCCATCAACCCCATCAGGTTTAGCCAAGCCCGATTAAAACGGGCTGTCTGCAAAGTAAAGATCAGCTGCGTTGTCCGCTGTCATCAGAACAGACCCGATTGTGAACGTGCCCGAAGCGGCCGCATTCGACGTCATGCCAACGGCCGTCATTTAAATCGCTGTTGCGATCATGGACGGGGGATAGGTGACGTTCGCAGGGATCATCGGATCGCCGTCCCGGGTGCGTGCAATCATTTATTTCATGCCGGCACCGCCCAGACGAACTGGATATCATTACGGCCCGCGGCCTCAATCGTGCCAAGGACACCGATGGCCATGTCGTCGTTAGATGCCCAAACTGCGTCGATCTTAGGATACTTCGACAAAAAGCCCTGCATCACGGTAAAGCTGTCGTCGCGCATGTTATCACCAGTGACATTGAGATCAATGATGGCGACCACGGCGAAGACGATGATCGGTCACGCGATCCCACGGATACCGTTGTAATAAACCCGCCGATAAAGTGTGCGCAGGCTAAAACCTAGCGACTGCGTGCCACCGTCAGCCAGCCACGTCACGAGGCTGCGATAGATGCCTATGGAGCCCAGCGTGACGATGAACGCCTCAATCCCCAGTTTGGTGATGAGGATACCGTCGATTGCCCCGCAGCGACCCCCGTTATGAGTGCGGTTAACATGCCCGCGACGCGACCGGACCGCATGACGATGACCCGATCGGCGAGGCCGATGATTTATTGCATTTCGGACGAGATAACGATGACGGACTTGCCGCGGTTCGCGAGGTCCCGAATGAATTCATAGATTTGTTGTTTGGTGCCGATGTCGATGCCGCGTGTGGGTTCATCGATGATCACGATTTGCGGCGCTGAGAGCATTGTCTTGGCAATCAGCAGTTTTTGCTGATTGCCACTGGAAAAATTGCCGACCTTGACGTCTTTGCCACTGGACAGGATATCGAAATCCTTGGTTGCGTTGGCCCGCGCGGCTGATAAAGATTGATCCAAGGGCGTCCAGCGCCTGCATTGTAGGGTTTTCCCGCATGGATTTATTCAACAGCGATCCGCGCCCTTTGCGGTCGCAAAGCCCGGGTGCAGGGGCTTGTTTGGGTGCGCTGATCCGCACAAGTCTTCCATCGTCTCGGTGCGCCGAGATCCGATCATGCCGGATACGCCAAGAATCCCGCCTGCCCGCAGATCAAACTGATGTCGGCGGCATAGTCCGGGACGGACAGGTTTTTGACGTTTAGCACCACGTTGGCATCCTGCGGCACGGATTCCTTCGGGGGGTAAAGCTGCAAAACATCAGGGCCCCCTCAGCGCGCAAGGCTTGGACCTGTTCAAACCGCACGGCGGTTTCCGTTTTCGTCCGCACCGCAGTCGGTTCATCTAAAACCAGTGCTTTGGCATGGCGTGACAGTGCTTTGGTGATTTCGACCATTTTTTTTGTAGGAATTTAACAGCGTGTCGATCCGCGCCGTCGCAGGGGCAGAACAATTGAGTTGTTCCAGCAGCACGCGGGTCTTGGCCTGCATCGCTTTTTTGTCCAACAGGATGCCGCGCCGCACTTCGCGACCCATAAAAGTGTTCTCTTTGACGCTGAGCATATCCGCGAAGTTAATTCTTGATGGATCATCACGACGCTTTTTGCTTCGGCATCGTTGGCGTCCTTGAACGGGTGCGCCTGATCTTTGAATGTTACTGCACCGCTGGTCGCAGACAGGTAGCCGCGCAGGATTTTCATCGCCGTCCATTTGGCTGCGGCGCACATCGTTGAAGGAGAGGATTGGGTCGTTCACAATTTGGCCCACGCGGCGTTGTTTGCCGATGACGTCATGCAGGAATTCCCGTTTAGGACGGCTTGAATTTTGGGCAGAGGGGGGGGGTGGGGGGCAGTGGATTGCCTGCGCGCCCAGCCTCAATCGCGTCTGTGATACTGTTGTAGATGTTGGCAAGTCCTTCAAGGCACCTCTCAGGATGACCGGGCGATATGCGCGAAACGGCGGCGGCCTGTGGGCCTGATCCAGCGCCACCACGGGTGATAACGCTTGGGTTCGGGGTAACGATCGACACGAAATCGATCCCGTCGGGGCGCGCGACCTCGGCTATTTTCCCGCGTTATCCTTAACAAATTGCGCCCCTTCACGGGCACCGTCTATGGGATGTTTGATCGCGCATTCCCATTCAATTACGGCCCAGCCGTTAAAATCAATCGCTGCCATTTTGAGAACGCCGCGCCAAAATAGACCTGCCCATCGCCGAGTGAACGGAACCGCACCGCGCGGTTGACCCAAGGCTGATAGCCACCGTAGACGCCTTGATGACCTGTTGGATTGAATTCTGCATCTTTGACTTGGAGCATCTTGTTGTGGTCTTTGTAGATGTCGGTGTTATCAACATAATCAAGGCATTGCAGAACATAGTGCGACAGATTGTACAGCATATTGCAGCGCGTGTGGTTGTCGTCACGTTACAAAAACATTTCAAACGTGACGCCTTCATGCAGGTCTTCGCCCGGGTGGGTTTCGTGGCAACGACGCGGTCAGCGCCAGCTTGACCTGTTCAACAGCCCACGCCATCCGCGCTTTCGGACTGCCCTGCACGTGGGGCACCGCAAAGCCGTCAAAACCTACGTCATGGGTGGGATGCACGGCGACCAGTTGCCCATGAAGGTGGGTCGAAGGTTAGGTGATTTCCACGCCGTTTTCGCGACCCTTACCTGCGATTTTGTCATATTAATCGCGGCGTTCTGCAGCCTATTTCAAATCGAACAGACGGACGTCCCAACTGAGGATTTACACGCCTTTGTAGCCGCAATCGGCGGCCCATTTGGTAATGCTGTCCCAGCTGTTGAACGGGGGCGGCGTCGCCCGCGAGTTGTACTAGAAACAGGGCCGCTCATTAGATGGTTTCATGCTGATTATTCCATTTATTTAGACGTAGCGGTTTACGATGTTTTCCAGAATTTCCTGACGGCCCGATGTGGGCTGTGGGTCAAGATTGTGTTTTTCTGCGAAGGCAGCGACGTCTTCCAACGTTTTGCCCGTCGTCAGATGATCGGCGCTGTTCCAACTTGCGTAGCGTGCATCGCGTGGGCCCTCTAACGCGCCGTCGGCTAGCATTGCGTGGGCGGCTTTGAACCCGCGCGCGCAGACATCCATTCCACCGACGTGTGATGCGATCAGATCGATAGGATCAAGCGATTGACGACGCAATTTGGCATCAAAATTCGTGCCACCTTTGGTAAAACCACCAGCCTTCAACACCTCGTAATAGGCCAGTGCGGCCTCGGGTGCATTGTTGGGAAACTGGTCAGTGTCCCAACCTGATTGATAATCATTGCGGTTCATATCGATGCTGCCAAATAGCCCCAGCGTGCGCGCCATAGCCAGTTCATGTTCGAAACTATGACCCGCAAGGATGGCGTGACCTTGTTCGACGTTCACCTGGACCTCATCTTCAAGCCCGAAGCGTTTGAGAAAACCATAGACCGTCGCCACATCGTAATCATATTGATGCTTCATCGGTTCCTGCGGCTTGGGCTCGATCAGGATCGCGCCTTTGAAACCAATCTTGTGTTTGTAGTCGACGACCATCTGCAAAAACCGTCCAGCCTGCTGCTGTTCGCGGTTCAGATCGGTGTTCAAAAGTGTCTCATACCCCTCGCGGCCACCCCACAAAACGTAGTTTTCCCCGCCCAATCGGTGGGTCACGTCCATGCAGGATTTCACAGTACTGGCGCAGTAGGCAAAGACGTCAGGATTGGGGTTGGTGGCGGCACCTGACATATAGCGGGGATTGGAAAACATATTCGCCGTACCCCAAAGCAGTTTTGGTCCACCGTTTTCCATTTTTTCGCCAACGTAGTCGGCCATTTCGTTAAGGCGGTCATGGCTTTCGCGCAGGCTTGCACCTTCGGGGCGAATGTCGTGGTCATGAAAACACCAGAATGGCACGCCAAGGATGCGAAACATCTCGAATGCGTCATCGGCTTTGCGTTTGGCCAGATCCATTGTGTCAGCGGGGAACCATGGGCGGTCAAAGGTTTGCCCGCCAAAGGGATCGCTACCGTCACCGACAAAATTGTGCCAGTAACAGACGGCGAACCGCAGATGGTCTTGCATAGATTTGCCGCCCACGACCTCGCTCGGGTCATAGTGACGAAACGATAACCCGTCCGCGTCTGGAGCATCGGTCGGTGCATAGCTCACTGGGGAAATGTCGGCGAAATAACTGGTCATTGGGATAGTATCCGATTTGAAAGGGTGTGGGGATTTGCGGGAACATTTGTAAATATTGGGGGTAGGTTTTCGCAAAGATAAATAGCGGGCGTAATCAAAGTGGCGTCTTGCGTAACCGATTTGGCGTCAACAAGTTGGCGCATGATCCGCAAGGCTTCGCCAATTGCCTCATAGGGTTTTTGGTCAATCACGGCGTCGATCAATCCGACCTCAAGTGCTGCGCGGGATTTGGGCAGCAGTTCATGTATCACCATAACAGGGCGGGTCATGGGGGCGATGCCGCTGACCCAATCGATCAGACCGTCATTGCCCGCGCCTACATTGTAGACGCCCGTTAGATCGGGATGTGCAGCCCACGCATCGCCTAGAACGCGATGGATCGTCAGGGCCTCGTCATGGCTTTTGACGGGGTCAAGCAGGTGGACGGACGGAAAGTGGGTTTGTAAAAGCTCGCGAAATCCGCGCAGGCGTTGTGTGTGGTCATAGGCGCGGTTTGCGCCGATGATCGGCAGGACACGGCCCGCACGCGACGTATGTGCCAATCCCATCATTCGTCCAGCGGTTTTGCCGGCAACAAGGTTGTCAATGCCGACATAATGATTGCGTTCAATCGCAGCGATATCGGACACCAATGTAACGATTTTCAACCCACGCATCTTTGCGCGCCGGACTGCCGCAGTCACGGTGGGTGTGTCGAATGCCACAAGGCAAACGCAATCAGTTATCGCAGGATCAATGCTATCCAGCGCGTCAACGATCGCAGCTTCGCTAAAAGCGGGGACGCGCGTCGCATGAAAACGGGTGCGCAAAAGATTGGATTGGTTCTGGTGGGATCGAAGGGCTGCGTTGAGGGCGGCAAAGAAGTCGTTGCTATCGTCGGGCAGCAGAAAATGGAATCGGTAGACGCGTTTGCGTGCAAGGTTCGCCGCCATTTCATCGCGTTCATACCCGAGCTTTTCAATAGCATCCTGAACCCGCACAACAGATTTTTGTGCCACGCCGCCGCGCTTGTTCACGACCCGGTCCGCCGTCGCATAGCTGACACCAGCTGACTGCGCTACATCAAGTAATGTTGCAAACTTCACGATTACTCTCCCATATTTTGTGAGCATCTGTTCAATTTTGATTGGCGTCAATCATTTTCTGATAGAGGTAGTTCATTTCGTCGTCCAATGCGGATATGTAAAGGGGCGTGGCGTGAGTATGTTGAGTCTGAACGCGCAAACATGACCCTTTTGAATCCTGCAATCTCTGGATTGGGTCCTTTTATTGTACGGAATGTTTAGCGGTATGTTGCGCGGCACATGGCAGATAGACATTGAAGCAACAGTGTTCAATCCACGAAAGTTTCCCACCATCGATCACGGTTTTTGCTGTCAACATCCACCGCTCGCAAGACTGCACGGGAGACAATAGTTTCTTTCTGTCCAGCCAAATGATGGATGAAAACCTGATTTATGCGGCGCTGATACGCCAGAGGCAGAACGCAACGCTTTACATCGCGCCTGAGATCGGGCCGTAAAGGTTGAAGGTTAGACAGCAACCCCAGATATTAATGAAACCAAGATCGTGCCCGCCAACAAGATCACGGTAAACTGCAGTGAGATGGGTTCTTCCAAAATCAATGCAGACGCTAGTCTCAGGACCCATTAAACCACTTGATGCTACTATGGCTGCGTGATTGAAAGTCCCAAAGTTTGGGGGTTAGAATAAGCAATCTTTATTGGCTGAGTGAAGCGCAGATGGAACGGCTTCGGCCTTACTTTCCGAAGAGCCGAGGCCGTGCACGCGTAGATGATCGCCGCGTCCTGAGTGCCATTATTTTCACTAACCGCAACGGGGCGAATGACGGTTCGGGCCGCGGGCCCGATGAAACGTCCAGTGGACGTTTCAAGGCATGAACGGGCGGAGCCCCGTCTGCGGTGGTGTGATGCGCCTGCCGAATATGGGCGGCCAAAGACTTTGTATGATCGTTGGAAGCGCTGGAGTGACATGGGTGTGTTCGCCCGGATCATGATGGGACTGGCCGAGCAGGCCCCAGACAATAAGACAATTTCGATCCGCTCTCATCGAAACTGTGTTTCGACTGCCGGGCAGCGGACGCTACTTACCTCAAGGCACACCGCACGGCTTCCAGCCTGGGGCTAAAAAAAGGGGGTGTGGGCGCAAGGGTGGTTTTCGCTGTGCGCAGCATGACCTGCGCCTTTGCCCGATCGTTTTTCACGCCGGGTTTGGGTTGACGTGGCGCAACTGACAGAGGCGGCGCATGTTTTAAGCAAGGTTTTCATCCCGATATTGGCCTCGGCTCGAACAAGGCCGACGGTGCGCACCAAGATGCAGCCCATATCGTTGGTCTGCGCGCCAAACACGTGTTCGACCATTGCCTGGCAGTGCGTGCTTTTGCAGGCACGAGAAGGGCGAAGCCGCGCAGTGGACTTGGTCCGGTTGCTACCCTTAGCCTGCTTGGTTAGCGGCTTGCCTGCCAATCGGCAGTGCGTTGCGCAGCAATGTCCGGTGAGGGCGCATCCACGTCCTTCTGCACCCGTTTTGCGGGCTTATCTGTCCAACCCTCGGGCACTTCGCCCTTCTTAATCGCCGCATTCTTGTCGCGCGTGTTGTGGTTGCGCGGCACCGGCACGATGGAAGCGTCCAGGCTCGCATAACGGTCTGAAAGATCGAAAAAACGCATCTGCGTCATCACCACACTCTCCCGGCCGGTCTTCTTCTCAATCATATCCCAGGGTCAAGGGCAGGGCAATTTTTAGAGGTGCCCTTTAGGAAATCGGGCCACGAAGAATGCAATCACGCAACGCATCCGGAACTATGGCGACAGGTTTTGTTGTTGGATGCATCACCAGCGCTGACTTCGATACTACCGTCGACACATTCACACGAGCGTAGACCCAAACGTTCGTCCGGTGGCGGCCGGTGCCGCCCAGCCCAAAGCCATTCACATGCGGCGCAGCCTCGATCTCAAAGACAAACGCCAACTCAATTTCCGCAACGACAATCCGATCTGATATCAAGGGCCTGATTTTGGATTTTCTGAAGCTTGGATTGAAGGTGGTTATCTCTAACTATTTGATAACGCTATTTTCCAAACTTGACTACGGGACTCAATAGAGATGAGTTTTAGAAAGAATTCTGCACCATGAATTTCAGATATTTTGATCTATTTCAGCAGGTATCAGTAGCTTTTCGGTTCCGTTATGGCCCCGATTCGATCAGCAAAAAAATCGTTTCTAATACGAGAGTCCACTGCGTTTTACCGCTGACTTGGGCCGTTAAAAAGAGGAACTGCAAAAATGGATTTGAGCCTGGCTTGGGAGTATGTTGCTGACGGCGTCATGGGCGGCGTGTCCGAGGGTAAGATGCGGCAGGAAACACGGCAAGGCCACAAGGCGAGCGTTTTGTACGGAGACGTGTCAATGGATAACAGCGGTGGTTTTGTCCAGATGGCGTTCGATCTACGTCCTGATGGCATCGCGTTCGACGCAAGCAATTGGACGGGCCTTGAACTGGACGTCAGCGGCAATGGTGAGAGGTATGATATTCGTCTGCGCACGGACCAACTGACGCGGCCTTGGAAATCCTTTCGAACAGAGTTCACGGCCGCCCCCGAATGGCAGACTCTCAAAATACCGTCTAGCACATTTAAGTCGCACAAAACCGACGCCTTATTCGATGCCGCCCAGCTCAGGCGGATCGGCGTTCTTGCGATTGGGCGGGAATTTCAGACAGACGTGGCTGTGGCAAACATGCGGTTATATCGTGTTTAATCAGTCTTTTGGACCGATGCGTTTGACTGGGACGCCAAGTCTGCGGTTCGGACCCGGACACCAGCACTGGCGCGAAATCTGTGATGTTAACACTTTGGTAATTTAGGATTGGTACGTCGTCTGGACGTTTTGTTTATCAGTCTTATGAGACCTTTATCATGGGTGCCGCACCAGTCGACCACGCATTCGCAACCGCAATTGTGGCCGTATTGGCGCAGCCAGCCGCTGTGGTGGACGGGGCAGGCACGATTTTGTCCTGCAACAGTGACTTTCGGTCTTGCCTGTCCATCACCGCAGGGCAAGTGTCGGGCGCGGCCTTATGGACTGTTTTACGTGCAAATTGCGGCGCGGATGCCGCCGCGTTTTTTGCAGCCGAACCAAGACAAAATATGGCATTTATGACTAAGGTGAACGCGGCGTCGGGGCATTTCAGGTTGACCTTGAACAGCATCGCCCAAACGGCGCAGCGCGGGCCTTATCTGTGCCAACTTACGCCCGATATTGCGATCGACAGTTCGCGGTTGCGGTTCTTGCTCGAACATCTTGATCAAGGGGTCTGGAATTACAACACAATGGAAAAGTCGTTTAATGTTGCGGATGCATGGCGCCGGATGCGGGGTATCCCGCTGTCCGAAGACATCGACACCTATGACACCGATCATGAGAAGTGGTTGACTGAAATCCACCCCGAAGACCGTGACATGGTGCAGGCGTTGTTCAGTGGCCAAGTCAGCGGCGACAAAGACAAGGTGAATTCTCAATATCGCCACTGGCATCCCGATGGGCATTGGATGTGGTTTTCGTGCCGATCAAAAGTGATGACATATGATGACGCCGGTCGACCGGTTGAGATTGTTGGCGTCGACACCGACATCACGGCGATGAAGAAAAACGAGACTGAGCTTCTGAAACTCAGCAGTAAATTGCAGATCGCGATTGAAGCGGCGGGGATAGGTGTGTGGGAATTTGACGCTGAAACCGGTTTGGAAGACTGGGATGAGCGGATGCTTGGCATGTACGGAATTACCGACGCCGCAGATCATAATTCTGGCGACATCTGGGAAACCCATCTGCATCCCGACGACGCCGAGGCTACCAAGCAGTATGCGCAAGAAACTTTTCGGGAAAAGAGCGATTTTAATCGTGATTTTCGAATTGTGCGCGATGACGGCGAAGTGCGCCATGTGCGCAGCCTTGCGCGTTTTGTGCGCACGTCAAAGTCCAACGGTAGAATGCTTGGTGTGAATATTGACGTGACGGATGATTATCACCGCGCACAAGAACTGGAACGCGCGCGTGAACTTTTGGAACACGACTCGCGTCATGACGCGTTGACTGGCTTGGCGAACCGACGTTTGCTGGATGAAACTATGCAGGCGCTGCTGGATCGGATCGGTGACGAAGACCAGTTTGCGGTGCTGCACATTGACCTCGATCATTTCAAACAGATCAACGACACACTTGGCCATGCTGCGGGCGACAACGTGCTTGTGCGGGTATCGGAAAACCTGCGCGGTCTTGTAGGGCCGCGTGGTTTGGTCTGTCGGATCGGTGGCGACGAATTTTTCGTCTTGTTGGAACATTTTGCAGATGAGGCGGAAGTCCATCAGCTTTGCCAAGATATCATCGATCAAATGGCGCAACCGATGTTCGGTTATGACCAGGCGAAAACGTTCGGGCTGAGCCTTGGTTGCGCTTTGGGGCTTGGCGATGTTGTTGATGCGTCAGAGGTGTTTATCAATGCGGACATCGCACTTTATGTGGCGAAGTCTGACGGACGGTCCTGTTTTAAGGTTTTCGCGCCCGGCCTGCGCGCAGTGACGCAAATCGACACACACGCGCACCACAACTTGCGCGTGGCGCTGACGTCAGGTCAGATCATCTGTCATTTTCAGCCACAATTTGATGCTAAAACACATGCACTTGTCGGGGCTGAGGCGCTTGTGCGCTGGATGTGTCCGGACCGTGGGCTTATTGGGCCGGATGACTTTTTGCCGCTTGCGCGTAAGACCGGACTGTTACCGCGCATTGATGACTTTGTGTTCGGGTTCGTGTTGGAGGCGCAAACCAAATGGGCAGCGGCTGGACTTGATGTGCCGATCATTGCGCTCAATATCTCGCTCGAACGCTTGCAGGAACCTGGTCTGATGCAACAGATTTCTGATCGGCTGCAGCCGCACCACGCGATTTCGTTTGAACTGCTGGAGACCACGTTTCTGGACACCTGTGATGACGGATTAAGCGACACGCTGAACCAGCTTCGTGCGGCAGGAGTCCGGCTTGAAATGAACGATTTTGGCTCAGGCCGATCCTCAATCGTTGCGCTGCAAACAGTGCGTCCGGACCGTGTGAAATTGGACCGGATGTTGCTTGCCCCGCTCGAAACAAATCCAGCGCAGATCTTTATCCTGAAAGCCTTGGCGCGGGTCGCAGCTCTTGAAGGCTGTGGTGTTGTGGTCGAAGGTATTGAATCTCAAAAACAGTTAAACGCGGTGTTACAACTGGACTGTGAGGCGTTGCAGGGCATTGCGCTGGCGCGCCCGATGGCCGAGGCCGAGTTTGCCAAGATGTTGATCGCGTCGCCGGGTGTTTCTTAAAAGGGCCTCAAAGCCGCGCGATCCTGTGACAGTTTTCGTCAAGGTGATGACTTGATGGGCAAATCACGCGCATGACGGCCTCAAATTCTATTTATTCTTTTAGATCAATGCTTCGGCTTCACGGGTCGTAACCAAACGTCGCGCCGTCATTGGACGGTGTGGGGGGCAGCGCCATTCTGGAAATAGCTTTAGAATTTCACTGCGCGCCGCGTGATCCCGCACGTTGAGCGCCCTGGCGCCCGGAAAAAAGATTTCGGACGGGATGCCTTTGGCCATGACAATTTCATGGGTGTCGAAGGCGATGTGCACTTAGGTGACTTCGCCATCTTCAATGCGCCGGATCGTATGATCGTTGGTCAGTCCCTTGGCTGGGGCCAGAACCGCATTGGTGCCGTAATGTATTTTTACGCGCCAGAAATCCAGCATCCTGCGGTGCTGCGGTGACATGAGCAGATCACGTGCGTTGTCCATCGCGCCTTTGTGGATCAGGATCGGTGTAAGACCGCCCATGGCCGGAACCGTCGCGCGGCCGATCCAAGCGATGGGTTGCAAGCCATTGTCAAGGGTTCAGACACGATCACCAACCTGCAATGTTTCGATTTCACGCTTGCCACGTTCGGTGATGATCAGCGTGCCAAGCGTGAAACAAGTGATCCGTTCGATCGAGCGGAAACCAACGCTTTTGGCCGTATCACCGCCCTCATCGTCAAGCTAATAAACCGTTCCGTTTAAGGGGTTGCCGTCAGATTCAACGCGGGTGTTGTCCGACAATTTCAGAGTGTCGAACCCCTTGCCACTATGGATTCGATTGGTGTTTGCACCAGCTTGCTAGCGCAATCGAGTCGTCGCCTTGGCCCAAGTTTACATTGCCGCCAACGGTCGTGCGCGCGCCAAGTGTGACGTCGTCGTCCCCGCGCGCGGTGCAAAGCTCAACACCAATCTCTGCCCGTCCCGAGAGCATGGCGCTATCGTCGTCTTCGCCAATACTGACGCTGCCGGCAACTTTGGACATATCATCTAGCGTCACGGTGTCATTGCCTTGGTTTGTACCGATGCAGCCTTGCACATTCGCCGTGTCGCTTAGCGTGACCGTATCATCGCCAAATCCCAGCCTAACTTCGCCCAAGATCGTGCCGCTGGTCGCGATGAACGTGCCGTCACCCGCCGCCATCACGACATCGCCGTTGATCGTGGAGCTGCCGAAAAGCGTGACTATGTCATTGCCTGTTTGCGTGTAGACAGACCCGTTCACCGTTTTAGCAGCGAGGCTAACTATGTCGTCGCGCGATGTCGTGTCGACGCTGTCTTGCTCGGTCATGCTACGATCATGGGTGATGAAAACGTCGTTCTGCACCATGTTCACGTCGGTGTTGCGTTCGATGATCGTGGCGAATGAGCTTGCGTTTACGTCCGCGATGATCGTGTCGCCTAAGGCGGGGTCAGGGTCGCCGAATGTATCATCTGCAGCGCGCGTGCGGGTGGATTGGTCGGTGACAAAGTGGGTGAACAGGGGCCCCAGCTGGGTACCTGAAACTGCGTCGTCGGTTAGACTGCCGACCCACAAATCGACTTGGAACACATCTTAATAGACGTCCGCGAGGCGTGCTTGGACGTCTTCGTCGCGCATTATGATAGAAAAACCTAGTGGGTCCAATATTGCAGGATCAACGCCGCTGATTAACCGCGCGCGAACATCTTTATATAGCTGTCGAGCGCGTGCTCCAGACCCCGCGCGACGTTCAACGCCGCGAGGGAGACACCGGACACGCCGTCCGGTGTCTCAGGGAAAAAGTTCAAATTATCGACGATTTCAGTGTCGAGTTCTTGTGCGGCCGCGCAAATTTGCCCGCGTATGATCGCCTCAATCCCGCTTTTTTCAACGGTGGAGTGATTGAAAAACGCCCCCATCAAGGCGACTGACCTGCATCGGTTGCGTCCTCACCGACAAGATCAATGCTGGACGACAAGAGGGTCTGACCAAAGCGGAACCCTGCGATGGAAAATTCCACCAAAGTTTCACCTGAAACATTGTCATCAAATCCGGTATCCTCACTCACTGCGTCGCCGATCAGATGCGGCAACCATTCGTTGTAAGTGATCTGTTGCAGTTCATATTCGACAATCGATCGCGCGGCGCTGTAAAGCTGATCGTCCGACCAATCGGGGTGTTCCTGCGCGAGTTTGTCAGCCCGATGGTTGTGTTCACGCACGAAAAGTGTATTCAACGACAGCAGGCTAGGATTTTTGTTAGCGCGGATATCGCCAGCAAGATACAGCGGATTGTCGCTTGCAATATCGCCCGCCAAGAAACTGTCTTCGTCGGCATTTGGAAGCATATCATTTGCTGATGCCGCGTCGTCCTGCATCTGCAGTTTGCCGTCGTAAAAGTTGCGCAAATGGTCCATCTGCGCCTCGGTCGATCCATATACTTGGCTGCCGACAATCTGCCATGTCACCGCGTTGGTCGGTGCAATGGTTTCACCGTCTTTGTTCCCTGCCGCGACTTGCTAACGCGCGATCTCATGCGGCATCCCCACGAATTCTAAGGTTCCGGCGTCGTGATCTTCCGGTGTCAGAACCATATCGTGATCGAGAAACTGGCCGAACGTGGTGAAAAGAGTGCTTAATCCGGCGCTGTTTGGGGCGTCGTCGTCATGACGCGCCCCTGTGCTTGAATATTCGCAATATAAGGACAGCGACTTGCCATCAGTCAACCTTCATCTTGCCCCGCGACACTGGGCTGAAGGAGTTGGCAAGCGGTTGACAATTATTTTGTAATTTTGGGGTCCAAAAACGCACAAAGCCCAAATAATTATGTTCTAGCTTTTGTATTGTATCGTCGATTACGGCAGTTAACCGATCTGGATCAGCTGCCCCAACTGCGCACGGCACCACAATCAATATGTATGAAATTTGAACCGGAATAGCGGCCAACACCACCAGCATTACAGCTTGCGGCTGCACGTGCCATTTGACTGACCGAACGGCCCTGCATGCGCAAATCAGCGGCTTGACCTTGAAGGTGCAGCGAGTTGCGCGCAACACCGGAAGAATTAGACCGCAACATCGCGTTTGTTTGCGGTGAACGGTAGCCAGAAATCAATGTATAGGGTTGGCTGCTGTCCAATAGATTTTGTGTCGCGGCCGCGATGTCAATTGTACGGGTATCAATCTGCAGGGTCTGGCCATTGCGCCAATCGCGGAAGAACCGGTTCATTTCGGTCATGGCTTCTGGAATGTAGTCGCCCTCAATCCAGTAAATCGTGTCAATGCTTTCGCCAGTGCGACCGGAATACATTTTCAACCGCCGGATGTCGCCACCGCCGCGCAAAAAACCCGCGGCGTTCGAATACGTTGGGGCGGCGATGACTGCGGTTGCCGCAAAGGCACCCAGAAAGCCACGCCGAGAAATGCTCGAAGCAATTTTATCCATCATGTTAGCGCTGTCCCGTCGCTTACCTGTAATCCCGTGTTTTCACGGGCGTTTCTGCCATTCCATCCCCAGAAGCCAGTGCTCTATGCCACAAAATGATTCGTGGACCAAGCCCTGAGACTGAATGGGTCTGTTAACAGGAGGAAATAGGCGAAATTTTGCGCAAATTTTGCGCATTCGGGATAGTGTTGCATTTGTGCACGGCATTATTGCGGTGCGGCAGGGACGATCTGAAACCAATTCACGTCATAGCGCGTTTGTGAATAGACTAACGCAACTTGCTGACTGTTTCATGAAGCGACGTCTAAAAGTCGCATTAAGGTCCGCATAATTGCGGGCCGAATATGTTCTTGGGGGATCTGATGCCGACCTTTAACCACTTATTCCTGTGCTGTTTGGCGCTTTTGGCCGTCGTTTTGGCCTTTGCTGTAACGCCGCAAGCCGCCGCCGCACAGACCACCGCGTTCCGCCAAGCCGTCGCTGAGGGCGCCGCGCGTGACGATGTTTTGGCCGAATTTTATAGGGCGCGTGAATTTGAAGGCATCTGGACCGGCGCCACCGAACTTGATCGGGCGCGTCGCAATGCGTTGCTGGCAGCGCTTGCTGGCGCGGGTGATCATGGCTTGCCTGCCGCTGAATATGACCCGCAAACACTAATGGCCCGACTGCAAGCCGCCAATACGCCCGCGCAAAAGGGTGCGATGGAAGTTGAAATGTCGCGTTTGTTTTTGTCTTACGCAAACGATATCCAGACCGGCATCCTGACACCACGAAGCGTTGTGTCCGAGATCCGTCGCGAAGTGCCGTTGCGATCGCGTCTTGAGTATCTGCAAGGCTTCTTGGGCAGCACCCCCGCATCCTACCTTGCGACCTTGCCGCCTAGTTCATCGGAATATGCCCGGCTGCTGCGTGAAAAGATGACCCTTGAACGTCTGTTGGCGAACGGCGGATGGGGCCCGTCAGTTTCATCTAGTAGCCTTGCCGCTGGTGCATCGGGCGCTGGCGTCGTGGCGCTGCGAGATCGGTTGGTCGCCATGGGCCATATGGAACGGTCCGCCACACAAACTTATGACGTCACGATCCAAGCGGCCGTTCAGCGGTTCCAACAGGCCCACGGCCTGACCGCAGATGGTGATGCAGGCGCCGCAACTTTAGCCGAGATCAACGTCCCTGCGGCCAGCCGACTGCAACAGATCATCGTTGCGATGGAGCGTGAACGTTGGATGAACCGCCCACGCGGTGAACGTCACGTTTGGGTCAACCTCGTCGATTTTTCTGCCGCCATAATGGATAATGACAGTGTCACGTTTCAGACCCGTTCGGTCATTGGTGCAACCGGCAGTGGCCGACAGACGCCCGAATTTTCCGACGTGATGGATCATATGGTTATCAACCCTAGCTGGTTCGTGCCGCGTTCGATCATCGTAGGTGAATATCTGCCAGCAATGCAGCGCAGCCGCGACGCCATCAGTCACATCCTGCTGACAGATGGCAATGGCCGGACCGTCAACCGCGGCAACGTCAATTTCAGCAATTACACTGCGCGCACGTTTCCGTTTTCCATGCGCCAGCCGCCTAGTAGCCGCAATGCGCTGGGGTTGGTGAAGTTCATGTTTCCAAATCAATACAACATCTACTTGCACGACACGCCGGCCAAATCCCTGTTTGCTCGCGAAATTCGGGCTTACAGCCATGGCTGTATCCGTCTGAACGATCCGTTTGAATTTGGTCATGCCCTGCTGGCGGCGCAAGAAGCCGATCCTGAGGGGTATTTTCAACGCATTCTCAATTCTGGCACCGAAACGCGGGTGAACCTTGTGGATCCCGTGCCAGTGCATATCGTCTACCGCACAGCGTTCACCCACACGACCGGTCAGTTGAACTTTCGCCGTGATATCTACGATCGTGACAGCCGCATCTGGAATGCGCTGGCAAACGAAGGGGTGGCTGTTCGCGCAATTGGCGGGTAAATCATTCCCTGACACTTAGGGGCCCGAATTGGTGATGATATGCCACAAACTTTGAAAGATCTTGCTGCGTCGCTTGGGGCTGAAACCCTCGGCGACGCGTCGCTTTTGGTGGACCGTTTGGCGGAACCATTAGAAGCGCGTGCTGGGGATCTGGCGCTGGCCGTTGCGCCAAAATTCGCTGAGCAATTAAAGGCGTCGGCGGCGCGTGCTGCGGTGGTTTGGGCTGGCGCTGATCTGGATGCGCTTGGGCTTGAAGGGGCAATCGTTGCTCCGCACAGTCGGCTTGCGATGGCGGGTTTGACCCAAGCCATGGACGACAACCTTGCGTTTTTAGGCGAACCCGCGATCCACCCGACGGCTGTAATCGACGTGACGGCAGTCATTGGGACCGGCGCGCAGATTGGTCCGTTTGTGGTCATTGGGGCGCAGGCGCAGATCGGGGCCGATGCGCGGATCGCACCGCATGTGTCCATCGGGGTCCAGTCCGTCATTGGTGCGCGCGCCACCCTGCACGCAGGCGTGAAAATTGGCGCGCGGGTCACCATTGGTGACGGGTTCATCGCGCAGGCAGGGGTCGTCATCGGCAGTGACGGATTTTCATTTACCACACGTGGCCCGTCCAATGCAGAACGCGCGGTACGGTCCCGCCCCGGTGTGCCGCTTGATCCGCTGGTGGATGGCACGTGGCATCGTATCCATTCCCTTGGCGGGGTTGAAATCGGCAACGATGTCGAAATTGGCGCCAATTCGACGATTGATGCTGGCACCGTTCGCGCGACCCGGATCGGTAATGGTGTCAAGATCGACAACCTCGTGCATATCGCGCACAATGTCATTCTTGGTGACGCCTGTTTGCTCTGCGCGCAAACGGGCGTCGCCGGATCTTCGGTATTGGGCGCGCGGGTAATCATGGGCGGACAATCTGGCGTGGCGGACAATTTGACCGTTGGACGTGATGTCGTCGTAGGTGGCGGTGCCGGGGTGTTGGCAAACATCGCGGATGGTCTTTTTGTTTCGGGCTATCCGGCGCAACCAAGCCATGAATACCGCGCCAGTCTTAAGGCGGTGCGGCGTTTGACAAAGCCCTAGTGGTCCCAAAAGGTGCATCCGCGCACGACTTCAAATATTAGATCGGACAGACATGGGTGATCTTGGATGAATATTACCGCACAAGTACTTGAAATTATTGCGCAACAGGCATTGCTTCAACCCGGTGACGTCAAAATTGAACACACGCTCGAAGACCTCGGCATTGACAGCTTGGGTTTGGTTGAAAGCATCTTTGCCATCGAAGAGGCCTTTGATATCAACGTGCCGTTTAATGCTAATGACCCAAGCGGTGGCGATTTTGACATTACATCTGTCGGGGCCATCATCAAAGCCGTGCAAACGCTGGTACAGGACCAAACGTGAGACGGGTTGTCATCACAGGCTCCGGCACAATCAATGCCTTGGGACACGATGTTGCCAAAACGCTTGAAGCGATGCGCGAGGGGCGGTGTGGCATCGGGCCTCTTAATATTCGCGACGTGGATCGGTTGGCTGTGAAAATTGGTGCGCAGGTGACGGACTACGATGAACAGTCCCACTTTAATCGCCAACAAATCAGCCTGTATGATCGGTTCACCCAGTTCACCCTGCTGGCCGCAGCGCAAGCGATCGGCGAAAGCGAGCTGACATTTTCTGGCGCCTTGGCGGATCGATCCGGCGTGGTGTTGGGCACATCGGGTGGTGGGTTGAACACGCAAGACGAAAACTACCGTGCTGTCTACGAAGAAGGCAAAAATCGCGTGCATCCGTTCATTGTGCCAAAACTGATGAACAATGCCGCTGCTTCCCACGTGTCGATGCAATACAACCTGCGCGGTCCGTCTTTTACCGTTGCCACAGCCTGCGCGTCATCCAATCACGCGATGGGGCAGGCGTTCTATATGATCCGGTCGGGGATGGCTGATGTGATGGTCACGGGCGGGTCGGAATCCATGTTGTGTTTCGGCGGTGTAAAGGCGTGGGAAGGCCTGCGCGTGATGTCAAAGGACGCATGTCGCCCGTTTTCCGCCACCCGCAATGGCATGGTGCAGGGCGAAGGTGCGGGGGTATTTGTGTTTGAAGACCGCGAACATGCCCGCGCGCGCGGCGCTGTGATCTTGGCTGAAGTCGCAGGATTTGCGATGTCATCGGATGCGTCCGACATCGTGACGCCGTCCAAACAAGGAGCTGCGCGGGCCATTTCGGGCGCCTTGGTGGATGCCAAACTGAACCGCGAAGACGTGGGTTACATTAATGCGCACGGCACCGGAACAGCCGCGAACGATAAGACAGAATGCGCGGCTGTGGCAGATGTATTCGGGCCCCACGCCGACAAGCTGATGATTTCGAGCACCAAATCCATGCACGGGCACCTGATCGGCGGCACCGGCGCTGTTGAACTTCTGGCCTGTATCATGGCGCTGCGCGATGGGATCATCGCCCCGACAATCGGCTACGAAGAACCTGACCCCGAATGCGCGCTCGACGTGGTTCCAAACACCGCGCGCGAAGCGAAAGTCACCGCTGTGCTCTCAAACGCCTTTGCTTTTGGCGGGTTGAACGCTGTCATCGCGCTCAAATCAGCCTAGACGCAAAACGCCGCCACAAATATTAGGGAACGACGCCTCGCGTTTCTTTGGTTTAAAAATACCTACTGCGACGCTGCGGTGTAGGCCGCCGTGAACCCTGAAAGCGACATGGTCACTGTCACAGTTTGATCAGGGGCGGCGGCGGGCACCATGCTCAGTGTTGCGGTTGCGCCGCCCCGAAACAGCGCCACATCTTGTTCCGTCAATCCAATGCGGGTGACGCATCCACCGGCGTTGCAAAAGTCGAACGGAAACCGGCGGGCCTGCCCGCCATCGACGCGCAACGTGACCTGTTCGGTCAGCAATGTTTCGAGTGGTGCCACGATCGTCGCACCTGCAACAGCCTCGCCCGCTTCTGGCAGCGCAACGATAGCGATTTCAGCGACCGCATTGCCGTCTGCATCACTTAAAAGTTGGTACATTTGGCAGGGGTCTTCACCGCCTTCGACTTTTAGGCATCGCAGCGCCCAATCGTTGAACACCTCGCGCAGGTATTGCTGGCCTGGTTGGGGCTCTTGCGGTGCTGCCTCGTCAGACGCGATGGGATCGCCGTTTTCGTCAACGTTTTCGCCCATGTTGAACACACTTTGCGGCTGCTCTTCAGCTGTTTCAACCGGAGTTTCCTGTGCAAAGGCTGGCGCGACAAGGGCGAAAGCCAATGCAGCAGCCGTCAACGTTTTGGAAATCGATGCGTTATAAAAGGTCATGGTTTTGTCCAATATTTTCTGTCGTTACAAGCGTATTAGCATGGGTTTTCAGCAGTGTCAGGGTGAAAGCGGTGTTCGGCAAGGCCTTGCCGAAAGGGGGCGACGGCGCGCAGGTTGCGGCATTAGACAATGTTGACGTGCCACCACCCCGTAGAAATTTGACGTGCCACCACCCCGTAGAAAAAGGGCCCGCAAAGGCCCTTCTTCGTCTTCTCCCTGTCGGACTTTGCCGACTTATTTTTTGAAGTTACGGATTGAAACCACAACCGTCAACAGGGTGACTATCACGATCAAGATAAGTCTGTTTATTAGTTTATTAGTTTATTTGATAATATTGGCCTGTCTGAACGCCCCCATGAACGAGCGAAAAAGGCCACGCCTCAGGTATATCTAGGGGCGCAGCAGGTTGGAAAAGGAGGATGTCAGCAACGCTGCAGGAGAACATTCACGGCGTCGATAAGAATATACCGGCCCATGAAGGTTAAGAATGTGTTTTGACCCAAGATCAAAGCGCAACAAAAGTGGGGCAGCGCACATAACTGCCCCAGAACAGGACATTGGCAATGAGCGACGGAATTTTTATGGGTGGCGGCGGTGACGGTTACACCGATGCACAAGTGCTGCTGTTGCAATACGCCAACCGCCACGGATTGATTGCGGGGGCCACGGGCACCGGAAAAACCGTGACGCTGCAAATTCTTGCACAAGGGTTTTCCGCCATCGGTGTTCCGGTGTTCTTGTCGGACGTGAAGGGTAATCTTTCTGGCTTGGCCAAGTCGGGCAGCGCAGATTTCAAATTACACGACCCATTCATGGCATGCGCAGCGACCATCGGGTTGGATTTGCAATACAGTGCATTCCCCGTAACGTTTTGGGACCTTTTTGGTGAACAGGGCCACCCGATCCGCACGACCGTCGCAGAAATGGGCCCGCTGTTATTGTCCAATCTGATGGGGCTGTCTGGCGCACAAGAAGGCGTTTTGTACGTCGCCTTTCGCGTAGCAGACGAAGATGGGCTGCCGCTTCTGGATCTTGAGGATTTGCAGGCACTGCTGGTCTGGGTCGGGCAAAACGCCAAAGACTTATCGCTGCGCTATGGCAATGTGGCGACATCGTCGGTTGGAGCAATTCAGCGCCAACTGCTTGTGCTTGAAAATCAAGGCGGGGCGGGGCTTTTTGGCGAACCTGCGCTGGATTTGAACGACATTATGGCGACCGAAAAGGACGGCCCCCACACTGGACGTGGACGGATCAATATCCTCGCGTCGGACAAGTTTATGGTGTCCCCAAAACTGTATGCGACGTTCCTGTTGTGGCTTTCGTCGGAACTGTTTGAGGAGCTGCCAGAGGTTGGCAACGCGGACAAACCCAAGCTGGTGTTCTTTTTTGATGAGGCGCATTTACTGTTTGACGACGCGCCCAAGGCGCTGGTCGACAAGATCGAACGGGTTGCGCGTTTGATCCGGTCCAAAGGGGTTGGTGTATATTTCATCACCCAAAACCCGTCCGACGTCCCTGAAGACGTGTTGGGCCAGCTTGGCAATCGTGTGCAACACGCACTGCGGGCGTTTACCGCGAACGATCAAAAGGCGTTGAAACAGGCAGCTGCAACCTATCGTCCGAACCCGAAGTTCGACTCAGCCAAAGCAATCCGAGAAGTCGGAACAGGTGAAGCCGTAACATCAATGCTGATCGACAAAGGCGTGCCCGGAATTGTTGAGCGCACGTTGATCCGCCCGCCGTCGTCGCAACTGGGCCCAATCACCAAAGCACAACGTGCGGCGGTCATGGCAGCGTCGCCAATGGCTGGCAAATACGACGCGCGATTGGATCGTGAAACGGCGGCCGAAATGCTTGCCAAACGCGCGGGCGCTGCGGCGCAAGCGGCGGAGAAAGCTGAAGTCGAAGAAGAAACGCCTCAGGCGGAGGAGCGCGAACACCGCCGCGGGCGTCGCTACACGGATCGTGATGTTGAACGGTCTAGCAGTCGCAGATCGACGAGGTCTGACGACAGCTGGGGCGGCGCGATTGCCACTGTTGTTGCGAAATAACTGAAAGGCACCACTGGGCGGCAGATTGTGCGCGAGATCTTGGGTGGTCTGTTTCGTGGGCGCTAGTTTTAGCGTGGTTCATCCCGATGTGCTTGCGGATTTTCGGCATTGGCGCTGTTTTGGCGGCGGTATCCGAGGTCGGATTTTATCCGGTCACGCTTAATCTGCAACTGGTCTGGCTCTTCTTGTTGATGGCCTTCTGGGCTGTTTTGCAAGGCTCGTTATGGCCCACAGCGGCGTGTGTAAATGGGTGGGGGCGTTCTGTGGCGCGGTGCTTTATCCGGGGCTTGGTCGGTCGAACTCTGGCCCTAGATCAGCGGCGCGATCTTCAATTCCGAAATGCGGTTTTCGTCTTTTGCCAGTACCTCAAACCGAAAGCCATGGAAGCTAAACACTTGACCCACAACGGGAATCATCTGGGCTTCGTGGATGACCAGACCCGCAACCGTGTTGGCCTCATCATCGGGGAGGTTCCAGTCGGTTGCGCGATTCACATCGCGGATCGTCATCGTGCCATCGACGGTGTAACTGCCATCTTCCGCCGCAGTGACGTCGTTTTCTTCGTCGGTGTCGAATTCGTCCGTAATTTCACCGACGATCTCTTCGAGGATATCTTCGAGCGTGATCAGCCCCTGCAAGGTGCCATATTCGTCCACCACCAGCGCGAAGTGCGTGCGCCGCGCCAAAAACTGGCGCATCTGATCGTCCAGCGTCGTGGTTTCCGGAATGAAATATGGCGACATCGACACCGTCAGGATATCTAATTCATCCATTTCATGCGGTTCAATCCGCCCATCACCCAGCATTTTATGCAGCGCGCGCAGCAGGTCTTTGGCGTGCAATGTTCCGATGATATTTTCCGGCTCATCGCGATACAACGGCAGGCGGGTGTGATTGCTGTCCAGACACAGACGCAGGATTTCTGCTACGGGCAGGGCAGCGTCGATCATCTCAATTTCTGTGCGGTGCAGCATGATTTCTTCGACCGTGCGTTCAGCCAAATCAAGCGCGCCTAAAATCCGGTCGCGGTCTTCCTTTTCGACCACACCTTCGGAATGGCCAAGCTGCAACGCGCCCGCGATTTCTTCGCGCACGGCAAGGATGTTGCTGTCTGGGTCGGTCTGCACGCCAAACAATCGAAGTGATACGCGCACGACGATGCGAACACCCGCTACAAGTGGTGAAAGGATGCGGATCACCCATATTACGATCGGTGCAGAAACCGACGATGCCTTTTCGGGTTGCGTAATGGCATAAGTTTTGGGCAGGACTTCGGCGAAAATCAGGATTAGGGCCGTCATCACGAGCGACGCATAAATGACGCCGTTAACTCCGAAAATTTTGGTCAACAGGGCTGTTGCCAGTGATGTGGCGACGACGTTGGCAATATTATTGCCCATCAGGATCGCGCCGATAAAGCGCTCTTCGTCTTCCTTGATCTTGAGCGCCAATGCCGCGCCTTTGTCACCCCGATCCGCGTTCGACCGTAGCCGTCCACGCGATGCGGCTGTTAATGCAGTTTCCGTGCCCGAAAAGAACCCCGATGTCATCAACAGGACGAAGACAACGCCACAGGTGATCCAGAATGAAGCGTCAAACATTTTCATACTCGTATGATTTGGGGAGACTGTCGATCATGGACTATGTTATGGGCGCGCAGGCAAGCAGCATCAAGTGGAACCGCTTGTTTTAGTCGCTTTCGCCAGTGGATGATATTCCAGCACCAGTTTTTTCAACCGTTCATCCAGCACATGGGTGTAAATCTCGGTCGTCGCCACATCCGCGTGTCCCAGAAGCGTCTGGATAGATCGCAGGTCGGCGCCGCCCTCAAGCAGATGGGTGGCAAAGGCGTGGCGCATGGTGTGGGGTGTCGCCTTGAACGGGGGGACGCCACCTGCCAGCGCAAGGTCCTTGATCAGGTTGAAGAAGCTTTGCCGCGTCAGATGGCCAAGTTTGCCGCGCGATGGGAATAGGAATTTTGACCGTGGTGTACCGTCTTTGAACGCTTCATCTTCCGTTCTGTCACGGGTTTTTAGCCAGATCGCAGTGGCAGCGCGCGCGGGCGGTGACAGCGGCACCATGCGTTCTTTGTCGCCTTTGCCGCGCACCAACAACATGCGCGGATCACCCCTTGCCGCAGACACCGGCAGCGACACTAATTCAGTGACGCGCATGCCCGTGGCGTACAGCAATTCCATCAGACAGGTCGTGCGCAATGGTTCTTTTTTGGCGTCACGGGCGGCGTTGAGAAGCGCGTCTACTTCGTCGTGGCTGAGCGTTTTGGGCAACCGTTTGTCGCGACCGGGGCCAGAGACTTGGATCGCCGGATTGTCGACCCGCCAGCCTTCCTCAAACGCAAAGCGAAACAGCTGTTTGATCGCTGACAACCGCCGCGCACGGGTTGATTTGGCAAGGCCGTGCGCGTCGCACCAGATCAGATATTTTTCAACATGGTCTTGTGTAACAGCGGCAAAATGTATGCCTTTCAGCCGTTCAGAAAAATCTATCAGGTCGCGTGCGTAGGCCAGTTGTGTATTGGTCGCCGCGTCAAGTTCCGCCGCCTGTGCCTCAAGAAACGCCTGTATCCAATGTGCGTTGGGGCGGTTTGCGGCGCTCATGGCAGCAGCAGATATTGCAGTGCGGTGCGCCTTGCAACGTCTTCAAGTCCCAAGGCGCGCAGGGTTGCGAAGCCTTCTTTGAAGGCTGATTGGTCGCCGTCGATGCCTTGTTGTAACGTGGCTATGGCGCGCAAGATCGCCTCTCCTGTGCGGCCTAGGCTGGCCATCGCGACCAGTGCGGCGTTAGGATTGGCGGTGAACGCATCCTGTATCAGACGGTATTTTGCGCCGCCAGCAAAGGCATTTGACGGATCGCCACGCGCAACGGCTGCAAGGAATCGATTGGTTGCGGCCAAGTCTTCGTTCAGCGCCGCCAGTTCGTACTTATCCGACAAAAGTAGGAACGTGAACACGACTGATGTATCGCGCCCAACAGCTGTATTATTACCAACATCGGCGGCCATATCAATCAACTGGCGTGCAAACACCCGCGCGAGCGGAACGGCAACTCCGACAGATCGCGCTTCATTCCAAAGCGCTGTAACCGCACGATACTTGGTTTGATGATCATTGCCCACCAACGCTGCATCAAGCGCATTCACCGCCCGTGCGCGTTCCCAAACACCACCCGAAGCGGCCGGAACGCGGGCAGTATAGAGCCCGAGCAGCGCGTTGTCCGAAATTGCGCTTGCACGCGAGAGGCGTTCCGCCGCCTCAAGCTGGGATTTCCATCCGACATTGGCCCGCAGATCCGCTTGGGAAAACGCCCGCGGCAAGCCAACAGTCGTGAGCGGTGATCCGATCGCTTCAAACATTCGAAACGTCAGCGGCGTAGCGCGGGCAGGCGGCGTCAACGCCCGCTCGTTTTCGAATAAATCAGGATCAAGAAACCGCGACAGCAAAGAGCCAGTTTCTGCGTCAACATCCCCAAGTGCAAGTCCGGTGTTCAGTGTCAAGGCGGCGGCAGACCAATCGCCAGAACGTGACAAACAGAAAATACGTGCCGACGGGGTCGGGGCCACATCGGGTTTATTGCGCAACGCGCGACAGGCCGCGTCTTCGGTGCCCGTCAATAAAGACACATCAAACCAGCGGCGAAACAATTCTGGCGTGTCCGGTGTCGAGGCCTCAAGCATCGCTTGCGCCGGTTCGAGCGCTCCAAAATCGAGCAGTTTATCCACGCGGGCCAAGAAAAACGCGCCCGGTGTTGCGGCTTCAAGCGGTGGGTTGGCTTGTGTGATGGTCAGCGTGATCAACAAATCCTGCACCGCAGGCAGGGTGTCGACCTGTTCAGCCCGCAAAAGCGCGATCAACGTTGCGACATCGCTGCCGGCCCATAAATCAGCGGGCAGTCCCGTCGATGATGGCGGCAGTAGACCCAGCACACGTGGCGCTGCACCGCTCAAAGCTTGTACTGACACATTTGGTGTGTTCGCGGAATTGGCGACGGGGGCTTCATTGGCATCAGGCGTGCGGGTCGCTTGCGTGCCCAGAACAGGTGCGGTGGCCATTACGTCAGGTTGTTGAACACTTTCGGACAGCCAATCAATGGCCGACAGGGGTGCATCTTGGCGTGCAACATCAGTCGATTGGGCCCAAACAGGGGTAGCACACGACACTAATAATCCAACCAAGGCAGTGCGTACCACCATCAATCGATCCCTAACGTCACGGGTTTTACAACCTCCTGAACAGGGGCGGAAAAATCGTTTGGCATGAAAATCGGACCCAAATAGGCATAGGCCACAAATGCAGCGGCCGCCAAAACCACAAGCACAAAAAAAAATTTGATCAATCGCCACATATAATTCGCCCCGTTTTCCTCGGCCGTATTTCTGGCCGAAATGCACAGCCTCAGTTGCTGCTTTGCCAATCGTTATATATGTCCTTGTCTGCAAGATCACGCCACCGCGTCGTAATTATTTTCAAACCGGCGGGGGGCAGCCGATTTTGGGTTAGTAAGTTTCTGCTAATGCCGGCAAAATAGGGGCGAACACTATAATGGACCACCTTGAGAGCCTGCAGACAGCCCAACCCGCGCATCATTTACGCGCCACTGTTGTCCTTGTGGGCATGATGGGGTCGGGCAAAACTGCCATCGGTCGGACTTTGGCACTGAAATTAGGGGTGCCTTACGTCGATTCTGATGCCGAGATTGAAGCTGCAGCCAACGCCACCATCGCCGAGATTTTTGCCCGTTCGGGTGAGCCGTTTTTTCGCAACCGCGAGGCAGAAGTCATCGCGCGGCTGCTGCAATCCGACCCGTGTGTGTTGTCAACGGGCGGCGGCGCCTATCTGGCGGACCGCAACCGAGAAGCGATTTCCAGGCACGGCGTTGCCGTCTGGCTGGACGCCGATCTTGATCTGCTCTGGGAACGGGTGCGCCACAAGGACACGCGCCCGCTATTGCGCACGCCTGATCCTCGAAAGACGCTGGGCGATATTTTCAAAGAGCGCGCGCCGATTTATCGATTGGCCGACCTGCGTGCCGAGGCAAAACCCGAATTTTCCATTGATGATATGACCACAGAAGTGCTGCGCGTGCTGGCCTCCCGCCCTGATGTGCTGGAGCCCGTGACATGACCGAAACCGTCCATATTGACCTGCCCGGTCGCGCTTATGACGTGGTGATCGGGCCTGGATTATTGGCGCAGGCCGGCACGCGGATCGCACCGTTCCTGAAACGCCCACGGGTGGTGGTTGTAACCGAAGAAAACGTAGCGGCCCTGCATCTCGGCGCGCTGAAATCTGGGCTTTCCGCATCTGGCATTACGTCTGACGCCCTTGTGCTGCCACCCGGCGAAAGCACCAAAAGCTGGCCGTTTCTAGAGCAAACTGTCGAATGGCTGCTGTCTCAAAAGGTTGAACGCGGTGATGTTGTGGTGGCCTTTGGTGGCGGGGTGATTGGCGATCTGGTGGGCTTTGCGGCCGCCACGGTGCGACGCGGTGTTCGGTTTGTGCAAATACCGACATCGCTTCTTGCGCAGGTCGACAGTTCCGTTGGCGGCAAGACAGGGATCAATTCGCCAAGCGGCAAGAATCTGATTGGCGCGTTTCACCAGCCGACGTTGGTTCTGGCGGACACTGAATTACTGGGCACGCTAAAGGCCCGCGACTTTCTGTCGGGCTACGGTGAGGTGGTGAAATACGGGCTTTTGGGTGATGCCAATTTCTTTGATTGGTTGGAAAAGCAGGGTCCTGCGCTGGCCAACGGCGATATGGATGCACGGGTGAATGCGGTGAAACGGTCCGTTGAAATGAAAGCCTGTATTGTAGAACGCGATGAAACCGAACAGGGCGAGCGTGCGCTTCTCAACCTCGGCCACACGTTTTGTCACGCGCTTGAGGCGGCGACTGGGTATGGTGATCGTCTGTTGCACGGCGAAGGCGTCGCAATCGGTTGTGCGCTGGCGTTTGAGGTGTCCGCGCGTTTGGGCCTATGCAGTCAAGAGGACCCCAGTCGTGTTCGGGCGCACCTTAAGGGCATGGGAATGAAAACCGATCTGGCAGACATTGAAGGCGCATTGCCGGGTGCCGACGCGCTGCTGGCCCTGATGGGGCAGGATAAAAAAGTCGTCGATGGCCAGCTGCGGTTCATTCTGGCACGTGGCATTGGCGACGCGTTCGTGACAGCAGATGTGCCGGCGGATACGGTGCTGTCCGTACTGCGCGATGGATTGATGGTTCGCTAAACTAAGAACCAAAAGAATGAGAAACCCGCGACGGCCAAAGGCCACGCGGGTTCTAATAATTCCATTGTGGCTTGGATATTTTTAGAACGGGATTTCGTCGTCCATATCGCTGCTACCGCCGCCACCGCCTTGGCCGCCGCCTTGATCGCCGCCGCCGTAACCACCACCACTGCCGCCACCGCCGTAACCGCCGCCCTGATCGCCGCCACCATATTCGCCGCCTTGATCACCACCGCCATATCCGCCACCGCCGCCGCCGGACCCGCCATCACTGCGTCCGCCAATCATCGTCATCACCCCGTCATAGCCCTGCAGCACGATTTCGGTCGAATACTTGTCGACCCCGGATTGATCCTGCCATTTGCGGGTCTGCAACTTGCCCTCGATATAAACCGTGGAGCCCTTTTTAAGGTATTGTTCCGCAACGCGCACCAACCCCTCCTGAAAGATTGCAACGGAATGCCATTCGGTCTTCTCGCGCCGCTCACCGGTGTTCTTGTCTTTCCAGTTTTCAGACGTGGCGATGCGCAGGTTGCACACCTTGCCGCCGTTCTGAAAGCTGCGCACTTCTGGGTCGCGACCCAGATTGCCGATAATCATGACTTTGTTAAGCGAACCGGCCATGGTGAGCCTCCTATAGAATCTGAGTTGTGTTGTTGATTGTTACATCACCTGAAACTGGTAAATAACCCCATAATGTGTGGAATCGCAGCTTGGTTTAGGCTATCCTTGCGCAAACGTAGGGGCAGCTTGATGCGAGTGTTGGGATTTTTGGCTGGATTTGCCGTTGTCGTGTCCAGTATTCCGGTGACGGCGGACAGCCTGTCGACCCGCAATCGCACGACGCTTTTTAGCTCTCAACTGGAAGTTTTGGACGGGCGTGCGTCGTCACAATATGCCAATTCGATCCGTTTGCAGCCGTCGCGTGTCGTCATTCCATCCGCTGCAAACACAGGAACGCAATACAGCGGCAATTATAGTGGCGAATTTCTGGAAATGGCGAAGTCGGCGGCGCGGCGTAACAATGTGCCTGAGGATTTGTTCTTGCGATTGGTGCAGCAAGAAAGTGCATGGAACCCGAACGCGGTGTCCTCAGCGGGCGCGATGGGACTGGCGCAACTGATGCCTGGAACAGCCCAATACCTGCGGGTAAATGCGCGTGATCCTTATCAAAATCTTGATGGTGGGGCGCGGTATTTGCGTAAACAATATGACGCATTTGGATCGTGGCGTTTGGCGTTGGCGGCCTACAATGCGGGGCCCGGCGCAGTGCAGCGGCACGGTGGCGTGCCGCCATTTCGTGAGACGCGCAATTATGTACGTGTGATTTGGGGAAACTGAAAACCAAAGGTTTTCGGCTGGTGCGATGTAGCGATACTTCTTGGGCAATTGCGGGTCGCACGCAGAAGTTTAGGCTTCGTAAAACCTAAGGTGCCACATTTACTGCAGCGCCTTAGGCATTGGTAACGATGGAAAATTACTCAGCAGCCATCTGAATAACAGGTTCCATTGCGGCCATATCAGCATCGCTGAGGTGGCATTTTATTTGGTGACCGTTGTCCAACGTCCGCACAATCGGAACTTCGGTTTCGCACTTGGACCGACCAGCCTTGTCTTTCCAGTTACACCGCGTCTGGAAAGGGCAACCTGATGGTGGATTCATCGCCGATGGAATGTCACCTTCGAGGACGATGTGCTTTTTCTTGATCTTGGTGTCGGCAATTGGCACCGCTGACAGAAGTGCTTCTGTGTAGGGGTGATATGGCGGGCTGAAAACCTGATCGGTCGAGCCCATTTCCACCACATGACCAAGATACATTACCATAACGCGATCAGACAGGTAGCGCACGATGCTCAGGTCATGGCTGATGAACAGCAGCGTGGTTTTATGTTCACGCTGGATTTCCATCAACAGGTCCGTCACAGCCGCCTGCACAGAAACATCGAGCGCCGACACAGGTTCATCCGCAACCACAATCCGCGCATCACCAGCAAAGGCGCGCGCGATACCGACACGTTGCTTTTGACCACCCGACAACTGGCGCGGCATCCGGTCGGCAAATTCGCGCGGCAATTTCACCAGATCAAGTAGGTTGAGCATACGCTCACGGCGTTCGCCATCATTATTACCGATCTTGAAAATCTCAAGCGCGCGCATGATCTGACGCCCGACTGTCATGCTTGGGTTCAGTGTGTCGAACGGATTTTGGAATACCATCTGCACATCCGCAATGGTTTTGGTGTCGCGCTTTTCAATCGGGATGTCGCCGATGCTTTTGTTATCGAGCAATATTTCACCGGAGGTCGCCGTCTCAAGCCCCATCAGGACTTTGGCGAAGGTGGATTTACCACAACCAGATTCGCCGACAATGGCCAGCGTTTCAGACTCTCGCGCCTCAAATGTCAGCGTTTCATTGGCCTTGACGACTTTGGTGCTCCCGCTTGAGAACAGGGCAGACGCCGCAACTTCATAGTATTTCTTCAGGTTGTCCATCTTCAGAACAACGCGCCCAGGAGCGGGTTTTTCGGTTTGGGCACCGGCGACAAGCGGTGCGTTCCAGTCAATTTCATCGTGGCGCAAACAGCGGGTTTCGTGATCAAGCCCCGCGTCTGCCATAAAGATGTGGCCTTGATCGCAGCGGCCAGCCTCAAAATAGTCACAGCGAGGGCCGAAATTACAGCCCTTGGGGCGTTCATGGGGCAGCGGGAAATTGCCCGGAATGGCAACCAATGGTCGCGCGTTTTTGTCGGCACCAGGCAGTGGGATCGAGCGGAACAGCGCCTGCGTGTAAGGGTGGCGCATTTCGTCGAACACGCCTTCGATGGTACCGCGTTCGACTGCTTCGCCGGAATACATGACGCAAATCCGGTCGCAGGTTTCCAGTACAAGGCCGAGGTTGTGGCTGATGAACAGCATCGATGTGCCGTATTTCTTGCCAAGGTCTTTGACCAGTTCAACAACCGCTGCCTCAACCGTCACATCAAGCGCGGTTGTTGGCTCGTCCAGGATCAACAGCGACGGCTTTGACATCAGTGCCATCGCGATTACGATGCGCTGCTGCTGCCCACCTGAAAGTTGGTGCGGAAACGAGTTTAGCATGCGTTCGGGGTCAGGCAGTTTCACGTCCGTCACGACTTCAAGCGCGCGGGCATAGGCCACTTCTTTGGTGACGCCATCGTGGATCATCGGGACTTCCATCAGCTGTTTGCCGATGCGCATGGCGGGGTTCAGAGATGCCATGGGTTCTTGATAGATCATCGCGATTTCTGAACCGCGAATGTCGCGCAATTCCTCGCGCGTCATGGTGTTCATCTCACGGCCCTTGAACTTGATTGACCCGCCAACAATGCGCCCGTTCACGCCAAGGTCTTGCATCACCCCGAGTGCGACCGTGGATTTGCCACAGCCGGATTCGCCAACAATGCCAAGCGCTTCACCGGGCTGCAGCGATGCCGAGAAGTTCATCACCGCAGGGATTTCGCGCAGCCGTGTAAAGAAGCTGATGGAGAGCCTGTCGATCTCAAGGATCGGGCCGTCGTAAGGTATCTTATCCATGGGCTTAATCCTTCAGACTTTCTTCACGCAGACCGTCTGCGAGAAGGTTTAGACCGAGCACCAGCGATAGCAGGGCCATCGCAGGTGGCAGGGCAGGGTGCGCGTAGATTAACAGCAGTTTGCGGCCTTCATTGATCGTGCTGCCCCAGTCGGGGCTTTCAGGCGGCAGGCCAAGGCCAAAGAAGCCGAGCGTGCCGAGCAGGATCGTCGTGTAGCCTATGCGCAGACAGAAATCGACAATCAGCGGACCACGGGCGTTGGGCAAAATTTCCCACAGCATGATGTACCATGTGCCTTCGCCGCGCGTTTGTGCCGCCGCCACGTAGTCACGGGTTTTGATGTCGAGTGCTAACCCGCGCACGATACGAAACACTGTCGGGCTGTTCACGAAAACCACCGACACGAACACCACGAGAATGCCGCTTGGGATGGTGATGAAGTCAAGCACTGGCGGCCATACAACGAGCGGGCTTGTCGAATCGCTAATAACCATAAGATAGATCAGCGTCAGCGGTACCAGCACGATAGACAGATACAACGTATTTTTGCTGCCTTGGGTTTTGTAGCGCGAATTGATCAGCACGCCGAAGAAGATCAGCGGGAAGATGAACAGGAACGCGCCCATGAAGTTCGGCAGACCTGTCGCCACGATTTCCGGTGTCACCAGCAGGTAGAACAGCAAGATGACAGGGAACGCGAGGATCAAGTTGGCAAGGAACGACAAGATCGTGTCGAGCTTGCCGCCATGGTAACCAGCGGGCAGGCCAAGTGTGATGCCGACCATGAAGGCAAAGACCGTGGCCAGTGGCGCGATGAGCATAACAATGACCGACCCGTGTACCACGCGGCTAAAGATATCACGCGCAAGGTTGTCGCCGCCCAAAAGGTAGTGCGGGTAGAAGTCCGCGTCTTGTCCGTCAGGAACCGGGAAGCCCGGCGTTTTATTCTTGATACCTGAGATTTGCTGCAATGGATCATGGGTCGCGATCAGGTCGAACACGCCGACAAAGACTGACGTGAAGACCCAGAACATCACCAACGCAAAGCCGATCATGCCGATCGTGCTGTCGAACAATTTACCATAAAGTCCAAGTTTGCGTTTGAAGATGATCGACACCGTGAACGTCGTGATCAGGGCAATCCAGACGGGCAGGAAACGTTTGATAATCTCGCCCAAAATACCGGCTCTGCCGTAGGGCATAAACCAAGACACAACAATGATCACTGCACCAAGGAGAACGATCAGCATAAACACCTGACCATTCAGTTTTTCAAGCCGCCCAAGCAGCCCGCCGCGCCCTTGCAGCGTACCGTCGGTGTTGGCTTTTAATTTCACCTCGGGCGCGAAAAAGCCCATAGAAAGTTGTACGATGACGCCCGCCAAAAACACCGCAGCTGCGATTGTTATAGCGGGGATGAGGGTGCTCCCGAAGGAGCCGGTCCAAGACAGTTCTTCCATAGTCTGGCTCCTTTATGAGATGCGAATGCGCGGGTTCAAGAACACATAGCCGATGTCAGATATCAGCTGTGTCATCAAAACAACGATGACGGAGATCACGGAAACGCCAAGCAACATTTCGATGTCGTTGTTTGACGCAGCTCGCACGAGTTCCCAACCGAAGCCCTTGTAGTTGAACAAGGTTTCAACAATCACGACGCCGTTCAACAGCCACGGCACTTGCAACATGATCACCGTAAACGGTGCGATCAATGCGTTGCGCAAGGCGTGTTTCATGACGATGTTGGGGAAGCTGACACCCTTAAGGCGGGCTGTGCGGACGTATTGTGCGGTCATCACTTCGGTCATTGATGCGCGGGTCATGCGGGCGATGTATCCCATGCCATAAATCGCAATCGTCATAACTGGCAGGAAAAAGTTCCCGAATGTTATGTCGTCCATGGCCGATGTAGCGGTGCCTTTGAAATATTGCATTCCAAACAGCGGTGTCGCGAACAAGGCGATTAAAATCACACCTGATACATATTCCGGCGTCGCCGTCGCAATGATTGACACTGTGGACAGCGATCTGTCGGTGCGCGACCCTTCGCGCATGCCCGCAAGCACACCGATAATCAGCGCGCCCGGGACCATGACGACCAGCACCCAGAACATTAACTTGCCGGTATTGCCGAGCCGTGTTGGCAACACATTGGCAACGTCTTCTTTGGCGACGGTTGAAAACCCCCAGTCGCCTTGAATAACGCCACAAAATGTCGGTGTGTCTTCGGTCGGGGCGGCGTTTCGTTCACATTTAGCGCGAACCTCGCCGTCTGAACCTTCAATGACATAGCCGGGCACAACGCCAAGCCATTGTCCGTATTTGACAGGGAGGGCCTGCATGTAGCCGCGGTTGTCCAGATAACTGACGACCGCTTCGTCGGACATGCGGAAGTTGCCTTGGGTTTTGGCGAGCACCTCTAGTTTCGGAAAGAGGTTCGTCAGCCAGAACACGATAAATGTCAGGCAAATCGCCGTGAGGATCATCACCCCAAGGCGGCGCAGAATAAACAGTCCCATTTAGTGCCCCTGTTGGCTGTGCCACGCAATTCTAGCCGCGCGATCTGTTCGTCAGGTCGTATAAATAGGGCCGCCCGATCGATCGGGCGGCCCATTGGTCGTATCGCTTATGCTGCGATACCGATTTTATAGATCTGCGGCAGGTATGCGATGTGCATTTCCCAGCCGACAAAACCCGGCTTGGCGTGGCGATAGATCGTGCGCCAGTAGGGCAGGATCGTCACGGCTTCGTCCACGAGGATCTGCTGGATCTTCACCATCACTTCGCGACGTGCATCAGCATCCGCGATCGCATTGGCTTCGTCCAGCAGCGCATCGAATTCGGCGTTGCTAAACGCAAATTCGTTCCACGCTTCGCCCGTGCGATAGGCAAGACCAAGGACCTGCGTGCCCAGTGGTCGGTGGTTCCAGTTCGTGGAGGAGAACGGATAGTCCGTCCAGTCGTTCCAGAACGTAGAACCCGGGATGATCGTACGCTTGACGTTGAAACCCGCGTCGCGCAACTGCGCTGCCACGGCGTCGGTGGTGTTCTTGCGCCAGTCATCGTCGATGGATGAAATTTCCATCTCAAAATCCTGCATGCCGGCTTCGGTGAGAAGGGCAAGCGCGCCTTCTGGATCGAACGGCGTGCCGGCGACGTCAGCGTATTCTGGATGCATCGGGCCCACGTGCTGGTTGCGCGCAACGATACCCTGGTTGGCATAACCCAACTCAAGGCAAACTTCGTTGTTCACCGCCATGGCGATGGCTTTACGGACACGAACGTCTGCGTAAGGCTTGATGCCGTTCACTTCGGCGGCCTGATTCGGGCGAATGACGATCGTCGCGCCGGATGGAACTTCGGAGCGTTCGTAGCCGATTGTTTCGAACACGTTGACGAAATCGCCGACAGTTTCAAAGGTCATGTCGACTTCGTCGGCGGCTGCGGCAGCGACCCAAGCGGACGGATCTGTGCCGTAGTCGATGTATTCGATCCGATCAAGGTACGCGCCTTTGCCTTCTGCGTAGCCCCACCATTCAAATCCTTCGTTGCGCACAAGCACAGCTTTAACACCGACTTCATTGCTCTCGATCATGTAAGGACCGGTGCCAACGGGCGTGTTCGCAGGGTTTTCACGGTCAATGGAGGAGTGGTAGACAGCGGCCGGATAGTCGGACATGCCCGCGATCAGCGTAATGTCGGACAGTGGCAGGTTCAAACGAACGGTGGACGCATCCACGACTTCGATTCCGCCTTCAATGGCTTTTCCTGTATCGGCATCGACTAGCGCGGACATACGACCGGCCATGGAATTGCCTTCCGCTTCCGAGTCACACCAGTCGGTGATTACCCGGGCCACGTCTTCTGCGGTGAACGCATCGCCGTTGTTCCACGTAACGCCCTGACGGATGGACAATGTGTAGGTTGTGGCGTCGTCATTGACCTCCCAACCCGATAGCAACATAGGCTCGAACGACCCGTCGGAATTGTATTCCACGAGATATTCCAGCCAACCTGCTGTTACATACGCCATCTGCGTCCAGTCAAAGGCACGTGGATCTTTTAGCGCGCGGACTTCCATCTGCATGCGCATGGTGCCACCCTGTTGGGCGTGGCCTGCGGCGGCGGCTGGCTGTGTCAGACCCAAAAGGCCATATGCGGCGGCGGACGTCACACCAAGCGCTGTTGTGCGTGCCATGAATTCGCGGCGGCTAAGTTTGCCCGCATTGGCGTCTTTCACATAGATACCCACTGCTGAATGTAGCGGTGCGCCCGTGAGTGTTTTATTGGTCATGCGTGTTCTCCCTGATGACACGTTTTTTATTAGCGGGGTATTTGGCATAAGCGGCGAACGTCGTTTGCGTCCACAGATTCATTATGCCCCCCACGCGAAGCCTTAGTAGGGCAGGGTTTCACCCCTGCGGTCAACGGCTGTAATCGGCAACTTTGATCACGTTTACGACGTTCGCATGGTCGCAAACGAGCCGCAAGGCGAAAGCCCGTGATGCTGCGCTGCGGCGTAAAAGAAAGGCGAAACGACTATTCAACCGTGAACAAGCGGGCCCTTTTTGCGAAACTGCGTGGGTGTCAATCCGGCGTGGGCCTGAAACGCACGGGCGAAATAGGCGGCAGAGCCAAAGCCAAGATCCCGAGCAATCTGGCGCACAGGGGTTTTGCTGTCGCGCAGTTGCACCCGCGCCTCAAACAAGATGCGATCATTCAAAAGCGACAGCGCGGATTTCCCGCTGGTCTGCTTACAACAGCGTGTCAGATGGGTCGGTGTGACACCAAGCTTGGCGGCATAATCAGCAACCCGCGCATGTTTGTGGTAATCGCGTTCAATCAGGCCGGTGTAGGCCGCCACAAGTCGGGCAGCGGCGGTATTGGCGCGGGCATCTGTTGGCGGTTCAGGGCGCAGCGCCAGCTGACGTTCAAAGTAGATCGACAAAAGACCAAGCTGGTAGTGGGCGGCGCGGAAATGACCCGGCTGGGTCGATTTCAACTCGCGTTCCAGCGCATCCATCTGCACGGCAAGTTCTTTTTGAACGGTCACGTCACGCAGGCGCAGATGGACCGGGGTCTGCGGCCATTCGGTTGCCATTGCGGACGGGATTGTCACCATCACGCCAAACACAGTCTGGCCGACCTCATATCCGTACATGGTTCCGGCAGGGATATAGATCAGGTTGTTGGCGCCGTAGCCGCTGGTCAAACCGGACACCGTGACACGCCCCTGACCGCGCGCCACAAAGATCAGGCGCGGCGACGTATGAGAGCGCATCGTCTCCGTGCGCCAACGACCCTGACCGGCATTCTGGCCGATGGACGTGAGCGCAAGGCGGTTTTGAGGATCGGCTATCATCTAAGATTAATTCCTAATCATTGTTCGATTTTGAAAACTTCGCCGGAATACCTTTGCGATTCAACAGTTTTTATGTGGAAAATTTGACATCTCCCACATCTGGTAGCGGGATAACCTGCCACCGCTTCATACGGGACCGGACCCAAGTGCGTTGCCGTTTGGCGTACTGCCGTGTGGCGATGATGATTGCCTCACGCGCCGAATCTCGGGTGATGTCGCCGTGCAGCAGTTGGATCATTTCCGCCGCACCTATGGCTTTTGAGGATGGCGCAGCGGGGTCCCAGTTTGGTACCATTGCTTTTGCCTCAATCATGGCACCTGCGTCCATCATCATAGCAAACCGTTGTTCGATACGTGCATTCAGCCAATCCACATCGGGCATCAAAGCCAGTGCGGTACAATCCTTCAGAGCCAAAAGCGGCTGCGGAGTTGCATCCTGCCAGTCGCGGATTGAACGCCCCGTCGTTTGCTGAACCTCCCAAGCTCGCTGCACGCGGGCGCGATTGTTTAGATCAAGGCCAGCCGCGGTCGCAGGGTCGAGTGCGGACACCAAATCGGGCAGGGGGGTTGCATCAGCTTTGGTCCTGATATGGGCAGGGGTCGGGGGGATTTCTGCCAGCCCCTCGGTCAGCGCAGTAAAATACAGCCCGGTACCACCGACAATGATCGGCCGCGCGCCAATTGGATGTGGGCCAGTCAGGAACGGCGCCACATCGCGCAGCCAATCCCCCACCGAATAGGGCGCATCAAAGCCAAGGTGGCCATAAAGGTGATGCGGCGCATGATCCATATCCGCCACGCTCGGCTGCGCCGTCAAAATCGGCCAGCCCTGATAGGCCTGTAGCGCATCCGCATTGACGATCACGCCGCCCTGACGCCGCGCTATTTCCAAAGCCAAAGCGGATTTGCCGGACGCGGTTGGCCCAAAGATCAGTACTGGCTTTTCGGGGTCGATTTGCGAGAGTTCAATCATCAGTTGTCCCATTGCGTGGCGTTCCGTTTGACGTTGCGCCCGAGCCCCTTTTGCGACACTTTACGCGTAAATCAAAGCAGCAAGGAGCCCGCCATGCCTGAACCCGAAAAAGTCGCGTATAAAAGGGTCATGCTGAAGATTTCCGGTGAGGCATTGATGGGCGACCAAGGCTATGGCCTGCACCCGCCAACCGTTGAACGTATCGCACGCGAAGTTCAATCTGTCCAAGAAATGGGCGTTGAGATTTGCATGGTCATCGGCGGCGGTAACATTTTTCGTGGGCTTCAGGGCTCGGCGCAGGGAATGGAACGCACGACGGCTGATTATATGGGCATGTTGGCCACGGTGATGAACGCGCTGGCGATGCAGGCTGCCCTTGAAGGGCTCGGCATCCACACCCGTGTCATTTCTGCCATCACAATGAACGAAGTCGCCGAACCCTATATTCGCCGCCGCGCCGTGCGACATCTTGAAAAGAAGCGGATCTGCATTTTTGCCGCTGGAACAGGCAACCCGTATTTCACAACGGACACCGCCGCCACGTTGCGTGCATCAGAAATGGCTTGCGAGGCGATCTTCAAGGGTACGAAAGTTGACGGCGTTTATGACAAAGACCCCAATAAATTCGACGATGCCAAACGTTATGAAACGATTACCTATGACGAAGTTCTGGTACAGCACCTTGGTGTAATGGATGCCAGCGCGATTGCTTTGGCGCGTGAAAACAGCCTGCCAATCATCGTGTTCAGCCTTGACGAACCAGGTGGTTTCCGCGCGATCCTTGATGGGACAGGCACATCGACGACAGTGCGTGCCTAATTTCAATCCCTCGATCGGCAAATTTGTGCATCTCTTGCACAGGCGTCCTATACAAATAGGTGCCGATAACGTTACATCATATAAAACAAGTCGAGAAGAGCAGCTCATATGTCAGATGATTTTATCCTTGATACCGACGATTTGACCCGCCGCATGGACGGCGCAATTGCCAATTTACGCGTTGAATTTGCGTCACTGCGTACAGGTCGCGCGTCAGCGTCGATTTTGGAACCGATCATGGTCGACGCCTACGGATCGCAGACCCCGATCAATCAGGTCGGCACCGTCAACGTGCCAGAATCGCGTATGGTGACAGTGAATGTTTGGGACAAGGGCCTTGTTGGGAAGGTCGAAAAAGCCATTCGCGAATCAGGCCTTGGGATTAATCCGCAGCTGAACGGAACGATTATTATGCTGCCGATCCCTGAACTGAACGAAGAACGCCGCACCCAACTGACCAAGGTTGCGGGAACCTATGCTGAAAACGGGCGGGTTTCGATCCGCAACCTGCGCCGTGACGGGATGGACCAGATCAAGAAAGCCAAAAACGACGGCATTTCCGAGGACGACCAGAAATTTTGGGAAGGCGAAATGCAGGGTCTGACCAACGACTATATTAAGCGCATCGATGACCAGCTTGAGATCAAGCAGGCAGAAATCATGCAAGTCTGATCCGCAGTCGCGGGCTGGACCAAAGTCCTGGTGTTTTGGGGCGTGTACGATTAGAACGGGGGCCGAAGATATGGCCAAAGATAGTAAAGTCGGACCAAACCACGTCGCAATTATAATGGACGGCAACGGTCGCTGGGCACAGATGCGCAAGCGCCCGCGTTTGTTGGGCCACCACGCAGGTGCGCGCCGTGTCCGTGAAATTGTTGAGGCGTGCCCCGATCAAGGCGTTAAATATCTGACAGTATTCGCATTTTCGACGGAAAACTGGAAACGAACCCAGAGCGAAGTTGCTGGCCTGATGAAACTGTTCCGCCGCTATATTCAACGCGAAGCGCGTAATTTGTTGGCGAATGGCGTTCGGGTTCGTTTTATCGGCGACCGCGTACGGCTTGATGATAAACTGGTCCGCCTGATGGACGAACTTGAACTGCTAACATCCCAGAATGACCGCGTGCATCTGACGGTCGCACTTAACTACGGTGGCCGCGACGAAGTTGCCCGCGCCACGCGGCGGTTGGCATATGATGTGGCTGCTGGCAAGCTCGCTCCGAAGGATGTTGACGATGAAACATTGCCAAAATACCTCGACACCTATTTTCTGCCCGACCCCGATTTGGTGATCCGCACTAGTGGCGAAGCGCGGATTTCGAATTTCCTGCTCTGGCAATCGGCCTATGCCGAATATGAATTTATCGATACGCTTTGGCCGGACTTCACACCGGACGTGTTCGCATCGGTTCTGACCGGTTTTAAGGCGCGCGACCGACGCTTTGGCGCGGTAAAAGTCTGATATGGCTGCTAATTGGGATGATCTGAAAGTGCGCCTGATGTCGGGCGCGTGGATGGCTGTCCTTGGCATTGGCGCAATTATCATTGGCGGGGTCTGGTTCCAGATGCTCGCCATTTTTGTGACCGCTGTAATGGTCTGGGAATGCTGGATCATGATCCGTGGGGCATCGCCTACATCAGGCATGTTGTTGGCCGCCGCTGTTGCCTCAATCTTGTCTGCGCAGGTTCTTGGTGGCGCGCATAACTATGAATTCATTGGACTTTTCCTTGTAGTGCCGATTATTGGCGCAGCTGTGCTGAAGCGCGAACGCATGACGTTTTTCATTTTTGCATTGGGCGTGCAAATTGCAGGTTACGGACTTGTGCATTTCCGGATTGATTTCGGGTTCACTTGGTTAATCTGGCTCGTCAGTATTGTTGTTGTTACTGATATTGTCGGGTATTTTGCGGGTAAATCGATTGGTGGGCCCAAATTCTGGCCCGCGATCAGCCCCAAAAAGACATGGAGCGGCACGATCGGTGGTTGGATTGGTGCGGCGATTGTCGGGATTATATTTTTCACGTTTACCAACGCAGGCTGGACGATCATCCTGCTGTCCATCGTGATTAGTTTTGCAGGGCAGATGGGTGATATTGCGGAAAGTGCGTTGAAACGCCGCCAAGGTGTGAAAGACAGCTCTACTCTAATTCCGGGCCATGGCGGCTTGCTTGATCGCTTTGATGCGCTGCTTGGTGCGTCCTTGTTTATGCTTCTTGTCGCGAGCCTGTTTGATGTTTCAGGCGTTGCCTTTTGAGGCGGATCAGCATTTTTGGGGCAACGGGGTCGATTGGTCAAAACACCCTTGATCTGATCCGCCGCAACCCTGATGACTATGATGTGGTGGCCCTGACTGGCGCGCAGAATATTCCGCAATTGATTAAAGATGCCAAAGAGTTACGGGCCAATGTTGCCGTAACATCTGATCAAACACGGCTTGCTGAATTGCGCGATGGGCTGGCAGGTTCTGGTATCGATGTGGCTGCAGGTGACGCGGCGTTGATCGACGCAGCTGCGCGCCCTGCGGATTGGATCATGTCGGCCATTGTCGGCGCAGCTGGCCTGAGGCCGGGGTTAGAAGCCCTTAAGCATGGCACAGTTCTGGCGTTGGCCAATAAGGAATCTTTGGTCACAGCAGGACCTCTTTTAATGGGCGAAGCCAAACGGTTAGGGGCCACAGTTCTTCCAGTTGATTCAGAACATTCGGCGGTGTTTCAAGCTTTGATTGGCGAAGACATCAAATCTGTGGAACGTATCATTATCACGGCCAGCGGCGGCGCGTTGCGTGATCATCCTTTGACTGCGTTGGACAGCGTCACTGTCGATGAGGCGTCCAACCACCCGAATTGGGACATGGGGCAACGCATCACGATTGATTCAGCATCCATGTTTAACAAAGCGATGGAATTGATTGAAACAAAAGAATTTTTTGGCGTCAAGCCGGAGGAGATCGAAACGATTATTCATCCAGAAAGCCTGATCCACGCGCTTGTTGGTTTTAGGGACGGTGCGTTAATGGCCCATGTGGGTCCGCCAGATATGCGCCATGCCATTGGCTTTGCGCTGAATTGGCCGGACCGCAAAGACCTGCCTGTGCAACGCCTCGACCTTGCACAGATCGGTCAGCTGAATTTCCGCGCACCAGATTTGGCGCGCTATCCAGCCCTCGCGATTGCGCAAAAGGTGATGGAGGCGGGCGGCCTGACGGGTGCTGTGTTCAATGCCGCCAAGGAACGCGCGCTTGATGGGTTCCTTGCGGGCGCGTGCAGTTTCACCGATATGGCACGCATCGTGTCCCGTGTGGTTGACGTGATGTTGTCCAAAGAGGGGCTGCAAAATGCCACGATCACATTAGATAGCGTAAGAGAAGCGGACGCGATGGCGCGCGCGCTAACCGGCGAAGAGATCGCGAAACAAGAAAGCTAGGCTGTGGATTTTATGACCAACCTGATCCCGTCGTTCGGGAATATCGCATTTACGATGCTGTTCTTTGTGATTGCCTTGTCGATCATCGTGGCGATCCATGAATACGGTCATTACATCGTCGGGCGGTGGTCGGGCATCCATGCGGATGTGTTTTCCGTCGGCTTCGGTAAGGTCATCTGGAGCGGCACGGACAAGCGTGGCACCGTCTGGCAGATCGCCGCCTTGCCGTTTGGCGGGTATGTGAAATTCAAGGGCGACAGCAATGCGGCGTCCGTGGGCGGCGATGAAAATGTCATATCAGGACGCGATACGATGCTCGGTGCGCCGCTTTGGGCCCGTTCTGCGACCGTCGCGGCAGGCCCGATCTTTAATTTCATCCTGTCATTCTTCGTGTTCATGGGGATTTTGCTTTTTCAAGGGCAGCCGATCACGCCGCTGACCATTTCGTCTTTGCCGGGCTTTCCCGTCAGCATCGAGCAGCAGCTAGAACCTGGCGACCGCATTTTGAGGGTCGAAGGCGTGGCGTTAAATTATCCGGATGGTTTTCTTGCGGCGGTCAGCGACGTGCCATCGCAGCCTTCGGTGGAGTATGAAATTGAGCGGAACGGGGAGCGCATGTTGGTGCGTGGCCCGCAACCGCAGCCTGCCTATGTGCAATCGATCACACCGCGTTCTGCGGCGGACGATGCTGATCTGCGGATTGGCGACGTCATTGTCAGCTTGAATGGCATAGCTGTGTACCAGTTCGGCGATTTGATTACGATTGTAAACGAAACCCGCGCACAACCGATTGAACTGGTTGTCTGGCGTGACAGTGAGACGTTCACGACCACGCTCACGCCGCGTCTGATGGCGATACCGCAGGCGGACGGGTCGATGAAGGATGAACCCAAGCTCGGCATTGGTAATGGCGGGCTATTCTTTGAACCCGCGACCACAGATGTCGGCATCGGCGAATCTATGAAGTTGGCAATCCAGCAGGTCTGGTTCATCATCAAACAATCCCTCAACGGGCTGAAGCAGATGATTATCGGTAATATCAACACCTGCAATCTGAGCGGGCCAGTGGGAATCGCCGAAACATCGGGGTCCATGGCCAGCCAAGGCACGCTGGCTTTCATCAGCTTTATTGCAGTTCTTTCGACGGCTGTGGGCCTGCTGAATCTATTCCCGATTCCTATTCTGGACGGTGGACACCTGTGTTTTCACGCCTATGAAGCGTTGACAGGAAAAATGCCAAGCGACGGTGCGCTGCGGATTCTTATGGCGATCGGGCTAGCCTTGATTGGAACGTTGATGCTGTTTGCGATCGGCAATGATCTGCTGTTTTGCCCTTAACGCCCCATCCGAGAAATAACGGTCATTCCATCGTGATGCCAAGATATTGCCACATTCCTCTGGTCAGATGAATCTGAGTTATTCCAAACAAGGATAAGGCAATGCGAACGATTACAGCTGGATATTATGGCGTAAGTCTACTTGTGAATCTCAATTGGGATCGCTTGATTTATCTTGGCACGATTGTCGCGGCACTTGGACTAGGAACATGGGTCGGATCGCTGTAATAGCGGCGCCAATCTGAAGTTCCACAAAATCTAGCTTACTTGGCATTATTTCGCGCGTCCGTCAGTTGGTTCTGATCGGCGCGTTTGTTGCTTTTGACAAGGCCCCATAGCACGGGTAGACCGGACTTACTTGGGATGGTCAAACGAGCAAAAAAATGAACAATGCGCTGCACGCTTTTAACAAAAATTTGGAACGTATGCGGGTCATGACCCGAGGGTGGGCTTTGATTGCTGCCTTGCTTGTGTCAGGGATGATGGCGCTGGCCAGCCCTGTTTCTGCGCAAGATTTCAACTTTTCAAACGTTTCTGTTGAGGGAAACCAGCGGATCGAAACCGCGACAATCCTGACGTATTTGGGATTTGGTCAGGGCGAAGCCGTAACGGCCGGTGCTGTGAACGACGCCGCCCAACGGATTCGCGCAACTGGCCTGTTTGAAGCCGTCGATGTGGTGCCGCAGGGGCGCACGTTGATTATTCGCGTAGCAGAATTCCCGACCGTCAATCAGATCGCATTTGAGGGCAACAGCCGAATTCGCGATGCAGAATTGGGTGCCGTTGTGCGCAGCCAACCCCGCCGCGTCTATAGCCCCAGCCAAGCGGAGGCCGATACCGCCGCGATCTCGCAGGTCTATGCCGACCAAGGTCGGATCAACGCCACAGTCACACCGCGCATTATCCAGCGATCCGACAACCGTGTCGATCTGGTGTTCGAGGTCTTTGAGGGTGGCTTGACCGAAGTTGAGCGCATCAGTTTTGTTGGCAACCGCGCCTTTGGAGAAAGCCGTCTGCGCCGCGTGTTGGAAACCAAGCAGGCGGGACTCCTGCGTGCTTTGATCAATCGCGATACATTTATTGCCGATCGCGTGGCGTTCGATCAACAAGTGTTGACCGACTTCTATCAGTCGCGCGGCTACGTCGATTTTCAGGTGCAGAATGTCGACGTGTCCCTGACACGCGAACGCGATGCCTACCTTATTACGTTTAACGTGCAAGAAGGGCAGAAGTTCGAATTTGGCAATTTAACTGTGACATCCGAAGTGACCGGGGCTGATCCTGCCATATACGAGGACGCGTTGCGTTTGCGCACTGGCGCGACCTATTCGCCGGAACTGATCGAACGCGACATCACACGCTTGGAACTTCTGGCCCTACGCCAGGGACTAAACTTTGTGCGCGCTGATCCGCGCGTCACGCGCAATGATCGCACGTTGACGCTGGACGTCGAATTCGCGTTGGTCAATGGTCCGCGCATCTTTGTTGAACGCATCGATATTGAAGGCAACAACACCACGCTGGACCGCGTTATCCGGTCGCGATTTGATGTGGTCGAAGGCGACCCTTTTAACCCGCGCCAAATCCGTGAAAGCGCAGAACGCATCCGCGCCTTGGGATTTTTCGGCACGGCTAATGTGGACGCCCGCGAGGGATCCAGTCCTGATCAGGTGGTGATTGATGTAGACGTCACAGAGGCGCCGACAGGATCGCTGTCGTTTGGCGGTAACTTCTCAACGGACAATGGTTTCAGCCTGTTGGCCCGCTTTAACCAGCGCAATTTCTTGGGTCGTGGTCAATCGCTGAGTTTCAGTGTGCAAGGCGGCGTGGACAATCAGAATTTCTCGTTCAGTTTTACAGAACCTCGCCTTTTGGGGCGCGATCTGAGCTTTGGGATCGATACCAGTTATCGGTCAACCGATAGCCAAAACGCGCTTTACGACACGACGCGTGCGTCGTTGCGGCCACGCATTGGGTTCCCTATCAGCGAAAACGGCCGTCTGACCCTGTACTTCGCCTATGATCACACTGAAGTTACGAATTACACGACGACAGGGGCGCCGTCGCCGTTCATCCTAGCGGACGAGGCGCAGGGTGGGATCGGGACCAGCGCGCTTGGCTATGGTTACAGCTATGACACCCGTCGCACGGGGTTGAATCCAAACGCTGGTGTTCTGTTTCGCTTTGGGCAGGAATTCGGATTTGGCGACAGCAGCTTTATCGAAACCACCGCAGAGTTGGCGGCCCAGACCAGCGTTTTGTCCGAAGTAGTGACATTGCGCGCGACGATTGAAGGTGGCCTCTTGAGCTACACGAGCGGCGACAGTCGGGTCACGGACCGTTATTTTCTAAGCAGCGGCACCATGCGTGGTTTTGAACCCGGTGGTATTGGGCCACGCGACGATACATTTGGCAGTGATAAGGATGCACTCGGAGGCAACGCCTTTGCTGTCGTGCGCCTTGAGGCGGAATTCCCGTTGGGCTTGCCGGAAGAATACGGCATTTCGGGCGGTGTGTTCCTTGATTACGGGTCTGTATGGGACGTGGGCAGCAGTGCTGGTCCGGTTCTGTACGATGATTTCACGCCGCGCACAGTTGCGGGTGTATCGATCTTCTGGAACACACCAATCGGCCCGCTGCGGTTCAACTATACCGAACCGTTGGATGTGCAGGCGAACGACCAAATCCAGCAGTTTGATGTGACGATCTCAACGGACTTCTGATGACAGCAACTGTGTTACGATTACTTGCCAGTCTGATGATTGCGGCCTTTGTGGGGGCCGCAGGTGCGCAACAAACCATCGAAACGCCGGAATTCGAAGTGACTTCTGGCCAACTCGTGACAGCGATCCTGACCGTGGACATTGACCGGCTTTTTACACAATCCCAGTTCGGGCAACGCGTGACACAAAGCTACGCGACGCAGCGCGAAGCACTGGCGACGGAAAATCGCCGCATCGCTGATGCGTTGCGCGAAGAAGAAATCGCCTTGGCTGCGCAGCGTTCAGAAATGGCCGTAGATGTTTTTCGCACCGAAGCCGAAGATTTTGACGAAAAAGCACAGAGCATTCGTCGCGCGCAAGATGCCAAAGAGCGCGGGCTCGAAGACACTTTGGCGCAGGGTCGTGATCAATTTCTTGTTGTGACGCGCCCGGTCTTGGGGCAGTTGATGGTGGATCGCGGGGCTTTTGCTATTCTGGATCGCAGGTCGGTGCTGTTGTCACTGGGCAGCATAGATGTCACCGACGATGCGATCGCGCGGATCGACGCGACGATTGGCGACGGGGCGGGCACAGCGCAGGAAATTGGTCCCGATTTGGCCCCAGACACTGCATTCGAAAACTAGACCTACCTTGCCGTGCTCAAGCGGTCTTGTTAGTCAGACTGAACGATACCTTCGGATGCGTCGCGTTCAAATGGAGAACCACATGTCAGACCCCATCACCTCCGCCGATATCCAGTTGATCCAACGGATTATTCCCCACCGATATCCGTTCCTTTTGGTGGACAAAGTCATCGATATTGATGGCACATCATCGGCCATAGGCATCAAGAATGTCACGATGAACGAGCCGCATTTTCAGGGCCATTTCCCCGGCACGCCGATTATGCCTGGTGTGACGATCATCGAGGCGATGGCGCAGACTTCTGCCGTCATGGTTGGCGCCACGATGGGGTTGATGGACAAGAATATGCTAATCTATTTCATGGGCATTGATAACTGTAAATTCCGCCGCAAGGTGGTGCCGGGTGACGTATTGCGCATGACGGTGCAAACCACACGCGGCAGACCCGGTGGCAAAGTCTGGAAATTCAAAGGTGTGGCGACGGTTGATGGTGAACTCGCCGCAGAAGCGGAATTTACCGCCATGATGGATATTCAGGCTTAATCAATGGCCATTCACCCCTCAGCGATCATCGAAGACGGTGCCGAGATCGGCGCGGATGTGTCGATTGGCCCATTCTGCGTTGTCGGGCCCAAGGTCGTGCTTGGGGATCGGGTTGAACTGAAATCGCATGTTGTCGTGACGGGTGACACGCAGATTGGCGCAGACACCACGATCTTTCCGTTTTGCTGCATCGGTGAAATTCCTCAAGATGTGAAATTCAAAGGCGAGGCGGCCAAATTGGTCATCGGTGAACGCAATCGCATTCGCGAACATGTGACGATGAACTCCGGAACCGAAGGCGGCGGCGGCATCACATCGGTGGGCAATGACGGCTTCTTTCTTGCTGGGTGTCACGTTGCGCATGACGCGCGGGTTGGCGATCGCGTAATCATCGTCAACCAATCCGCCGTCGCAGGACATTGCATCATCGAAGATGACGTCATCATTGGTGGTCTCTCTGGCATTCACCAGTTTGTGCGCGTCGGGCGCGGTGCCATCATTGGCGCCGTGACGAAGGTGACCCATGACGTTATTCCACATGGTCTGGTTCAGGGCCCACGTGGCGAACTTGACGGGCTGAATCTGGTCGGGTTGAAACGTCGTGGGGTCGATCGCAAAGACATCGCAGCGTTGCGCTTGGCGTTCCAGACCCTAAAGGACGGGGAGGGGTCTTTCATGGATCGCGCCCGTCGATTGGGCGCCGAAAGTGAAAGTAAGCATGTGTCCGAAATGGTGGATTTCATCTTGGGTGAAACAGATCGCAGTTTCCTGACGCCGAGGTAGTGGGGCGATGACATTCGCATTGATCGCAGGTTTGGGCGGGTTGCCGACCGCTTTGGCGGCCACGTTGCGCGCACAGGGTCGCACTGTAATTATCTGCGAAATGCGGGGTTTTGTGTCCGAGGTGGATGGTGATTTTCACCGCATCGCGTTCAGTTTCGAAACACTCGGCACATTTCTTGCGGCTTTGAAAACCGCAGGTGTGACGGATGTTTGCATGGCCGGTGCCGTTCAGCGCCCCAAAGTTGACCCATCCCTCATTGACGGAGCCACGCTGCCGCTTGTTCCACGATTGATGGCGGCGATGGCCAAAGGCGATAATGGCACCCTGAGCGCGATTGTCGCATTGTTTGAAGAACAGGGGTTTGCTGTCGTCGGCGCGCATGACATTGCGCCTGAACTATTGCCGATGTCAGGTGTTCACACGCAGGTCGCACCCCCTAATTTTACGACAGGCATCGCCGCAGCGCAAGTTGCGTTGGCTGACATGGGCCAGCTTGATCAAGGGCAGGCAGTGCTGTTGCGTCGCAGCCACGTCATCGCACGCGAAGATGATCGTGGAACAGCAGCCATGCTGGATGATCTACAAACGCGTGGCAACGGGGCGGGTGTCACCCTTTTCAAAGCGCCGAAACCAAATCAAAACATGCGTGTGGACATGCCCCTAATTGGTCCCGACACGGCGCTGCAAGCGGCCGAGGCTGGGTTGGCGGGCATCGTGATTACGCATGGCGGTGTCATGGTTTTGGACCTGCCAGAGGTCATCTCAATCCTTGATGCGCACGCGATGTTTTTGTGGGTAAAACCGTGAAGGTGTTCATTATCGCAGGCGAACCATCGGGCGACAAACTTGGCGCAGCGCTGATGGAGGGGCTGATCACCGAAGTGGCAGACATCGACTTCGAGGGCATCGGCGGGCCCTTGATGGAAGACTTGAGCCTTGAGAGCATTTTCCCGATGGACGAACTGTCCCTCATGGGGATCGCGGAAATCCTGCCGAAATACCGCCATCTTAAACGTCGAATTCGCCAGACCGCCGACGCGGTGATTGCCGCCAGGGTGGATGTTTTGATCACCATCGACAGTCCCGATTTCTGCCTGCGTGTGGCGCGATTGGTTAAGGCCGGATCTAACATTCGTACCGTGCACTACGTCGCCCCAACAGTCTGGGCGTGGCGCCCCAAACGGGCGGTGAAAATGGCAAGCTACATCGACCATGTCCTCGCATTGTTCCCGTTTGAGCCCCCCTACATGGAGGCGGCGGGTATTGCATGCGATTTTGTCGGCCATCCTGTTGCTGCCGAACCGCCTGTGACTGCCGATGAAATTGACGCTTTCAAAGCGAAATTTGACATAACTCAAATGCCAGTGCTTTCGATCTTGCCAGGGTCACGCAGGTCTGAAATCACCCGCCTCGGGGGGACGTTTAATGCTTCATTTGAACGTGTCGCTGCGACGTTCGGGACGGTCTTGGTTCCTACATTGACCCATTTGTTTGATGCCGTTGAAGGCGCGTTGCCGCTGCAGGGGGCTTCGACCCGCTGTATTGTGTTAGGGGAAGGGATGTCGGCTGCATCCGCCGCGCGTGAACGACTGGTCGCAATGGCCTGTTCGGATGTTGCGCTGGCGGCGTCCGGTACTGTTTCCTTGGAATTGGCCGCCGCCCGAACGCCGATGGTGATCGCCTATGATATGAATTGGTTAAGCCGCCAGATCATCAGTCGCATGTATTTGCCGGACACGGTGACGTTGGTAAATCTGGTCTCGGAAACCCGCGTCGTACCCGAATTTATCGGGTACGATTGCAAACCTGCACCGATTGCAGCGGCGCTCATGGCTGCGGTTGCGGACCCAGCAGCGCAGCTTGACGCGCTCGATCTCACGATGGACCGTTTGGGGCGCGGCGGTGACGCACCCGGATTGCGGGCCGCACGCGCTGTGATCGCGCGCCTTTAGTCCGCAACCATAACGAACCACTGACAGGAGAGAAACCAATGCCCGCACCGACAAACGATTTGAAAATGGCGCTTGAGCGTCGTGACACCCAATGTGGCCTCTGGTTGGCGCTTGCCAATGAGGCGATCGCAGAAATCGCAGGCAAGGCCGGGTTTGATTGGTGTTTGATCGACGCCGAACACGGTCCTAACACGCTCACCACGATTGGAGCGCAGCTTCGCGCGCTTGCTGGCACGCCCGCACATGCGGTGGTGCGGGTGCCGATGGGTGAAGATTGGATGCTCAAACAGGTGCTCGACCTTGGGGTTCAGACGGTGGTGGTTCCGATGGTGAGCACGGCCGCGCAAGCCGCGCAAGTCGCAGCTGCCGTGCGCTACCCGAATTCAATTTCTGGCGCCGGATCACGTGGTATGGGGGCGGTGCTTGCGCGGGCGTCCGGCTACGGTGAAATTGTTGATTATGTCAGGTCCGCCAATGATCAGATTTTTCTGTTCGTGCAGATCGAAAGCGCGCAAGCGGTTGCGAATATCGATGCCATTGTTGCAACACCCGGTGTGGACGGCGTGTTTGTCGGCCCCGCAGACCTCAGCGCGGATATGGGCTTTGTCGGCCAAATGGATGCGCCAGACGTTATTGCCGCGATTGACCACGTTTACGCCCGCGTAAAGGCAGCAGGAAAGGTTATTGGCACAATCGCGTTTGATGAAAATGATTTTCAGGCTCAAATCGACAGGGGCGTCACGTTCCTCGGGCTTGGTGGTGACGGCGTCTTGGTGCAAAAGTCGCTGCGCGCTCTGGCTGCCAGAGCGCCCTAGTTTCTTTGGTTTATAAATACCCTTGCGACGGTTCATTCAGTCGCAGACAGGCTTGATGTTTGGGGGCGCAGCAGGCGATGATTTCCCGCAGCAGGCGCTGATTGCCAGATTATTTTATCCCCTAATAGGGCGCGTCTTCTAACACCCCATGCGCCGACATTTGTTGGTACAGCAATCCTTCGCGCAATCCCCGATCCGCGACAGACAAACGGTCTGTTGGCCAAAGTCGTATCAGCGTCTGCAAGATCGCCGCGCCTGACATGATCAACGCTTGGCGGTCTTTGCCGATGCGCGGATCAGCTTTGCGCCCTGCTTCGCCCTGTTTTAGGTAGCTATGGATCACTGCATCAATCTGATCAGATGTCATGCGCAGCCCGTCGACCTTGGTGCGATCATAGCGCCGCAGTCCCAGATGGCTGGCCGCGACTGTTGTGACCGTTCCGGACGTCCCAACGATCTGGAAGCCTTCGCGCACTTGTTCTTGCGCCGATGGCGCAAACTTTTCGAGACTTTCCTCAAAAAACCACGACATCAGCGCAAAACGCGCAGAATCATCTTCCACGTCGCCAAACTGGTCGCGCAGGGTCGCCACGCCCAAGGGCACTGATATCCAGTCGACCACTTTGGCCGCGGCAAACGGCCCCGGGTCTTGGCGAAAACCCGAGTGCAGCCGCATGATCGCGCGCGGGCGCTCGCGCTCAGGGACGTTTGACAGGTCAATCCAGACCAGCTCGGTTGACCCGCCACCGATGTCCACGACCAGCAATTGGTTGGTCGTGGTGCTGACAAGCGGCGCACACGAAATGACCGCCAGCCGCGCTTCTTCCTCTGGCTCTATAATCTCAAGCGTGAGGCCGGTTTCGCGTTTCACTTGCTGGATGAAATAGTTTGAATTGCGCGCACGCCTGCAGGCTTCGGTTGCGACAAGCCGCATGTTCTTCACGTTATGGCGCTGCAATTTCTGGCGGCACACGCGCATGGCATTGATCGTTCGCGCCATGGATGCGCGGGATAATTTGCCAGTCTGTTCCAATCCCTGCCCAAGCTGGACGGATTTGGAAAAGCTGTCGACCACGTGAAACTGGCTGCCCTTGGGTTGGGCAATCAGCATGCGGCAACTGTTCGTGCCCAAATCCAGCGCGGCATACAGCGCGGATGGATCGGGCGGAGTCGGCACGGGGTGCTCTACCGATATTGGGAACGCGCCCGCACCGTTGGGACGCTTGGGCGCCATCTTAACGCCCTCCATTTTGAGTTAGGATCAAGATATGCACGCAGCAGAGGTCGTGCAAGGCTTGTCATCGTCCTCACAGTCATGATGAAGATAATGATCGCCAACAGGGGTCGCCAAATGCCTGTGCGATGTCGAAAATGGGCGTCGTAGAATAATGGACCCGGTTTAGGTGTAGCGCGACACACGGGTGGCAAAGGGAATCGCATGGCAGATGTAGTGGTTGTTTATTGGCGGGATATCCCGGCGCAGGTCATCGTTGGCAAAGGTCGGCGGGCGACAAAGATCCAGCTAACCGAACGGTTTGAACAGGCGATTGACCGCGCTGCGATGAAATCCGGTGCTGCTAGCACGGATGACTACCTCGCGGATTGGCGCAAGGCTGCGCCCTATCCCGTCGATGGGATAGACGCAGATGTGGCCAAGTCAGAAGCCGCACGGCTTGAGGCGGAGTACGACAAAGATCGCCTCATGATCCTCATTAACAATGACGGCCGCGCGTGAGTGCGCTGAAGGAGAGACTTATGGGGCTTTTGAATTTTTGTAGAAAGGTTGACGCGCCAACAGGCGTGACTCCGCAGCTTGAGGCGTTTTTGGATGGCTATTCCATCGAAGTGATGCCGCGCACCGCCGAAAAGGTAGAAGATTTCACAACCCTGTTGCCCAAAGGCACGCGGGTCTATGTCGCCCACATCGAAGGTACGCCGATCGAGGACATGGTCGCGACGGCAAAACGGCTCGCCAACGACGGCTATCCGGTCATGCCGCATTTCCCCGCGCGCATCATCAAGGATTCTGCGATGCTGGAAAACTGGATTGCGATGTATCAAGGAGAGGCAGGGGTGGATCAGGCGTTGCTTCTGGCTGGCGGCGTGACCAAGCCGCACGGTGATTTTGACAGTTCAATGCAGCTTTTGGAAAACGGCGCGTTTGATCGCGCGGGTTTCAAACGCCTGCACGTTGCGGGCCACCCCGAAGGAAACCGCGACATCGACCCCAAAGGCGGCACAGCCATGGTCGATGAGGCGCTGCGCTGGAAGCAGACGTTTAGCGAAACAACGGACGCGGACATGGCGCTCGCGACACAATTCGCGTTTGAGGCGGGCCCGATTATTGAATGGGCTGACAGCCTGAAGGCGGCGGGCATCACCATTCCGATCCATATCGGCATTGCGGGTCCTGCCAAGCTGCAAACTATGATTAAATTTGCGATTGCCTGTGGTGTTGGTCCATCCCTGAAGGTTCTTCAGAAACGGGCCAAGGATGTGACCAAACTGCTGTTGCCGTTTGAACCGACGCAGGTGTTGACCGAACTGGCTGCCCACAAAGCAGCGAACCCCGATTCCAACATTGAAAAAGTCCACTTCTTCCCCCTTGGTGGCATCAAAACGAATGCAACTTGGGCCATTGAACATGGTGGCAGCTCTGCTGCGCCAATGACCCCCTCCTAAGGAACCACCATGACCCGCACTGTTATCGAATCCAAAACCAAGACCGCCGTCATCGGCTTTGACCAGCCGTTCTGCGTCATCGGGGAGCGAATCAACCCGACAGGCCGTAAGGTGCTGAACGAAGAACTTGAGCGCGGTGATTTCTCCCGCGTTGAAGCGGATGCGATTGCCCAGACTTTGGCGGGCGCCACAGTTCTCGACATTAATTCCGGCGCTGTATTTTCCAACAAGATGGCGCAGGACCCGCGTTACGCTGACAACAACTTTGTTGAGCCAACGTTGATGGAAGAACTAGTCAAACGTGTACAGGCCATTGTCGACACGCCGCTGTGCATCGACAGCTCCGTTCCCGGTGCGCTGGAAAATGGTCTGGCCGCCGCCGAAGGGCGCCCGCTGCTCAATTCCGTCACTGGCGAAGAAGAACGGATGGAATTGGTCCTGCCGCTGGTCAAGAAATACAATGTGCCGGTTGTTGCGATTTCCAATGATGACACCGGCATTTCTGAAGACCCCGATGTGCGGTTTGAAGTTGCCAAACGGATCGTGCAACGGGCGGCTGATTTTGGAATTCCGGCGCATGACATTGTGGTTGACCCGCTGGTCATGCCGATTGGCGCAATGGGCACTGCTGGGCTTCAGGTGTTCGCCCTCGTGCGCCGTTTGCGCGAAGAGCTGGGCGTCAACACCACCTGCGGCGCATCCAACATTTCGTTTGGTCTGCCCAATCGCCACGGCATAAATAACGCGTTTCTGCCTATGGCGATGGCCGCGGGCATGACATCCGCGATCATGAATCCGGTGGCACTGCCCATCGGTCCGCTGAAGATCGCGGAGAAAAAGGCCCAGATCGAGGCTGCGGGTATTATTTTGCCAGACGACATTGATGATGAAACATTTGTGACGCTGTTCGGCATGGGATCAACCAAACCCAAAGCAGGGTTTGAGATGCTGGCGATCCGCGCCGCCAACTTCCTGACCAACAATGACGACGGTGGGGCGGCATGGATTGCAATGAACCGCGAAGCCCCGAAAGCTGGCCAAGAAGGCCGAGGTCGGGCAGCGCGTGTTGGCGGACGGCGTCGGGCAAGTTAAGGGCCTACCAATCGGGTCGTATCGGTATGATGCGACCCGATATAGCTAGCGTTCGGTGACTGGGACGTTGCGCAACTTCATGCTCATTTGATCAAGGTCAGCGCGCGTCCATTTGGAATGAATGCGTGTTGTACTTGCCGGCTGATGTCCGAGCCCCAGCTGAGGCGTTTCATGGTACGCGGTCTGTGGGCGGATCGGACGAGAAACAAACCCTCCGCCACAGGTCGGGCAAACATTGTGCAGCACGGATTCCACACATTTGGCACAATAGGTGCATTCATAGCTGCAAATCCGTGCATTCGTTGCATCAGCGGCAAGGTCTGTGTCACACCATTCACAGTTAGGTCGCAGGTCCAACATCAGATTTCGCCTTAATTTGATTGTGACGTCTTAGTACCCGCGCCAAATCCAGCCACCGCCAAAGATGCGGCTGCTGTCTGAATCGTAGAACACACAGGCCTGACCGGGTGCGACGCCTTCTTCGGGGGTCAGCAGTTCGATTTCGGCTGTTGTGGCGGACAGCGGACGCACGATCGCCTCCATCGGGGGTTTGGTGGACCGGATTTTGACCGAGATATGGCGTTCAGTCTTCGAATCGAACGCATCGTCGCCAAGCCAGTTGATTTCGCGCACAGGCACAGTTCGCGTGGTCAGTAGGTCCTTAGGGCCGACAATCACATGTTTTTTGTCCACGTCCAGCTTCACCACATACAATGGATCAGCCAACCCGCCGATGCCAAGCCCACGGCGCTGCCCGATGGTGTAATGGATGACGCCACGATGCTGCGCCAGAACGGTGCCGTCGATGTCGACGATATTACCGGGTTCAGCCGCGCCGGGACGCAGTTTTTCAATCACCGCCGCGTAATTTCCGTTCGGAACGAAGCAAATATCTTGACTGTCGGGTTTATCTGCCAGCGCCAGCCCATATTTTCTTGCCAGTTCGCGCGTCGCATCTTTGCTCGGTAGATGACCCAGCGGGAAGCGCAAATATTCCAGCTGTTCGGGCTTGGTCGAGAACAGAAAATAGCTTTGATCGCGGTTGGCATCTTCGGCGCAATGCAGCTGTGCGCCGCGCGGCCCCATTTTGCGTTGGATATAATGCCCGGTCGCCATGCAGTCGGCGTCCAGATCTTTTGCGGTTTCCAGCAGGTCCTTGAATTTCACCCGTTCGTTGCAGCGAATACATGGCACGGGGGTCGCGCCTGCAAGGTAGCTGTCCGCGAATTCATCAATCACCGCTTCACGAAAAGTGTTTTCATAATCAAGGACATAATGGGGAAAACCCATATCTTCTGCAACGCGACGGGCATCATGAATGTCTCGCCCCGCACAACAAGCCCCCTTTTTTGCCAGTGCGGCCCCATGATCATAAAGCTGCAAGGTCACGCCAACCACATCGTAGCCTTCTTCGGCCAACTGTGCGGCGACAACAGAACTGTCCACCCCACCAGACATCGCAACGACGACGCGGGTTTGGGATGGCGGCTTCGCAAAACCGAGCGAGTTGAGAGGGTGATCAAGGGGCATGGGGCGTCCTAACGCAGATTTAAGTGTAGATATAGGAAAAGTGTAATCACTCTTTAAGGGGCAGCTTTACCTCTCCTTAGTCCGCGGGCGTCAAAAGGCAGGGCATGAAAGACCACATAGGGGTGTGAGAGATGTATTTAAAGAAGATTGACGGGCCACGTTCGGTAAAACTGCCAGATGGATCTATCATGACACGGGCAGACCTGCCCGCGCCGGAAACGCGACGATGGGTTGCATCGCGCAAAGCCTGTGTCGTGCGCGCAGTTGCCTACGGGTTGCTGTCACGCGATGAAGCCAAAGACACCTACGGGTTATCTGATGAAGAGTTGTCGGAATGGGAAGTTGCCGTTCGCGATCACGGCGAAGCGGCGTTAAAAGCAACTGCATTGCAAAAATTTCGACAACCTTAAGAAGAGTTGTAAACTTCTATGCATCCGGTAACGTGTGATTAACCATTGTTACCGTAAGGTCGTCTTAGACATCGAATGAGCGGAGAAGTTTAATGCGTGTATTGCTGGTAGAAGACGACCCATCGACGGCCAAAAGCATCGAACTGATGCTGAGCCATGCGAACCTGAACGTCTATACGACCGACCTTGGTGAGGAGGGGATCGATCTTGCCAAGCTGTATGATTACGATCTGATCCTGCTGGATATTAATTTGCCGGATTTGAATGGCCATGAGGTGCTTCGCCAACTCAGACTAAGTCGGATCGAAACCCCGATATTGATTCTGTCGGGTGAGGACGGAACAGAAAGTAAGCTTAAGGGTTTCGGGTTTGGGGCGGACGACTATATGACCAAACCGTTTCATCGTGAAGAATTGGTGGCGCGCATCCATGCGATCATCCGTCGATCCAAAGGCCACGCGCAGTCCGTTATCAAAACTGGCGTAATTGCCGTGAATCTTGATGCAAAAACAGTCGAAGTTGACAGCAGCCCTGTGCATCTGACGGGGAAAGAATACCAAATGCTTGAACTGTTGAGCCTACGTAAGGGGACGACATTAACGAAAGAGATGTTCCTGAACCACTTATATGGTGGCATGGATGAACCCGAATTGAAGATTATCGACGTGTTTATCTGCAAGTTGCGCAAGAAACTTAGCGAAGCGACGGGTGGTGACAATCACATAGAAACCGTCTGGGGCCGTGGCTACGTGCTGCGCGATCCCGAACCCATGACCCAGCACGACTCGGAAAAAATTGCGATAGGCGCTTAAAGCGCTCCAGAGACATCCAGAGTCACGATGCCCCCCCCTCATGGTACGCCATTCACTTTGGATCGGGCACTTTTGATCGGGGCCGTTCACTTCAGTTGGGGTCAGGGCTGGACCTGTCCTCGCCACGGATCTATCACTGGCTGAGTATTCATCGCTTTTGCTGTTGACGGGGGTGGAGTGTGAGCGCGACAACGTCGATTGAAAATCTGACCAAGGACGAGGCCGCGCAAGAACTTGCGCGGCTGTCTGCACTTCTGGCGCAGGCCAACGCGGAGTATCATCAAGCAGATGCGCCAAGGATCCCAGACGCAGACTACGATGCGTTGAAGCTGCGCAACGCGATGATCGAGGCGCGATTTAGCGATCTTAAGCGTCGCGACAGCCCGTCTGAAACGGTCGGTGCAACGCCGGCAGATGGTTTTGGAAAAGTCCCCCATGCGTTGCGGATGCTGTCATTGGGCAATGCATTCACCGATGATGACGTCACTGAATTTGACAAATCAGTGCGCAAGTTCCTTGGCCTTGAAACTGGGGATTTGGCGTTCACCGCAGAGCCGAAGATTGACGGCTTATCACTGTCCCTGCGCTACGAGAACGGCAAATTGGTGCAAGCCGCGACGCGTGGCGACGGCGCGGTTGGTGAAAATGTCACCGCCAATGCGCGCACGATAAAGGATGTGCCGCAGGTGCTATTGGATGCACCAAAAATCCTTGAGGTGCGCGGTGAGGTCTATATGTCCCACTCGGATTTTGCGGCATTGAACACACGTCAAAGCAACGTGGGCAGCAAGACCTTTGCCAACCCGCGAAACGCGGCTGCGGGATCGCTGCGCCAATTGGACGCGAGCATTACCAAATCGCGTCCTTTAAAATTCTTTGCGTATGCTTGGGGTGAGGTTTCAGCCCCCTTGGCCGACACCCAATCTGGCGCGATTGCGCGGCTCAAAACGCTTGGCTTTCAAACCAACCCGCTGACAAAAATCTGTGCCAGCCCCAGCGAAATGATCGCCCATTACCGCGACATCGAAATGCAGCGCGCGACCCTTGGCTATGACATCGACGGCGTCGTCTACAAGGTTGATGACCTGTCATTGCAGCGTCGGTTGGGGTTCCGGTCCACCACGCCGCGTTGGGCGATTGCGCATAAATTTCCCGCTGAATTGGCGTGGACGACATTGGACGCCATCGACATTCAGGTTGGGCGTACGGGCGCGTTGTCACCCGTTGCGCGCCTGAGCCCCGTCACAGTCGGCGGCGTCGTGGTGGCAAATGCCACGCTGCACAACGAAGATTATATCGCGGGACGCGGCAACAAAGGCGATGACATTCGTGGTGGCAAAGACATCCGTGTCGGGGACTGGGTGCAGATCTACCGCGCGGGCGACGTAATCCCGAAAGTGGCCGATGTAGACCTGTCCAAACGCCTGGGCGAAACAGCGCCTTTCGATTTCCCGACGACCTGCCCAAAATGCGGATCAGACGCTGTGCGTGAGGAGGGCGATGTTGTCCGCCGCTGCACTGGTGGCTTGATTTGCCCGGCGCAAGCAGTGGAAAAGTTAAAACATTTTGTGTCCCGCGCGGCGTTTGACATAGACGGGCTCGGCGCCAAGCAGATTGAGGCGTTTTACAACGATGACCAGCTTGCGGTCAAAGAACCCGCTGATATTTTCACGCTTGGGGCCCGCGACATGGGCAGCTTAACAAAGCTCGCCAATCGCGATGGTTGGGGCGACACAAGCGTTAAGAAGCTCTGGCAAGCGGTTGATGAAAAGCGTGAAATTCCAGTGGCGAGATTGATTTTTGCGCTGGGGATCAGGCATGTTGGCGAAAACGCGTCAAACCTTTTGGCGATCCATTATGGCACTTGGTCGACATTTGAGGACGCGATGACGCAGGCGAGTGTTGGTGAAGGTGCTGGATGGGATGACCTGCTTGGCATCGACGGGGTCGGCGCGGTTATGGCGGCGTCGGTTGTGACGACTTTTCATCAGTCCGCAGAACGCGCATCGATTGACAGATTGGTCGCCCAGTTGCGTCCGCAAGACTCGGCCAGACCCAGATCCAACAGCCCTGTCGCCGGAAAAACCGTCGTGTTCACAGGTTCTTTGGAAAAAATGACACGGGCTGAGGCAAAGGCGCGCGCCGAAAGCCTTGGCGCGAAAGTCAGTGGGTCCGTCAGCGCGAAAACCGACCTGCTAATTGCCGGACCTGGGGCTGGATCGAAGGCTAAGAAGGCCACCGATCTTGGAATTGAAACAATGGATGAGGACGGCTGGCTGGCGCTGACGAAAGACGTATGAGCGCTGCACCGCCAAAGCAATCAGGCAGACCAGAGGTGTTGTGGCCGCTGTTTGGCGGGTTAGAATCCCTGGACGGGATCGGGCCAAAATCTGCACAAGCGCTTATTGCTGCCCATATCGAAAAGCCCCGCGATCTGTTGTTCACACTGCCCCATTCGGGCGTGGATCGAAGACGCCGAGAGTCAATCTTAGACGTTCAAGCGCCCGCCGTTTGCACTGTCGAAGTCACGATTGGCCAACATACAGTGCCCAGCAGTCGGGGACGTCCGTACCGCGTGATGGTTGAAGATCAGCTCACAACGTTTCAGCTCGTATTTTTTCGCAGTCATGGTGAGTATTTGCGCAAGCAACTGCCAACAGGTCAGCGCCGCGTCGTGTCAGGCAAGATTGAACTGTTTGATGGCATCGGTCAGATGGTGCACCCCGATCATATTTTGACACCGGACGAGGCGGAACAAATTCCGTTGTTTGAACCGGTCTATCCGTTGACGGGGACGATAACGCAGAAGGCGATGTTCAAGGCCACGACGGATCTGTTGGGGCAGGCGCCGGATTTGGTGGAATGGATTGACCCGGCGTTGCGCGCGCGTGAGGGCTGGCCGGGTTGGGGCGCAGCGCTCGCGCAGGCGCACCGTCCGTTGTCGTCGGCCGAACTGTCACCGACGTCCGCCGCGCGGCAACGTCTAGCTTATGATGAGGTTCTGGCCCACCAATTGACGCTGGCGCTGGCCCGTGCCCAAGCGCGACGTAGCAAAGGACGCATGACGGTAGGTGATGGCGCAAAGCAGGCTAAAGTTCTGGCTGCGTTGGGGTTTTTCCCCACAGGCGCGCAGGTACGCGCCACCGCCGAGATTGCTGAAGACATGGCCAAGCCGCACCGGATGAACCGATTGCTGCAAGGTGATGTGGGGTCTGGTAAAACGTTGGTGGCGCTGATGGCCTTGCTGACTGCGGTTGAGGCCGGCGGGCAGGGCGTGATGATGGCGCCGACAGAAATCCTTGCGCGTCAACACCTTGAAGGGCTGCGTCCCCTAGCAGAAGGCGCTGGCGTGGTGCTGGAATTGCTGACAGGTCGCGACAAAGGCGGTGAGCGTCGTGCCAAACTAGCAGCGCTGGCGGCAGGCGACATACACATCCTTGTCGGCACCCATGCGGTGTTCCAAAACGATGTCGTGTTTGCCGATTTGCGGCTGGCAATCATCGACGAACAGCACCGTTTCGGCGTGGCACAGCGCATGGAATTAGGTGCAAAAGGCACGTCGGTGGATGTGTTGGTGATGACGGCCACGCCGATCCCTCGGTCTTTGGCTTTGGCGCAATACGGCGATATGGACGTCAGTGTATTGGACGAAAAACCGCCCGGGCGCAGCCCCGTGACAACCGCGTTGGTGGCGACATCGAAGATGGATCAGGTCATTGACCGGTTGCGCGCGGCGGTCGCACAAGGGCGACAATGCTATTGGGTTTGCCCGTTGGTTGAGGAATCAGAGGTCAGCGATATGACCGCTGCAGAGGATCGGTTCAAACGGCTGCGCGCGGTATTGGGGGAGGATGTCGTCGGGCTGGTACATGGCCAGATGCCGCCCGCCAACAAGGACGCGGCGATGCGTGGTTTCGTGTCGGGCAAGACCAAGGTTTTGGTCGCAACCACCGTGATCGAGGTTGGGGTGAACGTTCCCAACGCGTCAATCATGGTCATCGAACGCGCCGAAAGTTTCGGGCTGGCGCAATTGCACCAACTTCGCGGGCGTGTCGGACGCGGGTCAACAAAATCGACCTGTCTGTTGATGTATCAAGCGCCGCTGTCTGAAGGTGGACGCCAACGACTTGAGATCATGCGCGAAACCGAGGACGGATTTCGTATTTCTGAAGAAGATCTCGCGATGCGTGGCGCTGGCGATGTGATCGGCACTGAGCAATCCGGGCTGCCGCGGTTTCGGATTGCCGATCTGGAACATCAGACAGCCCTGATGGCGCTGGCGCAAACCGACGCGCGAAAACTGCTGTTGGACGACCCAAAGCTTGAATCGGGACGCGGGAAGGCGGCGCGCACGCTTTTGTGGCTCATGGAGCAAGACAAGGCTATTCGTTTAATTTCAGTCGGTTAGGGAGTCATGAAACATTTTGTTCACTTTTGTTCCTAAAAAGTTCTTGCATTAAGAATCAGTTAATGAGAACAAAGTGGCAACAAAGTGAACAACATGAGGAGCAGCTAAATGGCCAAGGAAATCAAAAATGTACTCGTTCGGTCCGCTGATACGATTGTTGCAGATGCGCTTGGCATGGTGGCGCTCATTGTGATGCTTTTTGCGGCGTTGAGCCTACCGAACGTCTTTTAAGTTACCTGTCTGCCTACTCTGCGCGTTTCGTGCCGGTGCCCTCAGATTTTCTGTCCCAACGTTTGATCTGCTGATGTCTGACACTGCCTGTCATTGACCCAATCGGGAACCTGCCGTTCCCAAAATTGCACCGGTCCCACACGAAACGCTTACCTGCCGCCGCTTTCCACTGTCCCGGAGAGCGGCGGTTTTTTCTTTTTTGGGCAGGTGTTTAGGCGGATTTCGATGTGCGCGCGTCAACGAAGGCGTCAAGTGTTGCATCAAATGCCAACAATATCGACGCATGGCGATTTTTGTATTCGGACGCTGGGCCAAGAACCTCAAGCCCGTCAAATGGCGCATCCGGCGTTGGTCCGTCAGACTTCAACATGGCGAAAAGCTGATCACGTCCAGTTTGAACTTCAGCTTCGGATCGCCCGACAATATTGTGCCCGACCACCGCCGCAGATGCCTGTCCGAGCGCACAGGCTTTCACATCCTGTCCGAAGCCGACGATTTTGCCGCCGTCCAACGCCAAATCCACAGTCACGGTTGACCCGCAGAGCGGTGAGCGGCGTTTGGCCGTCCCATCAGGCGCAGTCAGCCTTGTGCGATGGGGAATATCCGCCGCCAGACCCAAAATTCGGGTGGAATAAAGATTGATCAGGTCGGTATCAGTCGTCATGGAAATTTGCCTTTCGCGCGTCTAATCCATAGATAGTCCTAGCGTGCCCACTTGCCAAAGGAAAACCTGCTATGTCCTTCGATCCAAATACTTTAATATATGATTCCAATGGCTTGATCCCGTGCATTGCGCAACAAAACGACACTGGTGAGGTGTTGATGATGGCATGGATGAATGCGACCGCAGTGGCGAAGACCCTGGAAACCAAGCGTGTCACCTATTGGTCGCGTTCGCGTCAGGCGTTTTGGATCAAGGGGGAGACGTCGGGACACACGCAGGAATTGATCGATCTGCGTCTGGATTGTGATCGCGATTGTCTGCTGGCCGTTGTGCGTCAAATCGGGGCGGCGTGTCACACCAACCGACGGTCATGTTTTTACACGTCGGTTACGTTTGGCGCTGAGGTCGAGTTGATGACGCCTGAGGGTTAAAGCCCGACCATGCGGCGAATATCATCAGGGCTGGCCCCCTCGGCGCGGTATTTGGCGATGGCGCGCGCATCGTCGCGTTTCGCCAACCGTTTGCCCGCATCATCACGGATCAGGCCATGATGATGGTATATCGGCGTGGGAAGATCCATAAGAATTTGTAATACAACGTGTATTTTTGTTGCCTCGAACAGGTCTTCGCCGCGCACCACATGGGTAATGCCCTGCGCCGCATCATCCAAAACGACGGATAAGTGGTAGGACGTTCCCATATCGCGCCGTGCCAGCACGATGTCACCAATATTGCGGATCGCGTCTTGGGCGGTGAATTCGATCAGGCCGGTTTCCCCGTTCGGTCCGTGGCCAGTCTCGTGAAACGAAAAGACGTTCTGACCGACAGCCGATGACATTAACAATCGCAACGCGGCGTCCTTGGGCGCGGGGTCATTTGGAGACGTGGCGCCATTGCTGCGGCAGGTGCCGGGGTAGATCACGCCGTCAGGGCCGGTGGGTACGCCAGCCCCTTCTTGCGGCGCTGCGAGGGCGTCAAGCACATCACGACGGCTGCAAGTGCAGGCGAAAACGGACTTATTCGCCCACAAACCGTCAAGTGCCGCGCCGTAGTGCGCAAGTCTGTCCGACTGGCGCATCACGGTTTGGGACCACGACAGACCAAGCCAGCGCAGGTCATTAAAAATTTGCGCCTCCCATTCCGGACGTGCGCGCGAGCGGTCAATGTCTTCAATTCGCAGGAGAAATTCACCACCGGCAGCCGTGGCCATATCCTGCGCCAAAAACGCCGCAAAGGCGTGGCCAAGGTGCAGTGGACCCGTGGGCGAAGGCGCAAAGCGCGTGATCATGCGCGACTGTCGGTTTGGTCCACCATTTTGCCAGCCTAGTCGTGGAAATCAGCTGTCGTCTAGTCCGGATTGATCCAGCCAGGCCTGCCATTCAACTTTGGCGCGGTCCGTGTAGGCTTTGTAACGGTCCTTGCGCCCGCGACGGCCACTTTTTAAGCCCTCAACAGGTGGAAATAGACCGAAATTAACATTCATCGGCTGGAACGTCTTAGCGTCGGCGCCGCCGGTGATGTGTGTGACAAGCGCGCCCGTTGCAGTGGTGTTCGGCACGGGCCCCAAGGTTTCACCGCGCATTTCGGCGACTGCCAAACGACCCGCAAGCAGACCCATTGCGGCGGATTCGACGTAGCCTTCGACGCCAGTGATCTGACCTGCAAACCGGATATTCGGCTTGGTTTTTAGGCGCATTTGACCATCAAGCAAAGTTGGTGAATTTAGGAAGGTATTGCGATGAATGCCACCAAGGCGGGCAAAGTTTGCGTTTTCAAGTCCAGGAATTCGTTTGAAAACATCGGTTTGCGCACCGTACTTCATCTTAGTTTGGAACCCGACGATATTGTAAAGCGTCCCCAACGCATTGTCGCGGCGCAGCTGTACGACGGCATACGGTTTGTTTTGTGGGTCGTGTTCATTGGTCAGGCCGACAGGTTTCATCGGGCCAAAGCGCAATGTCTCACGTCCGCGTTCTGCCATGACTTCGATGGGCAGGCAGCCATCGAAGTAACCTGCTGTTTCGCCTTCTTTAAATTCGGCTTTGTCTGCCGCAAGAAGGGCGTCGATGAACGCCTCATAGTCGTCTTTGGTCATTGGGCAGTTGAGGTAGGCCGTTTGCTCTTCGACCGTCTCGCCTTTGTCGTAGCGCGATTGCATCCAGGCTTTGGTCATGTCGATGCTGTCATGATATAAGATCGGCGCGATGGCGTCGAAAAACGCCAATGCTTCGGCGCCGGTTTCAGCCGCAATCGCGTCAGCCAATTTGCCGGATGTGAGCGGACCAGTCGCGATAATCCACTGGCCATCGTCAGGCAAGGTATCGATTTCTTCGTATGAAACCGATATGTTAGGGTGCGCAGTTAATGTCGCAGTCACGCTTTCGGCAAAGGGATCACGATCCACAGCGAGCGCGCCGCCGGCAGGCAGTTTATGCGCATCAGCAGTTGTCATGATGATGCCACCAGCCGCGCGCATTTCCCAGTGTAACAGGCCCACGGCGTTCTGTTCGTCATCATCAGATCGGAACGAATTGGAACAGACCATTTCAGCCAGATTGCCCGTGCGATGGGCAAAGGTTTCGACCTTTGGGCGCATCTCATAGATGACGACTTTCTGGCCAAGGTTGGCCGCCTGCCAAGCTGCTTCAGATCCGGCCATACCGCCGCCGATGATGTGGAGTGTGTTGTTCATATCTGGGGAGATAGGCTGTCAGGCGCTGCTTGGAAAGGGGGCAAAATCGCGTGGCACACACTGTACACAGAACGTACACAACGCGTGCACATCCGATATGTTTGCGCGGGTGGATTTCCAAATGCAAAAAGGCCCGCAGCGATGTGCGGGCCTTTCCAATTCAGTGCTGTGTCGGAGGCCAGTCGAGGAAAACGTAACTGTTTACGCCTCAGTCGTCTCGGTGACATCATCGCTGCCGGTGTCACCGCCCTCATCCGCTTGATCGGCGATATAGGCGACAGACACGACGATTTCGTTCTTGCCGGTGTTGAAGACTTTTACGCCCCCAGCCGAGCGTGAGCGGAACGAGATGCCTTCGACCGGAACGCGGATCGATTGGCCTTTGGAGGTTGCGAGCATGATTTGGTCGTCCCTTTCAACAGGGAACGAGGCCACAATTTCGCCGCCGCGCATCGCCTTGTCCATCGCCGTTACGCCCATGCCGCCGCGTCCGCGCAGGGGATAGTCGTGTGAGGAGGACAATTTGCCGGACCCGCCAGCTGTGATGGTCAGGATCAGGTTTTCAGCAGCCGACATTTCAGCGTAGCGTTCCTGTGTAATGTTGCCCGCAGGCACGTCTTCGTCTTCGATTTCTGCATCATCCGCCAGACCCGCCATGGCGCGGCGCATTTTGAGGTAGGCGGCGCGTTCGTCAGCTTCGGCCTTGAAGTGGCGGATCACGGACATCGACACGATTTTGTCGTCACCCTTTAGTTTAATGCCACGCACGCCAAGGGAGGCGCGCGAGTTGAAGACCCGCACATCGGTGGAGGCAAAGCGAATGGCGCGACCCGAATTGGTGACCAACATGACATCGTCATCTGCGCTGCAAATGCGCGCGTTGATAAGCTGCACGCCCGCATTTTCGCCTTCAAACTTCATGGCGATCTTGCCGTTGCGCATGACGTTGGTGAAATCGGACAGACGGTTGCGGCGCACGGTGCCAGCCGAGGTGGCGAAGACGATTTGCAGATCGTCCCAGTCTTTTTCGTCGCGGTCGACCGGCATGATCGCAGCGATGGACACACCCGTTGGGATCGGCAGGATGTTGACGATCGCCTTGCCTTTGGAGGTGCGCGACCCTTGTGGCAGGCGCCATGTTTTCAGTTTATAGACCATGCCGTCGGTCGTGAAGAATAACAGCTGCGTGTGGGTGTTGGCAACGAACAGCGTGGTGACGACATCGTCTTCTTTTAGACTGCCACCTGATACGCCTTTGCCGCCACGCTTTTGTGCGCGGAAATCGACCAGAGCGGTGCGTTTGATGTAGCCAGTTTCGGTCACGGTGACGACCATGTCCTGCGATTCAATCAGGTCTTCGTCTTCCATGTCGCCGGACCAATCGACGATTTGGGTGCGGCGGGGCACGGCGAACAGGGTCTTACATTCAGCCAGTTCGTCACGGATGATCTGCATGATCCGTTCACGCGAGGCTAAGATGGCGAGGTACTCTTTGATCTTTTTCGCCAGTTCTTCCAGCTCGTCGGTTACTTCTTTGACGCCGATCTGGGTCAGGCGTTGCAGACGCAATTCAAGGATGGCGCGGGCTTGGATTTCGGACAGGTTATAGGTGCCGTCTTCGTTTGCGGGATGGGTCGGATCGTCGATCAACAAAATGAACGGAAGGATTTCTTCGGCGGGCCACGCGCGGGTCATCAAGGCAGCACGCGCAGACGGTGCATCAGCAGAGGCGCGGATGGTTGCGACGACTTCGTCAACATTGCTGACCGCCACGGCGAGACCACACAACACATGGGCGCGATCGCGGGCTTTGTTCAGTTCAAACGCGGTGCGGCGGATCACGACGTCTTCGCGGAAATCGAGGAACGACGTCAGGAAGCGGCGCAGCGTCAGCGTTTCAGGGCGACCACCGTTCAAGGCCAGCATGTTGCAGCCGAAATAGGTTTGCATCGGCGTGAAGCGGAATAACTGGTTGAGCACGACTTCGGCGGTGGCATCGCGTTTGAGTTCGATCACCACCCGCACGCCGTTGCGATCGGATTCGTCCTGTACGTGGGAAATACCTTCGATTTTTTTGTCGCGCGCCGCTTCTGCGATGCGGTCAATCATTGTGGACTTGTTCACCTGATACGGGATCTCACTGATGATGATCGCAAAGCGGTCTTTGCGGATTTCTTCGGTATGGGTTTTGGCACGGGTGATGACGCTGCCGCGCCCTTCAAGATAGGCTTTGCGCGCACCGGCGCGGCCCAGCATAATGCCGCCCGTCGGGAAATCGGGGCCGGGAATGTATTCAATCAGGTCTTCTGACGTCAGGTCGGGATTTTCGATCAGCCCAAGGCAGGCATCAATGGCTTCACCCAAATTGTGCGGTGGAATATTGGTGGCCATGCCGACGGCAATACCGCCCGCGCCGTTGACCAGCATGTTTGGAAAACGCGATGGCAGGACGGTCGGTTCGCGGTCTTTACCGTCGTAGTTGTCTTGGAAATCGACGGTGTCTTTGTCGATGTCGGCCAGCATATAGGCCGCAGGTTTATCCATCCGCACTTCGGTGTAGCGCATGGCTGCCGGATTGTCGCCGTCCATCGATCCAAAATTGCCCTGACCGTCCAAAAGCGGCAGTGACATTGAGAAATCCTGCGCCATCCGCGCCAGTGCGTCATAGATCGCGCTATCGCCGTGCGGGTGATATTTACCCATCACATCGCCCACAGCACGGGCGGATTTACGGTAGGCTTTGTCGTGGGTGTTTCCGGCCTCATACATCGCATAAAGAATGCGGCGATGCACAGGTTTTAGACCATCGCGAAGGTCTGGAATGGCGCGGCTGACGATCACCGACATGGCGTAGTCGAGATAGGACGTCTTCATCTCCGCGGTGATGGAGATTTGTGGGCCGTCGTAAACTGGCCGTTCTGGTGGCATTTCACCCGTGTTTTCAGGAGCTTCTGGTGTATCGTTCATGTGATCTGCCTGCCTAGATTCGGTGGCCGTAGGGCCACGCTATATCTTGTTGAGCACAGCCTATCAGAGGCTAGGGATGGGGTGCAACGTGGCTTTTTGAATGGGCTGCGCTGATCCGACCAAGAGGCGGCCAGCCTCGTCGCTTTGCGCCCCCCCACGGGGATATTTTTGAGACAAAGACAGAGGCAAAAGCCGGAGCAAGACGCGCTATTTGGCGCGGTTCAGCATGCCATAAAGATCGCGCGGATCGTCGGGGTCGGCAAGCATGTCGAGGGCATCGAAAAAATCCGTGCCTTTGATGGCGTCTTTGATGCAGCGCAGGGCTGAGAAGTCTTCGATGGCAAAGCCGACGCTGTCAAACAGAGTGATTTGTTTGTCGCCCGCACCGCCAGTTTTGCGACCCTGCGTGCGGCCTGCGAAGACGTCGTGCAATTCGATGACGGGGTGGTCGGCGTCGAGCGCTTGAATTTCGCCTTCGACGCGGGTCTGTGGCGGATATTCCACAAAAATATCCGAGCGGTACAAGATGTCCGCGTGCAGTTCGGTTTTGCCCGGGCAGTCGCCGCCGATGGCGTTAATGTGTACGCCAGCGCCGACCATGTTGTCGGTCAGAACGGTCGCGTTTTGTTTGTCGGCGGTGCAGGTCGTGATGATCTGCGCGCCTGTGACGGCGTCTTCGGCGGTTGTGCAGGTCGTAACGTGCAAGCCGCTGTTTTGCAGATTGGTCGCGCATTTTTGTGTGGCGGCTGGATCAATGTCGAACAGGCGCACACGGGTGATGCCGCAGATCGCTTGAAACGCGCGGCATTGGAATTCTGACTGCGCGCCGTTGCCGATCATCGCCATGGTTGTGGCGCCTTTCGGGGCGAGGTGTTTGGCGGCCAGCGCGGACATGGCTGCGGTGCGCAGCGCAGTGAGCAGGGTCATTTCCGACAAGAGCACCGGATAGCCCGATTGCACATCAGCAAGCAGGCCGAAGGCCGTGACAGTTTGCAGGCCCTCGGCGGTGTTTTTCGGGTGGCCGTTGACGTATTTAAATCCGTAAAGATTGCCGTCCGATGTCGGCATCAGTTCGATCACGCCAACATCTGAGTGCGAGGCCACGCGTGGGGTTTTGTCAAACGCGTCCCAGCGCAGAAAATCTTCTTCGATGGCGTCGCAGATCCGAACCAGCATCGAAGACAGGCCATTGGAATTGACCAGACGCATCATGTTTTCAACAGAAACGAAGGGCACGAGCGCCTTTTTGGACGGGGTCAGCATGGGGAGTTCCTTAAACGAATGAGGGTGTTGAGGTGTTAGGCGAACGAACGAGTTGGGCGGTCGAATACGCGGCGGCCCAAAAGGGACGCGGTGAGGTCGACCATAAGGGAGGCAGTTTTGCCGCGCTCGTCCATAAAAGGGTTGAGTTCGACGAGATCCAGCGAGGTGACGCGGCCGCTGTCGTGCAGCAGTTCCATCACCAGATGCGCCTCACGCAGGGTCGCACCACCGGGGACTGTTGTGCCGACGGCGGGTGCGATGTCGGGATCAAGGAAATCAACGTCGAGCGAGACATGAAGCAGGCCGTCTGCAGCGTCTACTTTGGCGAGGAATTCGGCCAGTGGCGCGCGAATGCCGCCCTCATCGATGGCGCGCATATCGGCGATTTCAACATTTGTTCGGGCAAGGGCGGCGTGTTCTGCGGGATCAACGGAGCGCAGACCGATCATGCAGATATTTTCTGTCGGAACCGGATTGGTGACAACTGGAAAGTCATCAAACCCGTCTTGGCCGCTGAGATAGGCGACGGGTGTGCCGTGCAGATTGCCGCTGGCCGTCGATTGTGGCGTGTGAAAATCGCTGTGTGCATCAAGCCAGAGAACGAACAACGGCTTGCCGATGCTGGCCGCGTAATCCGCGATGCCAGTGACGGACCCAAGCGCGAGGGAATGATCGCCACCCAAAAAGATCGGCAGACCCTTCGGGGCCGCATCAAAGGCGGCTTTGTTCAGTGTGCGCGTCCAGCCAACAGTTTGGGGCAGGGCGATCAGGTGGTTGTGGTCGGGGATATCGGTGTCTTGCGGCGTGAGATTGCCGAGGTCGGTCACGCTGTGGCCGAGGTCTGTCAGGATGTCGCCCAGACGCGCGGTGCGGTAGGCGTCCGGTCCCATGATGCAGCCTTTGCGGTCTTTACCGCTGTCTACGGGCGCGCCGATGAGAAGGATGTTTTGCGGGGTCATGTGGTGGCTCCTGTCTGGTTGGGAGCATCATCGCAGGGGTTGATGTACGGTGGAAGCCAGCGCATTGTACAATTTGGGCGGCAATTGCGCAAAGTGGATAGATCATATGGACGATTTGGATAGTAAGTTGGTGCAGGCGTTGCAGCGTGACGGGCGTGCGGCGGTGTCTGAGCTGAGTGCCGATTTGGGCGTAACGCGGGCGACGATAAAGGCGCGGATGGATCGGTTGCGCGCATCAGGTGAGATTGCGGGCTTTACGGTTCTGACCCGCGCTGATGTTGTGCCCCATGCCGTGCGCGGCCTGATGATGTTGGGCATCGAGGGGCGCGGTACAGAAAAGGTCATGCGCGCGATTTCGGTGCTGGTTGAGGTGCAGGCGGTGCATTCGACGAACGGCACATGGGATTTGATTGTTGAAATCGGGACAGAGACGCTGGATGCTTTGGACGCTGTGTTATTCGCCGTTCGCCGCATGGATGGTGTCACGCGGTCGGAGACAAGTTTGCTTTTGTCGTCGCGGCGGGCTGGGCGTTAGGGACGCGGCGCAGTTGGAAGGATTGCGTGCGTTGGGGGGGCAAGAAAGCGGCTTTAGCGGCGGGCGGCGGCGATCCAGATGCCGACCAGAGCGAAAGAGAACAAAGCGTTAAACGAGGCCATCGACAGGCCCATCAGCGACCAAACCACATCGTCGCACATGACAATACGCGCGATATCGGTGTTGAGCAGGTTATTCGTGTCCAGCCCGCTAGAGCCTGAACAGCTTGTCGGACCTTCCCACCAGTCGCGTTCTACGCCCGTATGATACAGGCCGATTGCGCCGGTTGTCAGCGCCGCGAGGCCGCCTAGAATCGCCAGTGGTGATTGCAGCCGCGGCTGTGCCAATGCCAGAACACCAATGACGCTGGCCACCGCGTGGGGCCAGCGCTGCCACAGACACATTGTGCACGGTGCGTAGCCGAGCGATTGAAAGACGAACGCGCCAGCGAGGAGGATAAAGCTGCCAAAGGCGGCAAGGGCGGTGAGCTGTGTTTTGGTCATAGATAGCGCATTAAGATGAAACCGCCGATCAGCACAACAAAAAACACTGTGAATACGAGGCCGAGGCGCTTTTCGATGAAGATACGGATTGGTTCGCCAAATTTCCAAAGCAATGCTGCGATAATAAAGAACCGCAGGGCGCGCGCGAGAATGGATGTCGCGATGAACGTGCCGATGGGCATCGCTGTCCAGCCGGACATGATCGTGATGACCTTATAGGGGAACGGCGTGATGCCCGCGACCAGCACGGCCCAGAACCCCATGTCATTAAACCGCGTGCTTAATTCTTCCATCGAATGGGCTTTGCCGAGCGCCTGAAGGATCGGTTGGCCAATGGCGTCGAATGCGAACATACCGATTGCGTAGCCGAACACCCCGCCAAGCACAGAGGCCACTGTCGTGACGCCTGCGATCAGGAAGGCACGGCGGGGCATGGCGACAATCATCGGAATCATCATTAAATCCGGTGGGATCGGGAACACTGAACTTTCAATAAATGCGACGGCTGCAAGCGCCCAAAGCGCATAAGGAGATTGGGCGAGGGACAGGGTCCAGTTGTAAAGACGACGGATCATTGGGAACTGCTCATTTTTTTGTTTTGATTGTTAGGCCATGAGAAGACTGTTTGGTCAACCGCAACAATGCGCGAGGGGTGGGCTTTGATGACGTGGCAGGGCAGACGTAGACGCCGCAACATTGAAGATCGCCGATCCGCCAACGTTGGTGTTCTTTGGGACGCAGGGCGCACCATTCAGCCGCACACAATCACCCATGCCACATCTGAGCAGTGCCAGCGCTGGTTTCGAACCGGTTACGGCGCTGCGCAGATCACGGCCTGTAATAATACATTCGAAACCAATAAACTGTAATTGACCCGCAGATGCGTTATGGCCGTTGACGCCACGCGGGACGGGGGGTATTCGCTGCCCGTCGCGTATGCCGGTGTGGCGGAATGGTAGACGCAGGGGATTCAAAATCCCCCGATGGTGACATCGTGCCGGTTCGAGTCCGGCCACCGGTACCACTTTTGTGGTCCAGCGCGCGACATTGGTGAATTAACAGTCATCCTGAATAATAAGTCCGAAACGGGCGAGTGATGAAAATATAGCTGATTTAGGCTATTTGATTGGTCCATTGTTTTCCAAGTCGAAACAAAGCGTTTCTATCATGCCCCGTCAAATACAACCCAAAGATGGAAAGCGTGCCGCGCAACAAGAGTGGTTTTCAAAATTGCGCCATTGTTCGCTTCTTTGATCTCAAAATTGCCTGTTGCCAAAATATGCCTGACTAGGGGGCACGCCGGCTGACTGGGCTAGCCGGATCGAGGTTTTTTATCTCGGTGAATATGTGGTGTCTGCGGAAACGGATTTAACCTGTTCTTTGGCGGATGAGAATTTGATCATTTTTTGCGGTCAGCGTATTTGTGACCTGTGGTTCCGAACAGCGGATCACATGTGCACCAAGGACATGAAGGTAAGTGAGCATTGCGACGGGACCGTCGGCGGCACGGCCGTCAACGACCAGGTCATCCTCGGCTATATTGATGCTGACGGGGGCCAAATCGACAACGACGACGCGATCCTTGCGGGCAATTTCATCGATGACAACCTTGTTTGCGGCTATGGCGGCGACGATTCCATCGTTGTGGACTATGGCGGCTCTGGTGATGACCCCATTGATGGTGACAGCTCACTTAAGTCCACGACGAACGACGAAGACAGCAGCGACAGCTTCCAATTTGATTTCTCCAACCCGGTTTCCAACGTTGATTTCAACAACAACGGCACGGTTGTGTTTGTCGATGGCAGCGGCGTGCCGACTGGCGCAACACTGGCCTTCACCGACATCGAAAATGTCATTGGTAACGAAGTGAACCGTGGCACGGTTGCGGGCGACCGTGTGGCGACTGTTGATTAAGACGGATCCGTGGACATCATCGTTCAGGGCGACGACAGCGATCCGGACGGAGATGATCAAGACGTTACTGGCGCGACCAGCCCGAACTGGACGGTTACGGTCCACGGCGACAACGCGCTGACGTTTGTTCTGGTAGAGAACTTTAACGGCGACACTGCAATCACGTACACAATTGATGATGGCAACGGCGGCATGGCGTAGGCCGCAGTCAATGTCCATGTCACCCCTGTGAACGACGATCAGGCTGCAAACGACGATGCGACAAGCACGGATTTCAACACGTCCGTCACATTCGACGTCGCGTTAACGACACCGACGTGGACGGCGACACGCTGACCGTTACCTATCCGACTGTTGTTCCGGCCGAAGGCTGCGTGGATATTGTGAACAACGAGATCAAATTCACGCCTGCCATGAGCTTTGCTGGCGACGATACACTCAGCTACACAATCGACGACGGCAATGGCGGCACGGACATGGCGACCTTCACGGTCACTGCGGGCACCGCAGGTGATGACCAGATCGGCGGCGGCTACCTTGATGATCCAGAGGGCGACCGTGTTGACAATAACGATGCTATCATCGGCTATGCCGGTTTCAACGACGACATCATCTATGGCTTTGGTGGAGACGAGGTGCCGGACGGTGGCACCGGCTCCGACCTCTTCGTGGGCGGCAATAAAGGCCGGACCGCGACAACGCAGACCGGCACTTTTTGGGTTTGCGTGATTGGATCAACGGGCGCGGTAGGCGGCCCAATCTTGTGGTGTATCCAGATCAAGCTGCGCGCGGTCGCCTTGTAATGGCACGAGCACGGTCTGATCCTCCAGCCCAATGGTCAGGCGGAACGCGCCGCGATCGCCGCGCAGCGCGTCGAAGCGCGAAAACTGGCTCGCTGCAAAATAGATCGGATGGCCCAGCGTGCCGTCCGATGTGGTGGCGCGAACAATAGGTGCTGTGCAATGACGGGCGGCGGTCTGGATCGCGGCCATATCAGCTGCAGTAATATCGGGCATGTCGCCCGGCAGGATCATAACGCCACGCACCGTGTCGGGCAGGGCTTTGATGCCAGCCTTGATGCTGTGCGCCATGCCCAAGTTTGCATCGACAACGACGATCTGCGCCGATTGTGGCAGCACAGAACGGCGTGGATGGTGCGCGCTGGGGAGCGTCACAAAGGTTGGGCCGACGTTCAGCGCGCGGCTGGCAAGCAAGGCAAGAAGCGGAACCCCATCGACAATTTCCAGCAGCTTATCGCGCGCGCCCATGCGGGATGATTTACCAGCGGCAAGGAGAAGCGTTGCGATCATGACCGAAGGCGCGTGCCATCGGCATCAAAGATCGGTTCTGTGATCAGGGTTGCTGGGCGGCGACTGCCGAGGATTTCAATCTCGACCTGTAGGCCCGGGTTTACGTGTTCGCGCGGGATCAGGCCAAAGGCGATGGATTTTTGGGTGTGATGCGAAAAGCCGCCAGAGGTGCAAAAGCCCAAGACGTTGCCGTTGATAAAGATCGGTTCATAGGCGGTGACGTCGGCGTCTGCGGCATCGACGACAAATGTGACAAGCTGGCGCGCCGGTATTTCGGTATGGGCCGCCGCTTTGCCAATGAAGTCTTTATCCCATTTGATGAACCGATCCATACCGGTTTCTGCCGCCGTGTAATCAGGTGAGAATTCGTTCATCCAAGAGCCGAAAAAACGATCAAGACGCAGCGACATCATCGCGCGCATGCCAAATGGCGTGATGCCAATGGGGGCACCGTTTTCCCACAGCACGTTCCACAGGGCGCGTTGATCCATTGGATCGCAGTAGATTTCATAGCCCAGATCGCCTGTGTAGCTCACGCGTTGCACGGTGCATTTGGCTTGGCCCACGGTCATCTGGCGCACATCAAGGAACTTCATGTCGACTGGATCGCGGGTGCAGGCCGACAGCAGGTCGCGGGATTTTGGCCCTGCGATCTGAAAACCATTCAACCTATCGCTGATATTTTCGACGTTTACACCGCTGTCTTGATGTTGCAAGAACCAGCGCAGGTGTTGGGCTTGCGCACTATAAGACGCGGTCAAATGAAATGTGTCGTCCGCCAGACAGGACACGGTGAAATCGCCCAAGAGTTTGCCCTTGTGAGACAACATCGGTGTCAGCGCGAGGCGGCCAATTTTGGGGATGCGACCTGCCATGATCCGGTCCAGCCAGTTGCGGGCCTTTGGTCCACTGATGCGGTACTTGCCAAAATTATGCAGCTCATTGATGCCAACGGTGGATCGCACGGCTTTGACTTCACGCGCGGTGGCGTTGAATGCGTTTGAGCGGCGGAACGACGGTTGTTCAAATGTCGGCTCATCGCCTTGTGCAAAATAGTTTGGCACCTCAAGGCCGAATTGCTGACCCCAGACCGCACCAAGGCCCGTGAAAATGTCATACATCGGTGTGGTGCGATGGGGCCGTGCTGCGGGCAGTTCTTCGTTCGGATATGAGACTGAAAAGCGGCGTTGGTAGTTTTCCACCACCTTGGGGCGGGTATAGCCTGACGTGATCCAGGACCCAAAACGCGCGACATCCATCGCGGTGACATCGCGGTCTGGTTCGCCGTCAATCATCCATTGTGCCAATGTCAGCCCGACGCCGCCACCCTGTGAAAAGCCCGCCATGACGCCGCAGGCGGACCAATAGCCGCGCAAACCGGGGATCGGGCCAACAAGCGGATTGCCGTCTGGTGCAAACGTGAACGGCCCGTGGACCACAGATTTGACGCCTGCACGTTCCAAAACCGGAAACCGTTTGTACGCGAATTCAATGCTGTCGGTAATTTTATCAAAGTCATCGGGCAGCAGTTCATGACCGAAATCCCACGGCGTGCCATCAACGGCCCAAGGGCGGCAGGGCTGTTCGTAAAACCCGATACACAGCCCGCGTCCTTCTTGGCGCAGGTAGCTTTCGCCCGCAGGATCCATCACGTGGGGGTGTTCGGCGTCACGATCATAGATTTCTGGCAAATCGTCGGTGATGATATATTGATGTTCCATCGGATGCAGTGGTGCGTAAAGACCCGCCATGGCTGCAACCTCGCGCGCCCAAAGACCACCAGCATTCACGACGTTTTCAGTATGGATCGTGCCTTTGTCGGTCACCACATCCCATGTGCCATCGCTGCGCTGTGTGGTGGTTGTGACCTTACAATGGGTGACAATTTCAGCACCGCCCATACGCGCAGCTTTGGCGTAGGCATGGGTGGTGCCCGATGGATCAAGGTGCCCGTCAAGCGGGTCGTAAAGCCCGCCAATAATTCCGTCCAAGTTGGTAATCGGCGCGATCTTGGCGATCTCTTCGGGGCTCACGATTTCGGTCTCAAGGCCCATGTAGCGGTGTTTGGCGCGTTCAGCGACCAACATATCAAAACGATCTTTGTTGTCAGCCAACGTCACGCCACCCACATGGTGCAGCCCGCAGGACATGCCGGTGATCTCCTCAAGCTCTTTGTACAGCTTGATGGTGTAGCCTTGCAGGGCCGCCATGTTGGTATCACCATTGAGCGTATGAAAGCCGCCCGCCGCGTGCCACGTGGACCCGCTAGTCAATTCTGAACGTTCAACCAACATGACATCCGACCAGCCCAATTTGGTCAAATGATACAGAACCGAGGCGCCAACAACGCCGCCTCCGATGACGACAACACGGGTGGTGGTTTTCATGGCTGGCTCCTCTGTTATTGAAACCGTATTTTTGATTTGCTCTCAGGGGAAGGCAATTTGCGACAAGAAGTGTCGTCTTGCGGCAAATGTGCGCGTCTTGGGGGTTTCAGGGTGGGGCCAACACGAGGAGAATCCAAATGCGGACACATGCCCAAGCGGTCGTTATCGGGGGTGGCGTCATTGGCTGTTCAATCCTTTATCATCTGGCAAAACTGGGCTGGACCGATGTGGTTTTGTTGGAACGGGATGAGCTGACAAGCGGGTCCACATGGCACGCGGCGGCCAATATTCATGGATTGCATGACAGCACGAATATCTCACGAATTCAGCACTATACGATGAACTTGTACACTGAGCTTGAGGCGGAGACTGGCCAGTCTTGCGGTGTCTTCCAGCCCGGCAGCCTGTATTTGGCGCAAACAGAGGAACGTGAACATCAGCTGCGACTGCAAGCGGCCAAAGCAAAATTCTACGGGATGAATTTCCATGAAGTGTCGCGCGCTGAGGCCGAAGCACTGCATCCGCTGGTCAATTATGACGGCATCCGCTGCATTATGTTTGAACCCGATGGTGGCAACGTCGACCCCAGCGGCGTCACGAACGCCTATGCCATTGGTGCGCGTCAGCGAGGGGCTGAAATCATTCGGTTTTGTCCGGTCACGGCGACGGTTCAGCAACCTGACGGAACATGGCTGGTTGAGACAGCTAAGGGTGACATTCGGGCACAATGGGTGATCAATGCCGCCGGTCTGTGGGGGCGTGAGGTGGCGGCGCTGGCGGGGATCACGCTGCCGCTTTTGCCAACCGAGCATCAGTATTTTGTCACTGAAACCATAGCCGAAATTGCCGCGATGGACCGCCGATTACCATCCGTTGCGGACCGTGACGGCGAGTATTATCTGCGCCAAGAGGGGCAGGGATTGCTGGTTGGGGCCTATGAAAAAGACGTGCGGTTCTGGGCCGAGGATGGCACGCCGCAAGGGTTCGGGCACGAGTTGTTTGCCGATGATCTGGAGCGGATTGAGCCCAACATGATGCGCGCGATTGATCGTGTTCCTGTCGTTGGTGAGGCGGGCATCAAGCGGGTGATCAACGGACCGATGATCTGGTCGCCTGATTCAAATGTCCTGTTTGGCCCGCACCCTGATTTGTCTAACTACTTTTGCTGTAACGGCATCATCCCCGGATTTTCACAATCGGGCGGTATGGGGTTGATGGCCGCCGAATGGATCACGAAAGGCGAATCGACTTACGATATGTTTGCATGGGACGTCGCAAGATTTGGTAAATGGGCCGATGCTAAATTTACCAAAGCGCGGGTTGGCGACCAATATGCGCATCGATTCAGCATCCATTTCCCGGGCGAGGAGCGCGCTGCCGGACGGCCGGTTCGGGTGCGCAGTGTGTATGAACAACAGCGCGACATGGGGGCGGTGTTCGGGCTGAACTACGGTTGGGAACACCCGCTGTATTTCGATGTCGACACGCCCGAAAGCGCAGGCTTCACCCGCCAGCCATGGTTCGATTCCGTTGGACGTGAAGCGAAGATGTTGCGCCAGTCCTTTGGTATCATTGATATTTCTAACTTTGCAAAATATCGCTGCAAGGGTGCTGGCGCTGAGGGTTGGCTTAACGCTGTGTTCGCAAACATCATGCCCAAAGCTGTCGGTCGGTCGTGTCTGACGCCATTGATCGGCGTGAATGGTGGGATCGCCGGCGATTTTACCGTCACGCGTATGGGGGAGGATGAATTTTGGATCATTGGCTCCGGTATGGCGGAACGATATCATCAGCGGTTCTGGAAAATGGTCGCAATGCCCGATGATGTTACTTTTGAGAGCATGACCGAGGCGTGGTGCGGGTTCAATATTGCTGGACCTTCTGCGCGCAAGGCGTTGCAAACGCTGACAAACACATCCCTTGCGACGGCGAACTTTCCGTTCATGCGGTCCAAGTGGCTGGAGATTTCGGGCGTCACATGTTTGGCGCTGCGGGTGTCGTTTACCGGTGATCTTGGGTGGGAAATTCACTGCAAGGCCGAGGACCAAGCAACTGTTTATCAATTATTATTACAGGTTGCCGCGTCCGAGCAGGGTGGTCCGGTTGGATCGCGGGCATTGATGTCTTTGCGGGTCGAAAAAGGCTATGGAAGCTGGGGGCGTGAATATTCGCCGGAATACTGGCCACAAGAAGTTGGCCTTGATCACCTGATCAAATTGGATAAGGATTTTCTGCACAAAGACAGCTACTTAAAGGTCAAAGACAATCCATCACGTGAAGTACTGTCGCTGATCCACGTGCAGGACATAACGACAGCGGATGCCACAGGCGGTGAGCCGATATTCCTGCCAGACGGTACACCAGTCGGGCGCGTCACGTCTGGAACTTTTGGCTACAGCGTCAACATGAGTCTTGCGCTTGGCTACCTCAAAGACACACCCGCAGGGAGCGAGGTCGATGTGATGATTTTAGGCAAACCGCACCGCGGTGTGGTGCTGGCAGAGCCGCCGTTTGACCCCAAAGGTGCGCGGCTCAGAGCGTGACACCAGCTGTGCACAGGTTGTACACAACTTGTATGCCAACGATGCTGCGCGTTTACGGAATGATGCGGGTGTATTTGGTGCCCTCAATCGTCGCACCAGCGCGGAAACCAGCCTGCGCAAAGACCACCGCAATGACCGGCGCGAGCGATGTTGTGGTTTCGGCACGCAATGTTTCACCGGTGTCGTTGAGCGCGTATTCGATGTCAGCGCCAGCCGCCCAGCCGCTTGCACTGCGGAAATCGGTTAGGGATTGATGCGTCATAAAGAACAGAACCGTTGAATATTGCTGTGCACCAATTTGCAGGCCAGCGCTTGCGGCGGCGGCGGAATAGTAGTCCACCGTCGTTTCGCCAATGCGCAGTGCGCCACGCCCGAATGACCCGCCAAGCACAAAGCCCGCTTCGGTGACGACCGGCATGACCAACATGCCGCTGGCCTTGCCTGCCAGATCGCGGGTGCCGGGATAATTATCATACATGAACGCCAGCGTGATATCGGCACGCGCGTCGATCACGGCCGCGCCACTGCCGCCGATCCCATTGCCACATGCGGACAAAGTCGTGGTTGCCAGCGCGCTCAGCGCAAAATTGCGTCTTGAAATAAGTGTCATAACTGCCTCGTGCCATTTGTTTCGGGGTTCGCCCCCGTTATCGGCAAACTATAGGCGGTATTTCGCGATCTGTCAGCAGCTAGATGCAGGGTAGCGGGATTTAGCCGTTCAAGAGTTTAGCAGCGGCTGGCGCAAAGTACGTCAACACACCGTCCGCACCCGCACGTTTGAACGCCATCAGCGCTTCCAACATAGCGCTGTCATGATCGAGCCAGCCGTTCTGCGCCGCCGCTTGGATCATCGCGTATTCGCCCGACACTTGGTAGGCGAATGTCGGAACACCGAATTCTGTTTTCACGCGGCGCACGATATCGAGGTAGGGCATGCCCGGTTTGACCATGATCATATCCGCGCCTTCGGCCAGATCACGCGCGACAAGGCGCATGGCCTCGTCAGAATTTGCAGGATCCATCTGGTAGGTTTTTTTGTCGCCTGTCAGCGCGGATGACGCGCCAACCGCATCGCGAAACGGCCCGTAAAACGCCGACGCATATTTTGCGGTGTAACTCAGAATGGTGACGTTCGGGTGCGCGTGGGATTCCAACGCGGATCGAATGGCCCCGACGCGCCCGTCCATCATATCGGACGGGCCAAGAATGTCTGCGCCACAGTCCGCTTGGGTCAGCGCCATCTTCACAAGTGCATCTACCGTGCGGTCATTTACGATTTCACCGTTTTCGACAAATCCATCATGGCCGTTGATATTATAGGGATCAAGCGCGATGTCGGTCATTACCGCCATATCGGGCACCGCGTCTTTGATCGCGCGGATGGCGCGGTTGGCGACATTGTCTGGCGACCAAGCGAGCGCGCAATCTTGCGTGCGATGTTGCATGCTTGTGTAAGGAAATACGCAGATCGCGGGGATACCAAGCGCGTATGCATCTTTTGCAGCCGCGCCGATGCGATCCACCGTGCGGCGCATCACGCCCGGCATGGATGCGATCGGTTCTTGGGCATCGGTTCCATCCATCACGAAGACCGGCCAGATAAAATCGCTGGGCGACAGTACGTTTTCGCGCACCATTGATCGCAGCGACGGAGTGGCGCGCAAGCGCCGCAGACGGGACGTTGGGAAGGGGGGCGCAAACGGTTGCATTGTCATGATAGGGCCTTTCAAGTCACACCTATTGGGTGCCATGGAAAGGCGCGCATCACAAGTCTGGGCATTGCCGCAAGTCACAGCTAAATAGCGACCAAATTGTTAGGCTGCCGCCCGTGAACTGGACCAACACCCTTTTTGAAGTCATCGACATGCGTTCCTTCAGCAACCTTTGGTTCTGGATATTGCTTGCTGTCGTGTGGTCATCCGTCAACCATTGGGTTTTGGGCGTCCCATTCGACATGATCCAAAAGGCGCGTAAGGTCGGCGGACAGGCGGAAGTCGATTTGCAAGATTTGGTGCGCATCAACGTGAACCGTTTGCTGTATATTGGGCAGGTGTCGGGGTTGGTGTTGCTGGCATTTTTGGCGTTTGCTTTGACGTCGCTGGCGATCCTTGCCTTTGCCTATGACGTGGAATTTGCGCAGGCGGTGTTCTTGCTCGCGTTTCCGCTGACGCTTGTTGGCGCGCTGAGCCTGTCGACATCGCAAATGATTGCGCGTGAACAGCCCGAGGGTGAGGCGCTTTATGCTCGGTTGTCCAAGCACCGCGTCATCACGCAGTTTATCGGCATGATTTCGATTTTCATCACGGCAACGTTTGGCATGTATCAGAACTTGGCAGTCGGCCCTGGCTTCTAATTGCGCGTCTAATGGTTGACACTGGGCTTGCGCGCAGTAGGTCCGTTTCCATGACCAAAACCCAGACTATACCCAACCCCAAACACGTCACTGTTTCCGGAGCCCCTGAGGGGTTTGACGCGCGCCTGATCTTAGCCGAGGCTGCGGACGGCGCGGTTGTGCATATCTGTCGGGACGACAAGCGGGTTGAGGCGATGCGCGCGGCATTGGCGTTCTTTGCGCCCGAAATGCCCGTTGTGGTTTTCCCCAGTTGGGACTGCCTGCCCTATGATCGTGTGTCCCCGAACGCCGATGTGTCGGCGGCCCGCATGGCGGTTTTGGCAGGTCTTGCACACGGGATGCCGGAGCGGTTTGTTTTGCTGACAACCCTGAACGCGGCGACCCAAAAGGTGCCCGCGCGGTCCGTTCTGCGCGAAGCGGCATTTTCCGCCCGCGTCGGCAGCCGTATCGACGAATCCGCGTTGCGCAAGTTCTTGGTGCGCATGGGATTCACGCAGTCGCCGACGGTGACTGAGCCCGGCGATTACGCGGTGCGCGGTGGCATCATCGATATCTATCCGCCCGGGCAGGTCGGGCCTGTGCGGTTGGATTTGTTTGGCGATGATCTTGAGGGCGCGCGCCGCTTTGATCCTGCAACGCAGCGCACGACGGAAACGTTGCACGTTGTGGAGCTTGCGCCCGTGTCCGAAGTGATTTTGGATGATGCGGCGATCACGCGGTTTCGCCAGAACTACCGTTTGGAATTTGGCGCGGCGGGAACGGATGATCCATTATACGAAGCGGTGTCAGCGGGTAAAAAGCATGCCGGCGTTGAACACTGGATGGGGTTTTTCCATGCCGAGCTTGAGACGCTCTTTGACTATCTGACGGGCGCGACTGTCACGCTGGACGAACAAAACGCGGCGCAACGTGATGCGCGCTGGGTGTCGATTGATGATCAATACGATGCCCGCCGCGAGGCGATGTTAGCGAAAGGGCGGATGGATTCAGTCTATAAGCCCGCCGCACCCGGTGGATTATATCTTGATGGTCCGGCGTGGGACGCGGCGTTGCGTGATTTTCGTGTGATGCAGCTTGGGGCTTTGCCACAGCCGACTGGGCCGGGTGTTATTGACGCAGGTGGGCGCATTGGGCGCAACTTTGCACCTGAGCGTCAGCAGGAAAGTATTAGTCTTTTCAGATCATTGTCCGATCATCTTAAAGCAAAGCTTGGACTTGGGCCTGTTGTGGTCGCGTCCTATTCGCTAGGTGCGCGCGAACGCCTGATGGGGTTGATTGAAGACGAAGGCATTGCGGAGATAATTCCGGTAAGCGATTTTTCCCGTGTCGGGAAACGCGGTCTGCATATGGCTGTTTGGGCGTTGGAGCACGGGTTTGAGGTGCAGGGCCCGCCTTTAAGTGGCAAAGCGGCAGGCCATAAACATCTGACGGTCGTTTCCGAGCAGGACGTGCTGGGGGATCGTCTGATCCGCCAGACCAAACGCAAACGCCGCGCAGAGAATTTTCTGACCGAAACCCAAAGCCTGACACTGGGTGATTTGGTGGTCCACGTCGATCATGGTGTTGGCCGCTATCTAGGGCTTGAGGTGATCACGGCGGCGGGGGCGGCGCACGAATGTCTGGTGCTGGAATACGCCGAGAGTTCAAGGCTTTACCTGCCAGTTGAGAATATTGAACTGCTGTCGCGCTATGGTCACGAGGTTGGCTTACTCGACAAATTGGGCGGCGGCGCGTGGCAGGCGAAGAAGGCAAAACTCAAAGAACGCATCCGCGAAATGGCCGAGCGTCTTATTCGCGTCGCTGCCGAACGCGAGCTGCGCACAGCCCCCGAGCTGACGCCGCCTGAGGACATGTGGGAGCAGTTTTTGGCGCGTTTTCCGTATGCGGAAACCGACGACCAATTGTCCGCCATTGAAGATGTTTTGGACGATTTGGGGTCGGGAAAACCGATGGATCGACTGGTCTGCGGCGATGTAGGTTTCGGCAAAACCGAAGTCGCAATTCGCGCTGCGTTCGTCGCCGCGATGTCCGGCGTTCAGGTGGCAATCGTTGCGCCGACGACATTGCTGGCGCGCCAGCATTACAAAGGTTTCGCAGAACGCTTTCGCGGATTTCCAATTAATGTCAGGACGTTGTCACGCTTTGTGAGTGCAAAAGAAGCGGCGCTGACCAAGGATGGCATGGCCAAGGGCACGGTGGATATCGTCATTGGCACGCATGCGTTGTTGGCCAAAAGCATCCGGTTCAAGGACCTTGGACTGCTGGTGATTGACGAAGAACAGCACTTTGGTGTGCAACACAAAGAACGCCTGAAACAGATGCGTACCGACATTCATGTGTTGACGCTGACGGCGACGCCGATCCCGCGCACATTGCAATTATCACTGTCTGGCGTGCGCGAGCTTAGCATTATCGGCACACCACCTGTCGATCGATTGGCGATCCGGACCTATGTCAGCGAATTCGACACCGTGACGATCCGAGAGGCGCTGTTGCGCGAACATTATCGCGGCGGCCAGTCGTTCTTTGTGGTGCCGCGAGTTTCCGACCTGTCCGAAATTGAGGCTTTCATTCGTGACGAAATTCCGGAGGTCAGTTTTGTGACCGCGAGCGGGCAGATGGCCGCCGGAGAACTGGACGACCGGATGAACGCGTTTTATGACGGCAAATATGATGTGCTGCTGGCAACGACGATTGTTGAAAGCGGTCTGGATATCCCGACAGCAAACACCATGATTGTACACCGCGCGGACATGTTTGGCCTGGCGCAGCTGTACCAAATTCGCGGTCGGGTGGGCCGATCTAAAGCGCGGGCCTATGCCTATTTGACCTATAAGCCGCGCCAGAAATTGACGCCACAGGCGGAAAAGCGACTGCGCGTTTTGGGGTCGATTGACACGCTTGGGGCCGGTTTCACGCTGGCATCACAGGATTTGGACATTCGCGGTGCGGGCAACCTTTTGGGCGAAGAACAATCCGGCCAGATGCGCGAAGTTGGATATGAATTGTACCAATCCATGCTGGAAGAACAGATCGCCAAGATCCGGTCCGGCGAAGTGACATTGGTCGAGGACGGCCAATGGGCGCCACAGATTAATCTTGGCGTTCCAGTGCTTATTCCCGAAGTTTACGTGCCCGATCTGGACGTGCGTCTGGGGCTTTATCGCCGCCTGAGCGATCTGACGACGAAGGTTGAACTGGAAGGGTTCGCGGCTGAATTGATTGATCGGTTCGGGACTTTGCCAAAAGAGGTCAACACCTTGATGCTGGTCGTGCGGATCAAGGCGATGTGTAAAAAGGCTGGTATTAGTCAGCTTGACGCAGGGCCTAAGGGTGCGGTTTTGCGGTTCCATAATGACAAATTCATCTCCCCCGTGGGCTTGGTGGAATTCATCGATGATCAGCGTGGGCAGGCCAAGGTTAAGGACAATAAGATCGTGATCAGGCGCGATTGGGGCACGGACCGTCTGAAAATCCAAGGTGCGTTTGGCATCGCCCGCGATCTAGCGGGTAAGGTAAAAGAGGCGAAGAAGGCTGCGAGGTAGGCTTGTTAATCGCTGTCGCGCCGGATCATTGTGGTGAGCCACAGTGCGACGCAGGCGCAAACGAAAATACCGATTGCCAGGGGCAGTGGTGTACCGTCAAAGCGTAGGCCGATTGGAACCGCGATGATGACGGCGCCGACGGTCGCGGTCGCCGTGATAATTGAGGCGGCCGAACCTGCGATGTGGCCCATGGGTTCCATTGCCAACGCGTTCAGATTGCCCAATGTCAGGCCGGCCTGGAAAAAGACCGACACGGTCCAGACCGCGTAAAACAGCAGTTCAATGTGGTTGGACAGGCCGAGCATCACAACACAGATCATCCCCAGTGACATAAATATTTGCGCCGTCATCATCGCTTTGATGATCGGACGCATGCCCAGCCGCCCGACGAGGCGGGCGTTGATGATCGACGCGGACGCGGCAAGAATGGCAATGCCGCCAAACCACAGATGAAATGTGTCGCCTTGGCCATAGGTTTGATCAAACACCTGTTGCGTTGAGCTGAGCATCGAAAACAGCATCCCCATGCTGAGCGTTTGAACGAACGTCGCGAGGCGCGCGGTCGGGTGGGTAAACACCGCACGTGCGGCGGCGAAAAGGTTGGTGACACTGAGGGGGCGGCGGTTTTCGGGGGCGAGGGTTTCGGGTTGGCGCAGCATGAGCCAGCAGGTTATCAGGCCCATGAATATGGCGAAGGCGATGAAAATACTGCGCCAGTTAGAGACGGCAATGATGCCCGCACCCAAGGTCGGTGCAAGGGCCGGGATGAGCGAGAAAACCAGCATAACAAAGGACATAATTCGCGCCATTTCGCGCCCCGAATACAGATCACGCACCAGCGCTATCGCGACCACGCGCGGCGCTGCGGCACCAAGGCCCATCAAGATGCGGGCCGCGATCATCGTTTCCAATGTCGTCGTGAAAAACGCGAATACCGTGGCGCTAACATACAGACCTGCACCCCATAAAATAACTGTCTTGCGGCCAAACCGATCCGCCAAAGGTCCGGTAATGAACGTACCGAGCCCCATGCCCAACACAAAACTGGTGATGATAAGTTGGGCGCGGTTGAGGTTGCCCGGTGACAGTTCCGCGCCAATGTCGGGCAAGGCGGGCAGCATGGCATCAATGGAAAATGCAACGCTCGCTGCGAGCATTGCGATGAGCGCGACAAATTCGGTTTGGCCTAAAGGTCTTGTCGGATTGATCACTCTGCGGCCTCAATCTGGTCGATGATTTCGCCCATGACCTTAAGCCACATTTCGGCAGACTGCGCACCGGGGACCGCATGTTGGTTGGCGACAATAAACGTTGGAACCGACGAAATCCCCATTTCACGACTGTGGGCGTCGCGTTTCTGGATGTCTGCAATGTCCGCATCAGAGGCGAGCAGTTTGGACACCAAACTGGCGTCCATTTCACAACTGTCGGCGATGTCAGCCAGCACATGGCTGTCGCCAATATCACGCGCATCGCGAAAGTAGGCTTCAAACAGGCGGTGGACAACGAACGTCTGGCGGCCCTCAATGCCCGCCCAATGGATCAGGCGATGGGCGTTGATGGTGTTGGGCGTGCGTTTCATGCCCTCAAAATCAATCTTGAGACCGGCGGCTTCTGCGGCCTGCATGACAGGTGCATAGGCTTTCACGGCAGCGTTTTTGCCGCCAAACTTACCCTCAAGATAGGCGCGCCGATCCATGCCTTCGGCTGGCATTGTCGGGTTTAGCTGGAACGGGTGCCATTCGATCGTGAACGGGTGATCGGGGATCTGTTCCAAGGCGCGGTCCAGATTGGTTTTACCGATGTAGCACCACGGGCAAATCGGGTCGGAAATGATATCAAGTTTGACCATGCTCGGCCTCCCAGTCTGACCTGAGCGCGCGGCGCAGGAGTTTGTTATTGGCACCGCGGGGCAATGCGTCGCGGCGCAGAAAGAGGCGCGGACATTTGTAGCGGGCAAGGTGAGCGGCGCAATGCGCGGCCAGTTCGGTGTCAACTATCACATTTGCGCTGGTGTAAAAGGCGGCAATGACGGAGGCGTCGGATTTGACCCGCAGTTCCACGGCAGCGACGTCATGTATGTCGGGGTGCAGCGCGAGGGCGGTTTCGATTTCGATCGGGGAGACGCGATAGCCACCTGCGTTCATCATGTCGTCGACGCGGCCTTGGTAGCAAATGGCACCCGAGGGAAGGCGGCGGCCAATGTCGCCCGTCAGGAACCAGTCGGCGCTAAAGCGCGCGGCGGTGGCGTCGGGTGCGTTCAGGTAGCCAAGCATGAGGCCGGGGTCGGAAATGTGCACCGCGATCTGCCCCGTGTCGGACGATACGTCGTGTTCATCTAGCAGGTCGATAAGGCGACCCGGTTGTGGCTGCCCAAGGGTGGCGACGTCCGCAGGACGGGTCGGGCTGCCTGAGATGAAGGTTGAACATTCGGACATGCCGTAGGCTTCGAATATCGGGGTATTGGTCGCTAACGTCCATGCTGCGCGGGTGGTGTCGGGCAGCTTTTCACCAGCTGATAATCCGTGGCGCAGGGTTGGGATGGGCGCGATTGGCGACTTGAGGAGTTGGCGGTAAACCCCTGGGGCGGCTGCGAAAATTGTTGCGTTGTGCTGCGCCAGAAGCATGGGAAGTCTGTCATGTGGCGTGCCCGCTGCGGGGATCAGGGCCGTTGCGCCCACTGTCCACGGGTCCATCAAGCCGGTACCAAGGGTGTAAGTCCAATTGAATGCCCCAGCGTGCAACACGCGGTCGTTTCGGGTCAACCCGTACCACCCATCGTGCATCATGCGCCGCGCCCAAATTGCGCGATGTGCGTGGACCACACCGCGCGGCGTGCCGGATGTGCCTGAGGTGAAAATGATATAAGCGGCGCGGTTGGGATCGCCCATCACGAAGTCCGCAGGCGGCAGGGTGTAAAAACGAGTGAGAGTTGTCGTTTCAATAACGGGGGCAGTGTGATCGGGCAGCGTGACGCCGGCTGCTGCGATGATCGCTTTGGGCGCAAGATCGAGCGTCATTGCGGTGATTTCACCCACCGAAAGTTGCGTTGATGTTGGCACAGGGATCAGATCGACCGCGATGCAGGCCAAAAACGCGATTGCGAAATCAGGCGTGTTGCCAAGGCGCAAAAGCACGCGGTCACCCGACATCAATCCTGTCGCCAAAAGCCCCGTTGCAGCACCACGAATGGCGGCTTCGATTTGGCTGTAAGTCCAGCGTTCGGTTGTGTCATCGCCAAGAACGGCCAACGCAGTTTTGGCAGGATCATCGCCCGCGCTGGCCAGAACATAGCAGGCCATATTAAAGGGCGATGGGACGGGATCAGTGGTCATGCCAATGGCGCTATCCCAACCGTGGGGGTTGTTGCAAGCGGTGCACCAACGCGCAGTGGTTTGGTGCTGGCTTAGGCCGCGATGTGTTCGGGCAATCGGTGCGCTTGGAACATCAGCCAATCATCGAGAGTTTCAGCAGCTTCAGCGATTGTGAGATCGTGGGTTTCGGCCAGATAGAGGTTCATTTTTTGGCGATCACTACGAAACCGTGTGAGGACAGCAGGATCAAGGTGATGAAACTGTCCACAAAGCTGTTCAAGCAGGTGCGGCCAACGGGTGAGGGCGGTCGTGCAAGACATATCAATCCTTTCAATGACGCATGGGGGTCCCCCACATAAAACAGCGTCAATGTTGAGACTTGGTTAAACGCAGCCTTTATTCTTCATCTGCTAAAAGCCGTGGCAGCACGACAAGCGCCACGACAAGCCCAACAAGCTGTGCCAGAATAAAGCCAAGCACATGGGCAGGATTAATACCTGCAAAGGTATCAGATAACGCCCGCGCAATCGTCACGGCGGGGTTGGCAAAGCTGGTCGAAGACGTGAACCAATAGGCACCCGTGATGTAGATCGCCACAAGTGTTGGCACGGTGTCGGGACGGCTGCGCAAACCGCCAAAGATCACCAAAAGCAAACCGAATGTCGCGAATATTTCAGACGTCCATTGGTTCATTCCTGTGCGCGGCGTGGTCGAAAGCTGTATGATGTTTTGATCGAACATCACATGGCATAGCCACACCCCTGCGATGCCACCCAATATCTGAACAGGAATATAGGCAGCGGTCAGTGGCCACGGGTGTTCGCCCTTAAAGGCGAAGGCCAGCGTGACGACAGGATTAAAGTGCGCCCCCGAAATCGGGCCAAAGATCGTGATGATAAAATAAAGCGTACAGCCCGTCGCGATGGCATTGGCCAAAAGCGCGACGGCGATGTCATCAGTCAGCGTTTGCGCCATGATACCAGACCCGACAACGCCGATCAGCAGCAAGGCGGTGCCAATAGCTTCGGCGCAGAGTTTTTGCGTGTTCATACGTCAGTAGTCCCGTTGATCGCGGATTTGAGCGCTGCTGCATCGATGGTTTCAAATGGCAGGTTGATCAGTGCTGCGGCCTTGCGGGTAAGAGTGTCGAATGCGGTTTGGAACGCCACGTCCCAATCTTGTTTGATCGCGGCTGCGGGATCGGGGATGCCCCAGTGTGCTTGAACGGGCGCGTGATCTGCCGCACAATTATCCCAACTGGGTGACGACAATCCGTCCGTCGGGTAGCCTCTGGCGGCCAGCAATTTCAATGATTTCGGATGCACGCGGCCCGATGGCGTTGATCCGGCGGAATAGGCGCAAATACCGCCCGCGCTGTCACGGTTCAGGATCGAGGGGGCTGAATTTCCGTTGCACGGGACGAGTAATTCCATGGACGTTTGGTTAGGCCTGTTTTGTAACCGGATCAAGACAGGAGCCATCACGCGGTGCACCAATTCTATGAGCCGTCACGCGACTAGCTTCCGATACCCAGTAAATTAAAGCTTAAAGACTCAAACCGAAGATCGTCGGACGTCAGTGACTGGCCGCCAACAATGTGCGCCAACACGGCGCCTTTGTACAAAATGTCCGACCCTGTACCGTCGTCAAACACACGGATCGTGAGGTCTTCGATGTTGTCCAAGCCGTTTCCGGAAATTGTTTCAACTTCGACGACAATCTCCGGAGGGCCACCTTCATGATCACTATAAGACCGAACATACCCACCGTCGCCGATCAGGAAATCATCGCCATAGGCGCCATAAATTGTATCATCACCGTCGGTTCCTGTCAGGGTATCGTCGTCATCGGTTGGTTCTGCGATAGGCGGATCTTTTGGCAGTTCTTCAATTGGTGGGTCGGCGTCGGTCGTGTCATCGCCCTGGTTGGACCCAACCACCGCCGCGCTGCCAAGCAGCGCGACGCCGATCAACGACAGAACATAAATGCAATCGTCATGCTCGTCCCCTTGTGTCCACGTCGCCGCGCGGAGCCTTAGCCTTGTTCCTCGTACCACCACACGTCGGGCTGCCAGCCGGGCCAGTCGCCAAAGATTGGCATCAGGTCTGGATAGTGCAGGTTCTTGTCATGGGCGATGCGGCTGATGTTCCACTGATAGATCGGGATCACGTAGCGCCCCGCCGTCAGCAGACGGTCCAGACCTTGGGTTGCGGCCAAGAAGTCGTCTTGGCTGGCTGACGTTAGGAGCAGGTTGATCATCGCGTCAATCGCTTCGGATTTCACGCCCATCATGTTGCGCCCGCCAATGACGTCAGCGGCGTCGATGCCCCAATACAGGTATTGTTCGTTGCCCGGGGACAGCGACAGACCGCGGCGGTAATAGGTCATGCCGAAGTCATAGGCATCGGTGCGTTCGCTGTATTGTGCGCCATCCACCACGGTGAGTGTCGGCGTGATCCCAAGGCGCGACAGGCTTTCAACATACATGTCGACCATCGACTGGTTTTCGCTGGAACCAGATGCGAGTAGGATTTCAAAGGTAAACGCATCGCCATCTGTGTTCGCCATTGTGCCGTCTTGGACCGTGTAGCCCGCCTGTTCCATCAGATCCAACGCCGCGCCGATGTTGGCACGGTTGCGTTCGGACCCGTCTGATACTGGCAATTCGTAGCCTGAAATTGCATCTGCCGGAATGTCATTAGCGAAGGGTTGCAAAAATTCCAGCACGCGGCCGGTCGCGGGGCCGTCCTGCATCGCGAGGGGGGAGTTTGAGAAATAGCTGGTGATGCGTGGCTGCACGCCACCGGTCATCGCATCATTGATGAATTCAAAGTTGAACGCATGGATCATCGCATCGCGCACACGGAGGTCTTCAAACTGCGGCAGGCGGGTGTTCATCACGAAGCCTGTGATGCCGCTGGGGCGCGAATGCGGCAGGATCGAGCGGACAAAATCGCCCGACTGCATCAGCGCGAAATCATACTGGCTGTCCCATTTGGCGACATTGAATTCGCGGTTGGTGTTGACCTCGCCGACTTTGAACGCCTCAAACGCGGCTGTTTCATCGCCAAAAAATTCCATGCGAATAGTGTCGAGATTATAGAGCCCGTTGACGAATGGTACGACACCGGTGCCCCAGTAGTCAGGGTTGCGGGTCATTTCGATATGACGGCCCGCCTCAAAGTCGGTGATCGTGTAGGGCGATGATGTGATCGGAACAACGTCGAGGCCCGATTCAGCGAAATCTAAACCGTCCCATTGCGCCTTTTGTAAGATTGGACGCAGACCCGCGAGAAGGGCCAGTTCGCGGTCTTCTTCGGCGAAGTTGAAACGCACGCCGCGTTCACCGACAGTTTTGATGCTGTCCACTTTATTGTAAAATCCATGGTAGCGCGGGTGGCCGACTGTGCCCAAAGTTTCATAGGACCAGATCACATCTTGCACCGTCACGGGGCTACCATCAGAGAATCGGGCCTCGGGGCGCAGGGTAAATTCGACCCATGAGCGGTCCTCTGCTGTCTCAACCGATTCGGCCAACAGGCCATAAAGTGAGAAGGGTTCGTCCAAAGATCGCCCCATCAGGCTTTCGCCCATCAAGAAGCGAAGCTGCCAATGGACCGAGCCTTTGACGATGAAGGGGTTGAGGCTGTCAAAGCCGCCAACGTTTGCCGTTACAATTGCACCACCTGTTGGTGCGTCGGGGTTTGCATAAGGCAGATGCGCAAAATCTAGTGGTAGGGCAGGGTCACCATACATAGCTATGCCATGCATCGGCTCTGCCGCTGCGAAAGTTGCCAGCAACGATGTGGTTGCCGCAAGGGCTGTTGTGCGCAATCTTGCGCCCAGCCGTTTGTATAATCCTGTGGTCATTTTGGTGATACGTCCCCGGGCCAAGTGTTTGTCTTGCGGACTATGTTAGATGGGGAAACGAACCTTTTCAAACTTTTAGCTTGGATGCGGGCGCTCGATTGCTTATAGATAGGACACTGCTCGATAGGTTTCTTGCCTGTATGAAACCTGCCTCAATAACTTTACCCCAGCTTCGGCTGGGGTTTTTTTTGCCCTTTTTTTCAAACGGTAACGCGCAGTTTTTTTTCCTTACTTTTTGCCCGATTATGTCGGCTCAAGATTCACAGAGTGTGGGCGTTAAGAATCGTTAACAGCGTTGGCATTTTTCGCTGTCCTTATCGGGGTTCATTATGGAACTTTGCCGTGATCACGGTTGCCGCGCGGCGGCATAAGCCTATGCTGCACTGCAACATAAATCAAAGGACGACCATCATGACGCTTTTGGGAAAAACCGCCGTTATCACCGGATCAAATTCAGGCATCGGCCTTGGGATCGCCCGGGAGCTGGCAAAGGCAGGCGTCAATGTTGTGCTCAATTCCTTTACCGACCGCGAAGAGGATCATGCGCTGGCCGCTGACATCGCGGCAGAGTTTGGCGTGGAGGCAAAATATGTGTCGGCTGATATGTCCAAGGGCGACGACTGCCGCCGATTGATCGCGGATGCCGGGGCATGCGATATTTTGATCAACAATGCGGGCATCCAGCACGTGGCACCTATCCAAGACTTCCCGACAGAAAAATGGGACGCAATCATTGCGATCAACATGTCTTCGGCATTTCACACCACCGCAGCGGCCTTGCCAGTGATGCGCGCGGCAGGGTGGGGCAGGGTGATCAACATATCTTCCGCACACGGATTGCGCGCCAGCCCGTTCAAATCGGCATATGTCACCGCCAAACATGGCGTGGTTGGCATGACCAAGGTCGTCGGCCTTGAAACCGCCAAGGAGCCCATCACCGCCAACGCCATTTGCCCCGGATACGTGTTAACCCCCTTGGTCGAGGATCAGATCCCTGCGACGGCCATAGAATACGGAATTTCCGAGGATGAAGCGATCGAGAAGGTGATCCTTGCCAAACAGCCATCCAAGGAATTCGTGACCGTTGAACAGCTTGGGGGCATCGTGACGTTCCTGTGTTCGGATGCGGCGGCGCAGATCACCGGCACGTCGATTTCCGCTGATGGTGGTTGGACAAGCCAATGACCGTAAAACGCATTAACCTCGCTCTTCAGGGTGGCGGCGCACATGGCGCGTTTACATGGGGTGTTCTGGACCGCCTGCTTGAAGACGACCGGTTGGAGATCGCAGCAATTTCTGGTGCATCCGCGGGGGCGATGAACGGGGCTGCGCTGAAGGCTGGCATGGCGTCGGGTGGTCGGATTGGCGCCAAAGAAAACCTTGATTGGTTTTGGGAGCAGATCGGCGCTGTGGCGGATGACCGGGTTGTCGCGTGGATGGACGCGGTTGCGCCTGACACACCGACGTTGGCGACGGCGATGGCCAATTCGCCCATGGCGGCGTTGATGAATATGTCATCGCGGCTGATGTCGCCTTACGATTCGGGGCCGTTTTACAGCAATCCGTTGAAGCCGATTGTGGACAAATTCAAATTTGATGAGGTTTGCGGCGAAACTGGCCCCGATTTGTTTATCGGGGCGACAAATGTGCGCAGCGGCAAGGTCAAGATTTTCAGTGGCAATACCATCACCAGTGAAGTGCTGATGGCGTCCGCCTGTCTGCCAACGCTGTTTCAAGCCGTTGAAATCGAGGGCGAAGCCTATTGGGATGGCGGCTATACTGGCAATCCAGCGCTGTTCCCGCTTTATGCCGAAAGTCTTCCTGCTGATATTATGGTGGTTAATATTAACCCGTTACACCGTGATGATGTGCCAACCGATACCCAAGCGATCCAGAACAGGATCAACGAAATCAGTTTCAATTCATCCCTGCTGCGTGAACTGCGCGCGATCAATTTTGTGAAGCGGTTGCTGCACGACGGGTCGATGAACAAGGGGACGATGAAGGACGTCTTGGTGCACATGATTTCTGATGATGTGCTGATGAATGATTTGAATGTTGCGACGAAATCTTCGCCAAATCCGGTTGTTCTGGCACGGTTAAAATCGGCAGGACGCGCGGCGGCGGACACATTTCTTGCGGCGCATTTTGACGACTTGGGCCAGCGCGATACGGTTGATCTGGTGGGTATGTTTGACGGCTAGCGGGTCTCGCCTTCAACCTTGGCATTTGCGATCATTTTCGCAACGTCGCCATGCGGCGCTTGCGTTTCATCCGCTGTTTCGCCGGGGTAGACGAGGCCGGCCGAGATCACCAATTTGGCCGCGTCTTCGACGGACATGTCCAGTTCCTTGATGTCGCAGGTCGGGACAAACAATAAAAAGCCGGACGTCGGGTTCGGAGTCGTCGGCAAAAACACCGATGTCATCGCACCAACACCAACTTTTTCCAACAATTCGCCCTTGGTATCGGTCGAGATAAAGCCAATGGCCCACATGCCTTTGCGCGGATATTCGATCAGGCAGGCCTTCTCAAAGCTGCTTTCGGTCTGCGCGAACACGGTTTCAGCGATCTGTTTGACACCATTATAGATCGACCGAACCACAGGCATACGTCCGACCAGACCTTCGCCCCAACGCAGAAAGCTGCGCCCCAAGAGCCCTTTGCCAAGCCAGCCGATGGTGATTGTGAAGATCAGAAAAACCACCACGCCAATGCCGCGCACGTTAACCGTGAGCCAGTTGCCATCAGCGACGGAGTGACCAAATGCCCAGTTGAGCAGCTGTTCGGGTTGATAGGCGTCGGGCACAAAGGGCCACACGAAACTGTCTACCAGACCCACCACAGACCAAATCAGCCACACGGTAAGACCGATCGGTGCAATGACGACGAGCCCTGCGATAAAGTTGTTGCGCAACCCACCAAGGAAGGTTCGGCGCGGTGTTTGATCAGTTGGTGTTGTCACGTGCGGCGATCCTATATGCGAGATCACAGCAGTGAACCCTAGGTGTTATCTCGGAGCTATGTAGGGGATGCCATTGGTATCCACAATGAGGGGCACCCTTTAACGCCACTTAACGTCAAATGAATGTAGCGATTTTCGCCGCAAGTGCTGCATTATTGCGCACAAGGGCGATATTGGCTATCAGGGATGCGCCGTCGGTTAACTCAAAGATGCGCCCTAGCAGAAACGGCGTGACGGCTTTGGCAGCGATGCCTTTGCTGGCGGCCTCATGCAACGCCTGCGCGATGATCGGCGTAAGGGTTTCGGCTGGGATTTGTGCGTTCAGCGGGATCGGATTGGCGATCAGCTGGCCACCGGGCAAGCCCATGGCGGCGCGCATCTGGTGCGCTGCGGCAATGTCTGCGGCGCTGTCCATGCGCAGGGGCGCGGGCAAAGCGGACGTGGCAGACCAAAAGGCGGGCAGGGTGTCTTGACCAAAAACAATCACCGGAACGCCGAGGGATTCGAGGACTTCGTAAGTTTTTTCGAGGTCCAGAATGGCTTTTGCACCGGCAGCGACCACTGTGACGGGTGTTTGCGCCAATTCATGCAGATCAGCCGAAATATCAAATGTGGTTTCAGCGCCTTTGTGCACACCGCCAATGCCGCCCGTGGCGAAGACTTTGATCCCTGCCAAATGTGCTGCGATCATTGTCGCTGCGACCGTTGTGGCCCCTGTACCACCTGTCGCGATGCACGCGGCAATATCTGCACGGCTAAGTTTGGCGACGTTTTTGGCCTGACCAAGCGCGTTAAGCTGGTCGTTCGTTAACCCGATATGAAGCGTGCCGTTGATGACGGCGATGGTGGCGGGCGTCGCACCACCGGCGCGAATATCGCTTTCGACCAGCCGCGCAGTATCGACGTTTTGCGGGTAGGGCATACCGTGGGTGATGATCGTTGATTCCAGTGCCACGATGGGCGATCCGGCGGCGCGCGCTGCGGCAACGTCAGGTGCGAATGTCATTGGAAGTGAAGGTAGGATGCTCATGATGGGGTCTCTCCGGACACGTAGGTTGCTGCGGCGTTGAGGGCGCGGACAAGGGCCGCTTGGCGGGTCATGCCTTGGACTTCGGATGCGATGTGGGCGGCCATGAATGTATCGCCCGCGCCTGTGACGCGGGTGACCAGAACCTCGGGTGGTTGCGCGGTGCAGATGTCACCAGCCAAGCATTCTGCCGCCAGATTGCCACCGTCGGTGACCAGAACGCGGTGGACGCCGCGCTGTGACAGGGCCGCAGCGCCATCCGTGGCGGTGCTGAACGTCGTCTGACACAGCAGCCCCGCTTCTTCGAGGTTCACATACAACGTCGCGGATGGGTGGCCGACCAGTGCCAACAGGCGTTCGGCCTTACCCGGTGAGGCGGGTGCGACCCGCAGATCGGAGGCCGTAAACAAAGGGGATTTGGCGATATCAGCCAATAAATCACGCGTAAGATTGCCGTCCAACGCCACAAGGCCGGACCACGGAACGGTGTCGCTGCCAAGGGTGCCGTCCGACAGGGCGCGCAAGATTTTGGTGCCCGCCTGTTCCAGCGAATGGGCGTCAGCAATGGCCGCGATCAGACCGTTGGCACCTTCAATCGCCATATACGCATCCGTTGGCAGATCGTCGGAGCGGTAAAGGTAATCAGTGATGATGCCGAGGCCAGCGGCCTCATGGACCAGTTCATCGCCTTGCGCGTCGCGACCAATGGCGGACAGAACCGCTGGGGTCAGGCCGAAATTGATCAGCGTCATCGCGATGTTCATTGCCACACCACCGGGCAGGCGGGTGATGCGACCGGGCACGTCCGATCCGCTGCGCATGTGGCTGGACGCGCGCCCGATAATGTCCCACAGGACCGAACCGATACACAGGATGTCAGGTTTCATCATAACGGCGTTGATGGCGCGGCGGCGCGGGGAGGTCAACGGGGTCGGGGGACGTTAATGGGGTAAGGGGTCGCAAACTGGGTGCGTACCGTGTGAGTCAGGTACGGGAAACCTGACCTTTGGCCTAATTTGGATAAAAGAGTTGCGATATGTGTTGGCTTTATTCATTAATGAACGACGTTCAATATCAGAGGGGGGGAGTTACAATGTCCAATCTGATCTGCAAAAGTCCTCCCAATGAAACGCCATATTGACACCACACTGGGCAAATGGGTCCGGCATTTCTTTTTTGTGCTCGTGCGGGCCTCTTACGCGCTGTTTTACAACGTCAGCGCGGCGGGCAAGCACCTGTTGCAGGACAAACCCGGGACGTTGACTTTGGCGACCCATGTCAGCCGTCATGATGGGCCGCTAATATCGGCGATTCTGTATTCCACAACGCGCGTGCGCCCGACGGTGCATTACGATGAATACCACAACTGGGCGCAGTGGTTCCCGATGTATGTGGCGGGCGCGATCCCGATGTCGTCGCCGTAATCATGGCCCGACGGTCAACGCGCTGCACGAAAAACCCACACACTGGGCATCATTCATAAGGTGCTGGGCAATGGCAATTCCATTCTGTTGATTCCAGCCGGAAAGGTGCGCCGCCAACGCGAAGAAAATATCGTGCCGCAACTGTCTGGCGTCTACGATATCTTGCGGGCGCAACCTGACACGGCCGTGATGCTGTTGCGCATCGACGGTCGTGGTAAATTTCAACGCGCACAGTACGACGGGTTCTGGAGCTTTCTTGGCATCAAGAACGGCACGCGCCATGTGAGCATGGATTTGCACCCCATCACGGATCTGGACCCAAAACAGGAACTTGCAGTTTTTATTGAACAGCTAGAGACGCTGCTGAATTCGTGGGGTCGGGTGCAGGTTGGACTTCAGGCAATGTCTGCTCACCCGAACAACGCTGCCGTTTAGCTGCGCGCCAGTTGCAACGCCTCGTAGAACCGGAGCCCAATGCTGATCGAGTGAAAACGCCCATTCCTCTGGATGGGACCTGATCCGGCCTTCATGCTGGGTCATCAAGTTCTGAGTGGAGGTGACGATGTCCGCTGACGGTTCTAGGATTGCGAAAGACAACGGGTCAAGGCGATCGAGGCATGCAAATGCGGTAATGCCAAAAAGACGCCGCGCGTTTTCAGGAGCGTGTCCAGCCTCGCGTTGTCCGGGATGGTCATTCGCCCGTTGAGTTCAGACCCGAACCCGTATCGAATACGTTTAGCAAGTTCGGTTCCCGTCACAAAGTTTCTGACATAGCTCCTGAATAACGCCCTTGGCGGGCAGAAGGTATGCCAGGCAAAAGACCCGTCCAAACGCCCGATAGACGGATTTTCGCACCCGCTTTGCGCGCGGGGAGAGCCGCCATGACAGGGTTTCATAGGCAGCAAAGATACAATACCTTTGTTCTAGAAAACCCTACTTTAAACGCCACAAGGCTCCGTTGCCCTATGTGACAATATTTTCCACGTGCCTTGTACACATTTAATGGTGAAGGCTGATCTGCCCAGAAGCGGATCGACGCTGCTGCCTGCACCGAGCGTCGCTGTTCGGACTTTGTTGCCGTTTTCTAAATTTGGCCCAAAGTCTGCTTTCGGATCGAACGTATCAACGGCGTTAGGCCGAGAAAAGCTAGTGGACACCTCAGTAGATGAACGGAACGAGCTTGGCAGTCGTGGCGGCGTATTCATCAAATTCTACGCCGTACCGCTTCGACAGATATTTATCCAAGGCGGGGATGTGAAAGAATAAGAAGCCCGCTGTCACAAAGATCGGAATGCCCCAAGCGAACATGGATGCCGACAGCATGGCCCAACCGGTAAATAAAACGCTGTCACCAAAGTAGTTGATATGTGTGGCATATTCAAACAGCCCCCCCGTGTAGCAATGGCCCTTTGACGATGGTTGTTTTTTCCACTGCCAGCGTTGAAGCTCAGATCCTGAATTCAGATATGACCCCAGTAAAACCAGCGCGAGGGCAATCCAATCCATACCGCCGAGCAGCGCAGGACTATCGGTAAGGATACCAGCACCCAACAGCACAAAGCCAATTTCAAAGACTGCTATAAAGACTGAAAGACCGAACACCTCGGAATATGCGACCTGCCGTTTGAGCAGGACAAACAACGTCACACAGTGTCGCGCCCAATACAGGATAGCGCAGAACGCGAGAAGGCGTGCGCGCATCGGGTTAGGCCAATCAATCGATCCAAAAGCCAGCCAAATGCAGGTTGCAACAATGCCAGCATGGATCAAAGCGAAGGTTAGTTTTTGCGAAAAGGATCTATCATAATCGCGATTGACACCACCGGAATCGGCCATTGGACACTCCTTAAAACGGCTTGAAGATCATGAGGGAAAGTGCGGCTAAGGACATCACCAATGCGCCAAAGCCGATGGGCGCAGCTTTCAAGAATGTGCGGTTAAACTCAGCGGGCAGACTGCTGTCCTGAAAGGTCGCTGTTCGATTTGCAATGCTGTGCAATCGGCGCTCCAATCGAAGCCCGAACAGATAGGCGGCAATCAATAGTATGCTTAGAACAACAGATATCGAGAGCCAGGTTTCGGCCAACCCATAGCCGGTTAAGGTCATCAACCAATAGCCGGACAGAGGTATGATCAGCAATGACGGACCCATTATCAGCCGGTTGATCAACAGCACCGCGTTCAACAAAGCGGATGCTTCTAGAGGCGTCGAGCCCTTCGCCTGACCATGGATCAAACCATTGATAACGGTAGCGCCCACCGTCAAGATCACCGCGAGAAAGTGCAGGAAATTTGCTGCTAAGTACGGATCAGGCATCTTTATCGACCTTTTGGACTATTTCATGATGACTAGACGATACCGTCGCAGTCTGTCAATTGTTTTCGACCAGATGGACGAGGAACCAAATGCCCAAAATTGTTGATCGAGACAAATATAAGAAAGATCTCGCCGAACGCGCGGCAGGGTTTTTTTCGAAACACGGCTACGCAGGAGTTGGCATGCGCGGCATTGCCGAACATCTCGGCATGTCAAAGAGTGCTTTGTATCATTACTTTCCGACCAAAGAGTCGCTGTTCTTGGCGTCTACTGAATCCATCATGAGCCGCGTTGAAGAGGCCCCTCTAGATGTTGAAACGACGGAGGCGGCGCAGTTGCAGGCCTTGGTGGATTCTATCCGAGGCGATTTTGGGCCAGAGATGGCTTTGGTGTTTGACTACCTGCGCGGCAAAAGCCCCGCTGAAATTGCAGCCGATAAGGCGATTCAAATGTCGCGTTCTATGTATTTGAAAGCTGTCGAACGTATTGTTGGTCCCGAACGTGCAGTTGAAACGCTGTCAGTTGTAATGGGTCATCTCATGCTGGACTATTTATCCGGTGGAACGTTGGGTCGTTCTATGGGGCGGGCATCTGACATGATCTCAGTAAAATAGATTGGCGTATTGTGCCAAAAACGCTCCGTTTTGGAACATTCGCCAGCAACTTGCTTTAAACTGCCAAAAACCCTTTTCTAAACCACTGCAGTTGTTAAAGGTTTTTGCCTGTCCTGCGATAGCTGCCATTCTTGGCCTCGCAGAATTTTCGTAAAACTAGCTTATTTTGTTAGAAAAATCTTGTTGATTTGAGGCTTGGCCCCTGATTCAATTGTTCCTAACAACGGGGGATGATTTCGATGTTGGGGCCAAAGCAAGAGGCGCAGGGCGCGTTGTTTTATGCGTTCTCGATAGATAATCACGTTCCTCAAGATCATCTGCTGCGATCCATTGATCGGCTTGTCGATCTGTCTGGCATCCGCCAATATTTAGCCGATTTTTACAGCCATACTGGTCGCTGTCCATTGATCCAGAACTGCTGATCCGAATGCTGCTGGTTGGCTGCTGCCTCGGCATTCGGTCCGAACATCGCCTCTGCGAAGAGGTGCATCTGAACCTTGCTTACCGCTGGTTCTGCGGACTGGATCTGAGCGACAATGTGCCCAACCACTCAACCTTTTCCAAAAGCCGCCCCTCTCATGGCGCAAGCGCAAACGACTGCCGGGCAATGGATGTTGAGGCCACGCGGTCGATCCGTCAGGCCGAAGTCGGGTCCGTGCGCACGATGCTGGGATGGTTAGTGGATCGTGGCATCGCGCCGCACATCCCGGTCATTCACTGCCTAGGATGTGCAGGTTCACATGCACGAGAGGGGATAAGGCTGGCCGCACCGATGGCACCCTGAGCCGCGCTAATTTTGAGTGGGACCCGTAGGGCGACAAATACATCTGCCCAGAAAGTCAGTCGCTCAAGCAGTTCCGCCGCAACTCCTCCGATCCCAGTCGAGGCCCAACCATGACGGGCAGGACAAAATATCGTGGGCCTAAACTGATCTGTCAGGCCTGCCCATCCAAAGCCAAATGCTGCCCGAATACCGATGTTCGCAAGATCACCCGCGACGAACACGAAGACGCACGTCAAGTTGCCCGCGACACCGACTGCCCAGCGGTGCATGTTTACATGCATGAGAGGGGCCAAAAACCAAACAATATGCCGTTTCAATGCGACTGCGAAAGAAGGTCGAAATGCTCTTCGCAAGCCTCAAACGCATTCTTGGGTTGGGACGGCAGATTGAGATGACGAGGACCATGCGGCGCAAATGACGAATTTCTTCTCGCTGCAACCGCCCAATACCTCCACAAACTAGCTAAAATCTTTCCTGCACCGCAGCAAATAGGCAAAGCGTGAGAAGAAAAGCGCTCGCGCCGTGTTCAACGCCCAACTTTCTGCGCCAGCAACACGGTGTTTTTCAACAAAATCGGCTTATCCTGTTGAAAAAATCTTGTTGATTTGAGGCTCTCCGGCTGATTCAATTATCCTTGATAACGGGGGGTGATTGCGATGTTGGGACCGAAGCAAGAGGCGCAAGGCGCGTTGTTTTATGAGTTTTCGATCGACGATCACGTCCCTCAGGATCACTTGCTGCGATCCATTGACCGCTTCGCTGATCTGTCTGGCATCCGTCAGCATTTGGCGCCATTTTACAGCAACACCGGCCGTCCCTCGATTGATCCCGAACTTCTGATCCGGATGTTGCTGGTCGGTTATTGTCTCGGCATTCGTTCGGAGCGTAGGCTTTGCGAAGAGGTTCATCTGAACCTCGCATATCGGTGGTTCTGCCGCCTCGATTTGACGGATCGCGTGCCGGACCATTCGACATTCTCCAAGAACCGCCCCTCTCATGGTTTGCAAGCAAACCACTGCCGGGCAGTGCATGGTCGTTTCCGCGACAGCGATCTGCTGCGTCACTTGTTTGAAACGACTGTGGCGCGATGCATGGCGGAGGGGTTGGTGAGTGGCCAGCGCTTTGCGGCAGATGCCAGTTTGATCGAAGCTGACGCTAACAAGCAGAACTCAACACCGAAGGCCGATTGGGATCACAGCGCGATCGACCCATCACAAGCACCGCGCGCTGTGATGGAATATCTTGGCGTTCTAGATGACGCTGCATTTGGTGCCGCCTCAGAAGTGGAACCCAAGTTCACATCGCATTCTGACCCAGCCAGCCAGTGGACCGCAGCACGCAAAGGTCCTGCATTCTTTGCCTATTCAACCAATTACTTGATCGACACGGGTAATGCCGTGATTGTCCCCTCTCATGGTTTGCAGCGCAAACGACCGCCGGGCAATGGATGTTGAGGCCACGCGGTCGATCTGTCAGGCCGAAGTTGGGTCCGTGCGCACGATGCTGGATCGCGTCAAAGATAGGTTTGATTTAGATCCTGAACGCATCATCGCAGATACCGCTTACGGGTCCGGCCCGATGCTGGGATGGTTAGTAGATCGTGGCATCGCCCCGCACATCCCTGTCATTCACTGCCCGGCAGTGCATGTTCGCATGCACGAAAGGGGATAAAGCCAGTCGCACCGATGGCACCTGGAGTAGGGAAGACTTTGAGTGGGACGCTGAGAACAACCAATACATCTGCCCGGAAGGCGAAGCGCTCAAGCAGTTCCGCCGCAACTTCTCCGACCCCAGTCGAGGCCCCGACGGCAAGGGCGTCGCCAAGTATCAGGCGCTAAAGTTGTCGTGCCAAGCCTGTCCCTCAAAACCTAAATGTTGCCCGAATGCAGATGTGCGCAAGATCACCCGCGAAGAACACGAAGACGCCCGCCAGGTCGCCCGAGATATTGCTAAGACCAAGCAATACGCCGTTTCAATGCGACTGAGGAAAAAGCTCGAGATGCTCTTCGCTCACCTCAAACGCATCCTGGGGCTAGGACGGCTTCGATTACGAGGACCATGCGGCGCAAATGACGAATTTCTACTCGCCGCAACCGCCCAAAACCTCCGCAAACTGGCCAAGATCCTTCCTGCACCGCAGCAAGCGTGCAAAGCCTGATAAGAAAGGCGCTTGCGCCCAGTTCAACGCCAGACTTTCTGCACGCGCAACACGGTGTTTTTCAACAGAATCGGCTAAACCTGATGGGGTTGATGGCTCCTGCTCCAACCAGCGTCGCAATGCGCTATACTGCAGGTGTCGAAACCTACTTATAAAAGGAGCCAACCCCATGCAAGTTACCACAATCGGCGTTGATCCATCGACCAGCAGGCGAATGCGCAGCAATCGCTGAGAGGTTGGCCAAGAACATTTTTCAAGTTCATGGGATCACTGAAGACGAAGAGGTCGCCTTCAACCGGCCTTTGAGACGCGCACAGCTATTGCCGTTCTTCTCCAAGATTGATCCCTGCCTGATTGGCATGGAGGCCTGTAGCAGCGCGCATCATTGGGCCCGGGAACTCACGGCGTTGGGCCATGATGTTCGGCTGATCCCGCCGATATATGTCAAGCCATACGTTAAGCGCGGCAAGTCTGATGCGATCGATGCAGAGGCGATTTGTGAAGCGGTGACCCGTCCGACGATCATTGCCGGCAGGTGAAGCTTGCATTCACCGAGAGGGCGGTTTGTTGCAAAAACCGTTTAGCAACAAGATCTGCTGTCACTCCATCGCACACGGGCTCTGCTTGTCCGCCAACGCACGCAGCTGATCAATAGCTTGCGTGGCCTGGTCGCTGAGTTCGGCGTTTACATCGCGAGGGGCCTCGCGAGGATCATCGGATTTGCAGAGGATGTTTTAGTAGGCGAAGTGCTAGACTTGCCCGAAATTGCCAAGGAAGTGATCCATAATCTATGCGAACATCTCATGGCATTGCATGTACGGATTCGGTGGTATGAAGATCGGCTCAAGCTGGTCGCCAAGGAAGATGTGCGGGTCCGTTTGTTGCGCACTATTCCCGCTCTCGGGCATGTAAACATGCCCTGCTGGGCAGTGGGACGTTGGTGTTGTGACAGCCTCGGCGATCATCGCCAGCATTGGTGATGGCCATCAATTCAGCAATGGCCGCGAGTTTGCAGCATGGTTGGGGTTGACGCCCGCGAACAAATCCAGCGGCGGTAAAGAGAAACTCGGGCGCATTACAACCCTCTCGGGACATTGCGTCGTGCTGCAAGCACGCCCATGGCGTGACGCAATACCCTGTCCCGTTGCCGGGCAACACATGCACAGCATGTGTGAGAGGGGGCAGTGAATGGGTGATCAATACTTACGATCATTGCTGGTCGTTAGCATGACATCACTCGTCCGACAGACCAAGTCGCACCCGGAGCGAGCAAGCAAGTGGCTGACATCACTGCTGGAACGAAAACCCGCGCGCGTCGCAACCGTCGCTATCGCTGCCCGAGAGGGGCCAATAAAACGGCAAGGATCGTCTGGGCCGTTTTAACGCGCAACGAACCTTATACAACGCACATTACTTAAGAGAGGAAGAACAAAGAGTTAGCAAGACCCACGAGATGATGGTGCATAAGTCTGCCGCCAAAACCAGGACACCCCGTCGAAAGTCCCGGGCGATATAGCCCGCTAAGCTGTAAGGGACTTGGTCTGCGGAACCCATCCGTTGCCCAGCAGGCGATTGCGTAGCAATCTGCCGAGAGGGGGGCAGCGGTCAAAACCGCGCAAACAGGCCCCTCTCATTGATTGCCTTGCAACCAACTGCCGGGCAGCGGGAACACATGACTGCTTCTGACAAATGCACAAATCTGATCAAAAATGTCTTGCTATGCAGGAGCCATCAACACAAGACTTTCTCCGCGCGATGCACTGAGGTCCACGCTGCTCACAAAGCCGCCGTTTGACCCGAGCAGGTAGATGTCCGCGTAACTTGCCTGTTTCTAAGATGACGCTGCAACGTTCAATCTTATTGCCCGTCCTTATGTGGTTCGCAATGGACGCTTTCATTTTCCACCTAATGGATCGAAACCACCGGCTTCTAGCCGGTCAGCTTCAGGGAATCTATGATTGATCTTCTCTCCTGAATTTTGAAACCATACTGCTAATGCGGGTTTCAAAATTCAGGAGAGAAGATCATGCGTTATTCCTCATCCGCGCACATGCGATTTTACCACAGATTTCACGTCGTGTGGGTCACAAAATGTCGTGTGGGTCACAAAACATAGATACAAGGTTTTGCAGGGTGCGATGCGAGAGCGGATACGCGAGATTATCATGCAAACATGCGCCGAAATGGGCGTCCATATCGTGAAAGGTGTGCTGGGACGCGATCATGTGCACATGTTCCTGTCGATCCCACCAAAACTGTCCTTGTCCAACGTTATGCAACGCATAAAGGGCCGCTCGTCGCGCCGCATCCAGATGGAATTCCCTGAGTTGCGCAAGCGCTACTGGGGCAGGCGGTTTTGGGCACGCGGATATTTCTCAACCACCTCTGGAAATGTGACTGACGACATCATCACGCAGTATCTGGAATTGCATTCCTCTAAATGAGGCTACCGGCGTCAGCCGGTAGTCCTTCACCGCGGGCCCGTGTCACTGACGCCGCGCGTTGTGGTGGGCGGCGTTAGAGACCCAGTTTCTTCAATTTGATCGCTTGTCGTGCGGCCAGAGTGTCGACCTCGATGCGCGCGGCCGCCGACAGCGCGCCCCCCGGTTTGCGCATCGTGTCGTGGGCAATCGAGCCGCGCTGCGCCAAGGTGTATTTGCGAATGGCAAGGCCCAAGCCCGGCTGTGCCTCATAGCGGACCATCGGCATGTAAGCGTCGAAGATATCGCGGGCGCGCGCCTCATCGGTGTTATTCGCCGCGACCACCTGCGCCATCATTTCGGGATAGGCAAATCCGGTCATAGCGCCGTCCGCCCCGCGTAACATTTCCTCAAGCAGATAGAGCCCGCCATTGCCGCACATAATGGATATCCGCCGCGCACCAGCATCCGACGCCCCGCGAAGGGTGCTGATCTTTTCCAAACCCGGCCAGTCTTCATGCTTAAGCATGACGCAGGTGGGACACTCTTTGATGATCTTAAGGATGACCGATGGCGACATGATAACGTTTGTCGCAAGCGGGAAGTCTTGCAGCACGAACTGGGTGCTGCCCAAGACCTCAGCCACATTGTGGTAATATCCGATGATCTGGTCGTCGGTGCGAAGGTTCGACGGCGGAGCGACCATGACACCTGCCGCGCCCGCATCCATCGCAGCATCGGCGAGCGTTTTCATCGCCGCAAAGCCAGCGGCAGAGACACCGACGACAATCGGAACCGTGCTGCGGGCGACCACGCGTTGCACAACGGCGATGGATTCATCTGCAGTCAATTTTCCAGCCTCGCCCATCATCCCTAAAATTGTCAGGCCGGTGGCGCCCTTTTCAATGTAGAAATTAACCATGCGGTCGACGCTGTCCCAATCCATGGCTCCGTCAGGCAAGAAAGGTGTTACGGCAATTGTGAAGACACCTGCGGTTTGCTCATTGATCATTTTGGTCCCTTTCGGTGGCTTTGGTTTAGCGCAATGTGGCCGAGCGCCATGGCGCCAGCAGCTTGGCAAGGTTCAACCACGGGTAGCCCTGTCTCTGCCTCAAGCATATCGCGATACTGTGCCATGCCAGCGCATCCCATAATTAATACGTTTGCACCATCGTCGTCGCGCAACCGTTTGCCAATAGCGACCATTGCGGACAGGCTTTTATCTGGATCGCTTAAGTCCGCCACGCCCAAGTCCAGTGCGCGATCCGCGGCCAATCGGTTCAGCACACCCATTGCCCCGAACGCACGAAGATGGCGCGGGATCGACGCAGGCATAATCGCGATCACACCAAATCGCTGACCAAGGGTAAGCGCGGTCATCACAGCGGCCTCTTGAATTCCAACCACCGGTAGGTTCGTTTGATCGCGCAGCGCATGCAGGCCCGGATCACCGAAACAGGCGATTACATATCCAGTGGCGTCAGATTGCGCAGCAGCCAGCGTCAACATCGGCGCTATTGTTAGATCCGCTTGACGCTGGCTTTCGATGCCAAGTGGCCCATCGGGCAAGGTGAGACAGCGAATAGGGGTGCCAAACCGGCGCAAAGGATCGACAGCGGCGTCGATGCCATCCGTCACAGTTTGCGATGAATTGGGGTTGATGATGACAAGCGTCATGCGCCGTCCCGCGTGGCAGATTGGATTTCGATTTGGTATCCTTCGGGGTCGTTGAAGATGAACGCACGAATGCCCAGTTGGTCGTTCACGAACAGTTTTGACAGATTATCGAGTTCCAGTTCAGTACAATAGGCATACCACGCATCCACATCCGACACACGAATGCAAAGTTGCACAGGCTTCACGTCGGCCGATTTGTTCATGCCCTTCGCCTCATCCACCAAACCTATGTGGGCACCCGGACAAATTTGATAAATCTTGCACCAGCCTTGATCAATCGCCAGCGGCAGGCCCATGATGTTTTCATAAAACCGCATCACACGGGGCAGGTCGCGATAATAGAAAAACGTGATCGCAAGCTGGTTCGGGCCGTCTGGTCGGGTCATGTCTTTGCTTTTGCGTTGTTTGGCTTTGTGGCCAGTTCGGGGCGGTCGATCCACTGGCCCATTCCGGCTATTCCAAGAAATTCACCGTCTTCGCACAACATCTCGCCGCGCAAAATGACGTGTGTGGGCCAACCCGTAATCGTGCGCCCCTCCCACGGATTGTATCCGACATTGTCATGCAAATCATTGGCCCCGTAGGTCACCTGTTTATCAGGGTCCCAGATCGTAATATCGGCATCCATCCCTTGCGCAATTGCGCCCTTGTTAAGCAGGCCGTAAATCTGCGCCGGTGCAGTCGCTGTGATCCGCGCAAAATGTTCGGGTCCCAGCCCACCTACGCGCATCATCGCGTCAAACATCAGCGGCAAACGTGTCTCCAGCCCCGGTAAACCATTCGCAATCTCATGAAATCCCGCGTCTGGTCCCGCAGATAGTTTTCCGCTTTTATCATAGCGATAGGGCGCATGATCAGAGGACACGATTTGCAAATCACCCGCGCCAAGTGCGGCCCAAAGTGCATCCTGATCTGCCGTTTGTCGTTGCGGGGGCGAACACATCCACTTGGCACCCTCCAATCCGGGGGCGTCCAGAATACCCTCAGACATGAACAGGTAATGCGGGCAGGTTTCGGCCCAGACTGGTGCGCCGTTTGCGCGGGCCAGTCTGACGGCGGCGGCGCCTTCAGTGGTGGAAATGTGGAACAACATCACTGGCTGATCCAAATAGGTTGCAAAGCGACACATTCGTTCGACGGCATCAATTTCTGCGATGCGGGGATGGGATGCAGCGTGGTCGCGCGGGCGAACGTGGCCAGCCTCAATCAGTTGGGTCTTTGCGTGGTTCAAAATGGCGTCGGTTTCGGCATGCACACAAACGAGCGCGCCGTGCTGGCGCGCTTGCGCCATGATCGATAGGATTTCATGGTCATCAAGTTTGATGTTGTAGGTCGTAAAGACTTTCAGCGACCGATGCCCCGCTGCAATCAGATCACCCAGATCAGTGTCAAAACCCGCAACGCCAAGATCGGTCAGCGTCAGGTGGAACGCGTAGTCAATCATCGCACCGCGCGCGGCGCGGGCGCTGTAGTGGGCAACCGTTTGGGCCAGCGGTTCGCCCCTCGCTTGCGCCGCGAACGAGATGACGGACGTCGTGCCACCCTGCGCGGCAGACCTTGTGGCGGTCTCGAACGTATCAGCGTTCATCACGCCCATGCCCGACATCTGTTCAATATGGGCGTGGACGTCGACACCACCCGGCATCACCCATTTGCCACGCCCATCTATTTCGCGCGCGCCTGATACAGGTTTGCCCACCGAAACGATCTTGCCGTCTTTGATGGCCACATCCCCATCAATTACACCGCTTGGCGCAACGACGTGCCCGCCCCGAATTACCAGATCATTGTCATGCGCCATGAACGTCGCCCTCATTAAGTCTTGTGGTCAAGTGATCACCGCCAAGCGTGCCACGTCAAGAACCCCGTCGACAAGTATATGAAAACCCGCTTGATTTGAACGCAGTCCGATGGCGTCAAGTGGGTTGTACAGGTATCGCCACGGCGGGTTGTGCGGGTTGTGCGGGTTGTCTTTCAAAAGCACATAGGCCTGAGCGTATGATCTAGGCACGTGCCAGCCGCACTTTCGCAACTCTCGCGAAACAGGCTGATCGGTCTGGAAACAAAAACGCGAATGTCCCGATTTCTTTCCACCAGCCAGCTGCCAAAGCCCTATGATTACAATGGCCGCGTGACATCATCCAAACACTTCATTTTTGACGGAGCCGGAGCCGGAGACACTGGCTTGATCATTGATTTAGATGGCCTGTCGACTGGGAAGCACCAGATCGGACCTGAGTTGTACCCGCGCCGCGCCGAAAGACTTGAGATTCAAAGCCCGTCGAACACGCCGTCCGTGTTGCCTTTTTTTGTCAAAGGCGCTTTGATTGAAGCGGATATTGGTCCGCAAGTTGGCGAATGCTGCCGTCGACGATTGATGTTACCGAGCGGTCCTTGGTTGTCACGGTTTATGCCAGAGCACGCGCAGTATTTTAGGACAGCACCCGCCAGTTTGGTTTGCCAGATAGTCTGGCAATCAAGCCCTCTGCCAATCCCTCAGCCAGACACTCCAGACCCAAGTCTTCGCTTTGAATATTAAATATGCGGACAATAATCGTCGGTCACATTTGTGCTCGGCTCAACGGCAACCTGTTCCATCGTTCGTGAGTTCGGACGTCGCCTCATTGAAAATCAACAGACCAACGCCGCCACCACAACCAAACTGGACCGAGCCATGGCAACGCATAGTTTCGCAGATACGGCGAGAAATATTCACAGCGCTTTTGTATGTGTTTTCCAGAACCCGCTGTGGCTGGTGGCTGCAGAATCCATTTTGCTGGACACTATGGGTTGAATCCATTATGTTAAAAATAAAATTAAGCATAAAAAAATTTTAACCCGCGACTAGTATGGCGTGAATAAACGTTCCAGCTACCGGCGCAGAAGGAAATATTATGGCCCATTCATTCGATACGTTCCTTGATTCTACTACCCACAACTTTGATCTTGCCGATATGAGCTCATCTCAGATGAGCCTAGCTGACTTAGGAACCCCCACATATCCTGCCACTCCATGGGGCAGTTTCTTTTCTTTTTTCTCCAGTGGTAGTTATTCGGTCGGTGGCACTCAAAGCAGCGATAACCCGGTCTTTGGAACCCTTGCTTCTGATACTTTTCTTTTCACAGATGCAAGTTTCACGGTTGACGGCGGTGGCGGTGCCGATTCGATTAATGGCGGATCGGGCAATAACCTAATCAGAACGGGTATCGGCGCTGATACCATTATTCTCCAATCTGGGAATAACGTGATCCTAAGTGAAGGTGGCGCGAATACCGTCGCTGTGACATTTGGAAACAATTACATTGTTACGGGTAACGGTGCTGATAGCATCACTGCCACATCCGGGAATAACATTATCAACGCTGGCGATGGCGCGAACACGATTACTGTGACGTCAGGCACAAACCATATTACCACGGGTATCGGTGCCGACAGTATTACGACTGCCGGTACAACTGGTGAATTCAATTATATCCATGCTGGCGACGGCGCCAACACAATCACAACCGCGGATAGTAATGACTTTATCTGGGGCGGCGCCCATGCCGATACCATCACGTCCGGCGCAGGCCAAGATGTAGTTCGTGCTGGAAACGGAGCTAACACTATCACGACCGGTCCAGGCGATGACGTAGTCCATACTGGCGTAGATGTTGATACGGTTTCAACGGGTGACGGTGACGACAGAATCCACATCAAAGGTGGCACTGACACAATTGCTGCAGCGACAGGCAACGACACTCTGATTGCCCATTTTGAGTCAGCTGGAAGCGTTGTCAGCATCAACTCTCTCTCCGGTAATGTTGAAATTGGATACTCCGGAAATATTTCCGGGCTCGGCGTCGCGAGCTTCTTGGGTGTTGAGAACTTCAACATCACCTCGGGTGAACACAACGACATCATTACGACGGGCGGCGGTAATGACGTGATTGCGACAGGCTTGGGTGACGACATTATTAATGCCGGGCAAAACGATGACAGTTTGAGGGGTGGCGGAGGAGCCGACACGTTCATTTTTGCCGGTGGCGATGGGGATGACACAATACATGATTTTGGAGATGGAGCAGACCTTTTCCATATCACGGGAGGTATTACCGGTTGGGGCACCGCAACCTATAATGCCGGCGGTAGTGGCGATACTGTGATCAGCTTCAATGCGTCTTTGACAGCTATAACTACTGACACTGACTCGACAATCACCCTAGTGGGTGGGGATTTTAGCCTTATCCAGATCGATTTCATTTAGAGCTAAAAACAGTCTCGACAGACCCCCTTGCTGCATAATGCGCAGCATGGGGGCATTTCTATGCAGTCGAGCAAGTGTCAGGTTTTGATCCTGCAACCTTCATTATATCACTAAGGTACTATAATCGCTGTATGGGCGAGTAGTGGCCGCTCAAAGCGCTGTACTGTGATAGCTGCCCCGCGCGTTTGGTCCAAAAAAAGCCATCACACCTATTGGGGTCTAGGGTCGTTTTACCCCTCTATTTCAACCGGTTGATGCAACACCTTAATCTTTTTGAAAAGATGGCGTGAGCCCGTTGAAGTAACTTCGTTGCATATACTTTTACAGACAAACCGAAGTCGCTGATCTGGGAGTGATGGCAAATCTGGGGACGTTGAGGTCGATTGGGTGTGGTTTTGAGCGCTTATCATCATCGATTCAGCCGCTCTTTGCGCCAATTCTGTGGGAACGCGAAAAGATATCACGGGGGCTGATCGGGCATTTGTCTTTGCGATCGATTGCCCGAAGAGTTTCCCGAACATATTGACCGGATGCATGATTTACGCGCGGCTGCTGCACATTTTGCCATATTATTTGATAAACTACCACAGGGTCAATCGCACGGTCCATTCAGCTTAAATCGATGTGCAGCCGACCGCGGACGATCATATTTCAGTTCTGCGCAAAGAGCGGATGCTTCTGAAAGATAAGGTCTATGCCTATTTGACAGATAAGTAGTCATTGCAAAGCGCGTCGCGCAGCTGGGCCTGACTAGAAACCAAGACGGGCGCTCGTGACACGCGGGTGTTCGCTATGACAAGCGTCGTATCGAAAGCCTATTCCGGCACCCCAAATGTCAGGGCGGCCCATAGGGTTTCCCATACGATCTCTGCCTCGGCCGCCAGTTCATTTGAGGGTTCGCGCAGCACGACGGCATCAACCAGATAACTGAAACCCGCCTTGACGGGCAGGGTGGCAATGCCATTCGCATCGGTGCGGTGCAGGGTGATATCGACTGTGCCGTCTGGCGCTTTTTCAAACAGTTCAACCTGTGCATCGCCGCGCAGATCGTCGAGGTAATACAGCTGCACCCGCAAACCGTTGCTCAGGTCATCGGTATATGGATTGTCGAGGGCGACAAATTCAATCGCCAGCCCGCTGCGAAAATCACTGCCGATGCTGTTGCCAGCACCAACAAGGGTTTTGGCAAACCGCCAATAGCCTTCGACAAACCCTGTCCGGGGCAGGCCGCGCGCGTCATGGATTGCTTCGATGTCGGCAAAATCCTTGTGCGCAGAAAACTTCAGGAACTTCGCCCATTCGCTGTAGGTCATTGTTGATAGGGTCGATTGGTAGCTGATGACGTTCAACCCCTCACTGAGGGGTGCGATACTGAGGGCAGGTCGCGCGCCAAGACGGTTTAAGACGTCACCCTGACGCATACCCGCCGCCACCGTAAATCGTTCAAAGCGCTGCGGCAGGTAGGCAAATTGTGACCCTGCAAACTCTTGCCCGTTGGTCAATTCACCGATAATCAGATCGCTAGAATCTACTTGGTAGGCAAGCGGTTCAATCCAGAATTCGTGGGCCATAACCTGCGATGGAACGGGTAGGGCGACAGCAAGGGCAGCAGCGATGGCAAGGATGCGCATGGGAAACTCCGTTTGGGTTAACGCTAAGGTGACGGTTGGGCGGGTGGTGTCAATGGCCGCACTGGTCTGGATCACATGCGCGTCATTGGCTGCCGCGCATGAAGTTTTGCCAACCATAGGCGATATGGAAATTGTTGACGGACAAATCACCTTCAGCCTTGAAGGAAACTTTGAGAGCATCGTCGCGGGCATTGATCTGGATGGGCTGAACGACACCGAAGCCGCACCCGAGGCTGAGGTTTACGACATGTTACGCGCCATGGAACCCGCAGCTTTTGGCGCACAAGTTGCCGGATATTGGCCCACCATGGCCAGTACGATTGACGTGATCGTGGACGGTGAGCGTGTGGCGCTTGAATTCAGTGGCATTGAGGTGCCGCAGGTTGGGGATGTTGACGTCGTGCGCCAGTCCACGTTGACCTTTGCGGGGGCTGTGCCAGATGGCGCGCAAGCGGTGCAAATCGGCTGGCCTGCAGAATACGGCGTGCTGGTGCTGCGTCAAATGGGTGTGGATGGCGGCTGGGATGGCTATTTGTCCGGTGGGGGTCTGACCGATCCTGTGTCGCTGTCGGGTGGAAATGCGATGTCGCGCGGCGAGGCCTTCGTGCAGTTTATCCCCGTGGGCGTCGAACACATCGTGCCGCTTGGCCTCGATCATATTTTGTTTGTACTGGGGCTGTTTTTTTTGTCGGTTAGATTGCGCCCGCTTCTGGCCCAGATCACCGCCTTTACGGCCGCACACACCGTTACGTTGGCGCTGGCGACGTTGGGCTATGTGAATATCCCCAACGAATATATGTGGATTGTGGAAAGCATCATCGCCCTGTCCATCGTCTATATCGCGGTCGAGAATGTCTTTACCGACGGCCTGAACCCTTGGCGCCCTGCGATTATTTTCGGGTTCGGATTGCTGCACGGGCTTGGCTTTGCGTCGGTATTGCAAGCCTACGGTCTGCCTGACACTGCGGTCATCCCGGCGCTGCTCGGCTTTAACATTGGGGTGGAACTGGGCCAGTTGGCGGTGATCGCCGTGGCCTTCATCATCCTTGTCAGCGCCATGCGCTTGTCCGAGGACGGCAAGGCTAATAAAACCGCCGCGTCAATCTATATGGGCGCCGCGATCCTGCTCGTGCCACTGGCCATCATCCCGATCACCGCGATCGGGCCGGACGCGGTAGAGGCCTATCTGCCGTTGTTGTTTATGGTGGCGGCCCTTGCAGGTCTGGCATCGGCGTCCTGCGCGGTTGAACGGTTCGACACCTACCGCCACATGGTCGCGATGCCCGCCAGCATCGGTATTGCTCTGATCGGTGCATATTGGGTGGTGGAACGCGTGTTCCTTTGATCGCTGGACCAGATTTGATGTCGTGGCGCGGGACAGGAAGGGGTCGAGTGCGGCTGAGTGCAGAATAGGGCGCTAAGGATTTACGGCCGTGCATTTCGCCATCGATATTCGCCTGTGAGGAGGATGTGGGCCCATCCAAGTGGCGAGATATACGCCAAGAGGTCTTGCGAGCAATCGAGTCCAGCTTTTCGCCTTTGCGCGACAGCGATGCCGAGTTGTTTGGTGTTCCAATAGATTATGATTGCGGTCAGCAGGTTCAGACCGGCGATGCGGAAGTGCTGGCCTTCCGTGGTGCGGTCGCGGATTTCGCCTTGCCGCCCGATCCGCAATGCGCCCTTCAATGCATGGTGGGCCTCGCCTTTGTTGAGGCCTATCTGGGCGCGGCGCTGCATCTCGGTATTGAGCAGCCATTCGATGATAAACGATGTCCGTTCGACCCGCCCGATTTCGCGCAGCGCCAGTGCCAGGTCGTGTTGCCGCGGTCGCGCCGCCAATTTCTTGAGGAGATGACTGGGCTGCATCCTGCCGGAGAGCATCGTTGCGATGCTGCGCAAGACATCAGGCCAATTGGCGATGATGGTGGTTTCACGGATGCGCTCGCCCGTCAGGCCCTTCAGTTCTTTTGGGACAGCTTGCGGGTCAAAGACATGCAACCTCTTGGAGGCGAGGTCGCGGATACGGGGGATGAACATGTATCCAAGCAAGGATGTGGCGGCAAAAACCAGATCGGTAAACCCGCCAGTGTCGGCATATTATTCTTTGATCTTGCGCCCTGCCTCATTCATGAGCAGCCCGTCTAAGATGTAGGGGGCTTCGCTTACCGTGGCAGGGATGACCTGTGTGGCGAATGGCGCATATTGATCGGAGACATGAGTGTAGGCTTTCAGCCCAGGCTCCTGTCCATACTTTGCATTGATGAGATTCATCGCTTCTCCCTGGCGCGTGGTCGCGAAGAATTGCCCATCACTGGAGGCGGTTTGACCGGCACCCCAGAACTGCGCCATCGGTAAGCGCGCTTGCGCCTCGATCACCATGGCCACTGCGCGGGCCATGCCCTCGCTTTCGACATGCCAACGTGACAGGCGCGAAAGCTGCATAAAATCATGGGTGCTGGTTGCACCCGCCATTTTGCTCAGGCCCAGATTGAGCCCTTCCGCCAGCACCACGTTCAGCAATCCGACTTTGTCCCGGCAGGGCGCGCCGGTGTGCAAATGGGTGAAGGCCTCGGTGAACCCAGTGGCGCCATCCACCTCCATCAGAATATCCGTGATCCGCGCCTCTGGCAGCCGCCGGTAGAGATCAAGAACGAGATCACTGGCTTCCTCTGGAACATCCGCCTCAAGACGTTCGACGCACAAAGTGCCGTCCTCAATGACGCCGCCGGGGAGCGTGCCGGTGCGGGCGGCAACCGCTAGCCTCTGTAGCCCGTCTTCTAAGCGGTGCTTGCGATCTTTGATCCAGGTTTCTGGATCAAGCGGCATGACCAGCCCCATCGCCCTTGCCGTTTCAATCGGCACCAAAGCCTGCTTCATGTCGGCATACCGGCGGGAATGTGTGAGCCAGATATCTCCGGACCTGAAGGTGTCGCGCAAATGGAACAACACCGCCACGACCCAGAGGCGTTCGCGGTCGGTCTCGGGATCTCGGAAGTGCCCACGCCATTTGGAGCGCGGCAGCAAAAAGGCTGGCGATCCGGTTGGGATACCCTGCTTTTCTCGGATGACCCCTGCTGCCTTCAACAAAGGCTGGGCCACATCCGCGCAGGTGATATCCAATGCCGATAGCATCCGCCGTGCATAGAGTTTGAACCGATGAAACCCCTTTACAACATGGGCCAGAACATCCGCCTTTACGGTTGCTCTGAGCTGCCCAGATTTGGCGACAAGGCTTTCCAAAGCACCCCAACCACAGGACGCGTCAACCGCCCCAGCCAAGGCTGCTTCATCACCTTTGGCCATCAATAATGTCGCGCCCAGAGTCTCGAATCCGGCCAGTGTGGCCTCTATCTCCACTTGAGCTTCAGCAATGCGCGTGTCGCAAATCTTCTTTGCATCCCGCCAGATCGCTCCCACAATCCGGTCATGGGTTTCGACGACGATATCAGCGACAGCCGCCGCCCATTCCACAACGCAAACAGCAAGGATGGCCAGGCGCCGATCACTGGTGATGTCCCGAAGCCCATCCGTAAAATATCGCTCCCCCTGACGGCGCAAGCGCGCAATCCGATGGGCTGGAATGTCACCCAAAACTGTCGAGGACAACGCGACCCCCTGCAAAAATTCCAGCCGGTCGAGTTGACGATTGATATCAGCGGAGTTCTTCCCCACCTCAAACTGGCGCAGCCAGACGAAACGGCTTGTTCGGTTGTCCATCTCTTCATGAAGCAGGTCATCGAGGCAGCGGCGCATTGCACTGTCGAGACGGGCCACAATCCGGGTATCGATCCGTCGTTCGGCGGCAACGAGCGCATCGGCACAATGCCTTTCGATAACCGTCAGCCCAGGTAGAATAATCTGTCGCCTGCGACATTCTTCCACAAAACCACGTACCATGCCTTCGCTGGACTGGGCGTCCTCGGCATGTTGATCCAACCAGCTCCGCATTTGCTTGACCCGCTTGCCGTTGAACATCTTGTATCCATAGATCTTGCGCAGTGACCCGAGATGATCTCTGCGCGTTTTCTCGCGAGCGGCGTATGGCAGAAGGTCATCCGGCTTCAATCCAAGCTGGGCGGCCAGAAAGCGCGCCACCTTGTCCGGGATCACCTCGCCAAGTTTCAACAGGCGGCCAGGATAGCGAAAGGCACAAAGCTGAAGCGCAAAACCGATTTGGTTTTCCGGACGACGGCGTGTGCGAATGTGTCGGATGTCGTCATCGGACAACGTGTAGTGCTTCAACAGTGAAGCCTGATCAGTGGCGAGCTCAAAAAGCGCTGCACACGTTGACGTGCTGTAAGAACCGTGCGGTGTGCCATCGGGGTGTTCTTTCTTTATGTGGTTGGGTCTTTGAACGTATACATATCGAGACAATCCTCTTGCGGTGTCTTTATCAATGTCTCAATATGACAGTCGCACGAACTCTAAACATATTTGAGACCCCATGGCTAAAGTCGGATACGCCCGCGTCAGTTCTGTTGGACAGTCCCTGGACGTACAGCGTGAGAAGCTGGGGAGTTGCGATAAGCTGTTCCAAGAAAAACGCAGTGGCACCACCGATACCCGCCCCATGCTCAAGCAGTGCTTGGACTATGTCCGCGAAGGCGATCAGTTGATCGTGACCCGCATCGACCGCCTGGCACGCTCAACGCTGCACCTCTGCCAGATCGCCGAGACATTACGCGAGAAAGCCGTCGATCTGGTTGTCCTGGATCAGAACATCGACACGTCTGATGCCACTGGCCGTCTGTTATTCAATATGTTGGGTGCTATCGGCCAGTTCGAAACCGAGATCCGGGCCGAGCGTCAAATGGACGGGATCAAAAAGGCTAAGGACCGAGGCGTGCAATTTGGAAAGCGGCCCGCGCTTACAGCCGACCAAATCTTGGAACTGCGTAAAAGACGCGAGCAAGGCATCCTCATAAAGGATCTCATGGCTCTCTACGGCCTCTCAAAAGCAACAATCTATCGATATCTTGGAACAAAAAACGCCTGAGGGCAACTTTTGACCCTAAATTACGCTTAGCGCCCTATTCTGCACTCAGCCAAACTCGACCCCACGATGACCCCGCCGCGATCATGTGGCTGCGATTATATCGTCCATCGCAATTCTAAATTCGTCACAGCTGCGGCCCTTGATGACCATCCAGCGGGATCGCGCGCCCGATTGTGACCGACATTCGGACAAATCGCCCAATACTGCCTTTCAATTGTCGTCGCGTCGGGTGCAGGTCAGCCAAGGTATTCCTTAGCGCAAAGCCCTTGCAGCCCGCATGAACCCGTCCTATACGCCACTCACTAAATCCCCAGACGGGGGCGGGTGCATCGGGGAGAAATCCTGATCTATCCACCGGTTGGACCTTTGCTTTCTTAGGAAATGTGGCGGTCTGATACCCCCGTCCAAGGCTATTGAAACCGGAAAGGAAACGACCATGGCTCTTCCAGAGTTTACTATGCGCCAGCTTCTCGAAGCAGGCGTTCACTTCGGCCACCAAAAACAGCGGTGGAACCCGAAGATGCAAGAATTCATTTACGGTCAGCGTAACGGCATCCACATCATGGACCTGACACAGACGCTGCCAATGTTGGACGCAGCCCTTAACGTTGTGCGCGACACTGTGGCCAAGGGCGGCCGCGTGCTGTTCGTCGGCACCAAGCGCCAGGCACAGACACCGATCAAAGAAGCTGCTGAAAAGTCAGCACAGTTCTACATGAACCACCGTTGGCTCGGTGGTACGCTCACCAACTGGGAAACGATTTCCAAGCGTATTGCGAAGCTTCGCGAAATTGACGAAGCAGCCGAGCGCGGCTTTGAGGGTATGACCAAAAAAGAGCGCCTTGGTATGGAACGTATTCAGGGCAAACTCGAAGCGTCCTTGGGCGGTATCCGCGATATGGGCGGCGTGCCTGACCTGTTGTTCGTCATCGACGTCAACAAAGAAGACCTCGCCATCGCAGAAGCCAACAAGCTGGGCATCCCGGTTGTGGCCGTGGTTGACACCAACTGTTCGCCCTCTGGCATTGACTACATTATCCCCGGCAACGACGACGCAGCCCGCGCCATCGCGCTTTATACCGACCTGGCTGCACGCGCAGCGCTCGACGGGATGACGGCACAAATGGGTGCTGCTGGCATCGACATCGGTGAGATGGAACCTGCCATTGAAGAAGAAGTTGCAGAGGCCGTTGTAGAAGCTGCACCTGCCGTTGAAGACGCAGTAGCCGCCAAATAAGGCCGCGTCTTTAAAGCATTAGACCGGAGGCGACACGCGCCTCCGGCACCCTATTCATTCTCAAGGAGACCAAAGATGGCGATCACTGCTGCATTGGTAAAAGAACTGCGCGATTCTACAGGCGCAGGCATGATGGACGCGAAAAAGGCACTGACAGAAACGAGTGGCGACATGGAAGCGGCGGTCGATTGGCTGCGCACCAAAGGTCTGGCGAAAGCTGCAAAGAAGTCTGGGCGCACGGCGGCAGAAGGCCTCGTGGCAGTTGCTGTCAAAGACGGTAAGGGAATTGCTGTTGAAGTGAACTCTGAGACCGACTTCGTTGGCAAAAACTCGGATTTCCAGCAAATGGTTGCTGGCATTGCTGAAATTGCACTGACCGTTAACGATGTTGAGGCGCTAAAGGCGGCCGACATGGGTGGCAAATCAGTTGAACAAACCGTGACCGACGCTGTTGCGATCATCGGCGAAAACATGTCGGTTCGCCGCATGAATGCGCTGACTGGCGACGTAATTATCAGCTATGTGCACAATGCGGCCGTTCCCGGAAAAATGGGCAGCATTGGCGTTCTGGTCGCAATGACCGGCGGCGATGAGGGCTTGGGCAAACAGATCGCGATGCATATCGCGGCCGTAAACCCCGCAGCGCTGTCTGAAAATGACATGGACGCGGCTGTTGTTGAGAAAGAAAAGCAGGTTCAAATGGACATCGCACGCGAAAGCGGCAAGCCAGAAGCGGTGATCGAAAAGATGATCGTTGGCCGGATGAAAAAATTCGTCGCGGAATCTACGTTGCTGAACCAAGCGTTTGTTGTGAACCCAGATGTAACTGTAGGGCAGGCGGTTGCCGATGCTGGCGCAACCATTACCGGATTCGCGCGCTTGGAAGTTGGCGAAGGCGTCGAAGTTGAGAAAGAAGACTTCGCAGCTGAAGTTGCGAAGCTTAACGGTTAATGTAGAACGTCAATTACTAAGTGTAACGCGTTGAAAGGCCGCTCAATTTTGGGCGGCCTTTTGTGCTTTGACGCAGATATGCGTTTTGACCCGGATTAGCGGCCCTTCGATGGGAAATCGAAGAGCCGCCTTATTCGCGCATCACAGGGATAAGAAAAAACGCGCGACCTACTCAGGATACTGGTCTGTCTAGGCTTAGCCAAAACAGACCAGCGCCGGTTTCCCGATGCCAATACGCGAGCCTTGGAATCTCAAGGGTTCGTATCAGCTGTTCCCAGGCCTAAGGCCACCACTCACGGAACAGTGTTAGATTGTCATTTACGTAGGGGAAACTATAGTCAGGGAAACCATACCTTTGGCAGTTATACGACATGACAGATCTTGCGAGTACGCGGTTTGCAGGGTCAAAATTTCTATGCAGCCTCGGTTTCGATCACAAACATTTGGTTGTAAAATGCAGCTTTTAGAACGGCTTGCGCGGTGGTTTCCACATCCAATGTTTCACGCGCAAGGCGCAGGTGCTTTTCGATCGTCGCCGGTGTCAGTTCTAGCAAAATTGCGATGTCTTGGGTGGTTTTACCGTCGCCAACCCACTGCAAAACCTCACGTTGGCGTTTGGTCATGTGGCGTTGCGAATAGGGCAGGGTCTGGATTTTGAGGTGCATGACATTGTTAATCACGGTGATTTCATCGCCACACTCGGCCCAAATCTCCTCGACTTCATCCTGTGTCATGCCAATTTTTGCCGTCAATGCAGTCGCGCCTTTGGTGCGTTCTGTCACGCTCAGAAAGCTGACTGTGTAACCAGCGGTGACACCTTGGCCCAGATTAAAGCCGACAACGACCTTTTCGGCATCTGTAAGGTTATCGGGGTCCGCCATCCAACGCCAAGAACACGCGCAGGTATTGGCCAGCGCCCAGCGGATCATCGGTGCGTTATATAGATGACCTTCGCCTAGAAAATCTTACATATAGCTGTCACCATGGTTCGTCAGCAGCACCCAATCTTGCGGATCACCGAGCGAACGACCGCTGCGATAATTCGTGAACCCATAAATCAGTCGGTCAAACCCGTAGGTGGCCATGCGTTTAGTATGCAGTGCCCACAGCGTTTCGACGGTCTGTGCATTGGTGATTGCGTGAAGATGCGCGGTTAAATCAGCCATTAAGAATGCTAGCATTGATTAATGTATACTGGAAAGAAAATTTGACTATTTGGTCAGATGTTGCACCGATCTACATGAAAGCATGCCAGTAAGCCTCTGACGGGGCTGATTATATCATCAACATCCAATGGGTCAATATTTTACATAATATATATTATACGAAATTAACTATGATTCCAATCGTCTGGATTTTTGGACTTGTTTGGTGACAGCCCCAAAATATCCCCTGTTGTGGAACATCCCAGCCCCAAGACTGTTCGGTTGGCGTAGCTGAAATAAGCGCTCACTTGATTGATCTCAAGGATTTCACCGTCGGTGTAGCCCACATCACGCAACGCAATGACGTGATTTTCTGTCAAGCCAGCGGGATCGCGGGTCAACATGCGGGCGTAGTCCATGGCGCACTTTTGCGCGGCATCTAACGGTATGGCTGCAAGGTTGCGTTCCTCGATCGCGACGCGGATCGCATCAGCGCGCAGATCATCGCCCAACAGACGCTTCATCCCTGAAAAATGATGTTCGACGCAATAGTTACATTCGTTGAGCGAACTAACCCAGACCCCAAGCACTTCGAGAAACCATTTCGGGATCGTATTGCCGGAATGATGCAGCACATATTTATAGATCGCCATATGCCCTTCCATCGAATGCGGGCGCAATGAGTGCATCATCATGATGTTGTCGACATTGTTGTCTGGCCCTTTGACGCGGTCATACAGCATCTTGAGTTTGCCAGTAGCGTCGTCGTACGCAATCGTTTCGATCCAAGGCATGGGTTTTTCCTTTATGAGCTGTCGAGCATCATAGTGGGTCGCGGGTCGGGTCATGTCTAGACCCCTGCCCTGAAACGAAAAATGCCGAAACCCTAGGGCTCCGGCATCTTAATCTTATAAGAACAGATCGTTTACTGGATCAGCTCAGCTGACAGTGCTTATTGGATCAGCTCAGCTAACCAGGCACCATCAACGATGACAGACTTGGAGAAGTTACCAGCAACATCACCGTTTTCGTCGAAGTCTTGGTTGCCAGCGCCACCTTCGTAGTTGATGTCGCCACCAGCCGCGAGGATTGCTTTGGCTTCAGCCCACTGACCGGGGTAGATCACTTCGCCCGGTGCAGATGCGATTGCGCGCAGGTGCTCGGACAGGCCTTCGCGGTCGCCAGAGCCAGCAGATTCGATTGCCAGCGCCATCATGAACATCGCGTCGTAGCCATTGGCCACAAACGGATCAGACGCCGGAACGCCCGCTTCGTCTGCGACTGCCTTCCATGCGGCGAACGATGGCGTGCTGGCATCAGAGGCGGATGTCGTGAACGTCGCTGTCATCAAGTTTTCAGCACCGATCTGTTCGATCAACTCATCCGACAGCATGCCGTCCGCTCCGATGAAGTTCGTGAACGCACCGGTTTCGAGCGCGTTGCGCATCAATGTGATGCCTCCCGAGCCGTAGTAAGCGAACAACGCGAGGTTTTCAGAAGTTGCACCGATTGTCGCAACTTCTGAGCGGTAGGATGCTTTGCTCGGCTCGTGTGCTTCGTTGGCTGTGATCGTGCCGCCCATGCCTTCGTATGCTTGAACGAAAACTTCGGCGATTGCTGCGTTATAATCGTCGTTTGCGTAGGACACTGCGATGTCGGTAAAGCCGTTCGCCATTGCCAATTCAGCCAGTGCGACACCTTGGTATGCGTCAGACGCAGCCGAGCGGAACACGAGATCTGTGCCGTCTTCCATTGTCGTGATTGCAGGTGACGATGCGGACACGGACAGTGTCACAACGCCAGCAGGAATGGACACGGATTCAGCTTGGGCAATTGTGGCACCGGAACAAACCGGACCAACAATGGCTGACACGCCGTTTACGTTGATCAGCTTGGTCACGGCGTCGACAGCTGCAACCGGATCACAGGCGGAATCCGCACGGATTACATTGAGCGTTTCGCCAGCCGCGAACATGCCGCCCTGAGCGTTGATGTTAGCAGCAGCCAGATCAACAGCCGCAGCGATTGGCGCGTTCAGGTCCGGAATTGGGCCAGTCATTGCCATTGGGTTACCGATGTTGACTTCGGCCATTGCGGACGTTGCGAGCAGCGTTGCTGCGGTCGCCATAAGCACTTTTTTCATTTGGTCTCTCCCGTTGATACCCGCGTGTTATTGTCAGCCTTCGGTGATGCGGGTCTCACCTCTGGTAAAATCCCTCCGGGATAGCGTTGGAGGATCACTTGCATCAGAATGCCAATCAGCATCATACGCAAGAACCCTGCCCGTGTCTGCAATATGCTTGGATCAAGCGTCGAGAAAATGTCCCCGATCAAATTGATTGCGCCAGTGATGATCAGCTCGGATGCCGACCATAAGGTCCAAATCAGGAACGCGCCAAGCATGGCACCACGGTTATTGCCCGACCCGCCCACGATCAGCATCACCCAAACAAGGAATGTAACTTTGCTTGGATCGAAGGTGTTCGTCGGTTCAATCAGGCGCAGGTGTTGCGCAAACAGCGATCCCGCCAGACCCATGATCGCAGCCCCGATGATGAACGCCTCAATGCGGCGGCGCGTGACGTCTTTGCCTGCGGCCCGTGCCGCTGGTTCGTTTTCGCGGATTGCGGTCATCATGCGGCCCCATGGTGACGTGCGCGCACGTTCCAGCATGCGGTAGATCACGTACATCACCAGCAAAATGGTGCCCGCAAAAAGCGGCTGCCAGTACCAGTTTGGCAATGTATCAAAGAAAGCTTCCCAGTTTTCAGGCGTGCCAAACCAGCTCATCGGCCAGCTGGAATAAAAGCGTTCTTCGCTGAAATGTTCCCATGCGCGCGGGATCTTGTTGATGCCACGCGGACCGTTGGTGATCTCAGTTTCGTTTTTAAGGATCAACTTGATGATCTCTGCAATACCGATGGTCGCGATGGCCAGATAATCCGCCCTAAGCCTGATACAGATCAGGCCAATCAATCCTGCGATGACTGCTGATGTCATCATACCAGCGAACATGCCAAACGGCAGTGGCAGACCAAAGCCACCAATGTGAAACGTCGATTCCGCCGTGGTGAGCAGCGCATAGGTATAGGCGCCCACGGCCGCAAAACCGACGATGCCAACATTGAAAAGGCCAGCAAAGCCCCAGTTGACGTTCAGCCCAAGTGCAAAGATCGCGTAGATGCCGCCGACTGTCAGTAGCGACAGGAAGTAGAGGAAATATCCAACGTAGGCTTCCATCTTAGAACGACCTCCCCTTGAACAAACCTTGCGGGCGCACGATCAACATGACGACCATAATCGCAAAGGCCACACCGGTTTTATAACCGGGCGACAACAGCGGTGCGTCGCCGATCCACGGATAGGCGGACAGTTCTTCCGCAAGGCCAATGACAAGGCCACCAAACACCGCGCCGTAAGGTTTGCCGATACCGCCCAGAATGGCGGCTGCAAACATCGGCAGCAGCATCCGAAAGCCCATCGTCGTTTCCAGCATTTGCACATCCATTACAAGGAATACGCCCGCCGCTGTCGCGCAAATGCCACCAACGATCCATGTGGCGCGAATGACTTTGTCCACATCAATGCCCGTGACATGGGCCAGATCGGGGCTGTCAGACACCGCGCGCATGGCTTTGCCGATGCGGGTCCGGTTAAGAAGGTAAGACAGCGCAAACACGATGATGACCGTACCCGCAAAAATAAACAGGTGCTTGTTGGGTATGATCAACATCATGCCAATATCGCTCGACATATCGCGCAGCACAGGGTTCGGTTTTGCGATGCCGCGCACGAACGTCAGCTGGTTTGGCCCCCAGATCACCTGCACAGCAGAGCGGATTATCAGCATCATACCAAAGCTCGCCATTACGACTTTGATCGTGTCGGCATTGCGAAATGGTTTGTAAAATAACTTGTCGGTGCCAAGGAACAACAAGATCACAAGCAACGCCGCAGGCACCATGGCGACCAGTGGATGCAGCGTCAGACCCGCATACCCAGCAATCGCCATGACGGTCCACGTCAGGTATGCGCCTGACATCATTATTTCGCCGTGGGCGAAGTTGGCGAACCGCAGAATGCTGAAGGTCAGCGTGATCCCAATGGCACCAAGTGCATAAATGCAGCCCAGCACCAGACCGGGGATCAGGTAGAAGTTGACGAAATCAAATCCAAAAGCGTCCCACATATCAGTGCCCCCCGCCCAAGAACATGCGCGCGATTTCAGGGTCCGCCGCAAGGCCAGCCCCCGTCCCCGTGTGCCGATTTGCGCCATCAACCAGCACATAGCCACGATCAGACACACCGAGCGCCTGTTTAGCGTTTTGTTCAACGATCAAGATCGGCACACCGGTGCCTTTGATCTTTTGAATGGTGTTAAAAATCTCAGCGCGATATTTAGGTGACAGCCCAGCCGTCGGTTCATCAAGCAGCAAAATCTTCGCATCCACCATCAGCGCCTTGGCCATTGCGACCATCTGGCGTTGCCCACCTGACAGCGATCCCGCCGCCTGATTGCGTTTTTCCGCGAGATCCGGGAACAAGTCGTACATTTCGTCTAACCGCGCCTCAACACCCGTTGGCCGCGTCCACGCGCCCATCTCAAGGTTTTCTTGCACCGATAGGTTGACGAACACGTTGTTGGTTTGCGGCACATAGGAAATACCGCGTTCAATCACCTTTTGCGCCGGCGTGTCAGTGATGTCTTCGCCGTTCAAAACAACCGATCCTTCGGTGATGTTTAACAGACCCAACACAGCCTTCATGGCAGTGGATTTACCGGCACCGTTCGGGCCGATGACGGCCACGATTTCGTTTGGGTTCACGTAGATCGACAGATCATGCAGGATTTCGGTCTGCCCGTAGCCCGCGCGCAGATTGTTTAGGGACAAAACTGGATCAGTCATGCCACTTCCCCCCCGAAATAGGCATCAATGACGCGTTCATCGCTGCGGACCTGATCCATGGTGCCTTCCATTAGAACTTGCCCTTCAGCAAGGACGACGACCTTGCCGCACAGCCGCGCGATCATGTCCATGTCGTGTTCGATAATGCAGAAGGTGTAGCCGCGTTCAGCATTTAATTGTTCAATCATTTGAGCGACTTTGCGCATAAGGGTCGGGTTGACCCCAGCGCCTGGTTCATCCAGCAATACGACCTTGCTGTCGTTCATCATCGTGCGCCCGATTTCCAGCAGCTTTTTCTGTCCACCAGACAGATTGCCAGCCAGTTCATCACACACATGGGTCAGGCCCAGAAATTCAAGCGTATCGCGCGCGAGTTCAATCACCGCCGCTTCACGTTTTTGCACGGACTTGTTAGAAAACCAGCTTGACCAGATGCTTTCGCCTGTCTGGGTTGGGGCGGCCACTGCCAAATTCTCAAGTGCGGTCATGCGGGCGTACTCATGACTAAGCTGGAAGGTGCGCATCAGACCTTTGTGGTACAAAACATCCGTGCGCTGCCCGGTGATATCTTCGCCCAGCAATGTGATCTTGCCAGCCGTCGGCGGCAGTTCCCCAGCGATCATGTTGAATGTCGTGGTTTTGCCAGCCCCGTTTGGCCCAATCAGACCAACAATCGCGCCCTTGTTGACGTGGAAATCCACCCCGCGAACCGCATGCAGGCCGCCAAAACTTTTCGTCAGCCCAGCAACGCTAAGGACAATCTCGCTCGAAGTCATACGCACCCTCTCCCAAAGTGGCGTGTGCGGCTTGATATCGGGGGACGTGTGGGCCGCGTTGATCGCCGCCTCGCTTTGCCCCCGCAAAACGCTTCTGATTTGCTAACCCGCAGTTTTACCCTTGTCCATCGGCAAGTGCAGTCGTTTTACCTGCGTTTTGGGTGCCGCTACGTAAAACGGCGCCCCAATCGGGACGCCGCCTGTCATATGTGGTGGCGTTTAGCGTAGATCGAAGCGATCCAGTTCCATCACTTTAACCCAAGCTGCGACGAAGTCTGTCACGAACTTGGTGGACGCATCGCTTGACGCATAAACCTCTGACAGGGCGCGCAGGATCGAATTGGACCCGAACACCAGATCAACTGTTGTCGCCGTCCATTTCACCGCATCGCCACCGTTCTTAGACGTCCTTGCACGGCCTTCCATGACGCCGTTCGCTTCAGTCCACACCGTGCCCATATCGAGCAGATTGGTGAAGAAATCGGTGCTCAGGCTCCCGGGGTGGTCCGTCAACACACCGTGCGATGATCCGCCCGTGTTGGCGCCGATCACCCGCAAACCACCGACCAGAACGGTCATTTCTGGCGCAGACAACGTCAGCAGTTGCGCACGATCAATCAGGTGCTCAGCAGGAGAGCGCAGCGCACCCGCCTCGATAAAGTTGCGGAACCCGTCGGCTTTTGGTTCAAGCCATGCATAGCTTTCGACATCTGTGTCATTCTGCGCTGCATCTGTGCGACCCGCGTGGAATGGCACGGTGATGGTGTGACCTGCCGCGCGCGCCGCAAGTTCAACCCCGACGGACCCTGCTAGAACAATCGTATCTGCTAATGACACCGGCTTGCCAAAATCGTGGCGCACCTGTTCCAACTTCGCCAGAACCAAGGCCAGTGCTGCTGGATCGTTGACCTCCCAATCCTTGGCAGGGTTCAAACGAACGCGCGCACCATTGGCCCCGCCGCGTTTGTCGGACCCGCGGAATGATGCCGCAGATGCCCACGCCGTGCTGACCATTTGCGCCGCCGTTAATCCAGACGCCGCGATTGCCGCTTTCAACGCATCCACATCAGCGCCAGCGATCAACGCATGATCAACCGCAGGAACCGGATCTTGCCAGCTTTCAGCCGTGGCCGGAACCAGTTTACCCAGACCCAATTCATAAGGGCCCATGTCGCGGTGCGTCAGCTTGTACCACGCTTTGGCGAATGCTGTGGCGAATTTGTCGGGGTTGGCGTGAAAATCGCGACTGATTTTTTCATACGCCGGGTCCATCCGCATCGCCATATCAGCGGTGGTCATCATGATGAACGTCTTGTCCTTGCCGTCGGCGGTGGGGGCATGGTCCTTGTCCGCAAGGTCCTTAGCTTGCCACTGGTTTGCACCGGCGGGGGATTTCGTCAGTTCCCAGTCATAGCCGAACAGCACGTCGAAATACGCCATGTCCCATGTGGTCGGTGTTGGCGTCCATGCGCCCTCGATGCCGGAAGTGATCGTGTCAACGCCTTTGCCGGACCCAAACGAGTTGGTCCAGCCGAGACCCATTTCGATCAGCGATGCGCCCTCAGGCTCAGCGCCGACATGTGCATTCGGATCGGCCGCACCGTGGGCTTTGCCAAAGGTATGGCCGCCAGCAGTCAGCGCAACAGTTTCTTCGTCGTTCATCGCCATCTTTAGGAACGTTTCACGAATGTCATGGGCAGACAGCAATGGATCAGGATTGCCCATCGGGCCTTCTGGGTTGACGTAGATTAGACCCATCTGCACGGCCGCAAGATCACCAATCAGTTCACGCGGATCGCCGTAACGTTGGCTGTCATCGCCAAGCCATTCGGTTTCCGGCCCCCAATAAATGTCTTCCTCAGGTTCGAAAATATCTGCCCGACCACCAGCAAAACCGTGGGTTTCAAAGCCCATGGTTTCAAGCGCGACATTGCCCGTCAGGATCATCAAATCTGCCCATGACAGCGCGGCCCCGTATTTCTGTTTGATCGGCCACAGCAAACGACGCGCCTTGTCGAGGTTGCCGTTGTCTGGCCAAGAATTGAGCGGCGCAAACCGCTGGCTGCCCGACCCTGCCCCGCCACGGCCATCCCCAACGCGGTAGGTACCAGCGCTGTGCCACGCCATGCGAATAAAGAACGGTCCGTAATGGCCGTAATCGGCGGGCCACCAGTCCTGGTTGTCAGTCATCAACGCGGTCAGATCAGCAACCACCGCGTCCAGATCAAGCGTTTCGAACGCATCGGCGTAGGCAAATTCTCCGCCCATCGGATTGCTTTGGGCAGAATTCTGGTTCAGCGGTTTCAGGTTCAGGGATTCTGGCCACCAATGTTGGTTCGCCGACGTGCCGATTGATTGATGCGTGCCCTGCATCACCGGACATTTGCCCTGATTCTCGTTCATGTCTTTTACGTCTGCGCCGTCCATGATGACTCTCCAAATGGATTAGTTTGGAATCATTCTAGCAAGACACTGCCATAAGTTTAAGTCGAATTTTACGATGGCGGCGATTGGGCGCACGAACACGCCGACGGATCAAAGCCGATCACGCATTGAATACCACAACATCGCCAACACCAGAAGCGGTGTTCGCAGACGCGGCCCACCGGGGAAACGCGGGGTCGGAACGGTACTGAAAATGTCGAATTTTTCGGCCTGCCCGGCGACGGCCTGCGCCGCCAATTTTCCCGCCAAGGTTGCCATCGCGACGCCGTGGCCGGAATAACCTGAAATACTAAGGACGTTGTCCGACAGCCGCGCAAAATGTGGCATACGGTTCATCGTAATGCCCAGCGTGCCACCCCAAGCGTAATCGATTTTGGTTCCCTTGAGCTGCGGATAGATTTCCAGCATCGGTCTGCGCACAGTTTTGGCGATGTCTTTGGGGAACTTGTAGCCGTAGCTTTCACCACCGCCGAACAGCATACGGTTGTCTTCGCTCAGCCGGAAATAATTGATCACAAACTTGCTGTCCGCGACTGCATGATTGTCACGAATGAGATTGCGGGCCATGTCCTCGCTCAAGGGTTCTGTCGCAGCGATGAAGTTGTTGATCGGCATCACCCGCTGCGCGACGTGCCCGTTAAGCGCGCCTAGGTAGCCGTTGCAGCCAAGGATGACATGTTTGGCACTGATCTCTGCTTGATCCGTGGTGACATTGCCATCCGGCGTAACGGATCTTGCTTTGCTGCGTTCATATACCCGTACACCAGCGTCGCGCGCCGCGCGTGCCAGACCCAAGGTAAACCGCAGCGGGTGAATGTGCCCGCCACCCATATCAAGCGTGCCGCCGTAATAGCTGGACGATCCAACGAGCGAGCGCATTTCATCGCGGTCCACGGGTCGGACAAGATCATAGTCGTATTCATCGCGTAATTTATTGGCATACTTATGACTATGTGGGACGTCCCTTGCGCGGTGGTCAGCCTCAATAATGCCATCAGACCAGCCGCAATCAAGGTCATGTGTCGCAATAAGATCACGCACTAAACTGACGGATTCTAACGACAAATCCCAAAGTGCGCGGGCCTGGGCAAGATCAACAAGTCCTTCTAGATCATTCTGCCCAATGCGCTGACCCGTCCCAACCTGCCCACCATTGCGCCCCGATGCGCCAAAGCCCACGCGCTGCGCGTCAAGCAGCACAACATCATATCCAGCCTGCGCCAAATGCAGTGCCGATGACAGGCCGGAATAACCACCCCCCACAACGCAAACGTCGCACGACATGGCACCAGCAGCCGCGGGGAACGGATTAAGCGGTGTGGCTGTCGCGGCATAGTAGGACGCGGGGTATTGCCCCGCTGTGTCGTTGGCGTTCAGCAGATCCATCAGCCGACCTTATACAGGCCATCGGCCTTAATCAGATCATAGGTTTGATCCAGCGATTTTGTGGCGCGGTCAATCAGGGTATCAATTTCAGCCTTGGTGATGACCAGCGGTGGCGCGATAATCATGCGATCCCCGACGTGGCGCATGACCAGACCGTTGGCAAAGCAACGCGTGCGACAGGCCACTCCGACAGTGCCGGCATCGGCGGCAAATTTCGCGCGGCTTTCTTTGTGCGGGGTCAGGGCGATGGACCCCATCATGCCGACGATTTTGGCTTCACCGATCAGGGGATGATCCGCCAAAGACTCCCACTTTTCCGCGAGGTACGGCGCGATCGTGTCGTGCACGTTTTCGATGATCTTTTCTTCTTGTAGAATGCGAAGATTTTCCAAGGCGACGGCACAGGCTACCGGATGGCCGGAATAAGTATACCCGTGGTTAAAATCACCCGCATTGGCGATTGTGTCTGCAATCTCATCGCAGACAATCGACCCACCAATAGGCGCATAGCCAGATGATAAGCCTTTGGCGATAGTCATGATATGGGGGCGGATGCCGTAGTAATCAGACCCAAACCAATGGCCTGTGCGTCCGAAGCCACAAATGACCTCATCCGCGATCAACAGAATGCCGTGTTCGTCACAAATCCGCTGAATTTCCGGCCAATAGGTGCTTGGCGGCTCAATAACGCCGCCTGCCCCTTGTACCGGTTCGGCAATGAAGGCCGCGACGCGGTCCGCGCCAAGGTTATGGATCGCCGTTTCAAGCTGCTTGGCCCGTTCCAGACCAAAGGCCTCCGGCGTCATGTCACCCCCCTCAGACCACCAATCGGGCTGATCGATATGATGAATGCCGGGGATCACTGGAACGCCTTGGGTCTGCATGCCTGACATGCCCCCAAGACTGCCACCACCCAACGTGGACCCGTGATAGGCATTCTTGCGGCTGATGATGATATTCTTTTCGGGCTGACCTTTGATCGCCCAGTAGTGGCGTACCAGCCGGATATTGGTGTCGTTGGCTTCCGACCCGCTGCCAGCATAAAACACATGGTTCAAATCGCGTGGCGCGAGTTCGGCCAATTTAGCAGACAACGCAATTGCGGGCACATGGGTCGTTTGAAAGAAGGTGTTGTAGTAGGGCAATTCCAGCATCTGGCGCGCGGCCGCATCTGCAAGTTCTTTGCGCCCATAACCGATATTGACGCACCAAAGGCCAGACATCGCATCAAGGTATTTGTGGCCTTCACTGTCCGTCAGCGTCACCCCATTTGCGCCAGTGATGATCCGCACACCGGTTTTTGCCAGTTCGGCGTTGTCGGTAAACGGATGCATATGGTGGGCTGCGTCCAAGGCCTGCAGTTCAGCCGTCGGCATATGATTGGAGATCACGTTCATGGGTTTTGTCCTGTGATTAAGATGTGTGCGATTGCGCTAAAATCGCATAGATTTGTGTGCAAGATATGGACACGTGGTGCAGTGTCAAACGAAACTCGTCGCCAGTTGGCGCCTGTCTGTCGGTCCATATTGCATATCCTGCCGTCGCTATTCATAGTCGTGATCACGGACGGGGCAACCCGCTGCTCAAACGACAGGGAAAAATCATGAAAAATGTTACAAAGCTTTCTGGCGTCATCGCCCTCGCCCTTGCGGCAAGTGCTGTGTCAGCCGATGAAGTTCGGGTCTACAATTGGTCTGATTATATTGACGAAGAGTTGCTTCAAAAGTTCGAAGACGAAACCGGTATCGACCTGATCTATGATGTGTTTGATTCCAACGAAGTTCTTGAAACCAAAATGCTTTCCGGTGGGTCCGGCTATGACGTGGTTGTGCCATCGGGCACGTTCCTGCAGCGACAGATCACGGCCGGTGCGTTCCAAAAGCTGGACATGGACCAGCTGCCCAATGCGGTCAACCTGTGGGATGTGATCCAAGACCGCACAATACAGTATGACCCTGATAATGCGTATTCCATCAACTACATGTGGGGCACGACTGGCCTTGGCGTGAATGTTGGCCGCGTACAGGAATTGTTGGGTGAAGATGCACCAATTGATTCACTTGCGTTGGTGTTTGATCCTGCCAACATGGAAAAACTGGCCGAATGTGGTGTGCATTTTCTTGATGCCCCCGGTGAGATGATCCCCGCCGCGTTGCAGTATTTGGGCGAAGATCCCGACAGCAAAGACCCCGATGTCATTGCGCGCACCGCCGAAGTTTTCGCCGGCGTACGTCCCTATATTCAGAAATTCCATTCTTCTGAATACATCAACGCGCTTGCCAATGGTGACATCTGTGTGGCGTTCGGCTGGTCCGGTGACATTCTGCAAGCCCGTGATCGCGCGGCTGAGGCCGACAATGGCGTCGAAATTGCCTACAACGCCCCCTCCGAAGGCGCGCTGATGTGGTTTGACCAAATGGCGATCCCAGTGGACGCACCTAACGTCGAACAAGCGCATATTTTCCTGAACTTCATTCTGGATGCACAAAATGCGGCCGCCGCGTCGAACTATGTGTATTATGCCAACGGAAATTCCGCATCGACGGAGTTTCTGATTGAAGACGTGATCGGTGACACGGCGATCTATCCAGATGCCGCAACGCTTGAAAACCTTTATACGACGACGCCCTACGATGCGCGTGTACAGCGGGTCGTAACGCGCCTGTGGACAACGGTTAAGTCCGGCCAGTAAGATTTTGATCCCTCGCGTCTTTTTGGGCGCGGGGGATTTTTTATTTGGGAACGAATGATGGCGCAATCTAAACCGAATGTAATTTTTGCCCCGTGGAATGATCCGGCGCAAAAGCCGCTGATCCAGTTCAAGAACGTCACCAAACGCTTTGGTGATTTTACGGCCATCGACAACCTGACCCTTGATATTTATGCGCAAGAATTCTTTGCGTTGCTGGGTCCGTCCGGCTGCGGCAAGACCACGTTGATGCGGATGTTGGGCGGTTTTGAAACCCCCACCGAAGGTCAGATATTTCTTGATGGGGTCGACATTGGCCCCGTCCCGCCCAACCAACGCCCCGTGAACATGATGTTTCAGTCCTATGCGCTGTTCCCGCATCTGACAGTCTGGGAAAACATCGCGTTCGGATTGAAACGATCCGACATGCCAAAAAACCAAATTGGTGACCGCGTTGAAAAAATGCTCAAGCTGACGCAGCTGGGTAAATTCGCCAAACGCAAGCCGCACCAGATTTCGGGCGGCCAGCGCCAGCGTGTCGCCCTTGCGCGCTCGCTCGCAAAAGCACCGAAGTTGTTGCTACTAGATGAACCGCTTGGTGCGCTCGACAAAAAGCTTCGCAATGAGACACAGTTCGAACTGATGGATATTCAGGAAAGTACGGGCACAACATTCGTCATCGTAACCCACGACCAAGAAGAAGCCATGACAGTGGCCTCACGCGTCGCGGTGATGGTGGACGGGCAGTTGGCGCAAGTCGCCACACCGGATCAAATTTACGAAGCCCCAGTGTCAACATATGTGGCCGACTTTATTGGGGATGTGAACCTAATTTCAGGAAAATCATCGCCAACAGACGGCGGTATGGATGTACATTGGGACGACAACCAGCCTGCTATTCACGTGACAACGGACAGCCCCCTTGCTGCGCGCACCCTGTGTCATTTCGCGATCCGGCCTGAGAAAGTTTCGATTTCGGCAGAAAAACCGGATGCTATGAATATCATGAAGGGCAAGATCATTGACATTGCGTACCTCGGCAATATTTCGACCTACCATGTTGAGATCGCAGCGGGCGTGATTTTCAAAGCCCAAGCCACAAACAACCGTCGCTTGTCACGGCGCACTTATACGTGGGAAGACGAAGTTTACCTGAGCTGGACAGACACCGCTGGTGTCGTGTTGACGGAATAGTGCGATGAACAACAGGGTCACAGGTTCATTTATTGTCCTAGGCGTATTCTTGTTTTTGGCTGGCGTTTTCTATCTGGAAACGTTCATCCCGCTTGGACAGTGGGCAGATGCTGTCGGCGATGCTCGGCCGTTCACACTGCTTGGCGATGGCTGGTTCGACGTAGCGATCTGGTGGTTCAAATTTATTGCCTTGGTTCTCATCAATATTCCAATCTTGGCCATTATTGTGTTTACTTTCAAGATACTGCCGCGCGACCTTAAGGCGATTGTCGCACGCCAGTCGATGATATCCACCCCATATGCATGGCTGCTGGTATTCTTTTTGGTGCCGTTTGGCATCGTCTTGAAAATCTCATTCTCTGACATAGCGCTTGCGATTCCGCCCTATGTGCCGACCCTAAAAGATGGGTTCTGGACGATGCTGTCCGGCCTTGATCTGGAAAACTACACCTTTATTGGCGCAGGTGCGGTCTTTGCGGGTTTCGTGATGTTGGTCGCGGCCATCGCGTTGTACCGTGTCGTTTACCCACGGGTGCGCAGTGCAATCGTGTCTGACGGCAATGTCGGGGCGTTTGCGTCGGCTGTTGTTGCGGGCTCTGCGCTGGCCGTTTCGGTGGTCTGCGTCGCGTTGCTGGCCGGTTTGTTGGGGCTGCTTTTTCCAGTGTTGCAGACCTTCGTCGACATACCGGATTTTCTGTATGTCGCGGCCTATCTATCGTCGCTGCGAATCGCGCTGATCTCAACGTTCTTCACATTGTTGATCGGCTATCCTATCGCCTACGCCATGGCGCGCGCAGCCGAACATTGGCGGCCCACATTATTGATGCTGGTGATCTTGCCGTTCTGGACATCGTTTCTGATCCGCGTTTATGCATGGATCGGCATCCTTTCCACCGAAGGCTATCTGAACCAGTTCCTGCTCGGCATTGGGGTGATTGGCGAGCCGCTCACGATCCTGAACACCAACATGGCGGTCTATATTGGCATCGTTTACACTTATTTGCCGTTCATGGTGCTGCCGATCTACGCCGCCCTTGAAAAAATGGACGATTCGCTGGTTGAAGCGGCCGAAGACCTCGGGTGTTCGGCGTTTTCGGCGTTTTGGCTGATCACCGCACCGCTGTCCAAACCCGGCGTGATTGCGGGCTGTTTTCTGGTCTTTATCCCGACGCTTGGTGAATTCGTCATCCCGTCCCTGCTGGGCGGGTCCAATTCGATCATGATTGGTAAGGTCCTGTGGGAAGAGTTCTTTAACAACCGCGACTGGCCCGTCGCGTCATCTGTTGCGGTCATTCTGTTGCTGATCCTGATCATCCCGATTGTGTTGTTCCAACGTAACGAACAAAAACAACGGGAGATTGACGGATGAGACGGTTTTCATGGTTCAACGCCACGTCCCTGACGTTCGGTTTTACGTTTCTGTATCTGCCAATGTTGATCCTGATCATCTACAGTTTCAACGAATCCCGCCTTGTCACGGTCTGGGCCGGATTTTCGACGCAGTGGTACGGGGAGCTGTTCCAGAACGAAGCGTTCCTTGATGCCGCATGGGTCACGATCAAGGTCGCGTTCTGGTCGTCAACCCTTGCGACGATCCTTGGCACAATGGCGGCCTACATTATGGTGCGTGCAGGCCGTTTCCGTGGGCGTGGGCTGTTTTCGGGCATGATCTACGCGCCGCTGGTGATGCCCGAAGTTATCACTGGACTGTCGCTGTTGCTGTTTTTTATCGCCCTTGACGTGAACCGCGGCATTCTGACGATCGTGTTGGCGCATACGACATTTGCGATGTGTTACGTGTCCGTGGTGGTGACGTCACGTCTGGTCAGTTTCGACAAATCCCTGGAAGAAGCCGCACTTGATCTTGGCTGCACGCCATTTGATGCGTTCCGGTCCGTGACGCTGCCAATTATTATGCCGGCTGTGGTGTCTGGCTGGTTGTTGGCGTTCACGCTGTCACTGGACGATCTGGTCATCGCGACATTCACGTCCGGCCCCTCGTCGACTACCCTCCCGATCAAGATATTCAGCGCCGTGCGCTTGGGCGTCACGCCAGAAATCAACGCTCTCAGCACGATTATGATCTCAATCGTGACGGTCGGTGTGATTACAGCGTCACTGGTGTCGCGCGGGGTGACTATTAGGGCCAAGGCGGACGAACGCAAAGCCGAACAGGGCTAGATTTAGCGTCACCCCAGCGCATATCCGGCGCCGCGTACCGTGCGCACCGGATCATCGCCGCCATGTTGCGTCAACACTTTGCGCAGCCGCCCGACGTGGACATCAACCGTGCGCGTATCGACGTAAACATCGCGCCCCCAGACCTGATCAAGCAGCTGTTCACGACTGAGCACGCGCCCGGCTTTTTCCATGAACGTCGCAAGCAATCGAAATTCCGTGGGGCCGAGTTTTAATTCAACATCACCACGCGTTACACGGTGGGTGTCGGCGTCGAGCGCAATGTCATCAAACGTAAGGACCTGCCCGACTTTGGATGGTCGCACACGGCGCAGCTGCGTGCGCACGCGGGCCATCAATTCAGCGACCGCGTAGGGTTTGACAACATAGTCATCCGCCCCGGTTTCCAGCCCACGCACTTTGTCGAGCTCTTCGGATCTTGCCGACAACATAATGATCGGGATCGCGCGGGTATTACTGCGCGACTTAAGCTGGCGGCAAACCTCAATCCCCGACACATGCGGTAACATCCAGTCCAGCACGATGACATCGGGCGCGTCTTCCTCTACCATTAACAGCCCCTGCTCGCCGTCCTGCGCCACGGTGACGCGGTAGCCTTCGGCTTTTAAATTATAGCTCAGCACTTCACGTTGTGCGGGTTCGTCTTCGATGACAAGGACGTGCGGCTGGGTCATGGTCTAAATGTCTTGCGCTGTCACGGTGCTGCCCATTTTCGGGCGGTCTTCTTCGGGCATCACGCCGCTGACCATATAGATGATCTGTTCGGCCATATTGGTCACCAGATCACCCATGCGTTCAACATTTTTGGCGATAAAATGCATGTGCATACAGGCTGATATATTGCGTGGATCTTCCATCATGAAGGTCAGGAATTCGCGAAACAGCGCGTTGTACATCTGATCCACTTCGAGATCGCGTTGCCGAACGTTTTCCGCAAGATCCACATCTTTGCGCACATAGGCATCCAGCGTATCGCGCAGCATCGATTGCACCTCTTTGGACATGCGCCGAAGGGCGGCATCGGTGCCGTCAATCGGTGCCATTTCCGCCAAAATGGGCGTGCGTTTCGCCATGTTTTTCGCGTAATCCCCGACGCGTTCAAGGCTTGAGGCGAGTTTCAAGACAGACAACAAAGCACGCAAATCTTTGCTCACTGGCGCGCGCAATGCGATGGTACGCGCGGCCTCTTCGTTGATCTGTTCCTCAAGCGCGTCGATCACTTTGTCACCCTTACGCACGATGTCGGCACGTTCGATGTCGCGGGATTCAAGCGCTTTCGCGGCTTCCAGAATGGCATGTTCAACCAAGCCACCCATTTTGACGATCAGCGTCTGGATGCTTTCCAGATCACGGTCATAGGCGGACGAAATATGTTCGTTCATGGTGCTCTCCTTACCTGAGAATTATCCGATCCGGCCGGAAATATAGCTTTCCGTGCGCGGGTCTTCTGGGTTGGTAAAAATTTTTTCCGTCACACCGTATTCCACAAGGTTGCCCAAATGGAAGAAGGCGGTTTTCTGGCTGACGCGGGCGGCTTGTTGCATGGAATGGGTGACGATGACGACGCTGTAGCTTTGGCGTAATTCATCAATCAGTTCTTCGACTTGCGCTGTTGCGATGGGGTCAAGTGCGCTGCACGGTTCATCCATTAGCAACACGTCCGGTGCTGTGGCAATCGCGCGCGCGATACACAGGCGTTGTTGTTGCCCGCCGGACAATCCGGTTCCGGGTTCATTGAGACGATCCTTGGCTTCGGTCCACAACGCGGCCTTACGCAGGGATTTTTCGACAATTTCGTCCAGATCGGCCTTGCCCCGCGCCAACCCGTGGATTTTTGGTCCATAGGCGACGTTATCATAGATCGATTTCGGGAACGGGTTGGGTTTTTGAAACACCATCCCGACCTTGGCACGCAGTTGCACTGGGTCGACCTTTGGGTCGTAAATATCCTCATCATCGATGCGGATATCACCAGTGACGCGGCAGATATCAATCGTATCGTTCATCCGGTTCAAACACCGCAGAAACGTGGACTTGCCACACCCCGATGGTCCGATAAATGCAGTGACAGTCTTGTCTTCGATCTGCACGCTAACGTCTTTGATAGCATGGTTGTCGCCATAATAGACCTGCACGCCTTTGGCAGAAATTTTGATGTTGGTCATAGAGTTTAGTCCTTCAGATCGCTACCAGCGACGTTCAAATTTCTTACGCAAGAAGATGGCGAGCGCGTTCATGATCAACAGGAAAATCAGCAATGTGATGATCGCGCCGGATGCGCGTTCCACAAAGGCTGGATCACTACGCTGGGTCCAGTTGAAGACTTGCACGGGCAGTGCTGTAGATGCCTCCCCGAATAGGCCCGCATCGGGGGACCATGCGGCTGGATATTCTTTCACGAAAGCCACCATGCCGATCAACAGCAATGGCGCGGTTTCACCAAGCGCCTGCGCGAGCCCGATGATCGTCCCTGTCAGGATACCCGGTGCCGCAAGCGGCAAGACGTGGTGGAACACCGATTGCATCTTGGACGCACCGACACCCAAGGCGGCGTCACGAATACTGGGTGGGATAGATTTTAGGGATGCGCGGGTGGAAATGATGATCGTGGGCAGGGTCATCAGCGTCAACACGAGGCCGCCGACCAGCGGCGACGATTGGTTCAATTCAGCAAAGTTGATGAAGATCGCAAGTCCTAGAATGCCGTAAACAATGGATGGCACCGCGGCGAGATTGGCGATATTCACCTCAATCACGTCCGTGATCCAGCTTTTGCGCGCAAATTCTTCGAGGTAGATCGACGCCGCCACACCAATCGGCAGCGCCAGACATAACACGACAGCCATCATGTAAAGCGATCCCAAAATGGCCACCCCAAGGCCCGCCGCTTCGGGCCGTTGATCCGATGCGTCTGGATTGGTGAAAAACGCCCAATTGAACCGCTGGACCAACGTGCCTTGGTCCGCCAAACGATCCGCCAAGATCAGTTGCGCGGGTGTGACGTTCTTATCCAGCAGCGCCGTTTGTGCCGTTACGCGGCCTTTGAAATAGCCATCAATGCGGCCGTTGGTCAGTAGGTTCATCTGGAATGTGGTCCCAGCCGCATCCGGATTGGCAAGAATAAAGCGGCGGAATGTCGCCCCCGCCTCGTCTGAGATCATTCCAAAGGCATCCGCCTCGGGCGTGTCTTGCAGCTGGTCGTTGTTGGTCAGATAGGCCAGCAGGCTGATCTGGATGATTTTGTTATAGGCACCGGTCTTTAAAAGGGCAGATTCAGCCGCCTCAATTTCGGTCGCATTGATCGTGACCGGAAAGCTAAGATAGGTCTGGCGGAACGACGACGCACCGTTGCCGATGATCGACACCAGCAGAATGACCAATGCGACAATCGCGATCCCAATAGCGGACAGCCCATACATCCGGAACCGCTTTTCCGCCGCGTTGCGCTTTTTGGTATGCGGGTCTGTTTGTAACAGTGAGCCGTGTTTTGAAGCGCTCATTCGTACTGCTCCCGATATTTGCGCACGATGAACAATGCGACGACATTCAGGCCAAGGGTGATGACAAACAACGTCAGACCCAGTGCAAACGCCACCAGTGTTTCCGGCGATGCAAAGTCGGTGTCACCAGTCAGTTGGCTGACGATTTTCACGGTGACAGTGGTCATCGCCTCAAACGGGTTGAGCGATAGACGCGCGGCGGCCCCTGCCCCCAAAACCACAATCATGGTTTCGCCGATGGCGCGGCTCGCGGCCAGCAAAACTGCGCCGACGATCCCGGGCAATGCGGCGGGTATGACGACCTGACGGATGGTTTCGGATTTCGTCGCGCCAAGCCCAAGGGAGCCGTCGCGCATCGCTTGTGGTACAGCGTTAATAATATCATCCGACAAGGACGACACAAACGGGATTAACATGATGCCCATGACCAATCCTGCGGTCATCACTGAACTTGCGCTTTGGCCCAGACCCATGGGTGCGGCGAAGTAGTCGCGCAAAAGCGGCCCGACCGTCACTAGCGCAAACAATCCGTACACGATCGTTGGAATTCCCGCGAGGATTTCGATCATCGGCTTGGCGACAGATCGCAAGCGTGGGGACGCATATTCCGACAGATAGACAGCGGCGAACAGGCCTACTGGCACCGCAAAGACCAACGCGATAAAGCTGATGTAAAGCGTGCCCCAGATTAGCGGGATGATCCCCAAATCGGATCCGCCGCGAAAGTTCGGCGACCACGTTGTTGAAAAGAAGAAATCGCGCCAGTCGTATTGGCCAAAGAAGCTATATGTCTCTGTCACCATCGACAAAACGATGCCGAGTGTCGTCAGGATCGCAATCGTCGAGGCAAAGATCAGGAGCGCCATGATCCAGCGTTCAGATGCGTTGCGGGCGCGAAAATCACGGCTGATGCGCAGCAGCGACAACACGAAACCAGTGGCCGCAAGGCCGATTAAAAGAATGTAAGTAAACACCGGATTTTCCGGTGCCAGAACCAGATCACGCCGCGCGCCGATACGCACAACCAAGGCCCAGAGCAGCATCACAGCAAGGGGCGGCAAGAGCGTCGACAGCGCGGTGTTCAGCCCGTGTTGATGTGGCAGCGCGTTCAGGACACGACTGTCGCCGGATGCAACTGTAAGGGCGCGGCGGCGGGCCAGCAGATAGCCGACGACCGCAAGTCCGATGGTGGTAAAGAATGGAACGCTAAGGGGCAGCACGTCTGGTCCGATCTATGGCACCTTCTGCGGCGAAGGTCGTTTAGAAATCAGGATCGCAAGATGTCTTGACGAATGTGGGGCGGCCCGTATTGGGCCCGTGTTGGGGCCCGTATCGCAATAGGCCGCCCCTGATCTCGTATGGCTTAGTTACTGATTGTCGTCAGGTTGGCAACTGCCGCTTGGGTGTCTGCCAATTCCGGATCAGACACGAGGCCATAAGCCGCCAATGGTCCGTCCGGACCCGCCAGTTCATCGGCCACAAAGAATGACGCGAATTCCTGCAGACCCGGGATCACACCGACATGCGCCGCTTTAATGTAGAAATACAGCGGGCGTGATACGGGATAGTCACCAGCCGAAATGGTTTGCGTCGTTGGGACCACGCCCACCATGGTTGCGACCTGCAACTTGTCAGTGTTGTTTTCATAAAACGACAAACCAAACACGCCAATGCCGTTTGTGTCGGCTTCAATCCGCGCCAGCGTTTCGGTGTAATCACCATCAATGTCCACAGACAGGCCATCGGTGCGCACAGCCATGCAGGTGCTTTCTGCAGTGTCTTCGTCCATCCCCATGTCGATCATTGCGGCCATCGCACCGGTGTCTTCACAGCCTTGCAAGAGCACTTTTTCTTCGAACACTTCGCGCGTGCCGTGCTTGGTGCCTGGAATAAACGCTACGATCGGTTGCATGGCGAAATCGGCATTGACCTGCGACCAATCTGTGTTCGGGTTTGCAGCCATTGTGCCGTCCATCGGCATATCAGCGGCCAGCGCTGTGTACCAGTCGGATGGAGTAAAGGCGAAGGAATTGCCGTCGATGTCGGATGCAAAGACGATGCCGTCATAGCCAATGCGCACTTCGACGATATCCGTAACGCCGTTTTCAGCGCAGATGGCAAGTTCACTGTCTTTGATGGCGCGTGATGCGTTGGCTATGTCGATTGTATTTGCCCCGACGCCTTCGCAGAAGCGTTTTAGCCCAGCGGACGACCCACCAGATTCAACAACCGGTGTCGGAAAATCCGTATTTTCACCAAAAAATTCAGCGACGATGGCCGCGTATGGCAGAACGGTCGACGATCCAGCAATCTGGACGTTGTCGCGTGCAGCTACGACGGTTGCGGATAGGGCGGTGATCGCCAACGTTGAAACGGTCAATTTGAGAACAGACATTCGTATCTCCTACATGTGTCATCTCTGACCCCTCGCGGATCGAAGGATCTTGAACGCGTGGCTAGGCTGCGTTCAAAACGCTTTTGTGACATTTATGTAAAAGTAATATGACAGACGCGAAAATCGGTGGGATTAATGGGCTGGATCAATCTGTCTGCCGATCCAAAAATACTGGCAGAACGGCCGTGAATTCAGTGCCTTGACCCACAACACTGGAAATACGCAAGCGGCCGCGGTGGCGATTGATAATATGCTTCACAATTGCCAGCCCCAGACCTGTGCCACCAACTTCGCGGTTGCGGTGGCTATCGACGCGATAAAACCGCTGGGTGAGTCGCGCAAGATGGTGCGCCGCAATGCCATCGCCATGATCAATAACGCTCAGACGCACACCTGATTGCAGCAGCGCGGGTTCGTGTTGTGGTGCACTCAGGCGCACCGTGACGATGCCGTCATTTGACCCGCTTTTCTTGCCGTATTTCAACGCATTCTCCACCAGATTGGCAATCACTTGCCACATCTGATCGCGATCTGCCAAGACATAGACCGCTTCGTTGGGGTGGTCGGACATCAGCGAGACACCCGCCGTATCTGCGCGCGGTTTCATGGCGGCAAGAACATCGTCCATCAGTGCGCATAAATCCGTCTGCTGCGTGGGCTTGATCCGTTCCTGACCCTCAACGCGGTTCAGTGACATCAGGTCTTGGACCAAACTGTGCATACGCCTCGCTTCTTGTTCCATGATGCCAAGAAACCGCGTTTGAGCAGCGGAATCATCACGGGCGGGACCGCGCAGGGTTTCGATGAACCCCAAAAGCGACGTGAGCGGCGTGCGCAATTCGTGGCTGACATTGGCGACAAAATCGCGCCGCATATCATTGGCATCTTCCACCGCAGTCATATCTTGAAACGACAAGACAACTGTTGACCCATCTGTCAGCGTCGCGGCGGTGACGGTTACGGTCCAGGTTGTGTCGCGCGCACCGTCATTGCCAAGATAGCGGACAACGCGCAAGGTGGCGTCTTTCAACGTCGCCTCAACTGCGTCGATTAGGGCGGGTTGGCGCAGCGCGGTAATATAGGGCAGCCCGTCGCACGCCATCCCGATGAGGTGCTTGGCGGGCGCGTTTGTCGCGCTAATCCGTTCAGCGCTGTCAATTAGAATGACTGGGTGTGGCAGGGCCAAGATGAGGGCGCGAATGTCGGACATGGTCTAGGCTTTTTGGCTCTCGGCGATTGCCTCAGTCAGTTCGGCGATCAGCAATGCGGGGTCTTCCAGCCCGACGGACACGCGAAAGAACCCTTCGGATATGCCAAGTGCGGTGCGCCCTGCTTCGGATAGGGCGCGGTGGGACGATGATGCTGGATGGCTCAGCGTGGTGCCGACATCGCCCAAGGTTGGCGCGAAGGGCAAATCAGGGGCCGCGTTGGTCAGCGCGTTGGCAGCTTTGCGCCCGCCTGCGACTTCAAACGACATCATATTGCCGGGGCGGTTGCCAAGAATTTTTGCTGCACGGTTGTGGTCTGGATGATCAGGGCGGCTTGGGTGCAACACGCGCGTAACACCAGGCAATCCGGCAAGGGCTGCGGACAATTCAATCGCAGTTGCCTCAGCGCGATCATAGCGCAGATCGAACGATTGCAACCCGCGTTCCGCGAGCCAGCAATCAAACGGGCTGGGTGTGAGGCCCCATGTCACGTTAGCGATGTTGATTTTCTCCATCAGGCTTGGGTCTTTGGCGACGACGTAACCGAGCGTTGCATCCGAATGCCCCGCGAGCAGTTTAGTCACGCTGTGGATCACGATATCCGCGCCGTGATCAAACGGCTGATAGCCGCGCGGCGTGGTGAACGTATTATCGACCATCAGCAAAATGCCACGGTCCGCGCACAACTTGGCGATACCATCCATATCAGCGATGCGGATTGTGGGGTTCGACACCACCTCAACCACGATCATTTTGGTGTTGGGCTGGATCGCAGCGGCGATGGCGTTTGCGTCTGTCGGATCCGCCAGTGATGTTTGCACCCCGAATTTTGGCAAATCGTCTGCCATCAGACGCAAAGTGCGGCCATAAAGCTGATCCCCGCCAATCACATGGTCGCCCGCCTGCAACACACCCAAAAACACAGCACCAATTGCCGACATGCCTGATCCGGTGATGATACCGCCAGACATACCTTCAAGACCGTCAATCTTTTGCGCCAAAACGGATGCGTTCGGGTGACCTTCGCGTGCGTAGGTAAAACCGGACCCTTCGTCGTATTGCGCATCAAGTGCGTCGGGATCCGGGGATGCATAGACGACAGACGGCTGCAACGGCGTCACCACAGGGCGCGAGGTAGATGTTGGCCATTTGGGGCGACGCGCTAGGGAATTAGGTTGGTTTTTTGGTGTCTCAGTCATTTTGAAATCTCTTTCAATCCAGCGCGAAACCGCGCAGCGTTTTCTTGATAATGTAGTGCTGAAGCTGTCAGGCTTTGGATCGCCTCCGCGTCAAGGTCGCGCACAATTTTGCCGATGCCCATGACCAGTGATCCGTCTGGGATCACCTTACCTTCGGTGATCAACGCCCCTGCCCCGATCAGGCAATTGTTGCCAATCATTGCACCATTCAAAACCGTCGCGCCCATGCCGATCAGCGTGTTATTCCCGATGGTGCAACCGTGCAGCATCGCCTTATGCCCGATCGTACAACTGGTGCCGATGTCCAGCGGATAGCCCATATCGGTGTGCAGCACGCAGTTTTCCTGCACGTTGCTGCCCGTGCCAATGCTGATGCGTTCGTTGTCGCCACGCAGGGTTGCGCCGAACCAGATCGACGCCAAATCCATCACGGTCACACTGCCGACCAAATAACACCCGGGCGCAATCCACGCACCCGCGTCAATGTCAGGTGAAATACCGTCCAGTTTATATAACGTCACTCTTGATCCTCATATTCTGTCTGCAACTGGCGCACAAAATCATTGAGGCTAATTTGGCGTTCGCGGCGTGCACGTTCCGCTGTCAAGATCGACTTGAGCTTTTCGGCGCAAGCATCCGCATCATCATTGACCAAGACATAGTCATATTCCGCCCAATGGCTAACTTCGTCTAACGATTTCGACATACGGTTGGTAATTACGTCTTCGCTGTCCTGCCCGCGTGATCGCAAGCGCCCCTCAAGCACCGCCATTGAGGGCGGCAGCAAGAAGATTGACACCACGTCGTTGCCGAGGGATGAATTTCGAATCTGCTGGCCACCTTGCCAATCAATATCAAACAACGTGTCCGCTCCCGCACCCATCGCCGCCTTCACCGGCGCCTTGGGGGAGCCATAGAGGTTGTGAAACACCTCAGCATGTTCGAGCATTTCGCCCTCAGCCGCCATGTCTTTGAATTCTTCACGGCTCACGAAATGGTAATCAACACCGTCTTCTTCGCCTGTGCGCGGCGCGCGTGTTGTGGCGGACACTGAAAACCGGATTGACGGGTCCCAGTCGCGCAAAATCTTTGAATGAAACGATTTTCCTGCGCCCGATGGCGATGACAGGATAATAAGAAGGCCACGTCTTTTCATGTTTTGGCGATCCATCAATTTACTCCACGTTTTGAACTTGTTCGCGCATTTGGTCGATGACCGCCTTAAGCGCAAGGCCGATCTGGGTCAGGGTCACGTCTTGGGCTTTAGCACACAGAGTGTTGGCCTCACGGTTGAATTCCTGCGTCAGAAAATCGAGTTTGCGGCCAATCGGCCCACCACCCACCAACAAACCACGCGCCGCTTTGACGTGCGCGCCAAGGCGGTCGATTTCTTCTGTAATGTCGGTCTTCACAGCGATCAGCGCCAATTCCTGTGCGACGCGGTCAGGATCTGCGCCCGTCGCGTCGTCCATCACCCGCGCGAGGGCGGCAGCCATGTTTGCCTTGGTCGCGTCGATGCGTGCCTTGGCGGCAACAACCGCTTGCGCTGTCAGAACTGTAATCTGGTCGATTTGGTCTATTAGAACGTCTAAAAGTGCAACACCTTCGGCCTCGCGCATCACCTTTAGCGCGCCCAGTGCCACGTGCAGATCACTGGTCAGAGGGTCCAATAAATCCGCACCTTCGCCTGCTTGCGCGGCCACCAATACACCGCGTTGCGCCAAAACATCCGCCGCCGTGGGCTGGCCCAATGTCACGCCGGTATCAAAGGCGCGTTCCTGCACGGCGTCTAATGCTGCAAGTATCATGTCCATCCGTGCAGGATCAATCGCAAGCGCGCCGTCACTCTGCGCACGGTTCAGCCGCAGACCAATCGTGATATTGCCGCGGGTAACGTAATTGCCAACGCAGCCGCGCACCGCCACCTCAAGCCCCGGCGTGCCATCGGGTAATCGCAGCTTCACGTCCAGTCCGCGCCCGTTGACGCTGCGCACTTCCCATGTCCACGACGTATCACTGGTTACGCCGCCTGTTTGACCGCCCCCAGTTTTAAAATCGGCATTTCCTTGCTGACTGGCAAAGGCTGTCATGGATCGGATCACTGCTTGGCTCCTGTTGTGGCTCTGAACCGCTTCGGGTTTTCCTATAGGCTAATGTGTCTTATTTACGCGGCCATGTCTGATCTTTCCAGAGCCGCTTTAAAGTTTGCTTTGACTAGTGCTAGTGGGATGTTTTCGATGGGTTCCAGAAGGCGGCGATGGTTGTACCAATCGACCCATTCAAGTGTGGCGTATTGAACAGCTTCAAAGGTGCGCCACGGGCCACGCCGGTGGTTGATTTGAGCCGTCAGCCAAAACAGCACGTCAAAAATTGTGCCCGTCGCAAATATGCCTTGGAGCGAAAGAAATGCAAAAATATGTTTCCAAGATGCTGCTTGCATCATGTTGCCTCATGCATTCAGACAAAGCCCCTCTTTGCTAACCATTCCTTAGCGAAGGCTGAATCGTCGGGGCCTACTATGGAAACCGTGAGGTGGAGATCAAGAGGGCGCTGCCAGACGGCGGCCAGTCTCCTGCTTGCCAGCAACTCAGACAACCTTCATCGCGGAACCATAAGACCGAAGTTTATTCGTCACGATGATCTCGGGCGACGTCTTGAATAAGCGCAGGCGCTTGCATCATAGACAGCGCACCGCATAATGGAACCAACCAGATGAGCAAGATGCACGACTCAGATAATATACTCTTGGTCCAAAAAACCTGACCACGGACAAATTTATGAAACGGATCTACGAGCCCCTTGCATATAGCGACCATCCGATACTTGAGAGTTATTGGGCATCTACAATTCAAGGCCACCGGCCAGAGTACCCTTCTTTGCAAGGTGGCGTGCGTGCGGAATTCGCCGTAATTGGCGGCGGTTACACAGGGTTGTCGGCAGCGTTGACCTTGGCTGAGGCGGGCGCCGATGTTGTGTTGTTGGATGCAAAAGTTCCAGGATGGGGTGCATCGGGACGTGCGGGAGGGCTCGTATCCACCGGAAGCACCAAGATCGACGACTGCGACATTATTAAGAAATATGGCCAAGCTGATGCGCGGGTATTCTTTGATGCAGAACGGGCTTCAGTCGACCTGGTCGAAGAGTATCTGGATAGATTTCGCTTGGATGTTGATCGTCATTCCAAGGGCTACACATACGTTGCCCATCGCCCAAGCGCAGTGGCGGGACTAATGGATTACGGTGCCGAATACACAGCGCGTTACGGGTTGCCATACGAATTTGTACCAAAAAGCGAAATGGCGTCTCATGGGTTGAACAGCCCAGATTTTTTTGGTGCCGTTCACCTCCCAATAGGTTTCGCCCTCAACCCGATGAAATTCGTTCTGGGCCTCACCGATGCGGCGCAGAGGGCAGGCGTGCGAATGTACTCCAATACAGCCGTAACCAACATTACAAACCAAAATGGATATGTTCTGGAAACAGCGCAGGGCCAAGTCCACGCGAAGAAATTACTGATAGCGACAAACGGGTATTCAAGTGACGATTTGCCCGGTGCCCTGTCTGGACGTTACTTGCCGGTCCAGTCCAATATTTTGGTCTCCCGTCCACTCACTGACAGCGAAATTCAAGATCAAGGATGGTGGAGCGAGCAGATGGTATGTGATAGCCGAACTCTGCTACACTACCTTCGGCTGCTACCAGATAAGCGAATGCTGTTGGGGCTACGCGGGTCGGTACGCGTAACCAAAGCTAATATCGACCGCACCCGTGACATAGCCCGCGCTGATTTCGACCGGATGTTCCCGAAATGGCAGCATGTAGAAACACCTTACTTCTGGTCAGGCTTAATTTGCATGACCCGCAATCTAGTACCCTTTGCTGGTGCCATTCCAAATATGGAAGGCGCATATGCAGCACTTGGGTATCATGGTAGCGGTATAACCATGGCACCCTACGCTGGCGCGTTGATCGCTGACCTTGCGATGGGACGTAACCGATTATCACATCCAGACCTAATGCGGCAGCCGTTGCGTCGTTTCGAGCTGGGACCCCTACGACGGGCGTCACTGCTACCTGCGTTCGCGTGGTATCACTTTAAAGACAAATTCTGAACAAGTCCGCAAGCAAAATGCCTTAGGTGAACGAGAAGCCAATTAATGGCGTGCCGTCACCCATCACATTTCTAGACGAATTTATGTGGCAACAGACAGGTCAAGCAACAAGTGCCCAACCTTCAATTTGCCATGGAGGCTTTGACATTCGTCAAAGCAACCGGAGAGCATAAATCACCCTTCGCGTTCTAATTTCTTACGCGCCAATTTACGGGCCCGGCGGATCGCTTCGGCTTTATTGCGTGCCTTTTTCTCAGACGGTTTTTCAAAAGCTTGCTTGAGCTTCATCTCACGAAAAACGCCTTCGCGCTGTAGCTTTTTTTTCAAGGCCCGAAGGGCTTGATCGACATTGTTGTCGCGAACACTAACCTGCATGTGGTTGATACCAACTTCCTATGATAATTTTTCGCTTATTGGCAGGAAACCTAACCGATATCAAATGATATTTCTCTGCAGAGGCGACTGTGACCCCAATTACGTGAAATGAGCCATTGGCTACGGGTTCCATGTAGCTGGTCCGCCACATTTCGAAGTGAACGCTGAAATCGGGCGTACGTCATCACAGCAAGGCGGATGATTTCCGCAGACGTCTTGAAGCAGCAAAAAGGGCTGCGTTTTGTCATTTAGCGAAGCTACGTCGCGCCCTGCCCGCTTCAATTCAGTTTCATCTGACAGTACCGGTGTGTTGGCGCAACATCTGTTATTTGGACTTTTGGAACAACAAAGACAGCAATCCAAGCGCAGCAGACGCAACAATCAAAAGAAGCGACACAGCATTCAAAACCGGTGTCGACCCGTGCTTGAGTTTGTCAAACATGATGATTGTCAAAGGCGCGTCCGACCCGACGAGCATCAGAGTTGTGTTGAAGTTTTCAAAGCTCATCAAAACGGCGACGACGCCGGCCCCAATGATCGCTGGCAGCAAGAACGGCAGCGTGACTTGACGTACAGCACCCCATTTTGTCGCCCCAAGGTTCAGCGCGGCTTCTTCGAGGCTGAGGTCGAACTTTTGCAATCGCGCTGAGATCACGAGTGTTGCGAAGGTCGTGATGAACGAAAACTGACCCAAAATGACGAGGATCAAACCCGGGCGCAACCCGTCGAACCAAAGTCCGGTCGCGTCTTCCAGCGTGTTGGCAACGGAGGACGCAAAAACAAGGATTGAGATGCCAAGGATAACGCCAGGTATGATTAGGGGCAGCAGCATAAGTATATAAAGCAGCCCTTTGCCACGAAAATCATGGCGCACGAACAGGAATGCGTTGCAGGTGCCAACGGCAACAGCAAGTCCGGCAACCCAGACCGCAACAAAAGCGGACGTCCCGATAGCGCGCACAATTGAACGTTCGTGAAACACACCGATAAATGGCGCTTCGGTCCCAAAAAACCACTTCATCGTAAAGCCTTCCCAAGGCAAAGACGGGAAAACGCTGTTGTTAAAGGCAAAGGCGCAGACGACTGTGAGCGGCAATGCGAGGTAGATAAAGAACAACGTCACATAGGCGCGGTAGGTCCATTTCAGGGCGGAAGATTGTGGAACGGTGGGGATCATCTATCGCCCCATTGTGCCGGACAGGGACTGGCGCGACAGCTTTAGCCCAAGGAATACAATCGTAGATGACAGGCCCAACAGTAAGAAGCCAAAGGCTGAGCCGAGTTCCCAGTTAAATCGGGTGATAAACTGGGTGTAGATCAAGCCCGTGAACCACAGGCTGTCTTTACCCCCCAGTAGGATCGGCGTCAGGTAGTTGCCCAGTGACAACATGAACACCACGATACAGCCGGATACAATACCGGGCATTGCATGCGGGATTACGATTTCGCGCAGGATGGACCAGCCCGAACCGCCCAAGTCATATCCGGCCTCAATTAAACTATCATCAAGGCTATCGAGGGTCGTCACCAAGGGCACGATCATGAACAGGATCGACGTGTAGACAAGACCGACCATGATAGCACCGTCATTATACAAAAACTCAACCGGTCCGTCGATGACACCGGTATATTGCAGGAAACTGGACAAAACGCCAGTTTCGCGCAACAGGATCATCCAGCCAAAGGTGCGGACCAATTCAGACACCCAGAATGGTATCAGGCACATCAAAAACAATGTGGTCTTCGCGCGGCCGCGGGTCAGCTTTGCGATGTAATAAGCAATCGGAAACCCCAGCAGAAGTGTCAGAACTGTTGTGAAAATAGACATAAATGCCGTGCGCGCAAATGTACGCCAATAAAGCGGTTCGTTGAAGAAAACAGCGTAATTACCAAAACCCGTTTCATATTCGCGCACGCCGACCTTCTCGCTGATCGAGACGAAGAATAGGCCGATGTGGGGCAGGATAATTAATGTCACGAGCCACAACAAAAGTGGCATCAGCAGCAGGTAGAACCCAAGCTTTGATTTGTCAGACACCATTTAGCGACCCTCGTCCGCAAAACAGCGTGCCTGCGTGGGGTTCCAACTGGTAAAAACGGCCTCACCCTTCGTAAGCCCAAGAAACACGCCGGTCTGTGGCAAGGTGACTTGGATCGTTTCGCCTGACTGCGGGTCGCGCAGAATGACCATACTATTGGCGCCATTAAACAACACGCTGTCTACAACACGTACACTTGCATTCGGACTATCTGCATCTTGTGTGGGGTCTTTCGACAGCTGGATCGCCTCAGGGCGCACAAAGATTTGCGCACGCTGCCCTATTGCGGGACCCTGCGTTGCGACCTGTCCGTGAAGTTCAACACCGCCGTCCGTGATAAGCGAAACGATCTGCCCGTTCTGGGCCGTTACTTTGCCTTCAAATCGGTTTGCATCGCCGACAAACCCTGCGACAAAGGCATTCGCAGGTTCATAATAAAGTTCCTTTGCAGTGCCAATTTGGTCAAACCGCCCCTCGTTCATAACGGCGATATTATCGCTCATCACCAAAGCCTCGGACTGGTCGTGGGTAATGTAAACGAAGGTCGTGTTGAATTCGGCCTGGAGGGTTTTCAGTTCAATCTTCATGTGTTCACGCAGTTTTAAATCAAGCGCGCCGAGCGGTTCATCCAGAAGCAAAACGTCCGGTTCCAGCACCATGCACCGTGCAATCGCCACACGTTGTTTCTGCCCACCGGACAGCTGGTCGATGTGGCGATCTTCAATGCCGGGCAATCCAACCCGTTCAAGCACCCGCCCAACACGGGTTTTAATGTCCGACGTGGCCACACCGCGCTGGCGCAGCCCGAAGCCTATATTTCGGCCAATATTCATCATCGGGAACAGCGCAAGATGTTGGAAGACCATCGAAACCGGGCGCTTATTGGGGCCCACGCCAATCATGGAATTGCCCTTGATCAAAAGGTCGCCACTGGTTGGAAATTGAAACCCTGCGATCATCCGCAACAGCGTGGTCTTACCACAGCCAGACGGCCCAAGAATTGAAAAGAAGGAGCCTTGCGGGACGTCGAAATTGACATGATCCACCGCGCGGAAATCATCAAAATCTTTGGTCAGATCGCGGCATTCAAGGTCAGCTGTTTCAGCCATTGATCCAGACCTTTCCAAATCACAATACGGTCATAAAGAAGGGCGCGATCCGCGCCCTTCTCATTGGTTCAGTATAAGTGCTTAGTTCGCAGCGCTGATGCGATCCAATGTGGCGCCTTCCATGGCTTCCAGACCTGCTGGCACTGGTGGATACCATTTGATGTTGTCGATCGCTGCCTGATCAAAACTCGCTTGGTAGCGCGCTTTCAGGTCAGCATTTACGCCTGCGTCGCCATCCACTGCTGCCGTAAAATTGCCAGCTGTGTTTGTGATCATCGCCGCAATGTCAGGGCGCATGACAAAGTTGATCCAATCATACGCCGCATCATCGGCCCGCCCACGTGACGGCAAAACGAACGTGTCAATCCAACCCAGTGCACCAGATGCAGGCGCAACAAATGTGATATCTGCATTATCAGCGTTCAGTTGCCAACCGCCAGTATCCCATGCCATCGCTGCGACCACTTCACCGGACCGCAACAGGTTCTTGATCTCATCGCCACCGCTCCAATAGGTTTTTACATTGGCCTTACATGCGACAAGCGTTTCCTCAACTTGATCAAGAATTCCTTGATAGGCATCCAGATCTGAATAGGCCGCAAACGGGTCGAGCCCCATCGCATAGGCAAATCCGATAAGTGTCGGGCGCTTCAGACGGTAGGACACGTCGCCCGCAACAGATGCATCACATAGGTCGGTATAATCGACAACTTGGCTTGCTTCGGCAGTGTTAACCACCAGACCGCTGGTGCCCCAGACATGGGGCAGGCCAAAAATTTCGCCATCAAATGTCGTGTTTGTCGCTGTCGCACTGAGCATCGACGGGATGAATTGCGCAGCGTCCACACGGGACATGTCGATCGGCTTATAGATACCGAACTCTTCTTGCGCACTTGCGATCCGGTCTTGGCTTGGTTGCGCAAGGTCAAAACCGCCACCGTTTGTGGCGCGCAGCTTTGCAATCATTTCTTCATTGTTCGACGTCGTTACTTCAACCGTGTGTCCAGTTTCGGCTTCGAACATCGCAATGACGTCATCAGGCGCATATCCGCCCCACGTCAAGAGCCGCAAAGTTTCGGCCGATACCGAGGATGCCGCCAAAGCGACGACAAGTGCTGTCGTTGAGACTAGTCTAAATTTCATATCAAGATTCCATCTGTGCGAGGTGTGACTGCCACTATTAAGGCGACCGGATTAAAAAGAGTCTATAGTTATGTTTTGTGAAACAATCGCGACGGCAGCACATTTGGGATCAGGTACTTCCGCCCCAAATATTGCCACTGAAATTTCATGCTCCGATGATTTCCAACAACAGTTTGGTCGTATTGTCTACGGTCATCTTTACCGGATTTCCGCCTGTGCTTGGGTCCTTCAGAGCACCGACAACGATCCGGTCAACATCGGGATTTTCTATGCCAAGCCCAGCAAGGTTTTTGGGGATACCAAACGACGCATTCAACCCGTCGACATAGGCGCAAAAACCGTCAAAACCGCCTGAAATTCCGAGGTAGTCCGCAGCCTGTTCAATCACGCCGGTAATCGCAGGTTTATTAAACTGAAGAACCGCAGGCATACACACAGCGTTCGTCGTGCCGTGGTGTGTATGATAAATCGCACCGATGGGATGCGACAATGCGTGGATTGCGCCGAGACCTTTTTGAAATGCCGTTGCGCCCATAATAGCGGCTGACATCATATGCGCGCGGGCCTCGATATCGGAACCATCGGCGTAGGCACGCGGTAGAAATTCTTTCACCAAACGCATGCCTTCAAGTGCCATACCTTGGCTCATCGGATGATAATGTGGCGAACAGTAGGCTTCGACGCAGTGGGCAAAGGCATCAAGGCCAGTTCCTGCGGTGATGAAGGTCGGCATCCCGACCGTTAATTCGGGGTCGCAGATTACGATTGTGGGCAGAAATCTCGGGTGAAAGATAATCTTTTTCTCTTCGGTCATAGAATTTGTAATGACCGACGCGCGTCCGACTTCGGACCCAGTCCCGGCCGTTGTTGGAACCGCAATAATTGGCGCAATTGCGTCTGTATCCGCGCGGGTCCACCAATCTCCAATATCTTCAAAGTCCCACAAAGGGCGGGTCTGACCGGCAAGGAACGCCACCAGTTTACCCAAATCAAGACCGGACCCGCCACCAAAGGCGATCACACCATCATAGCCGCCCTCATTGTAGGCTTTAACACCAGCGACGGCGTTCTTTTCGTTCGGGTTTGGGTCAACATCGCTGAACATGGCACGGCCAAGGCCGGCGGCTTCTAGCAGGTCGAGCGTTCTGGTGGTAATGTCCATGCTCGCAAGGCCACGGTCCGTGACCAAAAGCGGTTTTTTGATACCAGCGACGGCGCAGGCATCGGCAATCTCGGAAATACGGCCAGCGCCGAAACGTATGGAGGTCGGGTAGGACCAGTTGGCAGTGATGGTCATGATTTAGGCTTTCTTAAGGTGGTATGATTTTGGACGGGTCAGGTTGTGATAGCCGATAACGGAAAGCCCACCACCGCGCCCCGTATCTTTGCATCCGGTCCAGCACAGCGCTGGATCAAGATAGTCGGCGCGGTTCATAAACACAGTGCCCGTCTCGATCTGATCGGCAATGTCTTCGGCGCGCTTTGCATCTTGGGTCCACAACGACGCGGTGAGTCCGAAGTCACTGTCATTCATCAAACGGATCGCTTCAGCATCGGTCTTGACCGACATGATGCCAACCACCGGACCAAAGCTCTCGTCGCGCATGACCCGCATGTCATGCGTCACGCCTGTCAGAATTTGCGGCATCAAGTAGGCGCCGCCATCTTCTGGGAAATGAGCGGGATCAATCTGTGCTGTGGCACCGGCAGCGATGGCCTGCGCCGTTTGGGCGCGCACCTCTTGGGCAAAGCGCGCATGTGCCATCGGGCCAAGGGTCGTTTCAGCATGCAGCGGATTGCCCAGTTTGTAGCTGTTCACAATCACCACCGCTTTCTCGACAAAGGCATCGAACAGGCTCTCGTGAACATAAATCCGTTCGATCCCACAACAGCATTGGCCGGAATTGAACATTGCTCCGTCGATCAATGTGTCGACAGCGGCGTCAAGATTGGCGTCGTCCATCACGTAGCCAGGGTCTTTGCCGCCAAGTTCCAGCCCGATGCCGGTGAACGTACCAGCCGCCGCGCGTTCCATCGCTTTGCCGCCGCTTACGGACCCCGTGAAGTTCACAAAGCCAAAGACGCGATCTGCGATCAACTCTGAAGTGGTTTGGTGATCCAGAAACACATTCTGGAACACGTCTTTAGGGACCCCCGCGGACTGAAACGCCGCAACCATTCGTTCGCCCACCAGCGGCGTTTGTGACGCATGTTTCAACAACACCGCATTGCCCGCGATGAGGGCGGGAGCGACCGTGTTGATGGCAGTCATATAGGGATAGTTCCACGGCGCCACGACAAGAACGACCCCGTGCGGCACACGTTTGATCACACGACGGAACGCATTGCTATCCTCAACCACAATGTCGGCTAAAGCCGTTTCGGCGATGTCGGCCATATAGGTTGCGCGTTCGTTGAAGCCGCCGAATTCGCCGCCGTAGCGGACGGGTCGACCCATTTGCCACGCCAGCTCGGACACGATTTCGTCGTTCATGGCACCAACAGCAGCGACGCCTGCCTGCACTAACGCGATGCGGTCCGCCAACGGGCGTGCGGCCCACGCAATTTGCGCGGATTTCGCCCGCGCAACGGCTGCGTCGGCGTCAGGCCGCGATAGCGTTTCGCGCGTCGCATACACTGAAGCGTCGATGGGTGAGATGCATTGGATTGTCATATCAATTAGGCCCTTTCAAAGCCGCGTGCGATTTCCCAATCAGTCACGGCACGGTCAAATTCTTCTTGTTCCCATTCAGCGGCGCGGGTGTAGTGGTCCACCACATCATCACCCAATGCTTCGCGCAGGAATTTCGAACCGCGCAAAGTTTCAGTGGCTGCGCGCAGAGACTGCGGGATATCGGCGGCTTTGGCGTCTTGATAAACGTCACCCGTCGTTGCAGGGGCCAGTTCCATTTTTTCTTCGATGCCTTGTATACCCGCAGCGATCATGACCGCCTGCGCGAGGTAAGGATTTAAATCGGACCCTCCAATGCGACATTCGACCCGCACGCCTTTAGTTTTTTCACCACACAGACGGAACCCGGCCGTGCGGTTGTCAACGGACCAGACGGTTTTGGTCGGCGCAAAGGTGCCTTTTGAAAAACGCTTGTAACTGTTGACATAGGGCGCAAGGAAATAAGTGTAGTCGGGCGAATATTTGATCAATCCCGCCATGTAATACGACATCACCTCGGACATGCCGTGTGTGGCGGATTGGTCAAAGAACGCCGCCTCGCCATTTTTCCACAGCGACTGGTGCACATGGCTGGATGACCCGACACGGTCCTTGTGCCACTTGGGTAGAAACGTTGCAGCGCGGCCATTTTGCCAAGCGATTTCTTTGATGGCATGTTTGGCAATTGAATGATGATCGGCACAGTCAAGCGCTGGGGCGTAGCGGATGTTTAGTTCCGCCTGACCCGCCTCAGCTTCGCCTTTGGAGTTTTCGATCGGCAGACCCGCTGCAAAAAGGTGGTTGCGGATTGGCCGCATCACGTCCTCTTCTTTGGTGGTCTGAAAAATGTGGTAGTCTTCGTTGTAGCCGCTGATCGGCTGCATATCGCGAAAGCCAGATTTGCGAATGTCATCAAGGCTTTTATCGAACAAGAAAAATTCAAGTTCGGTCGCCATCTTTGCCTCAAACCCGAGAGCTTCTAGCCGCGCGATCTGTTTTTTCAGGATCGCGCGCGGCGAATGGGGGACCGGTTGATGCGTGCGATTATCGAGCACGTCACACAGCACCATCGCTGTGCCGTTCAGCCATGGAACAGGACGGATTGTAGAAAGATCAGGCTTCATGACGTAATCGCCATAGCCCGATTCCCAACTGGTAGACGCAAAGCCGTCAGGCGTCGCCATTTCGAGGTCGGTGGCCAGCAGGTAATTGCAGCAGTGGGTTTCCTCAAACGAAGTTTCGACAAAGTTCACGCCATGAAAACGCTTACCCATCAAGCGGCCTTGCATGTCTACAAAACACACCAGAACTGTATCAATCGATCCATCGATGACACAGGATTTCAGGTCGTCAAATGTCAATATTCCAGGCATATTCTATCCACTTTGCGAAGGGTTTGGGGGCGACGCAACGCCGCCCCCAGTAAGGGTTTAGCCGTAACGGTACGGACGTCCAGCCGCGACCATGTCGGAGTTGTATTTTTTGAAGATATCGACGACACGGCGTTTTACGTCGCTTTCAGCGGCGATTTCTTCCCAGAATTCCTGCGCCGCGGTTTCGACCGTTGCCCATTCTTCGTCCGGGATTGTTGTCAGTTCCATCTTGGGACCATTTACGCGCAGGTCCGCCTCACCGCCCCAATACCACCACTGACGATAGTAATGTGACTGATCACAACAGACGCGGAACAGGGTTTGCAGATCTTCGGGCAGCTCGTTCCAGCGATCCATATTGGCAAAGAATGATCCCGCCCAAGCACCGGAGATGTTGTTGGTCAGGAAGTAGTTGGTCACATCTGCCCAGCCGACAGTATAAGCTTCGGTGATTCCGGACCACGCGATGCCATCCAACTCACCGGTTTGCATCGCCACTTCGATGTCTTCCCACGGCAGGTTGACCGGCACGACGCCGAACTTTGTCAAAAAACGGCCCGCTGTAGGGAACGTGAAAATGCGCTTACCCTCAAGGTCCGCAAGACTGCGGATCGGGTCCTTGGTCGAGAAATGGCACGGATCCCATGCGCCCGCAGAAATGTGTTTCACACCAACCTTCGAGTATTCCTCGTCCCAGATTTCGTTCAGACCATATTGGTTGAACAGCACTGGCACATCGAGGGAATAGCGTGACCCGAACGGGAAGTAGCCGCCAAAAACGGTGACTTCGGTCGGGGACGCCATTGAATCATCGTCCGATTGAACGGCGTCGATCGTGCCGCGCTGTAAGGCCTGAAACAATTCGCCCGTCGGGACCAATTGGTCTGCAAAGAACAATTCGATCTGCATGCGGTCGCCCGCGATCTTGTTGAACATTTCGATGGCAGGCACGATTACTTCGGCTGCCAATGCACCACCTGCGTAGGTCTGCATACGCCAACGAATGGTGTTTTGCGCCAATGCCGGTGTGGCCAGTGCCGCCGCCGGAACAACCGCCGCGCCTTGGATAAATTTACGTCTAGAAGTCATATCTTTTCTCCTTGGTTGAATTTCGACCGCTTGAGGCGGTTCTTATAGGGTTAATTATACACGTAATTCGGGAGCCACGTGGCGATGCCGGGGAAGATCATGACCAGCGCAAGCGCCAGCACCATGATCAGCACGAAAGGTGTGATCGATGAATAGATATCGCGTAGGGTGATCTCAGGCGGGGCCATCGCGCGCATGAGGAACAGATTATAACCGAAGGGTGGCGTCATATAAGCGATCTGTGTCGTGATTGTATAAAGGATGCCGTACCAGATCAGATCAAAGCCGAGTTCACCAACAAGCGGCACGTAAAGCGGCGCGACGATCACCAGCATCGCAGTATCGTCAAGGAACGTGCCCATCAGGATAAAGCTAAGCTGCATCAGGATCAGGATGGTCCAAGGACTTAGGTTCAAGCGGTCCGTAAATACAAACTCAATCGCTTTGACGGCACCCAGCCCGTCAAAGACCGCACCGAACGCGAGGGCCGCAAGGATGATCCACATGAACATACATGTGATGCCCAGCGTGTTGCGCACTGAATTTTCAAAAACCTCGCGCGTCATGCGGCCCTTCAGGACCGCCGCAACAAACGCCGCGATGGCCCCGATGGCCGAACTTTCGACGAGCGACGTCCAGCCGCGCACGAACGGCACCATCATCACCGCAAAGATGACGATAGGCAGGAGGCCCGCACGCAGCAGGCGCAGTTTTTCGGCGCGTGAAATGTTACGCTCGCTGGCAGGTAAAACCGGTCCAAGCACCGGATTAATCCGACAGCGCACAACGATATACATGATAAACAGCGCGGCCATCATCAGGCCCGGAACGACCCCTGCAAGCCACAGCTGTCCGACAGGTTGGCGCGCAATCATCGCATACAGGACCAGCACCACGGACGGTGGTACAAGGATGCCGAGACTTGACCCCGCCTGAATAACGCCGGTGACCATTCGTTTGTCATAGCCACGTTTCAAAAGCTCAGGCAGGGCAATTGTGGAACCGATTGCCATGCCTGCCACGCTCAACCCGTTCATCGCGGAAATTAGCACCATCAGGCCAATTGTGCCAATCGCAAGCCCGCCACGCAGGCCGCCCATCCAGACGTGAAACATCTTGTATAGATCGTCGGCAATCTTACTTTCCGAAAGCACATAACCCATGAAAATAAACATCGGTAGCGTCAAAAGCGGGTACCATTTCATCAGCTTCATTGCCGCAGAAAACCCGATGTCAAAGCCACCTTTGTCACCCCAAAGAAGCAACGCTGCGACGACGGCAATAAAGCCAATAGCGCCAAACACACGCTGGCCAGTCAGCAGCATCAGCATCATCGACGAGAACATTAATGTGGCGATCAGCTCATATGACATCAGATGGGTTCACCTTTGAGCCGCAAGACATCTTTGAACAGTTCCGACAGGCATTGCAAAAGCATCAGAAACATTCCCAAGATCATGATTGATTTGATGGGCCACAGATAGGGACGCCATGCAGTTGGCGAGCGTTCCATGTGACCGATTTCTTCCGTGCCTATAACCAGTCCACCAAAGAACGAGAACGGTTCTGTGCCCCAATAGCCCAGTGAATAAGCAGTTGAACTGACGGCCCCATACAGCAGGACACAGAGGTAAAAGATGAGGAACAGCACGGTAAACAGATCGAACCATGCTTTCTTGCGGATTGACCATTCGCCGTAAAGTAAATCCATTCTCACGTTTGATCCCAACTGGATCGAATAAGGGCCGCCAAGGATGTAATAGGCGACCATGACAAACTGCGCCATTTCCAGTGTCCAAAGGGTCGGTAGAAAAAATGTTTTGCTGATTGATGACCACAGCAAAATTCCCATCAGAACGAAAATACCATGCATGATGATGCGCCCGACGCGGTAGTTCACATAGTCGACAACGCGGATAAAACTCTGCATTAGGGCTAGCACTTTACGCCCTCCGTTACGTCCAAAATTGCAAGGGCGGCGGACAGCCATTTGGCAAGGCACTCTGCCATGGCGTCTTGGTGGTTCGCGTCGGCGATCAGGTCATTGCGAATTTCCAGCATTACATTCAAGTGGCCCGACTTTATCGCGTGCTCTTTTAGGGTGTGGGTCACGCCATCTTCTGGGCCATATGGGTCGTTTATCGCAACTTTCAAATTCGTGTATGACGTGCCAATTTGCTTCATCGCGTTGGCAAGACGATCATCAGAATCGTGCAAAATACCTATTTCGACAGTGCGCGGCGTTCCATGATAGATTGGTGTAAAACTATGCACGGTGATGATGATCGGATCCGGCGTGGCCGCAATGACAGCGGCTAGGCAGGTGCGAAACGGATCATAATAACTGATGGTTCGATTGTCGCGCTGCGCTGCCGTCAGGTTAACATTTCCTGGAACATTTATCTTTTCGCTTCGCACGGGAATTGCATCATGCGCGTAAGGGGGGCGGTTGCAGTCAAAGACCAGCCGCGACACGTTGGATGTGATCAATTTTGCGTTTAGGCATTTCGCCAAACCATGCGCCACGTCCACCGCACCCGGGTCCCAAGCGATATGGCTTTTCAGCGCGGCGTCATCCAATCCAAGTCTATCGAATACTGGAGGAATAAACCTGCTCGCATGTTCGCATACCACAACCACCCTTGATCGACCCTCAGGATTGAGGACCAAAACTGGGTCATGTGGTATGGCAGGTTGCATGTGATTCCTCTAGGTTCCCTGATCACAACGTGCTCGCTCTGCCTGACAAGAGTCAATTAAATTATGAAAATAATTTCACAGCCGCCTGCGTCTTGGTATAAATTGAACAAAATGGAGGCGTAGATGACCGAACCGACGCATACGATATCTGATCGAATCCAGCAAAAGCTGGACGATCTAACGCGCGCTGAACGCCAACTGGCCCTGTCAATACTTGAGAACTATCCCGCGTCCGGTCTTGGTCCGTTAACGGCGCTTGCCCAGGACGCAAACGTGTCCGTCCCGACGGTCGCGCGAATGGTGCAAAAGCTTGGTTATAAAGGCTATCCAGACTTTCAATCTGAGTTGCGCGAGGAACTGCGTGCCAAGGTGAAAAACCCGATCGCCAAGCATGACATGTGGGCTGAGGCTGCCCCATCCGAGCATCTTTTAAACAGGTTTACGGATGCGGTGATCGACAATATCCGCCTAACCCTAAGCCAGATTAACCCTGCCGAATTCGATGCAGCCAGTGAGCTGGTCGCGGATCAATCGCGCCATCTTTTCATTATTGGTGGACGGATTACGCATACCTTGGCCGAATATTTTTACCTGCACATGCAGGTTATTCGACCTAATTTGACGCACGTTCAATCGACATCAAACACCTGGCCGCACTACCTTTTGAATGCGAAAGAAGGTGACGTCTTTGTCATCTTTGATGTGCGCCGCTACGAAAATAACACCCTAAAACTGGCTGAAATGGCCCATGCCCGTGGTGCCAAGATTATCTTGTTTACCGATCAGTGGCGCTCTCCGGTGCATCATCTGGCTGACATCAGTTTAAGTTGTCGGATCGTCGTTCCGTCAGCATGGGATTCCGCGGCAACCACGATGCTTTTGATCGAAACGATGATTTCATCCGTTCAAAATCTGAATTGGGACGAGACCAAAGAACGGCTGGAGACATTAGAAGTCATGTTTGATCAAACAAAGCTATTCCGGAAGTTTACATAGCTTCAATCACACCAATGCAGGCGCCTACCTGAATTTACGCGCCCAAAAAGGGTGCTTTCGATGCTGTCTGACGAATGCGAACTCGTCTCAACTTACCACCAAATTCCAGAACCTGCCCCATCGGACATTGCAGTCGTTACCAACGTGACAAGCATCGCCAGATTGCTATACCTTCTTCATAATAGACCTGATGAGGACCTCAAGCCAAGGTTGCGAATTGGAAAATTTGAGCCTGAATTTGTTTGATGGCATTTCTGCGTCGGGCATTTCTAATTCGGGCCTTTCTAAAAAACTGTCCGGGCAACAGAATAAAACGCCATCTATTTTTTGAGATTGGAAGCATATGACAGAAAAACCCACCATCGTTATCGGCGCAGGAATGTGTGGCGTGTCCACCGCGATTTGGCTGCAAAGATTGGGTCATTCGGTTATTCTCATGGATAAGGGGACGCCTGGTATGGGGGCGTCTTACGGAAACGCAGGCCTATTGGCGCAATGGGCTGTTGCTCCGGTGACATCCCCTACCCTTTGGCGCGAGGCTCCTAAGTATCTACTGGACCCAAATAGCCCCCTGTTTATGAAGTGGTCCTACTTTGCGCGGCTCCTGCCATGGCTTGCGAAATACTTGTCGCACGCGACCGATGCCGCTACCCGGCGCATCGCGTCAAACCAGATACCGATGGTGTGCGACGCAGTTGATCAACACAAATCTCTGGTGCGCGGAACCGATTTAGAGCGTTGGGTGTCTGACAGCAAGTTCAGCTATGCTTATAAGTCAAAAGCGCACTTTGACGCTGATGCCTACACATGGGAATTAAAGAAACACGCTGGTTTTGAACCCTCAATTGTGACCGGCGGCGCGGTACAAGAATGTGAACCCATTTTGGGGTCAGCAATTCAGTGTCTGGCCGTTCTTGAAGGGCAAGGCCATATCGTGAATCCGGGCCAGTACATTGCTGAGTTAACGAACTACTTCACTAAAAGTGGCGGTAAGTTTGTTCAGGCAGAAGTCCACGACATGCACAAAACAGGCGGGCGTATTTCGCATATCGATACGGATAAAGGGTCATTCGAGTGTAGCCACGCGGTGATAACGGCCGGTATCTGGTCAAAAGACTTGATGAAAAAGCTTGGATTAAAAGTGCCCTTGGAAGCTGAGCGTGGCTATCATGTGATATTCGAGAACCCGTCAGAAATGCCGCGCAACCCGATGATGATCACCTCTGGAAAATTTGCTGTAAACCCTATGGATATGGGGTTGCGGTGCGCTGGTACTGTTGAGCTTGGTGACCATCACGCAGGCCCCAGCAAGGCTCCGATCAAGTTTTTAATGCGGCATGCGAAAGAAGTTTTTCCGAACCTAACCTATACAGGAACCCAAGAATGGATGGGGTTCCGCCCATCTACACCGGATAGCCTTCCGTTGATCGGCGAGCTGGGGGACACTGGGATTTACACTGGGTTTGGCCATCAGCACGTTGGTTTAACTGCCGGTCCAAAGACTGGACGCCTCATTGCACAGATGATCGACGGCAATATGCCAAACATTGATATGTCACCTTACGCGCCTGAAAGGTACCTTGGATAACCTAGCTTTCGACATCTCTCCCATTTCCGCCCAAGCACCGATGGCCTTGTTTCGTGCTGGTGATCTTGAAACAATATCCAGAGACAGCCGAACAAATGTCCGGCTTTCAACAGAGGCGCAGCGCTTAGGCACCCATTTATAGAGTTGGAAAGAATTTCTGCGCATTTTGATCATAACAAGCGCCCCATGCTTACATACCATGAATGGGCGTTGTTGAACAAATAGCTTGCTGAAGTGATTCATGTCGCGAATCCAGCGTGGTAGCTGGTGTATATGAGCACATTTATTCCTCCGATTTACCGCACGAAGAACTGGCCCGAGTATAATAGGGCGCTGAAGCGGCGCGGGTCTCTGACCATTTGGTTTAATCCCGAGGTTACGTGGAGAGCCACACCGACCACTGCCCGGCAGTCGATAGTATGCAAACGATGAGACGGGGGGGAGCCAGGCCGCCAGCCGCGTTATAGCGATGCTGCGATCCAGGCTTGCCTTACGTTGAAAGTGCTTTTTGGAATGCCCTTGCGGCAGACGACTGGCTTTGTGGAGAGCCTGTTAAAGTTGGTCGGCCTTGACTGGGAGGTTCCGGACTTCAGCACGTTGTGTCGGCGTCAAAAAACGCTGTCGGTTGCCATCCCGTATCAGGGCTCAAAAGGCCCCCTACACCTTCTCGTGGACCGCACTGGCATCAAAGCCCCCTCTCAGCAGCATCCTGCGGATGCACCTGCCGGGCAATGGAGGGCGAAGGCGAGTGGAACGCCCGCGCAAGCACTCCTCTCACACATGCAAGCATGTGTTGCCGGGCAAAGGGCGGCCCCAAACGCCGCATCTGGTGTAAGATACACATTCATTGCCCGGCAGGCGAATGGGACATTCTCTGAGAGGGGGATTGACGAGGAAACGCTGGAGATACGGGCGATCGAAGTGACTGGAAGCAATATCGGCCCCTCTCGGCAGATTGCTTTGCAATCGCCTGCTGGGCAGTGGACGCACCTATGCTGCCTGACTTACTGGGGCAGATCGCGCCAGATCAAGAGATCGGTAGTGTCACCGCGGACGGGGCGTATGATACGCGCAAATGCCACGAGGCTATCGCTGCGCGTAATGCCCATGCTGTCATCGCGCCGCGCAAGAATGCAAAGCCTTGGCAACCGGAGACGCCGGGAGCGGTCGCGCGAAACGAAGCGATACGTTCCTCGCACTACTTGGGCAGAGCCCTGTGGCAAAACCTAACAAGATACCACCGCCGAAGCCGCGTCGAGACAAAGATGAACTGTACAAAACGACTCGGGCAGAGTCTTGCAGCACGCGACTTCGACCGACAGGTCGCGCAGGTACAGATCCGCGCTGCCATCCTCAATGGCCTCATCGCCTTGGGCATCCCGCGCACCGTTACTGTAGAGTAAATCAGTCAGGGTTAACGGCTAGTTCGCTCACAGGACGATTTGTGCAACAAGGCCGCGAAATACCGGAACTTACGCGGAACAAAGACCGCGCCACTCAGCAAGAGCAGCGGTCCGGTTCAGCTTGAAATTGTCTCTGCTGTAGTGGGCGCGCTCCAGATTGAAATGATTGTGAACTGATGCGTAGACCGCGACGAACTTTTGCAGACTTCGCATGGCCCGTTCTCTTTGTCAAAAAGGCAGGTGAGAATTTTCAGCCCGGTTGTTCAGCCAACGACCCATTTCTTGGTGATCGGTATTGCTGATAACCTTCATCGCAGCACGGCTTTGTTGCACAAATCGCCCTTATGGCGTGCTTCCCCTGACCCCTGACGGATTCAGCCTACAGTAACGGTGTTTGGGATGCCAAGGGCGGTGAAGCCGTTGAGTATCGCGGCACGGATTTGGACTTCCGCAACTTGCCGGTCAAAGTCTCGTGCGGCCAGGCGCTGCCCGAGTAGTTTCAAACAATGCATCTTTGTCTCAACACGACTCCTGCGGTGGTATCCGCTCAAGCGACGCCATTGAGCGCGGCCGAGATCCTTTGAGGACTGTACCGCTTCGTTTCGGGCTCTGGCCCCCAGCGTATCCGGCTTCCATAGCTTGGCATTCTTGCGTGGCGGGATGACAGCACGGGCATTGCGGGCCGCAATCGCATCATGGCATTTGCGGGTGTCATATGCCCCATCTGCTGTGACACTGCCAATCTTCTGATCTGGTGTGATCTGACCGAGAAGGTTGGGCAACATGGGTGGGTCTCCAATGCTGCTACTCGTCACTTCGACCGCGCGTATCTCCAACGTTTCTTCATCAATCCCTATATGTATCTTGCGCCACACCCGACGTTTCGGCCCGCCATGCTTGCGAGCGTTCCACTCACCTTCGCCCTCAACTTTGATGCCGGTACTGTCGATAAGGAGGTTTAGCGGGCCCTTTGAGCCCTGATACGGGATGGTAACCGATAGCCTTTTCTGACGCCGACATAACGTGCTGAAGTCTGGGACCTCCCAGTCAAGGTCGATCAATTTCAACAGGCTTTCCACAAAGCCCGTCGCCTGCCTCAAAGGCATTCCGAACAGCACTTTCAACGTGAGACAGGCTTGGATCGCCGCATCGCTATAGCGTGGCTGGCGGCCCCGTTTGCCCCCCTCTCATGGTTTGCAAACAAACCACTGCCGGGCAACGGTAGGCGCAGCTTTCCAAGTGACCTCTGGGTTAAACCAAATGGTCAGTGACCCGCGTCGCTTCAGGGCCTTGTTATACTCAGGCCAGTTCCTCGTGCGGTAAATCGGGGCGATAGGTTTACTCATGACGCCAGCTACCATGCTGGATTTACAACATGAATCCCTGATACGAGACTATTTGTGCAACAAAGCCTCGCAGCACCATAAGATTGTGAACTCACACTGAAGCACAATTTCTGTGGGATTAGTTTATCTCGATGATGTCTCTCCTTCAATCAATTTTGCGCGGAAGACCTCAGCAGGGGTTCGACAAGGCGGGTGATTTCGTAGGATGTATTGAAGGAGCGGAACGGAGAGTGTTTTGTCAACTCGCCTTCTTTGACAAAATCGACGCGATTGCCCCCTCTCATCGATATTGCATATCGACTGCCGGGCAAGGGACCAGCGGCTTTCGCGTTGCCCCTGCGCCACCTAGAACCATACATACGGCTCGTTCGCGCACGTCTGGTAAATATCTGTTCGTTGATTTGTTCATAATGCTCCATCCTACTCAGCTGTTGGAGTCTTCGGCAAACAAGGGGCGGTTCAATATGCGTTGCAGCTCAAGCCAAACCCCGATCCAAAGCAAGGGCGCAGACCACGTCATCGGGGGCCAAATATGTCCACCAAACTGTTAAGCCGTTAACCTATTAGGACTTTGTTTAGAGAATTCAGAACGTAATTGTGTAACAAGGGTATTGCGAACGAGACCACCCGATTGAAGAGTAATAAGCAACCGAGGACGATATCCATGAGCCTGACATTTGACCCCTACAAACTGCGCTCGCATGATATCTCCCAAGCGGAGGACGTGATGATGACCAACCCGACAGCCCTGAACGAATTGGAGCAATACTGGTCATCCCTCCCCCACACAGGCGGCGTTCCACTGCGCAAGGACGTTGATCCAGTTGCGATGGGGGCCCTGCTCGAAGACAGCTTTATTCTGGAACGTGTAGCACCAGGTGTGGCCCGTATCCGTGTCGCCGGCCGCAACATCGCCAAATTGGTCGGTGTCGAACCTCGCGGCCTGCCGCTAACGGCCGTGTTACTGCCCGATGCCCGCGCTGCAATGGTCTATTATATCGAAGCGGCCTTCAACGGCCCAAGCATCGTTGAACTGCCACTCCAAGCGCCGCGTGCTGTTGGCCAACCGCAGTTGGACGGCAAGATTCTGCTGCTGCCGCTGCGGGACGATCACGGCCGTGTCAGTCGCGTATTGGGTGTTCTGGTGATGAGCGGACGTCGTGGAATTGGCGGACGTCGCTTCAGGATCTACAACACACCAGCCCCCCGCGTTGAACAGGTCGAGGAACCGATCGCTGGTCTTTACGCGGTTGGTGGTGGCAAGACCACCTCGCTGCGCCATCGCTTGCGTGTGATTGACAACAACGAGGCGGAGAGCAAACCTACCCTCCGCCTCGTTGTTTCAAACTCGTAAGGCCGTAACCTTATTCTGGCAGTTTGTCCTGTCTGTCTTAGGCGGATTGCGCGGACTGCGCCGACGCCCGCCGCGCAGACAATTCCTCACCAACCAAGAACGCCAGCTCAAGCGATTGCGATGCGTTCAGGCGTGGATCACAGGCCGTGTGATAGCGATCTGACAGGTCTTCATCCGTCACTGCGCGCACACCGCCAGTGCATTCCGTCACATCTGCACCGGTCATTTCAAAATGCACGCCGCCTGGGATTGTGCCTTCTGCATTGTGCACCCCGAAGAATTCGCGCACTTCGCGGAGCACCGATTCAAACGGACGGGTCTTATAGCCCGTCGATGATTTGATCGTGTTGCCGTGCATCGGATCACAAACCCACGTTACTTTGGCACCTTCTTCTTCAACCGCTTTGATCAGACGCGGCAGGTGTTCGCCAACCGACCCCGCACCAAAGCGCGCGATCAGTGACAAACGGCCCGCTTCGTTATCCGGATTCAACTTTGCCATCAGCGCCTTAAGATGGCCGGACGTCATTGTCGGGCCGCACTTCAACCCGATCGGGTTCTGCACGCCAGCGCAGTATTCAACATGTGCACCGTCAGGCTGACGGGTGCGATCCCCGATCCACACCATGTGGCCGGACCCTGCAAGCCATTTTCCAGATGTCGAATCCACCCGTGTAAGGGCCTCTTCATATTCCAGCAAAAGCGCCTCGTGGGAGGTGTAGAATTCTACTGTTTCAAGCGCATGTGCGGCTTCTTCGCCCATGCCAGCGGCCCTCATGAAATCAAGCGTGTCGCTGATCTGTTCGGCCATTGCACGGTACTTTTCCGCCTCGTTTCCAGCGGTAAAGCCCAAGGTCCACGCGTGGACCTTGTGAATGTCGGCGTAGCCACCCGTCGAAAAGGCGCGCAAAAGGTTCAACGTACCTGCGGCCTGTGTGTAGGCTTGCAGCATCTTGTCAGGGTTCGGCATGCGTGATTCTGGCGTGAATTCCAAATCGTTGATGATGTCACCGCGGTAGCTTGGCAGTTCAACGCCGCCCACAACTTCTGTCGGCGCTGAACGCGGCTTTGCAAACTGCCCCGCCATCCGGCCAACCTTGATCACGGGCACCTTGGCACCGAATGTCAAAACGACCGCCATCTGCAACATCACTTTGAATGTGTCGCGAATACCGTCGGCATTGAACGCCGCAAAGCTTTCGGCGCAATCCCCGCCCTGCAAGAGAAACGCATCGCCGCGGCTGACGTCCGCCAGATGGGAGCGCAGACGCCGCGCTTCGCCAGCAAAAACCAGTGGCGGATAAGTGCTCAGCTTTGCCTCAACAGCGTTCAGGGCGGCAGCGTCGGTATACTCCGGCATCTGTACCCGCGGCTTGTTGCGCCAGTCTGATTTTTTCCAGTCCGTCATGTTCGTGCTCCGAAAATTTTGCGCCCCTTTTGATCGTTTCGGGGTCGCGTTAGCGATACCAGAATGGCATATAACAATCCTGCGGATAAGGTCCAATGGCAAAATGCGTCTGCTTTTGTCGTAAACGACGTTTAATTGTCTTGCTCGTTGCCCAGAAAAGTGATGAGGCTTGGTATCAAATTTACGGATGCAGCCGCCATGCAACGCCACCATACCAGCAACATCGAAAAATCCCGGGCCGCACCGCACCGGTTTATTTTTGTGCTTTTGAACGATTTTACGCTGCTGTCGTTCGCTGCCGCGATTGATTGTTTGCGCCTGGCCAACCAGATGTCGGGTGAAGACCTGTATTCTTGGCGCATCATTGGCGAAGGCGGCGGAACGATAAACTGTTCAACTGGTACGACGTTCACGCTCGACGGCGATCTTGATGAATTGCACCGTGACGACACGGTGATGCTGTGTGGGGGGCGCGATGTGCAGGCGGCCACAACCAAACGCATCCTGAACTGGCTGCGCCGCGAGGCGCGACGCGGGATCATTATGGGGGGGCTTTGCACCGCGGCGTTCTCCCTTGCCAAGGCGGGGCTGCTGGACGGCAAACGCGCCACGATCCACTGGGAAAACCACGATAGCTTTGCGGAAGAATTCCTCGAAGTTGAACTGACAAAGTCGGTCTTCGTCAAAGACGGCAATCGCTGGACCACCGCTGGCGGCACCTCGTCGATTGATTTGTTTTTGCAGATCATCGCTGATCAACAAGGCGATGAATTGGCCAATGCTGTAGCCGATCAGCAGATATATTCCTCGATCCGTACCGACCAAGACACCCAAAGGTTGTCTATTCCAACACGGATTGGAGTGCGCCACCCCAAGCTGTCCCGCGTCATCCAAGCGATGGAACTAAACATCGAAGAACCGATCAGCCCATCCATCCTCGCCAAAGACGTCGGCATGTCGACGCGGCAGTTGGAACGGCTGTTTCGTCGCTACCTGAACCGCTCCCCGAAACGTTACTACATGGAATTGCGCCTGCAGAAGGCGCGCAACCTGTTGATGCAGACGGATATGTCGGTGATTAATGTTGCACTGGCGTGCGGTTTCGCATCGCCGTCGCACTTTTCAAAATGTTATCGTGCGCATTACGACACAACCCCCTACCGTGAACGTGGCGCCCATGCAGCGCGCTTGTCGGTTTGATCGAAAAACTGCGATTGCGGTGGGCGACGCCATTCTGTCTTAAAGGCTAATAGATGAACCGTTCCGCAATGCTATCCATTATTATGATCATCGTGATCGTTATTTTGGCGCTTATCGCAATATCATCAGGCCGCTCAGATGCGCCTGATTTGGTGGGTGATGACAGCTACCCGCACTACGTTTGCACCACCAACAATTATTGCGAAGGCGACATTTGTTCCCGCGAACCGCTGTCCTTTGTCGTCTATCTGCGCCACGCAGATGGCTTGCCACGTCTTGAACTGCGCGGTTTTAGCCCCCGCGCGACGCTCACTGAAATCCCTGACGGCCTTGTTTTCGAAAGCACTGGCGGCGACGTCAGCGGCACCCTTACAGTCTTCGAGGATCGTGGCATTGACCTCACCGCGACCTCCGGGGAAAGCAGTTCCTTGATTGAATATTACGCGTCCGGATCGTGTGAACGTCTCGTCACACCATGAAACGCCTCGTGTCAATGCTGTGGGCGTCACTCTGCTTCATGGCCGCACCTGCGGCGGCTGATCTTTTATGTCTGCTCACCGACGTGAACTGCCTGTCAGATTGCGCAGAAACATCCGTGCACTTTAGCATCAACACCAGCCAGTTCGTTGATGCACAAGACCCAAATGACCCGCCGCGACGGCAGGTCAGCGACGTCGCCATCGGGGATCGTCGTTTCACCGCGCAAGCCATTATGATGGACGGCGGCATAGTTGGGTTCCACGAAGACGCAGGCGAGCTGGGCAGTGCGTTGATGATCGTGCAAGCAAGTGGTGCCGCGCGACTAACGCTTCAGCCGCAGAACATCACCTTACGGGGTATGTGCACAGAGTGACGCGCAAGTCACGGCGGCTAATGAAGCCCCAGCGAAACCCCGTAGACGGCAAACAAAAAGGGCGGTCCTACCGCCGCCCTTCCCTGCCATTTGTGTCAGAAGCCTGTAAAAACTATAGGATATTCGCAGGTTGAATGGGTCGGTCTCAAGTGGGCCGCACGATCAAGCTCGTCTGTGTCGTGTGCAAGATACCCACCACCGATACGATCATTGTCGTTGATTGCGTATCTTGCGCCCAAGCCGTAAAAATCGACCGTGTCGCTAAACCCAGAATCGAGGTCAAATGCCGCGAATCCAGCCTTAATATAAGGCATGAAAGCGCCGAGGTCATGATCGGCAATCGCCTTCAAGTGGGCAAAGTCAGCATCGACGCCCGCGCCGATGTCAATCGTAGGAACATCATAGTCGAATTCGCCGCCGACAACGAATGACCAAAGATCGCGCAGGCAACCGGCGTGGAGACCAAAGCCACCAGCATCGTCCGATGTGATGCTGTCGCCAGCATCACATCGGACGTACTGACCACCGACGTAGAAACCAGTCCAGTCAGTGCTTGGCGTCATTTGAGTGGCCATGGGCACAACATGTGCCACCATTACAGGAGCTTCAAAGTTGCCAGCGAACGAGGCGGTTGTGGGCAGCAATGCTCGCCTACTTCATTGACTGCGCAACCGCTTTATCAAACTCGATGTATCCCAACGGTTTCCGCCCATATTCTGGACGTCCTTGTAGAACTGATCCACAAGCGCGGTGACCGGCAATGCCGCGCCCGTTTCGTTCGCTGTATCAAGACATATGCCAAGATCCTTGCGCATCCAATCCACTGCAAAGCCATGTTCGAATTCACCGTCAATCATCGTCTCAAAACGGTTTTGCATTTGCCACGATCCGGCAGCGCCTTGGCTGATGACTTCGACGACAGCGCGCCCGTCGAGGCCGGCTTTTTCTGCGAAATGCAATGCCTCTGACAGGCCCTGAACCAGCCCTGCAATAGCAATCTGGTTGCACATTTTGGTCATCTGTCCCGCACCGCTGTCCCCGATACGGCGGCAGACGCGGGCATAGGCGTCAATGATTAGCTCGGCGCGCTTGTAGACGTCTGCGTCGCCGCCACACATGACCGACAACACACCGTTTTCGGCCCCCGCCTGGCCGCCCGAAATCGGCGCGTCGACAAACGAAAACCTTGCGTCTGTCGCTGCTGCAGAAAGCTCGCGTGTGACTTTGGCGGATACGGTCGTGTGATCCACAAACACAGCCCCCTCCGACATCGTCGCGAATGCGCCATCTTCGCCGACGCAAACAGCCCGCAGATCGTCATCATTGCCCACGCAGGACATCGCAAAATCCGCGCCCTTGGCCGCTTCAGCAGGTGTTGCAGCAGCCGCGCCGCCATGTTGCAAAACCCAAGCATCCGCCTTTGCAGCTGTGCGATTGTACACTGTCACATTGTGTCCAGCTTTCGCCAAATGCCCTGCCATGGGGTAGCCCATAACCCCCAAGCCCAAAAATGCCACTTTTGCCATCACGTCTCTCCCGCTTGCATCATCATTTATGTTGCGAGATAGGTAACGGACCCCCGCGCCACGTCAACCTGTCGGCGGGCCGACGTCGAAGGAACCTCTATGGTACTTGTCTTTCGCTGGCTTGTCCGGCTCGCATCTGCACTGATCTTTTTTGGCGTGGCTGTGTTTGCGCTGGCATATTATTTTGCGTCACGTTCGTTGCCCGATTATGAAGGCACTTTATATGTGGCAGGCATATCTGCCCCCGTTGAAATCGTGCGCGACAATGCCAATGTGCCGCATATTTTTGGCGCAACAGACGAAGACGTGTTTTTTGCCCTTGGCTTGGCCCACGCACAAGACCGCCTGTGGCAGATGACGATGCTGCGGCGCACGGCACAGGGGCGTCTATCAGAACTGTTTGGCGTGCGCACGCTGCCCATCGACAGCCTGATCCGACGCCTTGATCTTTACCCCCTGTCCCAAACGTCGGTGCAAGCGCTTGACGTTCAAACCCAAACCGCTTTGGAAGCCTATTCAGACGGCGTCAATGCGTGGATTGGCCAAGTTAACGATGGTGCGCGCGGACGCGGGGCGCCAGAAATGTGGCTGTTCAATCATGCCATCGCCCCGTGGCAGCCCGCAGATTCTGTATCGATTATCAAACTGATGGCCCTGCAACTGAGCAACCATCTCGAAGCAGAAGTTCTGCGCGCCCGGACGTCGCTGATCCTTAATAGTGACGCACGGCTGAACGATATCCTGCCGCAATCGCCGGGTGGCGGGTCGGCTGCCCTGCCCAGTTATGCGTCCCTGATGCCCGATGTACCGGCCTTTACACCCAACAGCCGCATGGCGTTTGATCCGCTGTCCCCCGTCGTGCCGCGCAATCTTGCGGGGGCGTCGAACGCCTGGGCCGCAGGAATCACCCGGTCTGCCACAGGATCGACGCTGTTGGCCAATGATCCGCACCTTGGCCTGACAGCCCCATCGATCTGGTATCTGGCGCGGCTGGAACTGGAGTCTGGCGGTGTAATTGGCGGCACTATCCCCGGAGTTCCAGTTATTATGGTCGGTCGGTCTGCCGATCTTGGCTGGGGCATCACATCGAGCAATCTAGACGACCAAGACGTTTACATCGAAGAAGTGAACCCGTCCGACGCCAACCAATATCGCGTCCCAAATGGCTGGGCCAACTTTGAAACCCGCCAAAGCATTGTGCGCATCAGGGATGAACCGTCGATCACGCTGCAATTGCAATGGACGGTGAACGGGCCAGTCCTGCCACCAGATCAATACGACCTCGCGACAATCCGCCCGCCAGGGCATGTGACTGTGCTGGCGTGGACGGCGCTGTCCGGGCAGGACACGACCATGCAAGCAGCCATGAACCTGATGCGTGCGCGGAGCGTCGAAGCTGGCATCGCGGCGGCTGAAGATTATGTCGCACCGTCACAAATGCTGACGCTGGCGGATCGCAATTCGGTCGGGTTGAAGCTGATTGGCCATGTCCCAAACCGCAGCGTGGATCACGTCACACAGGGGCGGTTGCCGCACTTCGGATATCTACCACAGAACCGCTGGGATGGTCGCCGTCCGTTTGACACCAACCCAGAATGGATCGACCCAATCGGCGGTATCGTTGGTAATACCAATAACAAAATCATCAACGCGCCGTTTCCCGCCCACGTCAGTTTCTCGTGGGGCGATAGTCAGCGTGTGAACCGCTGGCGGTTGTTGATGCAAGCGCGCGAAGTCCACACCCGCGACAGTTTTATCGAAGCGCAAAGCGATACCGTTAGTCACACAGCGCGGTCGATCCTGCCGCTGATCGGCGCCAATTTGTGGTTCACCGGCGAAGCAACACCAGAAGGAACGCCGGGAAAGCTGCGCCAAGATGCGCTGGCGCTGCTGGCGGAATGGAACGGGGAGATGAACGAACACCTGCCCGAACCCCTGATCTATGCCGCGTGGATGCGTGCCCTGCAGGACCGTCTGATCCGCGATGAATTGGGACCACTGTCGCGCGAGTATACCCATGTTGAACCGCTGTTCATTGAACGGGTTTACCGCAACACGAATGGTGCTGCGGTGTGGTGCGATGTGCTACAATCGGCACCACTGGAGACATGTTCAGACATCGCGCGTCTGGCGTTAGACGACGCGCTGGTCTGGGTGGCGCAAACCTACGGGGCAGACCTGCAAACCCTGCGCTGGGGTGATGCCCATGAAGCCACGCACGACCATCCGGTGCTTGGCGATGCGCCCGTGTTGCGTTGGTTCGTCAATATTCGCCAGTCCACATCCGGCGGGGACAGCACGCTGATGCGCGGCGCGACCAGTGGCGTCGGCGATGATCCGTTCATGAATGTCCACGCGGCGGCCTATCGCGGTGTGTATGATTTCGCTGATCCCGACAGTTCGGTCTTCATCACGTCGACGGGGCAATCCGGGCATTTCCTGTCACGTTATTACGATAATCTTGGGGATTTGTGGCGACGGGGGGAATATATTCCAATGTCGCTTGATCCGGCATTGGCGCGCGGTGGTGCAGTGGGCGTGACGGTGTTGCAGCCTGTGGAGTAGGATCGGATTGGCTTTGCAAATCCGATCCGCCGCGCCTATGGCGCGGCGTTAAGAGAGGTATTTGAGAACCAAAGAAATTAAGGTGCGAATGCTTCGGGGAATTGCTTTTCGAATTTGGCGGCTTGCATTGGCGACCAACGGACATCGATAGTCCAGCCAGTATCGGTTTGCGCTGTAGTTTCAATTACGTTCTCGCGTTGCAGCCAGCTTTGTGCGCCACCATGCGACCAATCAAGCGTCAGGGTTAGCGCGCGCGTTGTGCCCTTCAGTTTCTCGGTGATCTGATCCAGCAGTGTGTCAAGGCCCTGCCCCGTGACCGCAGAAGTTCCAAAGACATTTTCGCCATCTTTGTGCAGCGCCTGCAAGTAGTCCGCGTCTTCCGGCGCAAGCAGGTCGATCTTGTTGAGGACCTCGATCATTGGCACGTCGGGGTTCACGTCAAGCTGGCGCAGCGTATCAAGCACGGCTTTCTTTTGGTCCGCAGATTGTGGATGACTGATGTCGCGCACGTGCAGGATGACGTCTGCCTCTAGGACTTCCTCCAATGTTGCGCGAAATGACGCGACCAATTGCGTCGGCAAATCCGAGATGAAACCAACGGTGTCGGACATGATGATCGCGTCGCCATTTGGCAAGTCGACTTTGCGCATTGTCGGATCAAGTGTGGCGAACAGCATATCTTCTACAAAAACACTTGCGCCAGTCAAACGGTTGAACAGCGTCGATTTACCAGCATTGGTGTAGCCAACGAGCGCGACAATCGGGAATGGCACCTTAGCGCGGGCTTTGCGGTGCAGTTCGCGGGTTTTGACGACCTTGCTCAGTTGTTTCTTTAGATTGTTGAGTTGCAAGTCGATCGCGCGACGGTCGGCCTCGACTTGGGTTTCACCGGGGCCACCGACAAAACCAAGACCACCGCGCTGGCGTTCGAGGTGGGTCCACGCGCGCACGAGCCGCGTGCGTTGATAGCTCAACGCTGCCATTTCAACCTGCAACACACCTTCGCGGGTGCGGGCACGGTCGCTAAAAATTTCCAAAATCAGTCCGGTGCGGTCCAGCAGTTTAACGCCCCATTCTTTTTCAAGATTGCGCTGCTGCACGGGGCTGACATGGCCATCAATCAGCACGAGGCCCGCCTCGGCGTCTTCTAGCCAGCCTTTGATTTCTTGGATCTTGCCTTTGCCAAACAGCATTCCAGGATGCATCTTGGGCAGGCTGACGACCTGACTGCCCGCAACCTCGAGTTCGGGAAGCGCATGGGCAAGGGCCACGCCTTCTTCAAGGGCGGACTTAGCATGGCGACGCGCGTTGTCTGATTTGATTTCAGGATGCAGGACATAGGCGCGTGTGGCAGACCGTTCTTCGCCCATGTTCAGCTGCTTTCTTCGCCGTCATAAAGACTGATCGGCTGTGCAGGCATGATCGTGCTGATCGCGGATTTGTAGACCAGTTGGCTTTGACCATCGCGGCGCAAAAGCACGCAAAAGCTGTCAAACCACGTAATCACGCCTTGCAACTTCACACCGTTGATCAGAAAAATCGTCACTGGAACCTTGGTTTTACGGACATGATTGAGAAATGCGTCCTGAAGGTTTTGTTTATCTGAGGCCATGGTCCCCGTCCCTTTTTTATTCTTGTGGCCGTCGCTGCGGCCAATATAACTGTTAAGTTGTCACTATGTCGCGGTGGGTATTGGATTTCCACCCCAAAAACAGGGTCTTGGCAGATGCCATCCAAGGGGTGACTTATCGGCGCCAGAATTCGGGGTTCAAAAGCGCAATAATCGCCAAGGCTTCGAGCCTGCCAAGCACCATCGCGAACGCGAGAATGATCTTTGCGCCATCGGGAATACCCGCGTATGAGATCGGCGTTTCAGCGGCGATTGCGGCCAATGGTCCGGTCGTGGACAAGGCTGCCACCGAGAGCACCATTGCCGTTTCGAACTGCACACCCGTTAGGGCAAGCAAAACCATCACGGCAGCAATCGAAATCGTAAAAAGCATGAAGAAAATCCATGCAATCTGCGCACCTTGACGTCGAATCTGACGCGCGCCAGCCCCAGCCCCGCCGACAGATGACGGGAGCACAAGGCGTTCAATTTCACGCTGCCCATGTTTCCAAAGGGCATAGACCCGCAGTAATTTAATACCGCCCGCCGTTGTCGCCACCCCCCCCCCGATCAGTGACAGACCGACCAGCATCAGCCCTGGTGTCCCGAGACCGGACCAATTGCGCGTCGCCGTCCAGTCAGCTGATTCAAACCCTGTGGTTGTCAGAAAACTAGTGATCGTAAATAACGCACCCCAAAGTGCGCGCGCAGCGTTGCCCAGACCGTTGTTGCTGCCGTCCTCAAACGCGACGACACCGTGGCGCAGGAACAAAATGGCGACCAGTACCCCGATCAAAGATAGCGCCAGCCGAAATTCATTGTCTTTGTACAGCGGGCTGACCTCTTGGCCCGACACGCCACGCGAAAACGCAACCCGCGACAACGCGAACACAAAAAACAATACAATGATGAATTCACCCAAGAAGCCTGCCGGCGAAAAAATGATCCCGCCCACGGGTGAAATGCCCGACGTCGCCATGACGGACATCGCATGGCACAGCGCCACAAACGACACCTCGCCCGACATCGTGAGGCTGAACCACAACAAGGCCGTAAGTGCCGCGTAGAACGGGATGAGTTTTGATCCATAACGCACCAAACGTTCGGATGGGTCCGTCACGCGGCCAATTTGTGCGAAGGTCTTTTCGCTTGCTGATCCGCCGCGTGTTGCACGGACCTCAAATCCGCCGATGTTGAGCGGTGCCAGAATGGCAATTGCAGACACCCAAATAAGCAAGCCGCCCAGCCACCCCATCAATGCCCGCCACAAATGCACAGAGGGCGGCAACTCACGTGGGCTATCATAAAGCGTCGCTCCGGTAGTGGTAATTGACGACACGGATTCAAACCATGCCTCAAGAAAGCTCATACTTGGGACGGATTCGTACATCGGTACGGCCAGCATCAGTGGTAGCACAAGAAATGCGGCCAGAAGCGACACCAAATAGCCCCGCGCAAGTGTATTTTTGTAGTTGGCAGTGGCAAGCCCGATGAACAACGTCAGAACCATGAAAAGCAACGCCGCATAAAAAAACGCGCGCGCGACCTCGTGATCTTCGATCGACAACGCATGGATCGCCGGCGCCACCATTGCCAGCGCACCAATTCCCATAAGCAAGACAAAGAAAGGTCGCAGTGACAGACTATGCATGGCGTCGCGCGCGGCTGTTCAACACCCCGTTCATCAGAAAAAGTCGATGGACACTTGCAACAGTGCCTCAACTTCGGCGACCTGCGCAGCCATGGCAAAAATGGCGATGACATCGCCCTCTTCAATACGCAGATTACCGCGCGGCTTATACATCTTGCCGCCCTTGAGAACACCGCCCACCAAGGCCCCTTCGGGAAATTCCACATCACGCAAAAGTTTGCCCGCCATTGGGCTGGTCGTCAGAACCTGCGCCTCAATCACCTCGGCCTCGGCATCGCCAATCGAATAGACCGCCCGCACGCGGCCATGTCGGATATGGCGCAGGATCGAACTGACAGTGGTGGAGCGTGGATTGATGTAGGCATCAATATCAAGCGGGCCCATAAGCGGCACCAGCGTCGGATCGTTGGTCAGACAGATCGCCATCTTACAGCCCATAGCCTTGGCGCGTACAGCGGCCAGCAGGTTTGTCTTGTCGTCATCCGTTACGACCAAAACCGCATCCGCATTGGCGATGTTTGCCTCTTCCAACAAAGCGGAATCCAACCCGTCACCGTTTAGCACAATCGTGCGTTCCAACTGATCGGCCGCAGCTTCTGCAATGTCGCGGCTGCGTTCAATCACACGCACACGGACGCGGTTTGTTCTGGCTTCAAGCCTGCGCGCGACCGCCAGCCCGACATTGCCACCACCAATAATAACCACGCGTTCCAACTTGCTTTGTGCCTTACCAAAAACCTCAAGCGTGCGGTTTAGATCGGTATCCTCCGTCATCACGTAGCATTCATCGCCGGGGTAAATCTGATCACCCGCAGAAGGCGCAAAAAGTGTCCCTTTGCGTCGAATGCCAACAACGACCGCTTTGAGCGTTGAAAATAGATCGCTGAGTTGGCGCAGCGTCGTGTTGATCACCGGACAGTCATCCTCAATCTGAATGCCAAGCAATTGCGCGCGACCTTCCAGAAAGCTTTCGGTATCAAACGCCGCGGGTGCCGCAAGGCGTTGCAAAGCGGCTTCTGCCACTTCAATTTCGGGTGAAATCACCACGTCAATCGGAAGGTGGTCGCGGCGGTACAGATCGGAATAGATCGCGTTGAGATAACTTTGCCCGCGCAGGCGCGCAATCTTGCGCTGCACTGCGAACACCGAATGGGCGACCTGACAGGTCACCATATTGACCTCATCGGAATGGGTCGCCGCGATGATCATATCCGCATCAGCTGCCCCGGCACGTTCAAGGATATCAGGATAGCTGGCGAAGCCTTCGATCCCCTGCACGTCAAGCGTGTCTGTGGCACGGCGCACAAGTTCGGGGTTGTTGTCGACAACCGTCACGTCGTTACGCTCGGACGCGAGGTGGCGGGCGATTTGCCAGCCAACCTGACCCGCCCCGCAAATGATGACCTTCATGGTCGTACCTTGAATGGTTTCAGCTCAAACGTGGTGACAGAAGCCTTTGGTCCGGTCAACCAGCGACGTATATGATGATGCGTCATGCCTCTTCGTCCTCCTCAATATGGGCGACCCGCGCACCTGCCTTATTAGATGTGACAACGCCAAGTGTCTTGAGTTTGCGGTGCAAAGCGGATCGTTCCATGCCAACAAAGCTCGCGGTGCGGCTGATATTGCCGCCAAAGCGATTGATCTGGGTCAACAGGTATTCTCGTTCAAACAGCTCACGCGCTTCGCGAAGTGGCAATGTAGCAAGGCCACCAGACAGCAACACACGACTTTGATCCGCGGGGCTGTCCGATTGTGTCGGCAGTTCGCGGGCTTCAATTGCCCCCGTATCATCCCCCAAGATGAGCACCCGCTCCATCACATTCTTAAGTTGGCGTGCGTTGCCAGGCCATTGCATCGTTTGCAGCAAAGCCGCTGCCTCTTCACTTAAAGAACGCGTATTAAGCCCTTGGGATTGGTTGAGTTCTTTAATGAAATGCGTAGCAAGAACCGGAATGTCCTCACGCCGATCCTCAAGGCTTGGCACATAAATCGGCACGACGTTCAAGCGGTGGTATAGCTCTTGGCGGAAATTTTCTGCTTCAATTTCAACTTGCAAGTCTTTGTTTGTGCTCGATATAACCCGCACATCGACTTGAACTTTATCAACACCGCCAACCCGTTGGAATTTTTGATCCACAAGCACGCGAAGAAGTTTTGTTTGCGTTCCAAGCGGCATGTCTGCGACGCCATCAAAATAGATCACCCCTCCGTTGGCTTCTTCCAAAAGACCGGGTTCGATTCCGCGCCCTTCAGTTTCGCGGCCAAACAGGACCTCCTCCATGCGGTTAGGTTCGATCGACGCGCAGTTGACAGACACAAATGGCATATCGGCGCGGTCAGAATTTATGTGAATGTAGCGCGCCGCCGTTTCTTTGCCGGAACCGCTTGCACCCATCAGCATCACACGGCCGTTGGATTTCGTGACCTTGTCCAGCTGGCTGATCAAGGTGCGAAACGCTACACTTTCGCCCAGCATTTCGGTAGGCGCAGCATCTGTGCGCTTTAGCTCCATGTTCTCGCGGCGCAGACGGCTGGTTTCCATCGCGCGGCGGATCACGACCATCAACTGGTCTATATTAAAAGGTTTTTCGATGAAATCATACGCGCCCTGCTTGATCGCAGCGACTGCGATTTCAATGTTCCCGTGGCCCGAAATGATTACCACTGGCACCTCTGGGTGGTCACGCTTGACTTGTTTGAGAATATCAATGCCGTCCATCCGGCTGTCTTTCAGCCAGATATCAAGGATCATCAACGCCGGAACCGTCTTGTTGATCTGCGCCATGCATTCGTCTGACGTGCCCGCCAGACGTGTGGTAAATCCCTCATCCTTGAGGATATCGGAAATCAGTTCGCGGATGTCGCGCTCGTCGTCAGTGATCAGAATATCGCCCATAGAATTACCTCATGCAGTTTCAGATTGGGGCAGCACGACGGCCGCCTGAATTGGAAGTTGGATGACAGCCATGGCACCGTATCGCCCAGTTTTATTAAGGCCTGTTTCATCAAAGGCGGGCGCATCCGTAAGGCTGAGCGTGCCGCCATGTTCATCAATGATTTTTTTCACGATCGGCAGGCCAAGGCCCGTGCCTTTTTCGCGGGTCGTCACGTAGGGCTCAAACAGTCTAGCGCGATCTTCTGGCAGACCAATGCCATTATCCGCAATGGTAATTTTTGCCATATCGTCGCTGGTTGACAGCGTGATCCGAATTTGTGGGATTACGTCCACATCAGGGTATTTTTCTTGCAGGCTTTCAATGGCTTCGCCCGCGTTCTTAATCAGGTTTGTAAGGGCTTGCGACATCATCGTACTGTCCAGATCAGCCCATATTTTGCCACCATCGATAGTCGTCTCAAACGTCACATCCGGCTGGCCGGCTTCTTGCAAGGTCACAGCGTCGCGCATGATCGCAGCCAGATCATAAGTGCGCCGGTCTGGTTCCGGCATACGTGCAAATTTGGAAAACTCATCAACTATGCGCCGTAAGTCATTGGTTTGGCGCACGATAACATCGGTAAGATGTTCCAGATCAGGTGCGTCTTTGCCCGCGTGCACGCGGAACTTTCGCTTGATGCGTTCTGCTGACAGTTGGATTGGCGTCAATGGGTTCTTAATCTCGTGTGCAATGCGTCGCGCCACGTCGCCCCACGCAGCCATGCGTTGCGCCGAAACTAAGTCGGTCACGTCCTCAAACGCGACGACAAACCCTTCAAGTGTTCCGTCTTCGCGCAGACGGTGCGACATTCGCACAAGCAGGCTTTCCTGCTGCCCGCCACGCACAAGGTTCACTTGGCCCTGCGCGACGGATTTGCCACCCTTCGTGATTTCTTGAAACAGGTCCGCAAATTCAGGCACCACCACCGACAACGCCGTGCTTTGACCACCATCGACGTCCAACAAGCGGTTTGCAGATCGGTTCACGAACATCACGCGCCCATCTTCGTCCAGTCCAACAACGCCGGACGGCACCGATGACAGGACCGAATCAAACAGCCGTCTGCGGCGTTCGATCTGGCGGTTATTGTCCAACAATTCCTCGCGTTGATTGCGCAATTGTGCGGTCATTTGGTTAAAATAACGCCCCAGCTGCGCGATCTCATCTTCCCCCTCTTCTTCGGGCACGTGAACATTCAGATCACCCGCACCAACCCGCTGTGACGCGCCGACCAACCGGCCCACGGGACGCGAAAGACGCTCTGCGAACCATAACCCAACCCATACCGCAGCCAGAATCAGAATGAGAGCAAAGCCCAGATATATAAGGCCAAATTCAAACAAAATTCGCCCGCGCTCACTTTCCAGCTGACCATAAAGCGCCACCGTTTCTTGGGTGTCGTCCAGCAATGCTAAAATCGCACCATCCACCGGACGGGACACATATAGATACTTGTCACTGAACGCCGACAGCGGGAGCAAAGCGCGAAATTCATTGTTGGCCCAGTCTTGGATGATCACCAAACCAGTCTCACGGGCCTCTAAAATTTCGGCAGCGCTCGGCTGTTCGAAATAGAACTCGTAGGACCTATCCCCGCGGGCCCAAATCTCACCCACGCCGTCCAACACAAACGCTTCCGTCAAGCCACGTTCAATTTGTGGCTGCACACGTGCCAAGGCCTGACGCACTTCGCCACGTTCCATAAAGAACGTCTGCAGACGCTCAGTATTAAGGTATCCAGCCAGCGCATTGGCGTCACGCACCACCTCTTGGCGGTGTTCCTCTTCGTAGGCTTCTGCGGCGGACAGCGAGTTGCCCAAAACATCGCGCACCCGTTCGGAAAACCACCCTTCAAGGCCGATATTGATTGTCAAAACTGCGAAAACAGCGACTGCAACTGTTGGAATAAGCGCCAAAAGCGCAAAGACACCCGTCAATCGCAGGTGAAGCCGTGAACCCGCCGACTTATTGCGCCGTGCTGCGATCATGCTAACAACCCGCGACAAGACAAGGGCTGCGATGATCAGAATGTAGATGATGTCGGACAACAAAATCAGGCGCAGAAATTCAGTACGTCCGGTTTGATCCAGCGGGCGCAGGGCCGTGATCGTCAAAATAACGAGAAGCGGCCCAAGCATAACAAGCACAACCGCGGCCCAATTCTGCACGCTGCGCCGTCTCCGCCAGCGCGAAAATGACAACCTGTTCTTTCCCAATTGGGATCGCTGCACGCGAAACGCCCCGCTTTCAAAGGGCTTATGCGTTGCTGTCAAACAACGCCGCACCCACCGCCTGTTGAAGTGATCCTACCCTGACCCAAGTGTGGGGCCAGAGGGCCACGCTTATGTTGCGCTTTTACATCAATTTGCGGCGGCGTGTCACGTGGATATCCAGATCTGTGATCTTTTTTCTCAAGGTATTGCGGTTGATGCCCAAAAGCTCGGCACATTTAGCTTGATTTCCAGATGTTGCGTCCAGCGCTATTTCAATTAATGGCGCCTCAACTTCACGCAAAATGCGCTGATACAGGCCGTCGGGTGGCAGCGCGCCGCCATGCAAATCAAAATATCGCTTAAGGTGTTGAGTGACTGAACTGGATAGCTTGTCCGAACTGCCGGTCTGCAAAGGTTCAATCGCAGGCTGTGATCCGAGCACCTGTTCGACCTCGGGGCGGTGAATATCTTCGTGGGTCGATGTCACAACCAAGCGGCGCACGACATTTTCAAGTTGACGCACATTTCCTGGCCATGTGTAGGCCCTCACGATATCGATTGCACTGCTTGCGAGGCGACGCACAGGTGCACCATCGCGTTCGGCGCGTGACAGAAAATGCTGCGCCAAAAGCGGGATGTCATCGACGCGGTCGCGTAACGGCGGCACGATCAGCGTCACCCCCGCGAGCCGATAGTACAAATCTTCGCGCACGCGCCCCTCTTCCATCGCGATCACCAAATCAGTGCGCGACGTCGCGATAATCCGCGGTGCCGTGTCGCCTAGTGCGTCCAGCATCCGCACAATTCGGCTTTGGGTGGCCATTGAAAAGTCACCTACTTCATCAAACACAAGGCTGCCACCCTTCACGCGCGACAGCAGCAATTGCGGCCCGTCCATTCCTTCCATATCGTTGGCCGTGGCGGTTACGAACGGCAATGATCGACGGTCCGAGAAGTCATGAATGGCGCGCGCGATCAGGCTTTTGCCAGTACCGCTTTCGCCGGATACCAGCACCGACAGCGGCGTATTCATTACCCGAGCTACAAGCCGATATAGCGTCTGCATCGCGGCTGTGCGCCCAACCAGTGGTAGATCATCGGATTTCTCATCGCGTTGGCGGGTGGCTGGCGCGCGGGCTTTTACCTCAAGGGCTCGGGCGGCGCGTTTCATTAAGTCCGGCAAATCGAACGGCTTTGGCAGATAATCGTATGCGTCGGCTTCTGCCGCTTGGATTGCTGTCATGATGGTGTTTTGGGCCGAAATCACAATGACAGGCAAGCCCGGCCGCGCCAAGGCGATTTTCGGCAGTTGTTCAAGACCATTGCCGTCAGGCATGACGACGTCCGAAATCACCAGATCACCCTTTCCTTCTTCCACCCAGCGCATCAGCGTCACCAAAGACGACGTCGCATGGACTTTGCAGCCCGCGCGGGTAAACGCCTGCGTTAGCACCGTGCGGATCGTGCGGTCGTCGTCGGCAACCAGAACAGTTCCATCCATCTAAACGTCTCCTTTTAAGTCAGCAGGAATTGTCGGCAGGGACAGGCGAAATGTTGTCCGACCCGGTTCTGAATCCACCGATATCCAGCCCCCTACATCAGCGATCAATTTACTCACCAACGCGAGGCCGAGGCCGGTGCCGTTTTCACGCCCGGAAATGAACGGTTCAAACACATCCGAGGCAATGTCGGGCGGCAAGCCCGGGCCGTCATCGATAACTTCAATTTGCAGCGGCAGATGGGCAGCGGTTCCATCATCGCGTTTCATTCGTAGCGAGGGTTCGTAGAAGGTGTGCAGCCGGATTGACCCACCTGCTCCTCCGGCCTCAGATGCGTTTTTGAGAAGATTCAGGAGCACTTGCAGCAATTGATCCCCGTCCACATAGGCTAACGGGAGCGATGGATCGTAGTCTTCGATCATCATCATATGTGCACCAAAACCCACCGATGCAGATTGACGCGCGCGGTCCAGAACATCGTGGATATTGATGGCGCTGCGGTTGGGCGGTTGCAGATTTCCGAATTGTTCGACCTGTTCCAGCAGTTTCACAATTCGGCGCGATTCCTCAACGATCAGGTCGGTCATTTCGCAATCCTCGGGCGACAACGTCATCGACAAAAGCTGCGCTGCACCCGTGATCCCAGCAAGTGGGTTCTTGATTTCATGGGCAAGCATTTCTGCCATACCAATCGCAGACCGCGCAGCGCGGACAGATTTTGCTGATTTATTCAGCCGCGCTGCCATTTCACGCGGCTCAAATATCATCAACATCTGATCACCGCCGTCCAAGAGTGGCGCAAATTGAATGTTGCATTGCTGCGGCGGCCGCTCTTTGCTGCTGACATCGACATCATTGATGAACAGCGATGTTCGGTTGGCGCTGGCCCGCGCGTAGGCAGTTTCAAGCTGTGCGTCAATCATCACCGTGTCCCACAAAAGCCCGTCCTTTAGGGCTCTGGTTGACAGGTTCAAAAACGCTTCAGCCGCTGGATTACTCTGTGCAATCGTGTCGTTGGGGTTCAGCAGCAACGCGGGCACCGGCAATGAATTCCAAAGCGCGTTCATGCGGCCTGCCCCGCAAAGTTACGTGTGGCCAGCGCATCTGGCAACAGTTTGAACACCTGTTCGGGGTCGCGTTCTGTGAGAACAGCCCTGCGCAGGTTTGGTTCAGAGTCACATTGATCCATGTACCACCCCAAATGTTTGCGCGCGACTTTGCTGCCCATCTGGCTGCCATAAAAGCTTAACATTGCGTCATAGTGATCTGATACCATTCGTATAAATGTGTTTCCTTGTGGCGGGGCTGGCACAACATGGCCACTTAGTTGCGCGGCCACGTCGCGCAATATCCACGGGCGGCCCTGCGCCCCGCGCCCGATCATCACACCGTCCGCGCCCGATGCGTTGAGCGCGGTTTTCGCCGTCACCGCATCAATGATATCGCCATTGGCAATCACCGGAATCGACACTGCGTTCTTGACCTGCGCGATGGCATTCCAATTGGCATGACCTTTGTAGAACTGGCACCTTGTGCGGCCATGAATGACTATCCGCGCGATCCCTGCGTTTTCAGCGCGGATTGCCAATTCCGCCGCATTCAGCAGCCTGTCGTCCCAGCCAAGACGCGTCTTTAACGTAACCGGAATATCAACCGCACCAACCACCGCATCAATCAATGTCAGCGCGTGATCCAGATCGCGCAGTAGTGCGGATCCGGAATACCCACTGGTTACCTTTTTAGCAGGACAACCCATGTTGATATCAATCATCGCTGCACCATTGGCCGCGACGTGGCGCGCCGCTTCGGCCATCCAATGTGCCTCGCGTCCGGCAAGCTGCACTGCGGTGCTGGCTTGACTAAGCCCCAATTCCGCTTTTTCACGCACGCCGGGTTTGGCCTGGACCATTTCTTGGCTGGCGATCATTTCGGACACAACCCAGCCGGCCCCAAACGACGCCACAAGCTGGCGAAACGGCAAATCTGTGATCCCGGCCAGCGGTGCAAGTGCCACCGGGCTGTCAGGGTCTGGCAAGGGGATGACACTGTGCATGGGTAGCAGTTAGCGCGAACGAACCCCAACTTCAACGTGGGCAAGGTGAATTATCAGGCAGAATACACGGCATGCCTAATATTTAGGCATATAACCGCATGCACTTCCCTCGACGCGTCGCTATGGGTAGAACTCACCCATCGAAAGGGCGCCCATAAATGCAATCCGAGATACAGTCTGACATGCAAAATCCACCAACTGTTGCTGCCATCATCGTCGCCGCTGGACGCGGGCAGCGGGCGGGTGGTGGCGTGCCAAAGCAATGGCACCATATTGCTGGTCAATCGGTCGTGCAGCACACCTTGGACATCTTTGCGTCGCATCCGCGCATCACAGAAATTGTCCTTGTTGTCGCGGCGCAAGACCGCACCCTTGTGGACACGTTGACGCTCCCCCCGCACGCCAGTATCGCGATTGGCGGTGCAGAGCGGTCCTTGTCAGTCCTGTCAGGCCTTAACGCGATCCAAGCTGACTATGTTTTAATCCACGACGCCGCGCGATGCTGTGTTCCGCCTGACGTCATTGACCGCGTCTTAAATGCCCTACAAACCGCACAAGCAGCCGCGCCAGCATTGCCTGTCACCGACGCGCTTTGGACAGGCGAACATGGCCAAGTCACTGGCGTGCAGGATCGCAATTGCCTGTACCGTGCCCAAACACCACAAGGGTTCGTGCGCCAGTTGATTTTGGACGCCCACGGCACGCATGCTGAAGGCAGTGCGGATGATGTCGAAGTCGCGCGGCGCGCTGGAATGGATGTGACGATCGTGCAGGGCGACGCCCGCAACCTCAAAATCACCACGCCTGCCGATTTTGCGCGGGCTGCAAAATTGCTGGAGACACGAATGGATATCCGAACCGGAAACGGATTTGACGTGCACCGTTTTGGCGCAGGCGACCATGTGATGCTTTGCGGTGTGAAAATCCCGCACAGCCGTGGCCTGCAAGGCCATTCTGACGCAGACGTCGGAATGCACACGGTAACAGATGCGATTTATGGCGCGCTGTGTCGTGGCGATATTGGTCAGCATTTCCCGCCCAGTGATCCACAATGGAAAGGCGCTGCGAGCGATATTTTTCTAAACCACGCCTGCGCCCTCGCCCGCGAAATGGGCTTTGAGATTAACCATATGGATTGCACATTGATCTGCGAGTTCCCCAAGATCGGCCCTGTAGCGGCGGCGATGCGGACGCGTATGGCGCAGATCTTGGGCATCGACATTGACCGCGTCAGCGTCAAGGCGACAACGTCTGAACGCCTTGGCTTTACGGGGCGCGGCGAAGGCATTGCAGCGATGGCCACGGTCACACTGATAAAAGGGGCAGCATCATGAAAGACCAAGCGAAAGACCAGTGGGCAAAGATCACCGCGACGGTGTTTTACGTCGGTTACATGAAGCCCGCGCCCGGGACGTGGGGGTCGTTGGCCGCGCTGCCGCTGGCCTGGTTGATATACCAGATTGGCGGCATCTGGCTGTTCGCATTGGCGATACCGGCAACCTACATCACGGGCTACATTGCGACCAAATGGATGACGACGGGCACAGACAACCACGACCCATCCGAGATCGTGATCGACGAAGTCGTTGGCCAGTGGATCGCGCTTTTACCAGTCTTGGTTGGCGCGTCTATGACGAATGTGTCGTCCTTGTCATTGTGGCCCGGATGGATCGCTGCGTTCGGGTTTTTCCGCCTTTATGACATCGTCAAACCGGGTCCGATCGGCTGGGCTGACCGCAAAGACAACGCCACTGGCGTGATGTTGGATGATGTGATCGCAGGCGTGATTGCCGCGGTCTGCGTCATCGGACTTGCGGGGGTTTGGCACGGGATTGCAACATGACATTGGCCGCGCAGGTTGTTGATGCCGCGATTGCCAAAGGCGTCACGATCACCACCGCCGAAAGCTGCACAGGCGGTCTGGTGTCTGCTGCTCTCACGGATATTGCAGGCAGTTCTGCGGTGTTTGAGCGTGGCTTTGTCACCTATTCCAACGCGGCGAAGGTCGCTATGGTGCGGGTTAATCCCGCCACCCTGGACGCATTCGGTGCCGTCAGCGAACAGGTTGCCGAACAGATGGCACGCGGTGCACGACAGTCGGCATCAGCAGATATTGCGGTGTCTATCACAGGAATTGCCGGCCCCGGTGGATCTGATCACAAACCCGAAGGTCGGGTTTGTTTCGGGCTCGACGTTGGCGGTGATGTGCAGACAGTCACGCACGAATTCGGCGCCTTGGGGCGTGCACAGGTTCGCATCCGCAGTGTTCAAACCGCACTGACGTTGCTGCAAGGCGCGCTGGAATCACTTTAGCGACATTTTTGGGCGTGATGCCAAATAACTGCCCTAATATTCACCAATTACATAATGCCTGCAAATTATGCAGCCTTAGGGATGAACGCCTCTTTAAGTGGCGGTGTATTTACGTTTTGGGACCAGCCAGACCCAGACATGAAGGAATAGTAAAATGAACGGAGCGGACACCGCTTGGATTATCGTCGCAACCGCGCTTGTGTTGTTTATGACCCTGCCCGGATTGGCGTTGTTTTACGGCGGTTTGGTGCGGGCACGAAATGTGCTCAGCGTCTTTATGCAATGTTTCGGGATCGCCTGCTTGATGTCGGTCCTGTGGCTTGCATTTGGGTATTCCATCGCATTTGGCGATGGCAATGCCTACTGGGGTGGCTTGGATAAGGCATTCCTGATCGGCATCACCGAAGACACGATGGCGGGTAACATTCCAGAAGTGTTGTTCTTTGCGTTCCAAATGACGTTTGCGATCATTACTCCTGCGCTGATTGTAGGTGCTTATGTCGAACGGATCGGGTTTGGGTTTGTTATGACATTCTCGGGGCTGTGGATGTTGCTGTGTTACGCGCCTGTGGCCCATTGGGTTTGGGGTGGCGGTCTGCTTGCGGGTGAAGACTGGTCGCTATTTGAAAATGGCGTGAATGATTTCGCAGGTGGTATTGTGGTGCACCAAACCGCAGGTCTGGCAGCGCTGATTGTGGCTTTCTTTCTTGGGCCACGGCGCGATAAATCCAAACCACCGCATAATCCCGGAATGGTGATGATCGGTGCCGCGATGCTGTGGGTCGGTTGGTTCGGCTTTAATGGCGGGTCCGAACTGGCAGCCAACGGATCAGCAGCGATGGCAATCACAGTGACGCATTTTTCCGCTGCGGCCGCGTCACTGACGTGGGCCTTGTGGGAACGCGTCCGCTTTGGCAAATCGTCGCTGGTCGGATTGGTAACCGGCACGATCGCGGGCCTTGCGTCAATTACGCCTGCGTCCGGTTCTGTCGGCCCGATCGAGGCACTTCTGATCGGCGCAGTTGCGGGCATCATGTGCCAAGAGCTATGCCATGTCGTCAAACGAACCCTGAACATCGACGATACATTGGATGTCTTTGCGGTGCACGGGGTGGGCGGTATGTTTGGTATCGTCATGCTGGCGGTGTTTGGTCATGCGGGCTGGACAGAACAGCTGGGGGGCCTTGCGGTTGTCGGTGTCTGGACGGTTGTTGTGACCTCGGTTATCGTGCTCGTCGTCAAGGCGATCTTCCCGATCCGCGTGGGCGAAGAAGATGAACACACCGGCCTCGACCTGTCATCACACGGCGAACGCGCCTATGATATGTCGAGCTAAATTAGAACGAGTGTTGAAACAAAGCGGGCGCTTCGGCGCCCGTTTCTATGCCCCTGTGATCGCGCCAGTCAGTGTCTCCAAATCAGAGATACCAATAGCCTGCGCCACGCGCTCAGTGGGACCAGCACCAAGCAACGCATCCCCCTTTGCCATCAGGTTTTGGCGACGATGCGCCAGCAGTTCTGATTGCGCAAGATCATAAGTTGCGTGCAGATCGCGCCCGTCTTTCAACCGGATCAACAACGATGTCGCCATTTCGCAACGCGGTCATCAGCCACCACATCTATGCGCGCGATCAAATCACGGCTTTGCGCATCAAGTGGGAAATACCCCTTAGGCTCTGTGCCGATCGTGCGCTCACCACGTAGGATCAGCGCCGCGAGGAAGCGGTAGCTGAACTTCCCTTCAAGCCATGTCGCAGGATCGGATTTGTTGCACACGCTCATCCAGCGCGGATGGGTGGTGACGGCGATCCTCTCGATCTGATCCACATCCAGTTGGCACAAACTCTGAGGACCAAGCGACAAAAGCGCTTCAATCATTGCGTGGGTGCCGTGACAACAAGCGTGGTATTTATGGCTGACAGTGTCGAACAGCCAGTCTTCGCCCAGCCGATCAAATGCCGCAAGATTTCCTTCGCCCGCTTGGGTTACCAGCACGCCCAGCATTACGTCGTGTGATCCATCCAGCCCAGCCCGCGCCAGTTGCGCCGCCTCGACGCCATGGCCTGCGGCCAACCCTGCATTCATCGGTTTCATCGCACTTCCAAACTGTGCCTTTTGACCTGTGGCCAGCCCTGCAACGATGCGCAAGGTCGGCGCAACGGGCGCATCCATCAGCATCGCTGACGCGACAGCAGCACAATAAGCGCCCGCCGTTGCCGTTTGATGCCAGCCCGCCTGATAGTGCGCGCGCCCCAACCACAATCCGATCCGCACAGCGGTTTCCGCCCCCACCCGCGCAGCAGTCAGAAAACTGCCGAAATCACGCCCTTCGGCCTGTGCCACCGCGAGCGCGGCGGGAAACACTACCGCGCTGACATGGCCAATATGTCCAAAGTGCGTGTCGTCAAAATCCAACGCGTGCGAAATCGTGCCGTTGACCAAAGCCGCCATGCGTGGCTGTGCAGTTTGGGTCGAAAAAAACACTGAACTGACACCCGATCCAGCGCCTGATTTAGTGGCGGTCGCATGGGTCAGCATGGCCGCCGCAATCGGATCATCAACAGCCCCCAAACCGCAAATCACCCAGTCTAGCAAACACAAGCGCATGACGTCGAGCGACGGTGCCGGAACGGGGGCACAGGAAAAGCGCGTAGCAAATTGTGACAGCGCGTCGATGGGATCAAAGTTGACAGGATCAGGAGTGTTCATCAAGCCACACTGCCCGATGGATTACGTATCGTAAAGCGCGGCGGCGCGGCGTTCAAACGCGCGAACGATGGTCTGCATCGCCTGATTGAAAAACATGCCTGCCGCGCCTTGCAGGAGGCGATTGCGAAATTCGAAATCCACTTCGAAGTGCACATCACAGCCACCTTCTGCTTCGGTGAAACGCCACGTGCTTTCAAGATACTTGAACGGCCCATCAATATAAGCTGTCTCAATCTTGCGCGCCTCGGGCCACAGCAAAACCCGGCTGCCAAACTTTTCACGAAAAACTTTAAAGCTGACCACAAGATCAGCCATCATCACGGAATGATCACCCATGTCATCAACCGATTTTATCCGCGCGGCGGCTGTCCACGGTAAAAACTTGGGGTAATTGGCGACATCCGCGACCAAATCATACATTTGGTTGGCGCTATAGGGCAGGCGTTTGGTTTCAGAATGATCAGGCATAAGAGGCTTTCGGTCGTGACATTACCAAACCATGTCGTATGGTTTGCGCGAAATATCAAGCATTTGGCACAAGGTCCGGACCCAATGACGCAAGTGACGACGCAAACACCAGCCCAACCCAACTACGTTATTGACGAAATGATATCGGCAAAATCTATCGCGGCGCGGATCGAAGACCTCGCCAAAATTATCCAAACGGAATTCCAAGACACCAACAAACTGATCGTCGTTGGCCTATTGCGCGGATCGTTTGTGTTCATCGCCGATCTGGTGCGCGAATTGGACCTGCCGGTCGAGGTCGATTTTCTTGAAGCGTCCAGCTACGGCGACGGCATGGAATCCAGCCGTGAGGTACGCATCCTCAAAGATCTGCGCGGCCAGATTGAAGGGCGGGATGTGTTGGTTGTCGAAGACATCGTCGACACCGGCCACACGCTGCATCAAGTCATTGATATGCTCAACACACGCAAACCATCCAAGCTGAAATCGATTGCGCTGCTCGACAAACCGACACGGCGCGAGGTGGACATGAAGGCGGATTGGACTGGGTTCGTAATTCCCGACGAATTCGTTGTCGGTTATGGTATCGATTACGCCCAACGCAATCGCAACCTGCCCTACATTGGCAAAGTGCGATTCACCTAGGCGCACATGTCTTTGTGCCCATTTGCATAAAATTTGGGCGAAGACGTTCCAAATGCTATGCTGCGCTTGGGATCAAGTTGGTCGCATATGAGCTGTTGTGAAACCCCTTGGCCTATTGGCAGGGACCACCGCCTTGGCATTTGGCGCGACGGCTTTGGCTGAAAACTGCGCTGGGGTCGATCCAGCCGTGAAAGCCCGCCAAACGCATATGCCATTTTATGACCATAAGGTTGCCATTTAGGGCGGTGTGGAGCAGGGAAATGTCGAATATGACGCATGCTTAGCGTAGATCGCAGCTAGCAACCTCTCCGTATTTGCCGCACTTGATGCGACAATGTGTTGGCCCGAAGGCACGGCATAAGACACCAAAGCCCAGCCCGCGGTTTGGGAAAGCATGGACGATTTTATGGCCAAAAAACAGGATATGATCACCGCATCAGCCACTATGGCTGAGGTCGCGGGCGAAGATTTGGCGGCAGTTCGGGGCGCAATCAGACATCTTGGAGGGGCTTGTTCCGCATGTCAAGGTAAATATTGCCAACGCGATAATTGATTCGGAAACGCTGGTGACTTGGCGCAGGGATGGTGGGCATTGCGGTCGCGTATGGTATCACCGCCCCGCAACGCGTTTCGTATTCACGTCTTTATGACAGTCCAGACAGCCTTCGGTCAATTTCTGGCGATGCTGATTTTGGAGCAGCGGTGTTTGCCGCCGCTGGATGCGCCTCTTGTCATAGTGCGGAAGGCACGGATGCGCTGGCAGGTGGGATATCATTCGTAAGTGATATTGGCACCTTCTATGCGGCAAACATTTCAACAGACATTATTGAGGGAATTGGAGGCCGGAGCGAGGCAGATTCCTATGACCATTCGGTACCTTGTGCCTTGCCCTGCGCAAAACGTCAAAACCAGCGCCATAAACCGTGTCACGCGCCCAATTTCTCGATCCGTGCCGCGCGCAGCTTCGCAAAATCATCCCCCGCATGGTAGCTTGATCGTGTCAGTGGCGAGGCGGACACCATCAAGAAACCCTTATTATAGGCAGTCTTTTCGTATCCTGCGAATTCGTCAGGCGTCACAAAACGATCCACCTTGTGGTGCTTTGGCGTGGGTTGCAGATACTGGCCAATCGTCAGGAAATCGATATCCGCCGCGCGCATGTCTTCCATGACCTGCGTCACGGATTGTTTGTCTTCGCCCAAACCAACCATGATACCGGATTTGGTGAACATGCTCGGGTCGAGTTCCTTGACGCGCTGCAAAAGACGCAGGGAATGGAAATATCGCGCGCCGGGGCGCACTTCGGGGTACAGGCCCGGCACGGTTTCAAGATTGTGATTGAACACATCTGGGCGCGCCTCAACGACGACTTCCAGAACTTTTGGGTCGCAGCGAATAAAGTCCGGCGTCAAAATTTCAATTGTGGTGTTCGGTGCCTGCTTGCGGATCGCACGAATTGTTTGGGCAAAGTGTTCAGCACCGCCGTCCAGAACATCATCGCGATCCACGGATGTAATAACCACGTGGTTCAGGCCAAGCTTTTTAACAGCATCCGCCACGCGCCCCGGTTCAAACACGTCCAGATCCTCAGGCGGCTTGCCGGTTGCGATGTTGCAGAATGTGCAAGCCCGCGTGCAGACTTCACCCATGATCATCATCGTCGCGTGGCCTTGGGACCAACATTCGCCAACATTCGGGCACCCTGCTTCTTCGCACACGGTGGTCAGTTTATGTTCGCGAATGATGTCGCGCGTTACTTTGTAGCCTTCGCTGGTGGGCGCTTTGACCCGAATCCAGTCGGGCTTTTTGGGCTGCGGGCTGTCTGCTCGGCGCTGCTTTTCGGGATGGCGTTGGGCCGGTATTTTTAGATCACGCGGTGACATCGGCTTCTCCTCTTGCCCAACACTTAGGCATGCGAAACCCTTACGTAAAGATGCGCGATTTGTCCAAGGGTCTCAAGGGCGCGGGTTGCGGGATTGCGCAAAGTGCATGGCTGACAGATATAGCCGATCCGTTCAGTCAATACATTCACCCAATACGGGGCCCAAGTTCGCCAGTGTCTTCGTAATGCAACACCAGCCGTTGAAGCGCGATGCGCAGCACCACTTTGCCAGACCGCGCGGCCCAACCCATGTGCTTTTCGGTGATTTCCAGCCCCTCTAGCAGGCAACAGCACCGCAACGCCACTTCAGACAGGCCCGGCCCCAGAAACGCAAGCGCTGCGCGAACCTGTGACCCTGCGCCTTTGCCGATGATGTCGATCGACTGATAGGTTTCAATCGCATTGAGCACATCTTGCAAGTCGGATGCCGCTTTGTCGCCGCGCACCTGACCCACGTGCGCCAATTCGTAATCTTCGCGCAACCGTTCCGCAGCACGAACCATGGTGCGGTTCAAAAACGGATTTCCATCACGGTCCTTGCGCCGTGACAGCGCCACAACGGGGCTTTCTTGTGACGGCATCCGCGCCATAATCGGTTTGTCGTCCGGACCACCCATCCATGTGCCAACGCCACTGGCAGCCCCTTGAAACGCTGTCGGCCCTTCGGCCATGACGCGGGCGCGGTTCTCGGTTTGGGCCATCAATTCGCGCAGCGCGACACGCCCCGTAGGAGTGATACGGTATCGCAACACGCGCCCGACAGTCTGACCGCCAGCAATCCAACCGCGCAATGCCAGCATCATCGCAGTAACGGCGGGCAGTTTGCTGCCGCGATCCGCCTCTCCCTTAGCGCAGTTTTGCAGAATGACGCCTTGTTCCATGCCCATCGCTATGGCCAGCATGGTGTCGGGCATCGCAAGACGACGCAGGGCCTGCATCATTTCCAAACCGCTCGGGCTGGGCGTCGCGTCATTTTCCTCCGCCAGCGCCTTGATTGCACGGTCTACAAGCGGGTCATCGCGCCGTGTTTCGACCTTGCGGATCTGGCGCATGATCGTAGAGGCATGGCACGATTGCGACCGTGCCAAGACCCGAATGGGTTGCCCCATTTCCGTGTGAAAAACGTAGTTGCGCACGTCCACAGGCACCCAAGCTGGCACCGCACGGTTGGCGCGGTTTGCGTCCGTCATCCTAGTCCTCATTTCCCAAATTTTGACCCAGCAAGTCTGAAAATTATGATGCAATCTGTACGTGTAGTTGTTTCCGATTGGTTAACTTTACCCACAGTTTCCCATGATTGTTTCTAAATGGTAACCAAAGGCTTATCCCCTTTGCTCCGGCGGCACCTGATGTAGTGTGAAGCGGCTTGCCAATCTACAATGTTCTTGTATTGTTCTACCCATGCCAGCCAGATGGAAAAACGACAAACCCATGTCCCGCCCGGCGTTCGACGCCAGGTTTTCTGATGAGGAAGCGTGTTCGCATTATCTGGCGGAACATCGTTGGCCTGAGGGCTTTGTGTGTCCTTCCTGTGGCACCTGCAAGGGCTGGCCGTTAAAGCGAAATCGCGCGACTTGGGAATGTGCCGGTTGCGCACGGCAGACATCCGTGACGGCTGGCACGGTGATGCACAGCAGCCATTTGCCGTTGCGAATTTGGTTTCTTGCCGCGCACATCATCACCAGCCATTCCAACGGCATGTCAGCGCTGCAACTTCAGGCGCAACTTGGCCTTGGCAGCTACAAGACGGCGTGGCTCCTCTTGCAAAAGCTGCGGCGGTCGATGGTCAACCCTGACCGCAACCCCCTGAAAGACCTTGTCGAGATCGATGAAACAGAGATTCCGTTCCGGTCCCGGCATGATCCCGAGGACCGGCCAAAGGGTGGGCGGAGCCCGGTCGGAAAGATGTTTGTCGTCTGCGCCGTCGAGTTATCAAGAGACGGACATCCGCGCCGTATCAGGATGAAACACATTCCCGACGGCGCATCAAAGACGCTACACGGGTTCATTGGTCAGGCTGTAGAGCCTGGCGCTCACGTCATCACGGATGGCTGGCTAGGTTACGAAAATCCCCCTGCAAACACGCATGAGGCGAAGGTCGTCAGCGGCAAGAAGGCACATGACATACTCCACTGGGTCCACCGCGTGTTCTCCAACCTAAAAACGTGGGCAAAAGGCGTCTTCCACGGCCTCAGAAAATGCCATCTGCAACGCTATCTCGACGAATTTGTGTTCCGCTGGAACCGACGGCGACACATGCGAAGCGCCTTCGACACGCTGCTGGGGATCGGTGTTGGTATTGGCCCAGCGACATATCGTGATTTTGTTGAACAGCGCGCCTGAAGGCCCTTGTTCACGGCAAAAGCCACGCCCCATAAACCCACCAGATGTTACAAACTGATCCGATCCGCCTCTCAAGCCACAAGGGCGAGGTTCTGCGCCGCGTCAACATGTGGGGCAACCGGACTAAAAGGGATAAGCCTTTGGTAACCAATTGTAAACGCACCGAACGCTCAAAGTTATCCACACGCAACACCCTTATAGGTTGTGTCATTTTAAAGGCAGCACAACGAGGGAGACTCACTTTGGAAGACGTTTTAACAATGATTTCGCGGCTCAAACGCCCAACGCTCTTGGTCCGCACTGCACGCCACGGAGTTCAAGACTATAACCGCGTGGTGCACCTGCGCCGGCTGCTCAAAACTGAGGTACTGCCAGGGCCCGGTCAGGCGATCGTCAGGTTGATGGAGCTTGAGGCCGTTTCTGATCAGCTTCGGGCAGCCAAACGCTCGGAATATTCCGTGGCACGGCACGTAGAAATGATCGTGGCCATGATGTGTGAGGCGCGCATCCTTAAGGCGTCAAACGCATCAAAGGCTTCCCGTGAACCGGTCCAATTGCCGATCTAGCCAAGCTAGTGCCGCAGGCCTGTTCTGGTCCTGCGGCACTGTTGCGTTTTACATAAAGCTATCAGGCATCGACGCCTTTTTCGCGGCAACATAGGCGTCAAGTTTGGCGCGGATTTCAGGGTCCAGAGGGGGTGCGACATAAGTGTCGACCAGCTTGGCCACCCGCACCGCAGCAAGCGCTTGGCTGTCGCGCGCGCCTTCTTCTTCCCATGTCTCAAAAGGTTTGTAATCAAACACTTCCGAGCGCCAGAAGGCCGACTTAAAATTCTTCTGGGTGTGTTCGCAGCCCAGATAATGCCCGCCAGGGCCGACTTCGCGAATGGCATCCATGGCTTGTGCGTTATCGTCAATTTCAACGCCGCGGGCCATGTGGTGCAGCGTGCCCAACTGGTCCGCATCGAGGACGAATTTTTCAAAGCTGGCGACAAGCCCGCCTTCGAGCCAGCCACACGAATGCAGCATAAAGTTCACACCCGACAACAGACCCATATTCAAGCTGTTCGCTGTTTCATAGGCCGCCTGCGCGTCAGGTAATTTCGACCCGCAAAACGAACCCGCAGAGCGGTATGGCAGCCCCATACGGCGGGCCAACTGCCCTGCCCCGTTGGTGATATGGGCGGCTTCGGGTGTGCCAAATGTTGGCGCGCCCGAATTCATGTCTATCGACGTCACAAATGTCCCAAAAATAACCGGTGCACCGGGGCGAATGATCTGGCTGTAGGCTACACCTGCCATGACTTCAGCCAGAACCTGCGTTAGCGTGCCGATCACGGACACCGGCGCCATGGCACCGCCCACGATAAACGGGCTGATGATCGCGGCTTGGTTGTGTTCAGCATAGATTTCCAAGGCACCCATCATGGTCGCATCAAACGTCAAAGGTGAATTTATGTTAATGAGTGATGTCATCACTGTGTTGTCGCGCACAAAGTCTTTGCCGAACAAAATCTCACACATTTCGATGCTGTCTTGTGCGCGCGAAGGTTCTGTCACGGACCCCATAAACGGCTTATCGGACAGCGTCATGTGCGCCATTAACATATCAAGGTGACGTTTGTTGACTGGAACGTCCGTGGGTTCGCACACCGTGCCGCCCGAATGGTGCAGCCACTTTGACATGTAGGCGAGCTTCACAAACTTTTCGAAATCGGCAATCGTCGCGTAGCGCCGCCCGCCTTCGTTGTCGCGCACAAATGGCGGGCCGTAAACTGGCGCAAGCACCAGATTGTTGCCGCCCACGGTGACAGATCGTTCGGGGTTGCGGGCGTGCTGCACAAAGGTGCTCGGCGCGGTTGCACATAGTTTGCGCGCCAGACCCTTGGGAATGCGCACCCGTTCACCAGTGACCTCAGCGCCGACAGATTTCCAACGCTCAAGCGCCGCAGGATTGTCCACAAACGCCACGCCGATTTCTTCCAGCACAATTTCCGCATTGGCTTCAATGATGTTCAACGCCTCTTCGGACAGCATCTCAAGGTTAGGGATATTCCGCTCAATCGTTTTGGCGGTATCAAAGCTAACGGCGGTGCGTTCTGCCCGCCGTGCAGCCCCGCCGCCCCCGCGCCCACGTCGCGCGCCGCTTGCTGGTGCTTGTTCGGTTGCGTCAGTCATACCATTAACCTCAAAAGAATCCCGTTACTGCGCAAGCTACACCGCAAGGGCGTTTGCACTTTGGGAATAAGCGGCGAATGGGGGGCGAAAGCGACATTGCGCGCGTCACCGCGCCCTTACAGACACCGCACCCTTGCACACGGGCCCCTGTCGATTTACGAGGCGATATGGACATAGATACACACGACTGCCTCCTCATTATCGACTTCGGGTCCCAAGTGACGCAACTTATTGCGCGGCGTTTGCGTGAACAGAACGTCTATTGCGAAATTCACCCCTATCAGAACGTCACCGACGCGATGTTGGCCGATCTGAACCCCAAGGCAGTTATCCTGTCGGGGGGGCCGGATTCAGTGACCCGTGCGGGCAGTCCGCGCGCGCCCAATAGCCTGTGGCGTATGGGCATTCCGGTTCTTGGCATCTGCTATGGCCAGCAAACAATGATGCAACAATTGGGTGGTCTGGTTGAAGGCGGCAAGATTTCCGGTGGCGGTGGCACTGCTGAATTTGGCCGCGCCAAAGTAACGCCTGCGGGCACGCTTGATTTGCTGGACGGTTGGTTTGATGCTGGCCCCGAACAGGTGTGGATGTCGCACGGCGACCACGTCTCGAAGATCGCACCGGGGTTTGAGGTTTATGGAACCTCACCCAACGCGCCCTATGCGGTGATTGCAGATACATCGCGCAACTACTACGGCGTGCAGTTTCATCCCGAAGTCCACCACACGCCACGCGGCGCCAAATTGTATGAAAACTTTGTACGCCTTGCGGGTTTCAAAGGCGGCTGGACGATGGACGCTTACCGCGACATCGCGATTGCGAAAATTCGCGAACAGGTCGGCGACAAACAAGTGATTTGCGGGCTTTCCGGTGGCGTGGATTCGTCCGTGACTGCCGCGTTGTTGCACGAAGCGATTGGCGATCAGCTTACATGTGTGTTCGTTGATCACGGGCTGTTGCGCCTGAACGAAGCCGATGACGTCATGACCATGTTTCGCGACAACATGAATCTGAAAGTCATCTATGCCGACGAAAAAGAATTGTTTCTTGGCGCACTTGAGGGGCAATCAGACCCCGAAACCAAACGCAAAATCATCGGTGGCTTGTTCATCGACGTGTTCCAGAAATATGCAAATAAGATCGAGGGCGCAGAATTCTTGGCGCAAGGCACGCTGTATCCCGATGTGATCGAAAGCGTTTCGTTCTCTGGTGGACCTAGTGTCACCATCAAAAGCCATCACAATGTCGGCGGCTTGCCCGAAAAGATGGGCCTGAAGCTGGTCGAACCCCTGCGCGAGCTGTTCAAAGACGAAGTGCGCGCGCTGGGTCGTGAACTTGGCCTGCCCGCGTCGTTCATTGGCCGCCACCCGTTCCCCGGCCCCGGTCTGGCGATCCGATGCCCTGGTGAAATTACCCGCGAAAAGCTCGATATCCTACGCCAAGCCGACGCTGTCTATATCGACCAAATCCGCAAACACGGTTTGTATCATGATATCTGGCAGGCCTTTGTAGCTATTCTGCCCGTGCGCACTGTTGGCGTTATGGGCGATGGGCGCACCTATGACTTCGCCTGTGCGTTGCGCGCAGTGACATCTGTGGATGGCATGACCGCCGATTACTATCCGTTCAGCCACAATTTTCTTGGCGAAACCGCAACGCGAATTATCAACGAAGTCGCGGGCATTAACCGCGTCACCTACGACATCACATCCAAACCCCCCGGCACCATTGAATGGGAGTAATGCTGCTTGTTCGCAGTGTAGGGCGGCTCTTTAAGTTTGCGATTTTGGCATTCGTGTTGATGACGCTATCGATACTGGCGTGGACGTTTATGTGGCCACAACCTGAACTGCGCGCACTGCAACCCGCGGATGCAATCGTGTGTCTGGGTGGCGGGATGAACGCGAACGGCGCATTGTCCGCCCCGACCCTGACGCGCGTCGAACGCTGTGTGCAATTGTTTGAGGCTGGTTTGGCCCCCGTCATCGTCTTTTCCGGCGGCATCGCGCGCCCGAACGGTCCGAGTGCGGGCAGGCAGATGGGTCGCATCGCGATGACCCTGGGTTTGCCGCAAAATGCAATTGTGCAAGAAGGTCTTGCGCAGTCGACGTTGCAAAATGCCCTGTTTTCACTACCGTTGATCCCGAACGCTGAACGCATCATCATAGTCACCGAAGCCTTCCACCTGCCGCGATCTTGGGCGTCGTTTCGCTGGGCGCGATGGGAACTTGGCCATCCTGCGAATTCATTCACGCTGGTGATGTCCGAAGATGTGCGTCGTGACCCGCTCACCGGGGATGTCCGCTGGAACATCATTGTGCGTGAAAGTCTTGCAATCTGGTTTAATGCAGTGCGCGCTTTGGCTTATTCTGTCGCACCTCACAACCCTGTTTATTGGCTTCATTGACGCTGTAGGCTAGGCGTCACATCCAGTGAGGTAGTAGGGGCTTTTCTTAAACAACTCTGGTTTGAGTTTGTGCCAGTCTTTCATGGCCTGCGAGGGCGTTTTGCTCTGCAGAACAGACTGCGGGAGTTGTCGATTATAGAGCAAGACATAACGGTGCATCGTCGCATTAAGGTCTTCCCCTGATCGGAAGTGATGGCTTTGAAGGACATCCTCTATACGCCCGTTGAACCGCTCAACCATGCCGTTGGTTTGAGGCGATTGTGGTGGTGTCAAACGGTGCTCGATGCCGAGTTCGGTGCACAGCTTGTCAAACTCATGTTTGCCGGTCGCGGCACGCTTGCGCAGGCCAAAGAGGCGGTCAGTGAACTCCTTCCCATTATCCATTGCCCGGCAGGGTATTGCGCAGCAATATCCCGAGAGGGGGTAAGAATGGTGCGAATGTGCAGCGGACAAGCGCGCTCAAGGTCACGTAGGAAACGTCGGGCATTGGCGGCAGTTTTGTTGCTATAGATACCAATGAACACCCACCGCGTGGCGCGATCGATGGCGACAAACAAGTAGCGGCGTGATGTCTCATCGGCCATTTGCGGCAGATATTTAACGTCAATGTGGATGTATCCGAGCTCATAAGCCTTGAAGGCGCTGTGCTTTGGCTTCGCCTCTTTGACCTTCAGGTCGCGCAGATTACCCACCCCATGACGACGCAAGCATCGATCCAAGCCCGAGCGTGAAACGTTCGGATTCAGAAACTCCCGGACCACTGCAAGTAAGTCATCAAGTGACACCAAAAGCGTCTTACGCAACGCCACCGCAACAAACTCCTGCGCTGGCGTGAGCGTCGTTTGCAAGCGATGTGGCGTGTGACTGCGGTCTTCGACACCGTCGCGGTGTCGCCACTTCAAAACGGTCTGCTCAGAGATGCCGTAGCGTTCACCCACCATCCAGGCCGGATCGTCGCTGGCTTGAATGGCGGCTCTAATCTTTGGTGTCGTCGTCGCTTGACTATGCAGTCGAATGAGCATCACGTTTCTCCTTCCGAATGTCCTCTAAGACCGATCTTGCCATGAAAAAGGCCGAACGCCGAGGGTCAATGTGATCATCCGGGATGGAACGCCTAGGCTCTGTGCAGAGGCATATCTATAGCCTCTATACTGATCGCTTCATCCACTGCGCCGCAGGATTTTAACGGCCAAGGCACTGCTCCTGAGAGGGAATGGGACACCAATGTTGATGGTGCGCAGATCATGTGAAATCAGCGATTACGCGGCGCAAGTTCGCACACAGTGCGGCGAAACACCTGTATTTCTGGACGGAAGTTGCACCGAAGCTGACCGCTAGCGCAGCGCCGCAACGATCAAAACCGACGACATTTCGCCCACCGAACAGACCGCAAAGTCGCGCGCGGTATATCCGATGTCATACCACTGCGCCCGCGCAGTCAGGCCAATGGTGATGCGCGGCCCTGAGTTGATCGGCTGACGTCCCCAATGGGCATCGGTAAACGGTTCGCCTATGAATAGCTGGGGCAAATCTGCGCGTGCAAGACCTGCTAACGCCATCAACACCCCTGCCACGCATTCGACCTGCCGCGTGACCATCCCGCGCAAGGCAGCTTCTTCGCTGCGACGATTGCGAATGGCACGCAATGCCACATCCGCTATGCCGTGGCGCACTTGGATAGCATGGCCCAAAACATGGGCCATTTCGTAAGGAGCCTGCGGACGCATGCTAAAGTCTTCGCTGACGAAGATCAGGTTCTGCGTAGCACAATAGCCGATGTGGGGGTTGGAATTGCGCCCGCCACCGCAAGCAGCGTTCAAATCTGCGCGCCCTTCAACCAATGGAATCTGCCCAAAGAGAGCCCTTGCCGTATCATGAACGGCAATTGGATCAGCAATTGCGGAATGACATACGAGGGCGGAAAGCACCATAAGCACAAGGACTTTTTTCATTCCATTATCTCTCGCCCTTGCGCCCGTCGTGTCAAGCTGGCAGCACTAACTTAACAGCTTGGAACACGGTAATGTCAGACATCTTTCGCGCAGCCCTCTGGATGACGGGGGCAATCGTTTCGTTCACATCCATGGCGATTACGGGCCGCGTAGTCAGTGTCGAACTCGACACGTTCGAAATTATGATGTTTCGCAGCTTAACGGGAATCGTTGTCGTGCTGATCGTGGGTAGCGTTGCAGGCACATTGCGCCAAGTGAATCGCCAGCAATTCGGTCTTCACGTCACCCGCAACCTTGCGCATTTTATCGGGCAGAACCTGTGGTTCTTTGCCCTGCCCCTGATCCCACTGACGCAACTCTTTGCTCTGGAATTCACCTCGCCGATCTGGGTCATCGTGCTGGCGCCGTTTTTGCTGGGCGAACGTCTTTCGCCAATCGGCGTTCTCGCTGCCACTTTGGGGTTCCTTGGTGTTATGATCGTGACGCAGCCGTTTCAAACCGAAATTTCGCTCGGCACCATTGCCGCCGCCTGCGCCGCAGTTTCTTTCGCGTTCACTGCGATCTTCACCCGCAGATTAACCCGTACACAATCCATCACCTGCATCATGTTCTGGCTCACGGTGATGCAGGCGATCTTCGGCATCATCGGCGCAGGCTATGACGGCGACATCGCAATGCCGTCCGGTGCCACTTTGCCATGGATCATCCTGATCGGGTTTGCGGGGCTTTTGGCGCACTTCTGTCTGACTAAAGCCCTGTCGCTGGCCCCTGCCAGTATTGTCATGCCCATCGATTTCATCCGTCTGCCGGTCATTGCGATTGTCGCGGCGCAAATATACGGCGAAGTGCTTGATTTATGGGTGTTTGTTGGTGCTGTGATCATTTTTGGGGCAAATTATCTGAATATTTCGTTCGGACAGCGACCCACCCGAATTGCCGTTACATCAAAGTGACGCTGCGGAGCGAACGTAGCGTCAAACACGGTTTCGGATTGACCAAAATGCCGCACTTTCCGTAGGGTGCTGCCAGGGAAACAACCGCTAAGCCGTGGTTAAGGGATGAAGTAAATGAAAAACCTCACAACTGCAGGCGCGATCCTGCTTATGACGACAAGCATGGTGCAAGCGCTTGGTCTTGACAGATCAGGCCAGAACATCGGCGTTATCTTCGAAGAAGCTGACAACTATGTTGAACTGACTTTCGGATCGATCTCACCATCCGCGAGCGGCACAGATATCGCTGGTGTTGCAACAGGCAATGTTACGCAAGATTTCACCCAAATGGGACTTGCGTTTAAGCAGCAGTACACTGGCCAATTCTCGGCCGCGTTTATTGTTGATCAGCCATACGGTGCTGACATTCTTTATCCTGCGGCATCACCAGTTCTGGGCCTGACGGCTGCTGACCTCAATTCTGTGGCATATTCCGTGATCGGTCGCTACAAGTTGGACAACGGCTTTAGCGTTCACGGTGGTCTTCGTATGCAGACACTCGACGCAAACATCACTTTGGGCGGCGCCGCATACGGCGGCCTGAACGGCTACAACGTTGATCTAGGTGAAGACACTGAACTGGGTTACCTTTTTGGTGCTGCCTACGAACGCCCTGACATAGCATTGCGTGTCGCTCTAACTTATTTCAACGCTGTTGATCATTCCTTTGATACGCAAGAGAATATCAATCCTGGTGTCACAACGCAGACCAATGTGACCTCTCCACAAGCCGTAAATCTGGATTTCCAGACTGGCGTTGCGGCTAACACGCTGGTGTTTGGTTCGGTCCGTTGGGCGGATTACTCCCAGGTCATAGTGTCGCCAGCCACTTTCTCTACTGTAACAGGCGGCGCTTCCTTGACGGACATTGATTCCGGCTTTGCCTATAACATCGGTGTTGGTCGTCGTTTCTCGGATGCGTTTTCCGCGTCCCTGTCGGTCGGCTATGAACCGACAGGTGACGATTTGGTATCGCCACTTGCACCAACCAACGGGAACTACTCAGTTGCTCTTGGCGGCGCGTACACCATGGACAACGGGTTCGAGATTTCGGGCGGCGTGCGCTACATTGTGCTGGGCGATGCCAGCCCTGAGACGGGGACACCTGATGTTGCTCGCGCGTCTTTTACAGACAACGACGCAATCGCGGTTGGCCTAAAACTCGCTTACAGTTTCTAAAACAGAAACCACGTAACAATCGTAAGCCCCGCCTATCAACAGGTGGGGCTTTTTCGTTGCCCCGTTCGCCCCGTCACGCTAGCAAAGCCCCATGATATACCAAACCGCATCAGACTGGACCAATGCAGCACAAAAACGCGTGCTGTTGTTTGCGATGTCGGGCCTTGGCAAAACCCATGTGTCCGCGATGTTGCGCGAAACGCGGGACTGGTTTCACTATTCAATCGATTACCGAATCGGCACGCGCTATATGGGTGAATACATCGCCGATAATGCCAAAGCCGAGGCGATGAAGGTGCCGTTCCTGCGCGAGTTGCTGCTGAGCGATAGTATCCATATCGGGTCCAATATTTCCTTCGATAATCTGACCCCCGTCAGCACATATTTGGGCAAACCGGGGGACCCCGCCAAAGGTGGCCTGCCCATGGCGGAATACCAGCGCCGTCAAGATCAATTCCGCCGCGCCGAACTCGACGCGTTGCGCGACACACCGTATTTCATTGATCGTGCGCAGGCCCTTTATGGCTATCCGCATTTTGTCTGTGACACCGGCGGGTCGATCTGTGAATGGGTCGACGCAGGCGATCCAGCGGACCCTGTGTTGAGAATGCTGTCTGACAGTTGCCTAATGGTCTGGATAAAGGGCAGCGACGATCACACCGTCGATCTGGTAGAACGCTTTGACAAAGCCCCCAAACCCATGGCCTATGAGCCGGAATTTTTATTGGCGGCTTGGGGTGAATATATGCGCGAAAACAAATATTTAGCGGTCGATGTTGATCCAAATTCATTCATTCGTTGGATCTTTGCGCGCGCGCTGGCGCATCGCCAACCCCGCTACGAAGCCATGGCAAATAATTGGGGCATCACCGTGCAGGCGTCTGACATGGCATCTGTTCGCGACGAAGCCGACTTTGTGGCCGTCATCGCGCAAGGCCTTGCAGTGCGCGACTAGCCCGCCTACCTGCCTTCCTTCCCAACATAGGACCAATCACATGCCCATCCGTCTCCCCCGATCTCTGCCAGCTTTTGACGTGCTGTCGCGCGAAGGCGTGATGGTGATGGGACAGACTGCAGCCGATCAACAAGATATCCGCCCCATGCGGATTGGTATCCTGAACCTAATGCCAAAGAAGATTCAGACGGAAAATCAATTCGCTAGGCTGATTGGTGCGACACCTTTGCAGATCGAGTTAACCCTGATCCGCATGTCCGAACACGAGGCCCGCAACACCGCTGCCAACCACATGGAAGAATTCTACCGCACCTTCCAGGAGGTGAAAGATCAAAAATTCGACGGCCTCATTATCACCGGCGCGCCCATCGAACACCTCGACTTCGAAGATGTTACCTATTGGGATGAGTTGTGCGAGGTTATGGACTGGACCCAGACCAACGTGCATTCCACTTTCGGCGTTTGCTGGGGCGGTATGGCAATGATCAACCACTTCCACGGCGTAAAGAAACACCTGCTGTCAGAGAAACTTTTTGGCTGCTACCGCCACATGAACTTCGCACCGCAAAGCCCTTATCTCAGGGGGTTTTCCGACGAAATGTCGATGCCAGTCAGTCGCTGGACTGAGATGATGTGCGACGAAATTGACGCTGCTGGCCTGACGACGCTGCTGCATTCAGACGAGGTCGGCCCCGCGCTGGTGCAAGACCCTGATCACCGAGCGCTATATGTGTTCAACCATTTTGAATATGACAGCGACACGTTGAACCAAGAATACCTGCGCGATTTGGCGTCAAACCAGATTGCTGGCGCAGACATCCAGCTTCCAGTCAATTACTTCCCGAATGATGACCCGACAAAAACACCGCTCAATCGTTGGCGCAGTCACGCACATCTTCTTTACGGCAACTGGATTTCGGAAATCTACCTGACGACGCCATACGATATTGATCAGATCGGGCTGTCCAGCACTGACCTGCGCGCCGCGTCCGATGCCAATCCTGACACCACAGAATAACTGAAATTTTGCCAGCACGATTTGCGTTCTTGGGTATGCCCCCTATGTAAAGGTATGAAACATGAAGCAGGTGCTGTCCGTGTCCGTAAAAATTATTGCCACCCTGTCCGTCGCCGCCCTTGCAGGATGTGCAGCCTTGACCGACCGCCAGTCCAGTGCCCGCACAGTTGCGGCTGAAACTGCGTTTCCAGCGATGGGTCAGTTCATCGACGTCAACGGGCGTCAGGTGCATGCCGTGGTCGCTGGCAGCGGCCTTGATGTGGTTCTGATCCATGGTGCCGGCGGCAACACGCGCGAATTCACCTTTGCCTTTATGGATCGGTTAACCGACCGCTACCGCGTCATCGTATTTGACCGTCCCGGATTGGGTTACACCGATCGCCTGTCAGAAAACTTTGAGGGCGCGTTCAATACCGCTGCTGAAAGTCCCGCGCAGCAAGCCGCGATGCTGCAAGCCGCAGCCGTGCAACTGGGCGCAGACAGGCCCATCTTGTTGGGCCATTCCTACGGCGCGTCCGTCGCGCTGGCATGGGCACTGAACCATCCAGACAACATCGCTGGCGTCGTCAATCTTGCAGGTCCATCGCACCCGTGGCCCGGCGATCTGGGCACTTTTTATAAGGTGAATGGATCAGCCGTTGGCGGCGCATTGGTGCCACCACTGATCGCCGCATTCGCGACTGAGGCTCAGATTGAAAGCGCGATTTCGGGCATTTTCACCCCGCAAACTGTGCCGGACGGTTATTTGGATTACATCGGCGCAACCCTGACCATCCGCCCCACCAATTTTCGCGCCAATGCGCGGCAGGTGAACACCCTGCGCCCACATATCGTTCAGATGGCCCAGCGTTACGCGACCGAATTTAGTGTGCCACTGGAAATCCTGCACGGTGATCTGGACACGACTGTCCCGCTCCACATTCATTCAATTCCGCTGAAGGCAGCCGTGCCACACGCCAATCTTACGGTTCTGGAAGGTGTCGGACACATGCCGCATCACGCCGCACCCGATCAGGTTGAAGCCGCGATTGATCGCATCGCGGTGCAAGTGCGATTGCGCTAGGCGGCGTGCGCCCGCATAGTGGTACGACACCTGAAAGACGACATCAACGTAAGGCCAAATCCATGACCGACCTGCCCTTTAACGGCGAAATCAGTCGCTATTTTCGCGAAGGCGCGCCGCAGCCCGTCCGCGATGAGATTGACAGCGCCAAAAAGGGTGAAATTCTTGCCACAGAATTCCCCTACGCGAAAAAATGGAAACGGTCGGAGTATGACACCGCACTTGCCGCATTGCAGATTGAATTGGTCAAGATGCAAGCCTGGGTCCGCGAGACCGGACAGCGCGTTGCCATCGTGTTTGAGGGCCGCGATGCAGCGGGCAAAGGCGGCACGATCAAACGCTTCCGCGAGAATCTGAACCCGCGTGGTGCGCGCCTTGTAGCGTTGGGCAAACCGACGGAGGCCGAAGCCGGCCAGTGGTATTTCCAGCGCTACATTCAACATTTGCCCACCGCCGGTGAGATCGTATTTTTTGATCGCTCTTGGTACAATCGCGGCGTTGTCGAGAAAGTCTTTGGGTTTTGCAAAGACGAACAGCGCGACAAATGGTTTGAACAGGTGGACCCGTTCGAGCGGATGTTGGTCGACGAAGGTATCAAGGTTTTCAAGATCTGGCTGACGGTGAATCGCGCGGCACAGTTGCAACGCTTTATGGACCGCGAAAGCGACCCACTGAAGCAATGGAAACTGAGTTGGATTGACGTTGAGGGCCTTGAAAAATGGGGCGAATACACCTCAGCAATTGTTGAAACGTTGGACAAGACACACACCGATAACACGCCCTGGATGGTTGTGCGCAGCGCCGACAAGCGCCGCGCACGGGTGAACGCCATTCGTGCAGTGCTGCATCAGTTGGATTATGCGGGTAAGGATGCAAAATCCCTCGGTGAGGTCGATGACAAAATCGTCGGCGGACCCGACTTCATCGCGGAGTTTTCAGGTGGCTAAACGCGGCTATCATCACGGTGATCTGAAACGCGCATTGGTCGATGGCGCATTGCGTTTGATTGAAGAAAAAGGTCCCACCGGATTTACTCTCTCTGAGGCGGCCCGTGAAGCTGGCGTCACCCCCGCCGCCGTCTATCGCCACTTTGAGGGTCGCGAAGACCTGATCGCCGAAGCTGCACGCCAAGGGTATGAGATTTTTGCCGACCTGATGGAATATGCCTATGCCAAAGGTCAGCCATCCGCACTCGCATCATTCGAGGCCACGGGCCGTGCGTATCTTGCGTTCGCGCGTAAATATCCGGGCCATTACGTGGCAATGTTTGAGTCCGGAATTTCGATCCAACGCACGCCGGAACTCAACGAAGTGGCGACGCGCGCCATGGGCGTGTTGGAACGCGCCGCGGTCGAGTTGTCCAAGCACATTCCAGAAGAAAAACGCCCGCCGCCACAAATGTTCAGCGCCCATATTTGGGCCCTGTCGCACGGGGTCGTGGAATTGTTCGCCCGTGGTAGCCCTGGAACAAAATCACCGTTCCCACCCGAGGATTTGTTGGAATCCGGGATTGGTGTGTACCTGCGTGGCTTGGGGCTGGTGCGGCCCGACAACGAGTAGTCGAATTTGTTGTTTTCGAATTGACTGTGCCAATCCGATCAAGAGGGGGACTAGGCTCAGGACCCGTTAAACTAATTAATGTTACGATGTCTGCGTGATTCAAAGTCCCAAATCGTGGGGGGTAGAATGAGCAATCTTTATTGGCTGAGTGACGCGCAGATGGATCGGCTTCGGCCTTACTTTCCGAAGTGCCGAGGCCGTGCGCGTGGAGACGATCGCCGCGTTCTGATTGGGATTATTTTTATTAACCGCAATGGGGTGCATAACTCTTCAAGGCATGAAAGGGTGGTGCCCAGTCTACGGTTGTGTGATGCGCCTGCCGAATACGGGCGGCCGAAGACTTTGTAAAATCGTTGGAAGCGCTGGAGTGATATGGGCGTGTTCGCCCGGATTATGATGGGGCTGGCAGAACAGGCCCCAGACAATAGGACAAATTCGATCCCCTCTCATCGAAACCGTGTTTCGACTGCCGGGCAGTGGATCGAGGATATGACGCCGACTGGTTCCGAGAAGGCCTTGTAGACAAGGGAACTCATCCTTCTATCCTTGGGCGCAAATCGCGCAAGACCACCATAAAATACCCCTTTCGTGACATTGCTTTGCAATGCACTGCAGGGCAATGGATAAGAGGCGCTACAAACGACGCAACCGTATCGAGCGCATGTTCGGCAGGATCAAAGATTGGAGACGCGTCGCAACACGCTAAGACAGAAGCCCAACGGTCTTCCTCTCCACCATCATGCGCGCCGCAACCGCTATGTTTTGGTTATGAGTCCTGAGCCTGGGCCCCGTCCTTCGGACTCCCCCAAGGATATTTATGAGACAAAGGCAGAGAAAAAGGATGGGTCAAAGAAAAAGGGCACAACCAATTTATGTGCCCTTCATTGTATCGGGCGAGCCTTGTTGCACAAACAGCTGGTTGTCGGGATTTATTTTGCGACTCTAGCGTGGTAGCTGGCTTTCATGAGCAAGCCTGCCCCCCCGATTTAACGTACGAAGGCCTAGCCTGAGCCCAAACGCGCCCTGAAGCAACCCAGCTCACTAACGATTTGGTTCAATCCAGAGATCGTTACGCGCACTTTGCCCCATCTCGAGTGTTTTCAAAGCGGGTGTCTTTTTTGCATTCTTGCTGACCTGCGCCCGAGGCACCCTCATTCATAACGAGAGTTTGAGGGTTTGGATTTGACCTGTGCCCCAATTTCCCTCCAGCTTTGCGCGGAGTCCTTGGTGCTAAATCTTTGACCTTAAGCGGCCATCTTGTCGATGATCCTTCTCTCTAAAAATTCCATTGGCGTCAGGTTCCCCAGAGCTGAATGTGGTCTGCGCCAGTTGTAGTCGTCCTGCCATTCTTCAAGCGTTTTGCGGGCGTCGCCCAATGTAGCAAACAGCGTTTCATTGAGGCATTCATCTCTTAGTTTACCGTTGAAGCTTTCGATGAACCCGTTCTGCTGGGGCTTGCCCCCTCTCATGGTTTGCAAGCAAACCACTGCCGGGCGGCGGGACGCGATATAATGCCAATCGATGCCCGTATTTTGAACCCATTTGAGGATCGCCATGCTGGTGAATTCTGTGCCGTAACACCTTCGGAATATCGCTAATTTAAGGCTATGACTGCCTGCGCAGCCCCAAATAACGCAGCAGGTGGTCATAGCCGTGCCTCAGGTCCCTACGGTGGTTTTGTACAAACCACACCGCAAAGGAGACCAACTATGACCGATATCATTATTACACAAACTGCGCCCGTTTTGGTGGCCATCGATATCTCGAAGGCCCGCGACGAAGGTCTCATTGCTATTGCGGACAAGAAGCGCCGCCGTCGTTTGACTGTTCTGAACCAGCTAGACGACTTCAATCGTCTAATCACATCGCTTGCCTGCTACGGCCGCCCTGTCCGTGTAGCTTTTGAAGCAACGGGTAATTATCACCGTGCCTTGGCTTATCATCTTGCCGCAGCAGGTTTTGAGTTGAAGTTGGTGTCATCTGTGGCCCTGGCCAGAACGCGAGAGGCCTTGCACAACAGTTGGGACAAAAACGACCCTAAGGATGCCCAGGTCATTCTTCACATGATGGAGATCGGGAACGAGCAGTTTTATCATGACCCCCTCGTGCGTGGCACTAACGACATCCAAGAGCGTTCCAAAACGCATGACATCGTATCCAAGTCGAAGACCGAGTTGTGGCACCGAGTTGTGGCACCGAGTTGTGGCACCGAGTTTTAACCCATTATCTGCCGCTGTATTTTCCTGAAGCTGATCGTTTCCATCGCAGTTCTCGCAGTTCTCGCAGTGACTGGTTCTTTGCTTTCCTTGAACGTTATCCGTCACCACACTTGATCTCAGCCATGAGCAAGGAGGCATTCATCGCTGACGCTTGGGATGTGGTGGGCCTCAAGGTTGCAAAAGAGCGTTTACTTTCAGATATCTACGAGACTGCCAAAGTATCAGTCGGACTGCCGGTTGCCGCAGATTCCGACGCGATAAGCATGTTCCGCTTGGTTCTCGGGGAAGGCCGCAGTCTTATCGCGCAACGCAATCAAATTGAAGATCGCGCCGTCGCGCTTCTCAAGGACCTACCAGATTATAAGCTACTGACATCGATACCTGGAATCGGTCCCATCAATGCTTTGACAATTTTGGCAGAAGCTGGGGATGTACGGCGCTTTCGTCATCACCGGCAGTTTTTGAAGTTCTGTGGAATGGACCTTGCGACTATGCAATCAGGTACATTCAGAGGGCAAACCAAACTGTCAAAATATGGCAATGCTCGGCTTCGTCGAACGCTTTGGATGGCTGGACAGGTTGCTATTCTGCAGCGCACCAACAGCTTCCGCGACAAGTTCGAGCGCTACATCGCCAAAGACCGTCACAACACCCATTTGCGCCGAAAGGCGTACACCGCAATCGCAGCGAAGATGGCCCGAACCGTTCATGGGATCATCAAGCACGGCGAACCATATCGCCCCTTCTTTGAGGGGTGATCGACAGCAGTAGGACCTTTCTCTGTAAGGGCCGTGGAGGCAGACAACTGACCTCGTAGATAATGTTTAGGCCTTCTGCTCAACGACCCAAAGATCTCGTCTTAAGGACGGTGAGAGCCGCAAAAGCGTACTCTGTGTTTGTTATGGGAGAGACAGTTCGTTGACCAAAATGCCAAACTGAGCAATGCTTCTAACGTGTCGAGACGCCTCGATGCGACAATAACCTGACGCCAATTCAGCTAATCATTCCGCGCATAGGACGTTATCCGACACAATCGTCTTTGGCATGCCGCGCTCAGCGATTACGCGGTCCAGTTCTCGGGCAACGCGCTGACCAGACAATGATGTGTCCGCGACAAGTACCAGGTTCTCGCGGCTGAAGTCATCGACAACCGTCAGAATACGAAACCGGCGACCGCCAGTCAGCGCGTCAGACACAAAATCTAATGACCATCTCTGGTTAGGACCATCACAGGCAGCACCATCGGCTTCCGCGTGCCCAAAGCGCGCTTTCTACCGCCCCTACGACGCACTTGGAGCTTCTCTTCAGTGTAAATGCGTCTCACCTTTTTGTGGTTCACCGCAAAGCCTTCGCGCGCGATCATCACATGAACACGACGGCAACCAAACCGTCGCCGCTCCCTCGAAACCCGCTTGATGGCATCACGCAACTCAGCGTCATCGCCGCGGCGAGACGGATACCGCACCGTTGATCGATCAACTTGCAAGACATCGCACGCCCCCTCTCGGCAGATTGCTTTGCAATCGCCTGCCGGGCAATGGTCGCTGGCTAACCTGATGAGTTTCCATCAAGTGAACCACAGCTTTAAGCTTCCCAACGGGCGTCACCATTTTTTTGAATTGATGTCTCGCAACATTGCATTGTCCCTCGCCTGACAGGGTATTGCGCAGCAATGTCCCGAGAAGGGAGCATCTGTTCCGCTAGCAGCTTCTTTAGCTTCCCGTTCTCGTCTTCCAAGGCCCGCAACCGCTTCGCGTCAGACGGCTCCATGCCTCCATACTTCGATGTGTATTTATAGAACGTCGCTGAACTGATCCCGTCCCGCCGACATACATCAGCAGTCTTCTCCCCAGATTCCTGTTCTTTGATAATTGCTATGATCCGTTCGTCTGTAAATCGTGCCTTCATTTGTCCGTCCTTTTGTTGGGCGGACTCTACACAAATCTGGAGGAGTTTTAGGGGCGCAGGTCACAAGTCATATTATTGAAGGCCTGTTGCGGCGTTTGATATCCGTTGGTCTTGTCCCGCTTGCGTTCCGGTCTCTGAACTTATTTATGCGGCCTTTCGTTCGAATGCCAAGGGGCTTTTGCCGCCCAGCGACGAATGCCGCCGCCTTGGGTTATAGAACCCGTTGATATATTGGAATATCGCGCCTTCTGCCTGACGACGTGTGTCCCATCGGTTACGCCAGATCAGCTCAGCCTTGATGGATTTGAAGAATGTCTCAACCATGGAGTTGAAGCTCCTATATTCGTCAAGCAGCAATTTTGATGGTTTGTGGCACGCAGAGTTGGCTGTAAATCTCCCGGACGATGTAACGCTTCAGGCATCGAATGATTTCGCTTTTGCTTTTGCCATCTTTCGTACGTTTTTTGACATAAGCAAGCGTCGGTTCGTGGCTGCGCATCCTGACGATGGCGACACGGTAGAGCGCAGCGTTGGCTTGTCTGTTTCCTCCTCTGTTGAGACGGAAACGGTGCGTTTTCCCACTTGATGCAGGGATGGGACAAACGCCACAGAGTTTGGCAAATGCAGCCTCAGATCGGATGCGCGTGGGATCATCGCCAACGAGGATTAGCATCTCTGCGACTGTCATTGTCGCAATTCCGTGGGATTGCATCAGGTCCGGAGCGCGTTTGATGACAAGTCGCTCCAGTTCTTTATCGTGACCCAGAATCTCTTCATGTAGCAATAGCCACCGTCGTGCCAAAGCTCGCATGGCTGCTTTGGCAGAAGCTAATGTATTAAGTATATCACCGGGTCTGAAGGCCGCGATATGCCGGATCAATCCGATCTTACCTTTGATCTGATCCAGTACTTCACGCAGATCAGCTGGTGCATTGATGATCAGTGTTTTCAGGGTCACCATCGCCTGTGAACGTGACTTAACAGCCGTGTCACGGGCTATCTTCAGATGCCTGATCATCTCCGACGATCCCGTTTGGGTTTTAGGGCGGGAATTTGCCTGTCCAGATAAAACTGACCGAGCGGCACCTTCTGCGTCGAGGCTGTCGGTCTTGCCTTGAGTATAGCGCAGCTGGCGATTGGGTCTCGTAACCTCAACAACATGGTGCCCTTGTGCAAGCAAGCAGCGCGATAGACCGGCACCGTAAGAGCCCGTCCCTTCGATTCCAAAAGCTTGGACATGACCCAGGCCACAAGACCCGCGTTCCAGTTCCAGATATCCCTTTGAGTTCGCAGGGATGGAAAGTGCTGCTAGGCGGGTGCCTTGCGTATCAATCGCGACAGCAACATGTGTTGCCTTATGCGTATCGATGCCGATGATAATTGGATGTCTGATCTTCATGTTGTCCCCTTAGGTTGAGAATGCCCAGGCAACATTCTGAGAGGACAGGACTGTGATGGGGCGTCCCCGTCATGCTCCTATGAGGTCACATCTCACCCGTCGCCGGGGCGACTTGACGGTCGACACGTCAATACAATGACACGCAGTCAATCGTAACATGGGTCAGGCCATCAAGCCGCAATACCATACTCACAATCATAACAATTGCCCTTGCCGCTCATCGACACCTTAAAGCTGTGTTGTTTCAGGCGCTTTTGGTACTCGTTTGAACAATATTGCGACCCACGATCCGTATGATGAATGCAGTCTTTCGGCGGTTGTCGCAAGGCTACTGCCATGTCCAAGGCCCGGATCGCCAAGTCCCGTTTCATGCGATTGCTGACCGCCCAACCGATGACGCGGCGGGAGTACAGATCAAGGATGACGGCCAGATACAACCAGCCTTCACTGGTCCATATGGAGCTGATGTCACCTGCCCATTTTTGATTGGGGCCAGTGGCAGAAAAATCCTGATCCAACAGATTGGGTGCGATGTTGAACGTGTGGTTGCTGTCCGTCGTCGCCTTGTATTTCTGGGTTCTCATAACCTTGATGTCATTCTCACGCATCAAACGCCCCACGCGGCGGTGCCCGACGTTCAGGCCCTCTTCCTGCAACTTCTTCAGTCATGCGTGGCCGCCCGTAACTCTCTAGGCTCAAACGGTGCTGCTCACGGATATGTGCCAAGATCACCATATCGTCTCGTTGGCGTTGGCTCATCGGGCGAACCCGCCATGCGCGGAAACCACGCGATGTGACCTGCATAACTTTGCACAGAAGCTCAACTGGCCATTCTTCCTTCCAAGCGTCGATGAAAGCAAATCTCATCGATTTTGGCCTGCAAAGAAGATGGTGGCCTTTTTTAATATCTCCCTCTCCTCGCGAAGCAGCCGTACTTCCTTGCGAAGCCGCGTGTTCTCTTTCTCGACATCCTCATGCGGCCCTGACATCAGATCATCATTTTGGTGCTGTTGAACCCATTTGTTCAGCGTCGAAACGCCAACCCCTAAGTCAGATGAAAGTTGCGGCCGCGTTAAACCACTGGTCGTCGCCATCCGCACCGCATCACGCCGAAACTCATCTGTGTATCTCTTTGCCATTTTCTATCTCCTTCATAGCAAACATTGTTCGAAAGAGACCGGAACTAAACCGTGACAAGACCACGCCGCTGTTGTCCCATTTGGTGCCCCTTTCACGGACAGAGACGAAGTACCCCAATGTCCGGGAACAGGGACGAAGTTCAGTATGACACAATGCCTGATTTTGGGACTATGTGGTGGTGCCACCTTGAACCATCGCGCAACTTCAAAGCCAACTTTGTTCCAGTATTGCGACAGTGCTGATATCACTGTTTTTGCAAGTTCGAGCAGTGAATCTTTAGGCTTCAACTCCTTACTGCAGAGCCTACCACATTCAAAAAGCGAAGGGTTTTTGGATGTGTGCACAAGCCACGTTTGCACAGCAAACCTGAGGTGCATCCTTTCACCAACTGGTCGCAAGCATTTGGCGCAATTTGCAATGGCACACTCCCCGGCCAGCCAGGCGCTATTCCAACGCCACCACCGTCACCGCCCCAACACAATCTCCGCTTTTAGCCCGCCGAGATCGTCACTCTCGCCCAACCGCAGTGTACCGCCGTGGGCGCGCGCGATGTCTTCGACAATTGCCAGACCAAGCCCGACACCGGACCCGCGATCTTGGTTGCGGGCGGGATCAAGGCGCGTGAACGGGCGCACCGCGTCCTCACGTTGATCTGGCGGGATTCCCTGACCGTTGTCTTCGACGCAAAACACCACCGCGCGCGGTGTCACAATCACACTCAGCCTTGCCTCGCCACCATATCGCAGTGCGTTGCCGATCAGGTTTTCAACCGCACGGCGGATCGCGAGGGGGCGCAATGCCACGTCGCCATCGCCCGCCATCTCACCAGCCGACACCGCTTGTCCCATGCGGTGTGCATCCGCCAGAATGACAGCGCTCAGATCAATCGGATCGACCAACTCAGCGTCGCCTTGCGCATCACCGCGGGCAAAATCCAAGAACGCGTCAAGCAACCGCTGCATGTCGTCCACATCGCGCACCAGCGGTTCAATTTCGTCGCCATCCAACAGCCCGAGGCCAAGCCGCAAGCGGGTCAGCGGGGTCCGCAGATCATGGCTGACACCGGACAGCATCATCGTGCGGGTTTGCGTTTGGCGTTCAATCCGATTGCGCATGTCCAGAAATGCGTGCCCCGCCGCGCGGACCTCGTTGGCCCCGGACGGGTGGTATGTGACGACACGCCCGCGTCCGTATTCTGTCGATGCCGCTGCGAGTCGTTTGATTGGACGCAACTGGTTGCGCAGAAAAATATAGGCGATTACCGTCATAAACACGCCCAACACCACCATCCAAACCAGCAATTGATGCGGGTTGGACGCCGACACCCGATTGCGGCGAAATTCAATCATCATAGGGCCGTGTGCGGTTTCAAACCACAGCTCGACCCGGCGATCATCAGACAGCACAACGGGGCCAAGCCCGTCGATTCTGGCCTGCAATGTGTGCTCGACCACGCGGCCACTAAAATCAAACCAGCGCCGAACGCCCGTCTGTGGCATCGCATTGGCAGGCAGTGTCATGACCAGTTGCAGCGGGTCCGCCACCACGCCCTCAATCGACTGCGCCGTTGCCAAATCAGGGGCTGCATTCACCCTGTCCAACAGATATTGTAGATCCAGTACCACAGTACGGGTCATCTGCTCAGTCACACCCTCAAAATGACGTTGAATAAAGACCAATGTAACAGTCAATTGCAATGTGATGATCGGCAAAATCAGGATCAGCGCTGCACGCCCGTAAAGCGAACGCGGCAAGTAGTGTTTAAGCCAATCGAACGACATGCGATAAGTCATAAACCGACGCTAATGCGAAACGCCAGTCAAGGGAACGCGTGATGACCAGTGAAGTGCCAAACAGCGGTGTTGCCACCCCGATGGAAGACGGATTGGCCTGCGTATTGGCCCCCAATCCGTCGCCGATGACCTATTGGGGGACGAACACATACTTGCTTGGATGGGACAGCGTCGCGGTGATTGACCCCGGGCCGATGGATAACAATCATTTGGCCGCTTTGATCACCGCCATCAACGGGCGCACAGTCAGCCACATCATCGTGACCCATAGCCACCTTGATCACTCCCCCCTCGCCCGTCCGCTTGCTGACGTGACAGGCGCGCAGGTCTTTGCATTCGGCAATAGCAGCGCGGGACGATCGGCGGTGATGCAAACCCTTGCAGCATCTGGCGTCATGGGCGGCGGCGAAGGCGTGGATCTAGACTTTGCACCCGATGTCATGATTACGAACGACGACGTCATTGAGGGAAAAGACTGGCAATTGCGCGCGGTGCACACGCCGGGGCATTTTGGTAATCACCTTTGCTTTTTGTGGGGTGACGTCGCGTTCACCGGTGATCATATGATGGGCTGGGCGTCATCCCTCGTATCACCCCCTGACGGGGATCTGACCGATTTCATGGCATCGTGCGCTGCCCTCGCGGCAACGCCAATGAAGCGCGCCTACAGTGCCCACGGCGCGCCAATCCTTGATGCGCAAAGGCGGCTGGCAGACCTTGTCGCGCACCGCTTGGGTCGCGAGGCCGAGATTCTTGCCGCCCTAAGCGCGGAACCCGCAACGCCGTACGATCTGACGGCCATGATCTACACCGATGTGGCCCCTGCTTTGCTCGGCATGGCGCAGCGCAACGTTCTGGCCCACCTCATCGATCTCACGCAGCGTGGAAAAGCCGCACCAATCGGTCCGCTGTCGACCAAGGCGCAATTCGTCCGGACCTGAAGGTGCAAAAAACCTCTCATACCCCCTAGACGCCCAAGAATCTCGTGGCTATACGGACCTCGGTATTCCGGCGTAGCTCAGCGGTAGAGCAGTTGACTGTTAATCAATTTGTCGTAGGTTCGATCCCTACCGCCGGAGCCAAATAAATCAACAAGATCAGTTACTTGTCAGGCATACAGGTATTTGGTAAATCTTGTATTGCTAGCCTTGTCACTGCTTTTGTCACTGGCAGAGCTTTGTTACACAAAATGCTATCAGACTGCACTTTTAGCGCCGTTAGTTATGCGCGTGTGGTGGACTAACTCGATTGCGCAATTGCACCTGATCTGCTGTCAGTACACCGCGCCGCCCTTCAGAGCGGCGACGTTACCGCCCCCCCCCTGCCCGATACTGGACCAGATACTACTGACTAAGAAACAGCATAACCGTGGCTTCAAAGCCAACTACAGGCTCATAACCTGAAGGTCGTAGGTTCAAATCCTACTCCCTCAACCAATATAAAACACACATTAACAACACGCTAGCAGCCACCCTCGGGTGGCTTTTTGCGTTGCTGGTTTGACGCTGGAAGCACTGTGGAAGCAGCAGGAGCAGGTTCAGCACTGTGGCAGCGGAGCAACGCGCAAGCCATCCGTGCATCGCAACGGTTCCCGTGAAGCCATGTAGTTCAGGCAAGCAAACACTCCAATGCCAAATACCGTTGCCAGTTGTACCCAAGCGCAAAGGTCGTGGATTCTCCAACGGTTCAAATCCCGTAAGTTAACCGTTGGGAGCCATGCGCCCAACCGTTGCCAACGGTTCACGCACGGTTCCCGAGATATCATGAATCCAAAGGAACAAAAAATGACTACACCTTTAAACACTGCAAAGCTCGGATTCCTACTGCCCGCCATCCTCAATCCAGCTACCGCTGCTGTCGTAGGCATCGGCATCGGATTGCTTTGGTTGCTGAGTGACGATGATGACAAAGAGGCAACCGTTGATAACATGCCGATCAAACGGATTAAGCCAGCCGTTAGAACCGCTGCGCAACCGTTGCCAACCCTTCAAAAACTACCGACTGACATAGAACTCGTAGTTGCTGATACTGCTCCCGCTGAGATCCCAGAGCTAGATCAGAAAGAAGTGATCCGCAGTGCTATGTCAGAACTGGGAAAACTTAGTGCAGCGGCCCGAGCTAAGAAAAAAGCAGAACGAGAAAATGAGGCTGGGTGACTAGATGTTAAGCCGCTGGCCACTCAATACCGTTTGGCTAAAACCTGTAAATAATTAATGTTGGTTCGGTTCCACGCACATCACCCCGCGCCCTTCAATACGGCAAAATCGAGTCTACAATCCCTGCCCCATCCATAGCATATGACATGGCTACAAGAATCTGAACTTGGAGGATATCTCGAACATCCCCCCGGCAGAAGCAGAGGCCAATTTCTGCGCCGCTTTGGAAACCGCGAACATTGCCGCGTTACTAACTGAAATCAGCCTCCGGCAAACCTCGGGCGGTTCAGAAAGGTTTGGCCATGCGGTATGCTGTGTGCCTCACCGGTCCCAGACAACCTCTGTGGCAAGATAGCCGACTTTCGCTGCGGTATGCATGGAGGTCTGCTACGCGGGACGAAGCCGCCCTTGCCAACATTCGGATCAATGACTGCTTTCGAAAACAGGGCTTCTAACAGCACTCATTTGGATGTTGTCAAAAACGGTGGTTTCTGGAACGTGATTTGGGCGCAAGAAATGCCGTCATTTCCCCCAATTTGAACGAGTATTCTGGCTTAAGTATCAAACAATAATGCTGGAAGGTTTCGAAGGACATCCGCGTCCTGTTTTGCACGTGCTAGTGTCCAGCCCCCCTGTAGTGTGACGAACAGTCTGTTCGCAAGCAGTCTTGCGACATCTGGCACGGTGCCAAATCGTTGCGCATGTGCTTCAATCTGGAAAATCCATGCCTCAAAATACTCAGCCGACTTTGCACGAAAGGTTTTTTGATCCGGACCACCAAATAAGATTTCTGAAATCGGGCAACCAGTTGTTTTACCCATGGATTCAAACAACTTTGCCAGCTTGAACATGAGCGTAGTTACCCCCTCGCGATATGAGGCAGCGTCTTGAAACGCATCGTCAATTATGCGGGACATCTCACGATGTGCAAGTGCTGCAGCTTCTAGGGCCAAATCAACCTTTCCATTGGGATAATGGTGATAAAGAGACCCTTTAGGCAGACCCGAAGCGGTAAGAATTTCAGTCAAACCAACACCTTGATAACCTCGCTCCTGAAAGAGCTTGGCCGCAGTCCATGCTAATTTATCCCGAGAAGAAGGTTTCATAAATTGTCTTTGACAGAATTAGACCGTTCAGTCTAGCGTGCGGATAGACCAAGCGGTCTAGAATTGGAGACCAAATGAACAAACCGTCCGCGCGCCTTGAACCAAATTCGGTGAAAGTAACTCCTGTCACCTTTCTGTCTGGTGAGCATATGTTGCAAGGGCATCTCACCGCTCCAGCTACAAAACCGGACACTATTGCTGTTCTCAACGCAGCGACAGGAGTTCCTGCCCGTTTTTACAACGCGTTTGCGCGATGGCTTGCTGTTGAGAAAAATATCGTGTGCCTGACTTATGATTATCGTGATTTTGGTGCTTCTGCGAGGGGTCCGATGCGTCAGTCTTCTGCGACGATGACTGATTGGGCGGTTCATGACCAAGAAGCCGCTCGAAGATATGCGGCATCGTCGTTTCCGGATATTCCTTTATGGGTGATTGGCCATTCTCTAGGCACCTTGTGCCTCCCGTTTCAACAAAACCTATACAGCATTGATAGGGTCATCGCCGTCGCTAGCGGGCTTGTGCATGTGCGCGATCATCCATGGCCCTATCAAGCGCTTGCTCGTCTTTTCTGGTTCGGGCCGTTTCCGCTTGCTGCTTCTATTTTCGGGTATCTGCCTGGCAAAAAGCTTCGGGTCGGCACCGATCTTCCAAAAGGTGTATACTGGCAATGGCGTCGTTGGTGCACACGCCGCGATTTTTTCGCCCGCGATTTTGGAAATGAATTGCCATTCCCAGATTGGATGGCGCTAAAGTGCGCCATAAAATTCGTAGCCATCGCAGACGATGTCATGATCCCACCGGCTACCGTTTGGCGCCTGATGCAGTGTTATCCTGCGGCTTCAAAAACTCAATTGGCCTTGCAACCGCAAGACTACGAGTTAGACAAAATCGGCCATATTGGCGTCTTCTCCGAGAGATGTAGCGTGACGTGGAATGACATTGTTGCCTAGCGCCACGGTGCAAATCCGATATTGGTTGCCACCAATAGACGCAAACCCTACAAATTCCAAAACCCAGTTCAAAACCTAAATGGTTGTTGAAGGTTTTTGGCTTTACTCATGATAGCGGACATTCGTGCATCTTGCAGCATTGGTCAAAGAGGGCTCACAGCCGACCTTAGCTGCGAATTGCACCAAGGTCCGCATTCGGCGTCGACCAGTTGAGGCCACCGCTTATTCTGTTGAAAAACTCGACAGTTTCCGAGCGGGTTCCTTTCTGACAATCTTGCCAAGTAACGTTGTCACGCTGCTTTTTCGATACGGTTCTGGTTTGGAGCCAGTTTCGCGAGCTTTTTTAGGTTTTGGGCGGTTGCGGCTAGGACAAATTCGTCATGTGCGCCGCTTGGACCGCGCAATCAGAGGCTGCCAAGGCCATGAATGCGTTTGAGATGCGCAAAGGACATTTCGACCTTTTTGCGCAACTTGCATGAGATGCTGTATTGCTTTGTCTGTAATAACCCCAAAGCACGTTTCCTGCCGCCTACCTTTGTGCGACAAAGCCACTTAGGGAGCGAAAGCCCCCGAAGTGTTAATAACGGCTACTTAGATGGTTACAAAATGCGTGTTACTATCGGCAACTGGTGCGCCGCTAAAATCCGCCTCATCTGGGATACGTCCAAATGCGATCTTAGCTCCAAGATAGCCGCCGGGGACTTCACCTGGCGGTCCAAGAGAAAGGGCGTGAGGACCAAACTTGGCCCGCATGTTGTCCATGAGGTCGCTGACCTTTTCCCATTTCGCACGGGATGCAGCTTCGGACATGCCACTCGCCGCATCAGGAGATGCTGCGAAGAGATCCGTCATAAACTCACCTTCAACGATCAGCCCGTGGATCATCACGCTGACCGATCGCGGCTGAAACGCCATGTGCTGCTCTGCCCACGTTAAGCCGTCAGACAGTGCAAGCAGAAACGCATAGTCGTCCCGCGCTGGTAGGAAGTTCCCTTCCCAACCCCAGTTCTGATCATCGCGGCGGCTTTCGTGTGCAGAGCGGTATCCGCCCCCGCGAAAACTCAACGTCAGCTTTGTTGCGCGCATATTGGCGCGACGCAACCGGCGCCCTGCGCTCTCGATTAGCAGACGTGCGCAAACCCTGACTTTCTCAGGATTACGCCAGTCCTTTGGTAGCACTCGGCTATGCCCAAACATGCTCTTCTTCGTTGGTGGTCGCTCGGTGTGGTAGCCATGCAGACCGTTCCAGAACCGTTCACCTTCTACGCTACCCCAAATGGCCCGGGCCTGTTTGGGCGCGAGAGCCCACAGGGCAGTGAAGTTGTGCACCTGTGCAGCCTTTAAGCGCGCCTGCATTCCCTCTGAAATGCCGGGCAGGTCGCAAAGGTCAACCTCGGCAAGCGCGTCCGGCATATCCGCCGCTGGTAACAGCTTAAAGCCGTTGGGCTTGTTTAGTTCGGCCGCAATTTTCGCCCGAAGCTCTGTAGGAGCCATTCCGATCGAACAGGTCAGCACGTCACTGAAAGCTAAGGCGATTGCCGTCTTCAAACGTAAAGCCAGAGCTTCACCTTCTGCAGCCTCCACACGCAGTAAATTGCAAACGACCTCATCGATGGACCTGACGTGGGTAACGGGGAGGCAGGTCTCGATCACGTCGAGGATCCGCTTATGCAGGCGGACATAGACGTCGTGCCGAGCTACCACGAAGATCATGTCAGGGATGATCTCGCGCGCCTTGATGATCGTCGTTCTGGATTTGACCCCGAGGGCCTTGGCTTCGCGGCTGACGGCGATGCAGCTGGTATGCAATGAATCCAAGGGGACCACGCCAACTGGGCGCCCGCGCAAATAAGGATTCAAATGCTGTTCGGCTGAGGCGAAGAAGCTGTCAAAATCAAGGTAGAGGCGTTCGATGCCACGCGCCTGACCACGTGAATGCTGCATCTTATCATCTCCAGACCAAGATTTAGAATTATAGATGATCGGCATGACAGAGCAAGGGATCGTGCAGACAAGAGATTGAGGCCTTTGGGTTTGAATTAAGCTCTCTTGACGAAAGTGCAGAAAACAAAAGAGCGTCAGCTGCTGCCCTTTCAATCAAATCGGAAGACGTTCACCTGATAGCCAGCTCACGTTCCAAAAAGAAGTATGCAGACCTTTCTGAGGCAGAACTTGCGGCCTACGTGCAAGTGTCTGGAGCATTTGTCGGCCTTGGAAACCTGCTTAAGTCTGAGCTCAAGTACCCTGAGCGCCCTTAAGTGCCACCCCTGCCCACCTCATCCGATTTTGCTCTGACAGTGCCAGAAAAGGGCACCTCGATTGAGGTGCCCTTTTCATTGATTTTGCCAGGAAGGCTTATGCGCGGGCCCGGCGAGCAAAGTTCTCAATGTCGCCGCGTGTCATACCAATGTCTGCAAGCTCACGTGCACTCAAATTGTTCAGTGTTTCGCGCGTCTGACGAACGGCGTTCCAATTTTTGTAAAATTTTACCAGGCTGACAAAAGGGTTCTTGATGGGGACGTCGGACGGGCGAATTGTTGTGAAAGCGGCCATAGCCATAGTGAAAGGGACGGCGGATTGAAAATTTGTTTTGAAAGCGGCCATAGCCATACTCCATTGGTTGATCGTTATGTCTCAACAATCGAAATATGTCGCTCCGCTTCCTATAGTAGAGATAAAAATAGCATACCACTTATGCGCTTTTCGCAGCCGCAGCATTTTCAATGCTTTCCCAGAATGGTGCTGTCAGACAAAAGCGAACCAGTCTCATTTTTCCGCAGCCTCAATCCTTTAGGCTATGGCGGTCGAAAACGGAACCTGTTCACCGATGTTGCAAATGTCGATGCCCGCATGTCCGTGACGAAGGATGGGCTACTGATGCTCAAGTAAGGGCGCGAAATGGTTGGCTGTGCCAAGCACTTGTGCCAGCCAACTAGTCGGGACTGGCAGTTGGCGTGGGAACGGCCCATAGCAGCACACGCATCATCGCCGCAGCAATCAACAACAACAACCCTAACCACAACCCTACGAAATTTCCGTCTCTCGTACGTAACGGGATGCGAATTCCCCCTGTGTAGAAAAAGCCCAGGAAGGACCCAAACACTTCCGGCCTTTGCGTTTCATGGCACCACTAAGGGCGGAAAAAAGTCGTTCGCCGCACTCGCTAAACATACCGGTGCAGTTGGCCAAAGCGGACCATTGTCGTCCATAATGCACCGTTTCAGAGGATTACAACCGGAAGGGTGGCAAGCTGTCATTCCATGCATTGTAGTAGTTACAGGGTATTTGCTTCAAAAATGACTAAAAACGTTCCCTTCTGACCTAAGCGTAGACTATCCCTAATAAAAAAGAGGACCGCCCCTTCAACCCACCAATGAGAGAGTCAGTCCGTTCTCCGGACGCAATCGGCTGAAAATCGTCTCTCTGCCACATCGCCAATACCACGAATTATGGTCAGTCACACGGCGCAGCCCCGACCCACCGCGCGGCTTCCTACGATTATGAGTATCGCCCACGATGTCACCGGAAAGATCGGATGACTTTTGAAGGCACCCGTAGTGCTATTGCGTTGGGCTATGCGTGAACTGTAGCGCAGCGCTAACGCTTTTAGCTCAGGGAACCCGCCCATTGAGACCTGCATGACCTGGCACGGGCCGTCATTTCCAAGGCAGGACGAGGTATTTCTCACCCGTCTTCATCGCGCGATAATCGGTCACGGCTTCTTTGGTCAGCATCTCTTCAAGATTGACCCGTTTCTTGTAATGGCTGGCAAAGGTCGTCGTCAGGTTCTCGAGCACACGCTTGCGCATCCGTCCCACGGTTTCCGTTCCGACCGATTGAATGAAGGGGAACAGGAGCCAGCCTGACAGGGTCCAGCCAAAACCGTAGCTCGGCGACAGGATCGTCGGACCAACGTCCAAACGTCCGTAAATGAACATGCGCTTTTGCTGGTTGGAACCATAGCGCGAATACTCGGTCATCTTGGTAACCGCGACCTGCTCCATAGCCTTGAAAACACTATCGACCGATTTCCCTCCGCCAGTCGGATCGAAGCCGTAGAAGGCGTCGGTGTCGTCGATTGCGGACCGGAGCTGGTGCATGAAGTCGTCATCCGACGAATTGACGACATGGGTCGCGCCAAGCTGTTTGAGCAATTTGACCTGATCCGCTTTGCGCACAAGGTTGACGAGCCCGATACCGTCTTCGTTGCAGATGCGGGTCAGCATCTGGCCCAGGTTGGATGCCCCGACCGTATGCAGTATCGCGTTCCGCCCGTCCATTTTTGCATTTTCGGCAAAACCCAGCGCAGTCATAGGATTGACGAAGCCGCTCGCGCCATCCTCGGCCGAATAATCGCCCAGCGGTAGGCACATGGCAGCCTCGGCGATACAATACTGGCTGTAGGCATTGCCAGGCACACATGCGACGCGCTGTCCCATCAGCGCCTTGGCCTTGTCGCCGTCACCCGTAGCGACGACAGTGCCCGCGCCTTCATTGCCGGCAGGAAGTTTAAGCCCGTGCCGCGCCTTGGACCCCGCATTGAACTGCTCGGGCATCTTGGCGACATATTTTCCAGGCGAATATTCGGCGTTTTCGAGATCGGCCGCACCGACAAGAATGGCGAGATCCGACGGATTGATCGGTGCCGCCTCCATTTTCACAAGTACCTGATTGCCGGTAGGGTCGGGAAAGGTCACATCCTCGATCGCGACGGTGAGCATGCCATCGCTTTCTAACGTAGTGAATAGCTGCTTACCGGTGGTGCTCATGTTAATATCTCCAGGTTTCGAATTCAGAAATCAAAGGTGTATTCGGGTCTTGGACCCGGCGTGGTGGACTGAAAGACACCTCAGACCCACAGCTCTATATCGAACAGCAGCAGCACCGAAGCAGCCATCACCGATATGGGTGCAACTAGCCTCTATGCTTACCACAGGGGCGCTTATGCGGATGCAGCGGGTGGCCGCTTCTCCAGACTACTTTTGAGACATTGTCGCCATTCGAATGACGTCATCGACATGCTTACTGCATGCAATCTGCCGTATCAGAACGCCATTGATTGGGATCCACGCTGCTTCGCTGACATCATCGTCTGCCATAGGTTCACCACTCAAATATTCACATAACACTGCCGCTAGCAGGAAGTGGAACTGCACGCAGCCACATTCGTCTTTAATAATGACGTCGACATTGGTGAGATAATGCAAGGGACGGCCAACTACACTGGTTTCTTCCCTCAATTCACGGGCTGCGGCTGCAAGGGCTGTTTCCCCAAAGTCCACATGCCCGCCAGGAAAACCCCAGAGACCGGCATCCGGTTCATTTTTTCGTCTTACGAGCAGAACCTGATCCGCGTGGATCATCACAGCCAACGCTGCAAGTTTCGGAGCTTTAGTCATGTCTGTTGGCCTTTCCGCGTGTGTCAGTAATACGCCCCCTGCTGATACAATTACAAAAGTATCAGCCAATGCCACTATGTCGAGCAACAAACGCGTTAAGGCAGCCATTCGGCCCACATGTGGCTTTGTCCGAAGTTCTGCCGGTCATAGCCGTTCCCAAAAACCTCGTTTTTGGTGAGGAGTGCGGATCCAGCTAGGGTTCGCATTGAGCCAAGTGACGGATGATGCGTTCGTACTCAACATCGGTCACCTTGGGGATATCAATTCACGCGTGATGTCAGAATCTTAATTGCAGCCGCACCGAATAATAACCCTAAAGCAGCATCAAATGGACGGCGAAAGGATATATAGAATTGTGATGCCGTCGGCGTCGAAAATAAAAATGCGTACCCAACAAAGACTATAATTGCGACGAGCTCACAAAGCACGATAGCCAAAACAAGGAAAGGCAGTGGAGCTGTGTCATCCAGCCCGACAGAAAGCGTTGCCAGCCAGACCAACGGTGCCTTTGGGTTGGTGAGGTGTAGTAGCAGACCGCGGACATAGCTGCGCCTAAGGCTCACTATGGTAGCAGATTGCACTTGAAGCGAATGATTGGCGGTCAGCGCCGAACGCCAAGACCGGAAGGCCAAATAGAACAGATACAACCCGCCAGCCAACTTCATTGCTGTGAACAGGCTCATAGATGCCTTGATCGCGGCGACGAACCCGAATGCGGCGACACAGCCCCAGAACAACGATCCGGTAACGACGCCAAGTGACAGCGCCACAGCCGACGAGCGACCGCAAGACATTGCGGTGCCAAGAATCATCAGCGTTGCAGGGCCGGGACTGGCGACGCCAACAGTGAAGATCGTGAGAATTACGAGCAAACTAGGAAGATACAGAATCAAGAAATCATTAGTCACCGCAGGGCTCCTCTATGGATGACATGCACTTTATTACCATCCGGATCGCGCAGGTATGCGCCATAGTATCCCTCGCCATAATGCAGCCGAGAGCCTGGTTCCCCGGCATTATATCCACCCGATGACAACCCTGCTTCATGGGCACTATCGACTGTCGCTTTCGATGCTGCTTCGAAAGCGACCATTGTTCCATTACCAACAGTCGCCTCCGTTCCGTCGAACGGTTCATAAACGTAAAAGCGCGGCAACGGACGGTCTTCAGCTATCCAACAGCGTGCCTCTGGTCCTCCATCAGGATCAACGGCGCGTTGCCGCAGACCAAGCGGTGCGAGCACAGCATCATAGAACGTTGCCGCACGTTCGATGTTGTTTGTCCCGACCGTTACGTGACTGAACATGGATTTGTCATCATTGCGCTCCTGCATCTCGGCGAGATTGTCCTCGCCTTTTACCTTCAAGATCATCCTAAATCGTGAAACCGGCTCTGTTCGCTATCAACCAAGACCAGACTTGCGGGTTGAGACCGCCAACGGCAGCCCCGCCCCACACAACAGGCGTTCGGATGGCCAACAAACGGTAAGTCTTAGTGGGCGACGCAGACGTGGCGAAGGTCAGATTTAGCGCTTGGTGGACCTTGTTTCATCGCTAGGTCTACAATGCCATAGGGTTGATACAGTTGCTAGGGCGTTTGTGGCAAATGCTGCGTTGCGCACATATCAACATGAAGGGCGGATTGCGGACCTTCGCTGCGTTTGCGCGTGCTCTGGGGCCATCTGGCGGAAGCAGCCGTTCAAAGAGAGTTCAAATCCACGAATGCTGCAAACAATCTAATGGCCGCGAAGAGCCCACTCTGACCAATGCTGCGCGTTGCACGAGTGTCCGCTATCATGAGAGCGACCAAAAGCCTTCAACAACTACTTGGGTTTTGAACGGGTTTTTTGGCGGCGTCAAACGGGACGGTTTGAGCATGTGCCAAAAACGAGCGTTTTTGGCAGGCTTCTGGATGGTGATTGGCTTTGCTATGTCTTAATATGCAAACGGGCCGCCTGAATGGGCGACCCGTAGCTGGGAGAGTGTAAATCTAAGGCTTAGTTAAAATCGATTTCCTGTGTGTCGACCACTTGGCCGTTCACTTTGAGAAACACGATTGCGTCTGTTTCTTGACGGGGGATGTTGACGTCAACATCGAGGTTTGCACCCGCTTTGACCATTTCCGACCCGACCAATGCACCCACTACGCCTTTGTGGAAGCTGTAAACTTCTACAACGCCATCGCCAGTTGCTGTGACTGTTCCAAGTTCAACTTGGCCGCCACGGTCCTGCTCCATCACGAAGTTGGAGATGTTGTCGATGCTTGCAGATGCGATGGAAGCGGAAGCTGCGATTGCGGCGAATGCGAGAGTTGCTGTCTTAAACATGGTATGTTCCTTTTCTGCCCGTTTGGGCTGGTATCTTGTGCCCCTGTTCGTCTGAGGCGTTTGTGTGTCTGTAGCGGGTTGCCGTGTTTCGATGATCAGTAATTGGGCTTAAAAACATCGTTCTAAAACCCCGCTGACGGTCACGAAAAAATGTGGTTCGGCAATGAAACTATGTTCTTGAAAGTGAATATACGCCCCAAAACTAGGGTTTCTGCGCGTATGCGCGCAGAAGTGGGATTTCAGCGGTGCGCCATGTCACAGCGAATGTTTCAAAGCCTCGCAAACACAGCATGATCACAAAAAAGTGTGCGGCTAATGTTTCAGTCAGATACTTGTGTCGTGATCATTATTCCTGAAAAATCAGGGGGTTCTGTCAGATACTGTATGCGGTCATGTTGGCATTTAACCAATACGGCGGTCTAGTGGCGTGCGATTGCACGTCCTCGGCCTTTGTTTTGTGTGCGAGCTTTGCGCTTTCTGTTTTGGCTGCGCTAACGGATAGGCAAGTACAAAAACTTCTGGCTCCAAATTACCATTGGCTGGACCTACAACAACCGTTCCAAAAAGGACCGTTTGTTGAACGTTCCGCCAAAGCAGACCTTGACGCACTTGCAGCGAAGGTCGGTTGTGTCCCGCAGTGTGTGATTTCGACCATCCACCGATTTAGCGCGCGCAGCGAAAGTCCGGTCTGACGGCCCGCACCGCAGCATGGCCGAAGGTAAGCGAACGGCAGCTATGGGCCGGAAGCTACGGCGGACAGTTCAGGCCGTTTGTTACAAATGCTGCGTTGCGCACATTTCGACATGAAGGGCGGATTGCAGACTTTCGCTGCGCTCGGTGTAGAGGTCTGCTCTGCGGACAAGGACGAAGCCGCTCGCGCGGCAATGGCGCTTGTTGCTGATGGCCTGCGCCAACTTATGCCGAGCGCATTTTGAGATCAGACGAACCTGACTGACGATTGAGCTTTCTCAATCAACGTACAGGAGATTTCCATGACACATGAGAAGATGAGCCCGCTGCGTGAGCGGATGATCGAGGACATGCGCATCCACGGTATGGGTGACAAAGCTCAGAAGGCCCACATCCGGGCGGTTAAGCATTTTGCCGGGTTCTTGAAGCGATCCCCTGACACGGCAACGCCGGATGATCTGCGCGCCTATCAGCTCCACATGACAGATACTGAAGTGACGCCGCCCACATTCAATGCGCGGATCATGGCGCTACGGTTTTTATTTGGCACCACCTGCGACCGTAAGGGTATGAAGCGCTATATGCAATTCTGCACGCAACCGCGCCGCCTGCCGACGGTGCTCAGTATTGAAGAAGTTGCAGAGGTTATTGCTGCAGCCCCTGGGCCGGGCCTCAAATATCGCGCGGCCCTCAGTATTAGCTATGGAGCGGGTTTGCGGGCGTCTGAGGTCTGCAGCCTGAAGGTCAGTGATATTGATAGTGACCGGATGCTGATCCATGTCGACGAGGGTAAAGGTGGCAAGGATCGCAAGGTGATGCTGTCGCCCGACCTACTTGATTTGCTGCGCGACTATTGGCGTGAAGCCCAGCCTGCGGGATGGTTGTTTCCTGGAAAGCCCAAGATCAACCCAATCTCGGCAAGACAGCTCAGTCGGGCGTTCAATTCGGCCAAGCATGTGGTCGGCATATCAAAACCCGCCACCTTGCATACCCTGCGGCACAGCTTTGCGACGCATCTGCTAGAAGCCAACATTGATGTGCGAGTCATTCAGGTCTTGCTCGGCCACGCGAAGTTGAGCACGACAGCGCGCTACACCCACGTCGCCACCAAAATCATCCGAGACACGCCCAGCCCGTTTGAAGCGCTCAAGAAGTTGGACATTGAGAACTTGCGTCACCGACCGGGATAAGGCCTTGCCAGTTGGCCAAAACGAAACTGGAGATCGCTGACATTTTCCGCGCACACGGACCCGAGTGGCGGCGGGCCAATGCTGGGCATGTCAGCCTCAGCCAGCTCAAAGTGATGTCCTCCATTGAGGCCTGCCGAACCGAGGCGCTCGGCGGGCATGTGGCAGCGTGCACCAAATGCGATCATCAGCACATCGCTTATAACTCGTGCAAGAACCGCCACTGTCCCAAATGTCAGGGACCGGCAGCACGTGACTGGATGCAAGCGCGGGCAGATGATCTGCTGCCTGTGGAATACTTCCACGTCGTCTTTACCCTGCCTGCTGAGATTGCCCGCATCGCATATTGGAACAAGAAGGCCGTCTACGGCCTCTTGTTCAAAGCGTCGGCAGAGACAGTGACGACCATCGCCACAGACCCCAAACGCCTCGGCGCACGCGTCGGCATGACCAGCGTGCTACATACTTGGGGGTCGGCCTTGACCCATCACCCGCACGTTCACATGATCGTTCCGGGCGGTGGGTTGTCGAAAGGCGGCAACCGCTGGATCGGTTGCAAGCCGGGATTCTTTTTGCATGTGCGAGTTCTATCACGGCTGTTCCGTCGCTTGTTTATCGAAGGGTTGCTGGCCTTGCACCGTGCAGGCGAGTTAGCCTTCTTTGGCGATTTGGTTGGGCTGTCCGACCCGCAGGCCTTCACTGCATATCTGACCCCGATGCGCAAAAAGGAATGGGTCGTCTATGCTAAACCACCCTTCGGTGGCCCCGAGGCGGTGCTGGCCTATCTCAGCCGATATACACACCGTGTGGCAATCTCAAACAGCCGTTTGATCAGCGCTGACGCCAACACCGTCACGTTCAAATGGAAAGATTATCGCGTCAAATCAGGCGACAAACAGTCCGCCATGCGCATTGCAACAGATGAGTTCATCCGCCGCTTTTTGATCCATGTGCTTCCGGACCGCTTCCACCGCATCCGTCATTATGGTTTGCTGGCAAGCTCACAGCGCAAAACTAACATCGCAAAAGTCCGCGCGTTTCTTGGTGCTCAGCCCCCCAAACAAGAAGATGCGCCGGTCGCTGAAGTCATCCCGCTCACACTACGAGAACCATGCCCAGACTGCGGCGGCGCAATGCGCATCATCGAGACCTTCCGCCGCGGCCAAAAACCACAATCACGCGCACCACCACGAAAGGCCGCCGCATGACGAGACGCACGTCATCAATCAACGACCACAATCTGAAACGCATCGCGTTCTGGGCTGGTATCAGTTTGTGCAAAGGGAAGTTGACGAGCGGCAAAGCGTCTAAGACGGTGCCAAAACAAACCGAAAAACGAGCCACACCGCTTCAAATCGTAGGGGAACAACGACAAAATCTATCGCCCCGCAACACCATCAGCAAAACTAGATTGGCGCTTTCCCCATAGCGCTCTTCCAGACCCCACGGCTTCCTCCTAGTCATGTTTCCCAACGCGGGCAACCGTCGCGCCAAAACGAAAACCTGCGTTCAGGCCCGCATCGAAAAACCTTAAACAAACCTGCCGTTTGCATGTTCGTTATAAATGTCTGCTTCAAATGTAGGGCGGACAGCCTAAGCCTTTAGACCTAATCTAATCTTGTCAGCCATCCTTTTCAAATGCCATAGTTGACCATCCCCATCATCGTCTGGGCCACGAGCCACCCCACCAGTCAATTCTATACCTGATAGCCGGACGTCCGTGTGGCCTTAGTCTACGGTCAATAAACTGCTTGACCTCAAACCAGTTGCTCAATATATGTAATTACGATAGTTGGAGTTGATATTATGAATGAAGAAACTGAAGTACTAAGAGTTCGCCCGTTCGAAAGTGAGCGCCAGAAAGCGATGTTCAACCTTGCTTACAGTTACCAAATGATTCTTGGGCTAACTATGCAGGTGCTCAAGAAATATGAACTCAACGATCAGCATTATAATATTCTGAAGATCCTTCAGGAGGCAGATCCTGCCCAACTTCTGATTGGGGAGGTAAAAAAACAACTGATGGACAAGCGGGGCGACCTGAGCCGTCTCATTGACAAGCTGGTGAGAAGAAACCTGGTTTTGCGTGAAACCAACGTAGAAAACCGGCGAGAAGTCCTCGTTGCCATTGGCAGGGAAGGGGTCACGTTGATTGTCGATATCGACCGGCAGCTTCGCGAGGAGAGAGACACGAAGATCGGGTTGTCGGAACCGGAGGCGAAGCAGCTCAATACCCTTCTAGATAAGCTAAGAGGTTGACTCTTCGCGCATTTACTTTAACATATGTAACAACAAATTATGTATCAACACAAAAGGATTACCTAATGTTCGTCAAACCCGCAACCTTTGGAATGCTCACCGGCCTTATGCTGGGACTAGTGATGTCATTCTCAATTTCATTCGTCTTGCTCTTTTTCAATCTTGGCCCCGTGCCCGATTTTCTAGCGATCTGGCTAAAGGGCGCAATGACGGGCTTCGCGATTTCGATCCCCATTGCTCTTGTCGCCCAGCCCTTGATCGTGCGGCTCCTTAATCGTTATCTTAAGGTGCAATCATGAGTGGGATCCAAGGCTCAAAAGCGTTGACCGTCGTTGTTGGCGCGGCTGGAACTGTCGGGCGCGAGACGATGAGTGCTTTGGCATCAAATGGCCCGGTTCGCGGCGTTGTACGACGCCCATCAATCGACACACATGTTCCGTCTGCCACCTACGTTATGGTCGATCATGAAAGCACCGACGACATGGCGAGGGCCATGATGGACGCCCAAAGCCTTGTCATCGTAATGGGCACAAGCCCCCAGTTGGTTGCAATTGAGAAAGTAGCGATCGACGCTGCACTTAGGGTGGGTGTGTCACGGATTGTGAAGATATCCGCACCCATTGTGCCGAATGTGGAAGTATCTCGGTGGCACCAAGAGAGTGAAGATTACCTTTCCAAAACAGGGTGTGACTATACGATCATTCGCCCCACAGCGTTTATGCAGAACTGGCTTCGAAACGCTAAACCAATCAAATTCACAGGGCGCATTTTCGGATCATCTGGCTTCGGCGCTCGCAACTACGTCGATGTACGTGACGTTGCCACCATCGCGGCGCAAGCGGCACAGCAATCCAAATCAAAGAAACAACTGGAGCACATTTTAGACGTGGCAGGGCCAGAGGCGCTTAGTCACCAAGAGGTTGCCAATCGTTTGTCATCCGTACTTGGGAAGAAAATCTCATTCGTTGATATGCCGCCTGAGGAGTACCGAAAGACCTTAAACAAGAAAGCGCGCCTTGCCCCTTGGCTGATTGATCATCTTGTCGAATTAGACACATTGGCTAAGGCACATCCAGAAAAGGGCAGCGGCAGTATCAAAAGGCTGACCGGAAGGTCGCCGCGAATCTTTGATGAGTTCATATACGAGCATCGCTCTTCATTTGAGCGACCAACCTTCTGGTCGATTTAGACCCGACAGATTTGCAACTCCTATGTGGCGCAAAACTCATGAAGCTTTCCTCCAGGTATGCCGTACCAGGTCGACCATAGTTCCACTTACTGGACTATTAGCAGACATTGGTACGTCAGCTGCATCTGTCACAAAGGGCTCCTTGCCGCCATTCGCTGCAGGAAGCACCAAGGTCGGCTAAGGGACTGAAATTACTAGAATAAGTCTAAGTGCGAGCACGCCAACAATAACTGGTCGTCTGCTCAAGTCAGCCTGCACTTCACGAAGCGCGGTTGGAAAAAGCCTGTCAGTCACGTTGAATACATATCCGTTTACGAATTGAACATTGATGCGGTTTGCCATCGTACCCAAGAATCTTGGCAGCTTTATCAACAACTGCCAAGAAGAAGGATAGCCCATGTCACTTGACCCAATTCTGAACGCCTCACTTGTCATTCAACTCCACGTTATAGCAGCACTTTGTGCCGTGATCGTGGGACCCTTGGTTCTGTTTCGGCGATCTCGGGATGCCTGGCACAAGCGTCTTGGGAAGGCTTATCCCTTTTAGTCCGGTTGCCCCACATGTTGACGCGGCGCAGAACCTCGCCCTTGTGGCTTGAGAGGCGGATCGGATCAGTTTGTAACATCTGGTGGGTTTATGGGGCGTGGCTTTTGCCGTGAACAAGGGCCTTCAGGCGCGCTGTTCAACAAAATCACGATATGTCGCTGGGCCAATACCAACACCGATCCCCAGCAGCGTGTCGAAGGCGCTTCGCATGTGTCGCCGTCGGTTCCAGCGGAACACAAATTCGTCGAGATAGCGTTGCAGATGGCATTTTCTGAGGCCGTGGAAGACGCCTTTTGCCCACGTTTTTAGGTTGGAGAACACGCGGTGGACCCAGTGGAGTATGTCATGTGCCTTCTTGCCGCTGACGACCTTCGCCTCATGCGTGTTTGCAGGGGGATTTTCGTAACCTAGCCAGCCATCCGTGATGACGTGAGCGCCAGGCTCTACAGCCTGACCAATGAACCCGTGTAGCGTCTTTGATGCGCCGTCGGGAATGTGTTTCATCCTGATACGGCGCGGATGTCCGTCTCTTGATAACTCGACGGCGCAGACGACAAACATCTTTCCGACCGGGCTCCGCCCACCCTTTGGCCGGTCCTCGGGATCATGCCGGGACCGGAACGGAATCTCTGTTTCATCGATCTCGACAAGGTCTTTCAGGGGGTTGCGGTCAGGGTTGACCATCGACCGCCGCAGCTTTTGCAAGAGGAGCCACGCCGTCTTGTAGCTGCCAAGGCCAAGTTGCGCCTGAAGTTGCAGCGCTGACATGCCGTTGGAATGGCTGGTGATGATGTGCGCGGCAAGAAACCAAATTCGCAACGGCAAATGGCTGCTGTGCATCACCGTGCCAGCCGTCACGGATGTCTGCCGTGCGCAACCGGCACATTCCCAAGTCGCGCGATTTCGCTTTAACGGCCAGCCCTTGCAGGTGCCACAGGAAGGACACACAAAGCCCTCAGGCCAACGATGTTCCGCCAGATAATGCGAACACGCTTCCTCATCAGAAAACCTGGCGTCGAACGCCGGGCGGGACATGGGTTTGTCGTTTTTCCATCTGGCTGGCATGGGTAGAACAATACAAGAACATTGTAGATTGGCAAGCCGCTTCACACTACATCAGGTGCCGCCGGAGCAAAGGGGATAAGCCTTTCAGACGCATTTGATTGCAACGACACTCCGTGGACAGCTTGGTTCATAACAGGCATCAAATCCATGAGTAGGCTCATCGCTTCCTCCGGAATCGCACCTTGTTTTGAAAGTTCTTCGGCAAGAGAGCGCAGCGAATGAGGTCGTCCGCGGACACTAGGTCCCAGCATAACATCTTCCGCGATCTGCCGAAGTCGGCGTTCAACCTGAACTCGTAGCATAGCAATCGCTAGGTTTGGGTCATTGCCCTCGAAGTACATGAAAGCATTTACATCTTCTTCATCAGGGGTTGTGTTAGATGCGTCCAATTTACGCTCAACTTTGGAGAAAACGATCTCCAAGCCACCGGGGGCACTGATCTTCTCAATTATCCCTAACGCCCAAGGGACAATAGCCACTGCTAGCGCACCTGCCGCAATAGGGGGAATTTCCTTCCCGAACGTATCAAAAAAAGCAACTACAACGCAAAAAACACTAAGAGCCACCTTTGCCCTATGGCTGCGCCAAAATGGACTTAGTCGTCTCACAACTCTGCACCAACCGAATATATTTAATTACTCAATAGCACATTGACCTTGTTAGTCAAAATTGTCTGACGTCAGCGCTTCTATTTGATAAGAGAGTGTTGTTGGCTCATCGTAACCACTGAGGAGTGGGACATGAGACAGACAACTGGAACACGCAAAAGCCCGGGTGAGAAGATCGTCAAAGATATCAAACGGGCGACCCGCAATCATTATTCATCTGAAGAGAAGATTAGGATCGTCTTAGACGGTCTGCGTGGGGAAGACAGCATTGCCGAGCTGTGTCGTCCACTGCCCGGCAGTGCATGTTTACATGCACGAGAGGGGTGAAGGCATCTCCCAAGGCATCTACTACAAATGGTCCAAGGACTTTATGGAGGCCGGTAAGAAGCGCCTTGCGGGCGATACCGCCCGCGCCGCCACAACCGACGAGGTGAAGGATCTGCGCCGTGAAGCACGTGATCTGAAGGAAGTCGTTGCGGAGCAAACACTTGAACTCCGCTTGCTCAAAAAAAGCATGTTCGACGGTGGGGGCGACCACGAATGAGGTATCCCGCATCAGAGAAGCTGGAGATCATCAAGCTGGTCGAGGGGTCGCATCTGCCGGCCCGCCTGACTTTGGCCAAGCTCGGCATTCCACGCACCACATTCTACCGTTGGTATGATCGGTATTGGCAGCGTGGTGAGGCTGGCTTGCAAGACCAATCTCCCAAGCCAAAGCACGTCTGGAACCGTATTCCTGACGAGGTGCGACGTCGGGTTGTGGACCTTGCGCTGGAAGAGACAGAACTGTCACCGCGTGAACTGGCAGTGACCTTCACAGATAAGGAAAGCTACTTCGTATCAGAGGCTTCCGTATGCCGTATGCTGAAGGCGCATGACCTGATCACCAGCCCAGCCTTCATCGTCATGAAAGCCGCCAGTGCGTTCAAAGACAAAACCACAGCGATCAACCAGCTTTGGCAAACTGACTTCACCTATCCCAAGGTTCTGGGATGGGGCTGGTTCTATCTCAGTACGATCCTAGACGATTACAGCCGTTACATCATCTCCGCTGCCCGGCAGGGTATTGCGCAGCAATGTCCCGAGAGGGTGGAAACTCTGCACCAATATGCGGGCTGAGGACGTGACTGACACGCTCGACTTGGCCCTTAAGGCGTCCGGCTGTGATCAGGTTCACGTCGTTCACAAACCACGGCTGCTGAGCGACAACGGATCCAGTTACGTATCCGGTGACCTGGCTGAGTGGTTGCAAGGGAAAGGCATGAAGCATTCTCGCGGCGCGCCATATCATCCGCAAACACAGGGCAAGATCGAGCGATGGCATCAAACCTTGAAGAACCGCATCCTCTTGGAAAACTACTTCCTGCCAGGTGATCTTGAAGCCCAAATTGAAGCATTCGTCGATCACTACAACCACCAGCGCTTCCACGAGAGTCTGAACAACGTCACGCCGTCTGACGTCTACTTCGGCCGTGACAAAGCCATTCTACAACAAAGGGAAAGGATCAAACGAAAGACACTCGAAGCGCGCCGCTTGCATCACAGCCTGCACGCCACATAATGACACCAACCAGATGAGCCGAACGCTCTCTTAATTTAAGCCGCCTTTGGTGCCAAAAACCCTGACGACGTACATTACACACCAGTTGGGGTGAATGCTGAGACGCTTAAGCTGATGCATGAGATTGATCGGATATTTACGAAATATCCATTCTTTGGCAGCCGACAGATAGCAGCCTATTTGCCCCAGTCAGGGTTCTCTGCGGGTCGGCATCGTGTTCGTCGCATGATGAACATCATGCCTTGCCCGGCAGGCGATGCAAAGCATCGCTGAGAGGGGGTTGCAGGCCATCTACAAGGGGCCGAACACCAGCAAGAAGCACCCACAGCACCGCATTTATCCATACCTGCTGAGAAAGTTGGCAATCACCCGACCCAATCAGGTCTGGTGCAGCGACATCACCTACATACCCGTCAAGAATGGTTTTTTGTATCTGGTGGCGATCATGGACTGGGCAACGCGAAAAGTGCTGACTTGGCGGCTCTCAAATACGTTGGATGCTAGCTTCTGTGTTGAGGCACTAGAGGAGGCTATCGCCCGATACGGCAAGCCAGAGATCACGAACACGTCCAGGGCAGCCAATACACTGGCGCGGGTTGGATCACAACTTTGACCGAAGCCAACATCAAAATATCAATGGACGGACGCGGCCGCTATCTCGACAATATCTTCATCGAACGTCTGTGGCGATCCCTGAAGCAGGAGGCCGTTTACTTGCATGAAATCACCGATGGGTTCCAAGCAAAACGGATCATCGATACATGGATTGGGTTCTACAACTCAGAACGCCCTCACACGGCCCTTGATAAGCGAACACCGGACATCGCATACTTTGGCCATGCGGAGATACGAAAAACGGCATGAACATAAATCAGATGCATCTTAGCCAAGCCACATACCTGTCCTGAAAAGCAGGACCACTTCAATCGGCTGCTTCCAAGTTTTCGTTTCAGGCATTACGAGACACAAGGTATGCCGCTAACTCTGTTCCATTCCAATAAGAACCTACAAATAAAAACTTATTGCAACACAACTTTCCATTTTTTGGGCGCGGATCAGTGGATCTTCTAAATCATCCAATATCACTCACGAGCAGCTTGTCGTGCTACTGATTGCAATTGTTCAAATATTCTAAACCGATGATCATGAAGTTCACGCATCTCGCCAATTTCGGGCGTATAGCGTGTCCCAAACGATGACATATGTTCCATTGCAATGTGGATATTCGCCTCAAGTCCTGCGGCCACGCTCCCCAAAATTGCAGCGCCTAGAAGAACGGGTTCCTCGGCAGCAGGTGCCGCGATTTCAACACCCGTTGCGTTTGCCAGAAGTTGGCGGACCATATCACTGCGGCCGGCACCACCGCTGATGACAATTCGTTCGACCTTGGCACCTGCTTCGTCCTGTGCCTCCACGATCTGGCGTAGCCCATACCCGATGCCACAAAGCCCAGCGACGTAAAGTGAAACGATGCTGTCGAGATCATGTTCCATTCCCAATCCGGCGATGACCGCACGGGTATGGGGATCAGCGTGCGGCGCGCGGTTTCCAAGGAATTCCGGCACGACATGAACTTTCCCCGCAAGCACGCTGACATCCACGCCGTTCTCCACTTGAGTTTGCGCGTGTTCAGCCAGCCAATCAGGCAAAGATTGACCTTTTTCCGCAGCTAAAGTGTGTGCTTTTGACGCATAGGGATGGAAATCCAACAATTGATCGATCGCTGCGCCAGCAGCGGATTGACCACCCTCGTTAAGCCAGAGACCAGGTACCATTGCTGAATAATACGGCCCCCACACACCGGGAACAAAAACAGGCTCAGTGGTGGACGTCATCGTGCATGAGGACGTGCCAAACACATACGCCAGATTGGCTTGCGCCCCGCCACCACCCAGTGCACCAACGGACCCAATGCCACCTGCATGGGCATCGATTAGCCCAGCTGCAACCGGTGTGCCGGCGATCAGGCCAAAGTCCTCAGCTGCCTGTTTGCAAAGCCCCGTGCCAAGCGCGGACCCTGCTGGAACAACGTTTGTGCCAATCCGTTTGAACCCCTCGTCAGCGAGTTCACCCAGCCCAATGGAGTGAAAATAATCTGCGTCCCAGCTGTCCTCTTGCGCCATGTAGGTCCATTTACAGGTAACTGTGCAAGTCGAGCGCGCCAAATCACCAGATGCGCGCCATGTCAAAAAGTCAGTAAGGTCCATAAATTGCCAGGCTTGCGCAAACACTTGGGGACGGTTTTCTTTTAACCAAAGCAGTTTTGGCGTTTCCATTTCTGGTGAAATACGCCCGCCGACATAGTCTAGAACGCGGTGGCCGCCCGCGTTAATCCGCTCAGCTTGCTCAACCGCTCGGTGATCCATCCAGACCATAATATTGCGTTCGGAATGCGTGGGGTCGCCGACTGGCAACGGCGCGCCGTCCCCGCCAAGCACCACAAGCGAACACGTTGCGGCGAACCCGATGCCTTTAATCTGGTCGGCTGGAACACCAGACGCAGCAATTGCACCGCGCACTGATGTTGCGACAGCACGCCAGATTTCTTCGCTGGATTGCTCAACAATGGTTCCGCCCGCGCGGTAAAGAGAGGTTGCGCATGTGTCCGTAACGACCATGCGACCGTCCATGCTGAAGACACCCGCACGGGCACTTCCCGTGCCTACATCGATACCTATTATATAGTTTTCTTCAGTCTGCATTTCAGACATGATGCCCACTTTCTAACTTTTAAAGATCGACGCTGTTGGGCAGGATCACTAAATCACGGATCACAACACCACGTGGGCGCGTCAACATGAACAAGACTGCCTCGGCCACCTCTCGGGGTTGCATCAACGACTCGTTTGCAAGCGCATCGTCCATTTTTTCTTTGGGCCAGTCGTCCAGCAACGCTGTCACAACTGGCCCTGGGAGAACGGCACCCATACGGATACCGTGTTCGCTGACTTGGCGACGGGTCGAATGTAGGAACGCCTGTACTGCAAATTTTGACGCAGTATAAATCGGCTCCCACACCACAGGCACAACGCCAGAAATCGAACTGGTAAAAATAATATCCCCCGTCTTTCGCGCAATCATGGCAGGCAACACAGCCTGCACGCAACGGAATGATGCGTTGATGTTAAGGTTCAACATACGGTCCCAGTCGTCGGGGTTTCCTTCGGCGGCAGCACCGCCGACATACGCCCCAGCATTCGCGTGAAAAATATCAAGTGGACCGACCAAGTCCTCGATCAAAGGTAGCATCCCAGACACCTGTGGGCCGTCCAACAGGTCAAGAACCAAGGGCTTGGCATTTTCGCCAAGTTCGTTGCATAGGTCGTTCAACCTGTCCTCAGCACGGTCAATCAAAACGACCTTTGCGCCTTCTTCAATCAGGATCTTCGCACAGGCAAGCCCTATTCCCGATGCAGCACCAGTAATGGCGGCAGTTTTATTTTCCATCGTTTTAGTCATAATATTTCCCATTTTAACTTAAGCACGACCACTGTTCGCGCGTGACCGACGGGCAAGTGAATCTACGATGACAGCAATCGCAAGGACCGCACCCGTAATCATATACCGCAGCGAGGAACTGAGGTTCAGCAATGTCAGACCATTCGAAATCGCCATAATCACGAGCACACCCAACAGGGCAGACCATGCAGATCCCCTGCCGCCAAATAAAGACGTTCCGCCGATCACAGCTGCCGCGATTGCGTTCAGGTTAACGTCGCCAGTCCCCGCCTGCTGGCTTGCAGAGGCTAACCGCGCCGCCGCGAATACGCCGCCCAAGGCTGCCAAGGATGAACAGACAACGAAGGCCGAAATGCGAATGCGCTGTACATTGATACCAGAACGCCGCGCGGCCTCTGAGTTGCCACCGACAGCGAACATAGAGCGTCCCCATTTTGTGCGCACCAATGCGTAATCCAGCATCACGACAAACAGAACAAAAATACCGAACATCCACGGCACACCGCGGCCCTGCTCAAGGTAGAAAACTGCGAAAACCAATGCAACGGTCAGAATTACAGCTTTTGCAATCGCCACGCTTAACCCACTCGCCGACAAGTTTGCCGCACGTCGCTGTGTATTGGTACGCATACTGACAAACACGATCACCGCCCCGGGAACAACCGCAAGGCAATAGGAAAGCCATGCTGGCATAATCAGAATCTGACCGAACCGAACCAATGGCGATGTGAACGGCATATTGATAGACCCAGTTGGTCCCAAAATATAAAGCTGCAGGCCCAATATCGCCAGCAAACCAGCCAAAGTTGCGACAAAACTTGGCATCTCGAACTGGTTGCGCAGAAAGCCATAAAGCGCGCCAATAAGTGCGCCAGTAACCACAACCGCAATGATCGCGAGAGGCAGGGGAATGCCGGAATTGACCCAAAGGACGCCCATTAAAGCAGAACCAAGTCCGCTCATCGACCCGATGGACAAATCAATTTCGCCAAGTAACAAAACACAGACCACGCCAAGCGCGATCAGACCCACGGCGGCAGCATCAAACATCAGATTGACGAGATTGTTGGGAGCGAGAAAAATAGGGTTCAAGATGCTAAAGACAGTAGAAATTAGGACCAATCCAATCACGACAGGTAACATCCCCAGATTGCCAGAACGAACCTGATCCAAGAAGCCGCGAAGGGCCCCCGACAATCCCGCATCGTGTCGAACACGCGTATCGGCGCGATCAAGCTGGGGCGCAGATGCGTTGTTCGGTGTATTTTGTGTCATTGGTCTTCCCCAACTTCTGCGAGTTTACGAGCGGCCCTGCGCGAAACGGAGTTTTCACTTGCTCCGGTGATGGCAGACACAAGGTCTTGATGTGAAACATCGGCGTCAAACGTGCCACTATTTTTGCCAAGGCGCAGCACGACAACCCTGTCAGCCACAGCGCGCACATCTTCCATATTATGTGAAATCAAGATGACGCCGTGCCCACGGTCCCGCACGCGTTCGATCAAATTCAAAACTTCTGCAGTTTGGGCAACGCCCAAAGCGGCTGTCGGTTCGTCAAGCATGATGATTTGCGGATCCAGCAACAAAGAGCGCGCGATCGCCACGGTCTGGCGCTGCCCACCAGACAGGGAGGCTACGGGTTCACGGACCGAAGGAATACGCGCAGCAAGCTCTTTCAAAAGCGTCCAAGCACGGACCTCCATTTGCACTTCGTCCAACTGCCATGGGCAGATTTCTTGCCCCAAAAACAGGTTGGCAACGACGTCAAGATTTTCACACAGCGCTAGGTCTTGAAACACGGTCGCGATCCCCATCTTGAGCGCTTTGCTCGGGGTATCCAGCGAGACCTTTTCACCTAAGTACTCAATCGTGCCAGAGGTTGGTTGGTGCACACCAGCCAGCAATTTTACCAATGTGGACTTTCCTGCCCCGTTGTCGCCCACCAGCGCCACGACCTCGCCTGCATGAATATCCAACTCGATGTCCTCGAGGGCGGTCACGGCACCAAATTGTTTTCCAACACCGCGTAGGCGTAGAAGCGGCTCTCTCTTGTCAGGGCCTGCGATGTTTTCAACCATAATAAACTCTTTCAATGAAGCGGTATGCGGCGCCAAATGTCCGGCGCCGCATATTGTAGGTTACTCGATGCCAAGTGCGTCACAAGCATCGGCATATTCCGCCGTGCAAACATCTGCAGCAGCTTGAATACCGGCATCAAAGATTTCTGCTTTGATGTTTTGCTGCGTAACGACCGCTGGAACGAACAACTGTGACGGCGTATTGTACAGGGTCGATGTGGCCTCAGGTGTTTCACCATTGATCAGCATCATTGCAATTTCGGCTGCAGCGGCAGCAACGATTTCGGATGGCTTTGAAATCGTGTTGTACTGGTCACCTGCAATAATCAGTTGAAGTGCTGCAATCGTTGCATCGTTGCCTGTAATCGGTGGAACTGGGTCCACACCGGCTGCTTTCATCGCTGCAATCGCACCACCACCGGTGCCATCATTTGCAGCCACGATGCCGACAATATTACCACCAAAGCGGGTGATCTGACCTGCTGCCCATTCCTGTGCCTTTGGTGGAGCCCAATCGGGCGTGTCAAATTCCGACAGCGTCACGTACGGCGATGCGTCCAGTGCACGATCCACACCATCACGGATTAAGCCGGCAGCGGCGTCAGTTGGTGAGCCGTTGATTTGCAAAACGCCCGCGCCTTCGGGAACGCCTTGGGCTTTCAAGTGGTCGATGAGCGATTGCGCAATGGCAAAGCCAATGCCTTCGTTGTCAAAAGATACGTAGAAATCCGCAGGCGAGTCTGGGATTGGGCGATCATATGCAATGACCTTAACGTCTTGTGAGTGGGCAATTTCAACCAGTGCGGCGGCCGCAGCGGAATCCACGGGGTCAAGCACAATCACAGTCGCACCCTGCGCGATAACAGAATTGAACTGTTGCTGTTGCAGTGCAACGTCCGCATTGCCGTTCTGGTAAATTAGTGTGCAATCAGGGCAAAGCTCCCCCATCGCGGCCTGAAAGCCCGGCCAGTCATGATTTTCATATCGGGTCGACGCCTGATCCGGCATTAAGAATGCTACGGTCTGCGCGGTGGCTGCAGTCGCAAACAGGGTTGCGACAAGCGTTGATGCCGCCGCCAGTGTTGTTGTCGTTTTCATTGTTGTTCCTCCAAACAAATTCGCGCCCGCCCATGCGGTGAGTGACACTCAAGAAGAGAAGAACGACCAGTCGCAACCCGCCTCCACGGATCAAAATGGTCAAATATTCAAACTCCTCCCAGCGCATCACGCAGAATACGCAATCAACAGTGACGTTTGCACCATCGATTGAGCAAGGTTGCTCCATCGGTTGAACTACGTCAAGTTACTTCGAATAAGTATTCGGATTGAACCAAGGACCGTACAGTAAGAGATGGAAAAAGAGTCAAAGAGAACAACAATCTATGATATTGCAAAACTTGCAAATGCCTCACCAAGTGCGGTGAGCTCAGTGCTCAACGGAACTTGGGAGAAGCGGCGAATCAGCCGCAAATTGTTCGAACGGGTCATGCAGATTGCAGAGGAACAAGGCTACTCCGTCAACGTACCGGCCAGCCTTTTGCGTCGGGAACGATCTAACATCGTGGGCATGATCGTTCCGAAATACGACAATCGTTATTTTGGTGAGATTGCAGAGCAGTTCGAGGCCATGGCGCGCGCTCGTGGTTTTTTCCCAGTTGTCACCTGCACCCAGCGTGACCCCGATTTGGAGTTTGAGGCCGCAAAAGAACTCATCTCCTATCAAGCGGAATGTCTGATCTCGACTGGCACGACTGACCCAGATCGCATTTCAGCGTTTTGTGCCGCATCAGGCGCTCAGTCGATCAACCTCGATCTTCCTGGCAATAACGCTCCTTCAGTGATTTCTGACAACCATAGTGCTGCAATAGAACTCACCCAACTCATTCTTGATCGTTGCGCACAGGATCTCGACTGGTTTGGACCGTTGCGTTTCGTTGGTGGACGACTGTCAGACCACAACACGGCTGCGCGCTTGGCAGGCTTTATGGAAGCCCATCGTGATCGCGGAATTTCGGTGCCCGACTCCCATATCATGTCGACCGGTTATTCTGCGGAATGTGCAGCACAGGTATTGGAAAACTTCGCTCCAGACGGACCTGCTGGCCTATTCGTGAACTCGACAATTTCACTGGAGGGCGTCGTGCGCTGGCACAGCGAGCTTAAAAACCACTCTGATTTGGTTAGGTTCGGGTGCTTTGACTGGGACCCCTTCGGATCGTTTTTACCGGGAAATGTAGGCATGGTTGAACAAGACGTCACAACAATGCTGACCAAAGCCTTTGAATTGATTGGCAATCCCAACAGTGCAAACCAACAGATTTTGGTGCCATGTAAGTTGCGCGTCTTTTAAGACAAAACAAAGTGCACATATGCAATAAGCGCCTCCCAAATCATCGTCGGCAGGGGCTCGCAGCAGCCGACTGCCGCCCAGAACAAACTCCTGTTCCGCGACAGTTTGAATGTCCGCTCTCGACATTATCGCACTACCACCTCGCAATCGCAGTGAAAGTCCGTTCTCCGCCGATTCTGTTGAAAAACACCGTGTTGCGCGTGCAGAAAGTTGGGCGTCGAACAGGGCGCAAGCGCCTTTCTTATCAGGCTTTGCACGCTTGCTGCGTTGCAGGAAGGATCTTGGCTAGTTTGCGGAGGTTTTGGGCGGTTGCTGCGAGTAGAAATTCGTCATTTGCGCCGCATGGTCCTCGTAATCGAAGCCGTCCTAGCCCCAGGATGCGTTTGAGGTGAGCGAAGAGCATCTCGAGCTTTTTCCTCAGTCGCATTGAAACGGCGTATTGCTTGGTCTTAGCAATATCGCGGGCGACCTGGCGGGCGTCTTCGTGTTCTTCGCGGGTGATCTTGCGCACATCTGCATTCGGGCAACATTTAGGTTTTGAGGGACAGGCTTGGCACGACAACTTTAGCGCCTGATACTTGGCGACGCCCTTGCCGTCGGGGCCTCGGTTCGGGTCGGAATAGTTGCGGCGGAACTGCTTGAGCGCTTCGCCTTCCGGGCAGATGTATTGGTTGTTCTCAGCGTCCCACTCAAAATCAGCGCGGCTCCATGTTCCATCTGTGCGACCCGCTTTGTCCCCTCTCGTGCATGTGAACATGCATTGCCGGGCAGTGAATGACAGGGATGTGGGGCGCGATCTTACGATCCACGAGCCAGCCAAGCATTGGGCCAGATCCGTAAGCGGTATCTGCGATGATACGTTCAGGATCCAAATCGAACTTGTCTTTGACCCGGTCCAGCATCGTGCGCACCGACCCAACTTCAGCCTGTCGGATTGATCGGGTAGCTTCAACATCAACGATGACAGCATGGTCTGTGTCGATCAAATAATCAGTTGAATATGCAAAGAACGCTGGGCCTTTGCGGGCGGCAGTCCATTGACTGGAAGGATCAGAATGAGATGTGAACTTGGGTTCCACCTCGCTGGCTGCGCCGAATGCGGCATCATCCAAAACATCAAGGTATTCTCGAACGGCGCGCGGTGCATCCTCAGGATCGATGGTGCTCTGATCCCAATCTTCCTTCGGTGTTGAGTTCTGTTTGTTGGCGTCTGCCTCTATCAGGCTGGCATCCGCAGCAAAGCGTTGGCCGCTGACCAGTCCCTCAGCGATGCACCGCGCCACGGTCGTCTCAAACAAGTGACGCAGCAGATCGCTGTCGCGGAAACGGCCGTGCACTGCCCGGCAGTGGTTTGCTTGCAAACCATGAGAGGGGCGGTTCTTGGAGAATGTCGAATGGTCCGGCACGCGATCCGTCAAATCGAGGCGGCAGAACCACCGATATGCGAGGTTCAGATGACCCTCTTCGCAAAGCCTACGCTCCGAACGAATGCCGAGACAATAACCGACCAGCAACATCCGGATCAGAAGTTCGGGATCAATCGAGGGACGGCCGGTGTTGCTGTAAAATGGCGCCAGATGCTGACGGATGCCAGACAGATCAGCGAAGCGGTCAATGGATCGCAGCAAGTGATCCTGAGGGACGTGATCGTCGATCGAAAACTCATAAAACAACGCGCCTTGCGCCTCTTGCTTCGGTCCCAACATCGCAATCACCCCCCGTTATCAAGGATAATTGAATCAGCCGGAGAGCCTCAAATCAAGAAGATTTTTTCAACAGGATAAGCCGATTTTGTTGAAAAACACGGTGTTGCTGGTGCAGAAAGTTGGGCGCCGAACAGGGCGCGAGCGCTTTTCTTTTCACGCTTTTTGCATTTGCTGCGGTGCAGGAAGGATCTTGGCTAGTTTGCGGCAGTTTTGGGCGGTCGCGGCGAGGAGGAATTCGTCATTTGCGCCGCATGGTCCTCGTCATCTCAATCTGCCGTCCCAACCCAAGAATGCGTTTGAGGCTTGCGAAGAGCATTTCGACCTTCTTTCGCAGTCGCATTGAAACGGCATATTGTTTGGTTTTTGGCCCCTCTCATGCATGTAAACATGCACCGCTGGGCAGTCGGTGTCGCGGGCAACTTGACGTGCGTCTTCGTGTTCGTCGCGGGTGATCTTGCGAACATCGGTATTCGGGCAGCATTTGGCTTTGGATGGGCAGGCCTGACAGATCAGTTTAGGCCCACGATATTTTGTCCTGCCCGTCATGGTTGGGCCTCGACTGGGATCGGAGGAGTTGCGGCGGAACTGCTTGAGCGACTGACTTTCTGGGCAGATGTACTTTTCGCCCTACGGGTCCCACTCAAAATTAGCGCGGCTCAGGGTGCCATCGGTGCGGTCAGCGTTATTCCCTCTCGCGCATGCTACGCAATACCCTGCCGGGCAGCGGAGATGATGTAGCGGCTGTGATCGCCCACCCCTTTCATGGTTTGCGGGTCGTTTCGACGAAACGACTGGCGAACCACTGCCGGTCAAGGGATCGTACTGAGATAGAACCAGCCCCAGCCTATGATCTTGAAATAGGTGAAGTCGGTCTGCCAAAGTTGATTGATTGCTGTGGTTTTATCTTTGAACTCACTGGCGGCTTTCATGACGATAAAGGCCGGGCTGGTGATCAGGTCAAGCGCCTTCAGCACGCGATAGACCGAAGCCTCTGATACAAAACGGCTTTCCTTGTCTGTGAAGGTCACGGCCAGTTCCCTCGGTGACAGTTTCGTCTCCTTCAGCGCCAGCTTGACGACCTTGCGCCGCACCTCGTCAGCACCTCTCATTGATACTGCGTATCAACTGCCAGGCAATGAATGCGGTTCCAGACGTGTTTTGGCTTTGGTGATTGATCCTGCAAGCCAGCTTCGCCACGTTGCAGATATCGGTCATACCAACGGTAGAATGTGGTGCGTGGAATGCCGAGCTTGGCCAGCGTCAGACGGGCCCCTCTCGGCGTTTGCTAGGCAAAAGTCTGCCGGGCAACGGTCGCACGCTTGAAGTCTTTGACGATCGATCCGCCAGGGCTTTTGCGTGTTCCGTTATTCGGGGAAAACGCCCCACTGGGGCCTTTTCTGATCACTCCAACCCTGTCTCATAGAGGTGGTCCCAGTAATTCGACCAGTTTGCGGCCAACTTAAGGTGGATCAGGGTTTCATTTAGGCTGCTGATCTCATTGGTTCTATTTTTCTGTCATAGGCTTCATCTGGGGTCAATATTCCGTGCGTGGAATGTGGCCGTTCTGCGTTGTAGTACGCAATCCATTTTTCAATCCCGGCGCGTGTTTCTGAACCGGTTTCAAATGCATTGAGATAGATGCATTCATATTTCAGGGAGCGCCAAAGTCGTTCGATCATCCGGTTGTCCGTTGCCCGGCAGTGGTTTGCTCGCAAACCATGAGAGGGGGGCCAGCGACCTTTACCGTCCATGCACTGCCCGGCAGCGCATGTTTACATGCGTGAGAGGGGATATCCTTACGTCCGCATCCTTCAGTGCATTTATCCATTCAAAGCCAGTGAACTGACTGCCCTGATCCGTTGCCCGGCAGGGTTATGCGCAGCATGATCCCGAGAGGGGCTGTTCATTATCGCTGGTTTCCCATATTTTGCGATGGCCTCTTTCAGGGCTTCAACGCAAAAGTCAGCCTCCCACTGCCCGGCAGTGGTTTGCAAAGCAAACCGTGAGAGGGATGCTGTTTGACAAACGCCAACTGATAACTTTACGGCTGAACCAGTCCACTCCTCTCGGCGTTTGCTACGCAAAAGCCTGCCGGGCAAAGGATCGCGACCAGATACAGAAATCCGCGCCGCCTCGCTGCCCGGCAGTTGATTGCAAAGCAATCAATGAGAGGGGGAATGTAGGTAATATCAACGCACCAGACCTGATTTGGCCGATCAATCGTCAGCCCCCGAAGCAGGTAAGGATAAATCTTATGCTGGGGGTGTTTCTTGCTCGTGTTTGGCGTCTGATAAATAGGAACCAATCGCATCAGGCGGCGAACGCGATGGCGACCGCATGTGTGACCATGACGCTGCATGTGTCGTGCCATTCACTGCCCGGCAGTGCATACGGAGTATGCATGAGAGGGTGCCGAGATCCATACCATGGCGTTTCCAAGAACTGCTTGTCGATCAATTCCATGAACCGCAGGTTCTCAGCACTCTCGCCTTTTGGAGCGTAATACAGATTTGAACGTGCCAGCGACAGCATCTGGCATTGCCGCCGCACGCTGACCTTCGGATGGTTTCTTTCAATGCACATCTGCCTGCGATCCTTGCTCAACGATCCCAGGCGCGTTTCAAAAAATCGCGCTCCACCACCAACTGACCAATCGTGGAATGAAGTTTGTCTATCGCGGCGTCATCGACCTGCGCTGGATCACCGCCTCGTTTAGAAAACCCCGCAGCCATATTCTTAATCGCGGCGCGCTTCCAAGTCCCAATCTGCGTAGCCTCTCAGTGTTTGCAAGCAAACACCTGCCGGTAATAGATGCACGCCGTATTTTTTCGATAACTCCGCCATTGTCATTTCTTCGCAGATCGCTTCAAGCGCAACCTTGGCCTTGAAATCCCCCTCTCATCGTTTGCGAGCAAACAACTGCCGAGCAGTGGGACGAATGGTTCTTTCGTTTCGTCATTTTGGATCATCTCTTTCACAAGTTGATCCACCTTAACTACTGGCCCGAATTTCCGCGACCACCTCTCTATTTGGACCCATAGGCGCTGACGTCAGACAGAGACGTTTTTGATACATTGCGCGATGCCCGCAAAATGCTTGAAGAATGGCAGGAGGATTACAACTGGCGCAGGCCACATTCAGCCTTGGCGAACCTGACCCTGATGAAATTCTTGTAGAGAAAGACGATGGACAAGATGACCGCCAAAGGTCAAAGATTTAATCCCAAGGACTCCGCCCAAGCCGGAGGGAACTTGGGGCGCAAGTCAGACTGAAAGATGCTGACGTAAAAATATCCAAGGATGGCAAAGGTCACTGCCCCCCCCTCTCATCGTTTGCAAGTAAACGACTGCCGGGCAATCGACAACCGAATGATCGAACGGCTTTGGCGTTCCCTCAAGTATGAGTGCATTTATCTGAACGCATTTGAAACGGGCTCAGAAGCAAGGATAGGGGTCAGAAAATGGATGACATACTACGACACGGAATGCCCACACTCGACACACGGAATATTGACGTCAGACAAGACATATGAATACAAAAAGGAACCCATGAGAGACGCAGCATAAATCAAACCTTGATCCACCTTAGCAAGGCTGCACACTGGTCGAAAAGATAGGACCATCTCTTAGCCCGTTGCACGCGCGCGCATGGCACGAAAACCGGGTAGCAAAACCAAGCTGACAGCCAAAATCAACAAGCCCAATGTCATCGGGCGTTCCCAGATGAATGACATACCACCATAAAGCTGCATTGAACGGGAGAAATTGTCCTCCATCATACCACCCAAGATGAAACCGATCAAAAGTGGCGGCAGCGGGTAGTTCGCAAATTTCAAGGCAATACCGCAGACACCGAACCCAACAAGCAACAACAGTTCGGTAGCGTTGTTTTGCCCGATATATGCCCCCATCAACGTGAAGAAGAGGATGAACGGGATCAAATAATTGCGTGGAATTGCAAGAACTTTGGCGATGTAGGGGATCAACGGCAGGTTCAGGATCAACAACACAAGGTTGCCGATGAACATCGACATGATCACGGCCCAGAAAATCTGCGGTTCGTCGATCATCAAACGCGGCCCGGGTGTAACGTTAAGTGCGATAAGCGCGCCAAGCAGGATTGCTGTCGTACCAGACCCCGGAATGCCGAGCGTTAACAGCGGCACAAACGACCCCGTACAGGCCGCGTTGTTGGCGGTTTCGGGCGCTGCGAGGCCTTTGATCGACCCTTTGCCAAATTCGTCTTGTTCATGTTTGGGGGCGATGTTGCGTTCCACGGCATACCCCAAGAAGCTGGCGATTGTGGCACCGGCACCGGGCAAAACACCAATGAAAAAACCTTGGACAGATTGACGTGCTATGATCGGCGCGATGGCACGGGCTTCTGCGCGCGTGATGCGTAGCTCTTTAATTTCGCCGCCACTGTCGCCCAGATTTTTGGGTTTCAGGACAAGGAATATTGCCTCAGGCAGCGCGAACATCGCCATCGCAAGCGTGACAAAACCAAAGCCCGATTGCAGGTCCATAATGCCCATTGTGAAACGTGGCAGGTTGAACAGCGCGCCTTCACCAACCGTCGCCATAATCAAACCGAACACCGTCATCAACAACGCTTTGGCCACTTGGCCTCGGCCCGCAAACGCGGCGATGGCGGACATGCCTACAATCATCAGCGCGAAATATTCAGCAGAATGGAACAGCAACGCCACAGACGACAGCATCGGCGCGAAGATCATCAACAAGATGGCGCCAATGGTACCACCAGCGAAACTGGCGATTGCGGCAATGGTCAGCGCCTTGCCGGCCTTGCCTTGTTGCGCCATCGGGTAGCCGTCGAAACTTGACGCGACCGTGCCTGCCACGCCAGGCGCGTTGAGCAAAATAGATGACGTCGATCCACCAAAAATCGCGCCGTAATACACACCGGCAAGCAGGATCAAAGCGGCGGATGGATCGCCCATCGAAATGGCAACCGGGATCATTATAGCGATGATCGACATCGGCCCAAGGCCCGGCAACATGCCGATGAATGTGCCAATCAAACAGCCAGCAACGACGAGTAGAAGGTTTTGAAAAGACAGGGCCGTTTGCAGGCCAATCAGAATACCTTCGAGCATGTTAGCCCCCTATCAAAGCAATGATGAAAGCCGGAAGTGGCCGCATGTAAATACCCAAAACCTCTTGCACGAGGTACCAGACAACAAACGTCGCACTGAGCGCTATCAGCAACATAATGTGCCATTTACGCTCGCCCAAAATGAACGACCCAAGCAGCAAGAACGAAGCGGTGGAAATCAGAAAACCGATAGGGCGCAGGCACAGCGCGTAGACCACCATAAGGCCAAGCAGCAGCAGCGCTTGGCCAAGTTTGTATTCGTGCAGGCGGCGGTAATCGATCTCGCCTATCTTTTCCTCACCCTTCTCAAGACCAAGCAGGATGATGAACGCAGCAACCGAGCCAAAGACCGACAAAACTTTGGGGAAGGTGCTGGGCCAGACCGGGTTGCGGCGCATGAAGGGCGCGAGGCCATCGTCCATCGTGAACCACGCAGTGTAGCCATAAGTGAGGCAAATACCCAAAAAAATAAGCGCAATCCAACGATCCAAGGCCATACGTGTATTCCTTAATTTCAGATGTAGAAATGGCGGAGCAGTTGACCGCTCCGCCATGTAGGCATCTTAGAGGAAGCCGAGTTTGGTCATCAGATCGCCAATGACTGTTTCCTGCTCTTCAAGGAAGACGCGGAAATCATCGCCAGGGTTATGGATGTTGACCCAACCGTTACGCGCACGGACGGCTTCCCATTCAGATGTGTCATACATTGCAGCAATTGCCGCTTGGTACTGGGCCAGCTTTTCATCAGACATGCCAGGTGCGCCGAAGAAACCGCGCCAGTTGATGAACGTGGTGTCGATGCCCTGCTCTATCATGGTCATTGCGTCTGGCGCTGCGGCTACACGCGCGTCAGATGTCACACCGATGATTTTGACTTCGCCAGCGTTTGCCAGATCAACCGCCTCAGAAAAACCAGTCGACAGAGCCACGATTTCACCCGACAGCAATGCTGCCATGGCTGTACCACCAGCGTCATATGGAATGTAGTTCACGCTAAGTGCGTCACGACCGGATGCTTCCATAACCATGGCTGCAACAAGGTGGTCCATGCCACCCGGAACCGAACCGCCGCCAATCGGTGAGGCAGATGGGTCCACGTCATACACAGCAAGGAATTCTTCCATGTTGTTGATCGGGCTGTCTTTTCCGACAACGACCGCCGCATAGTCACCAATCGTGCCGGACACCAGCGTCAGGTCACGAAAGTTAAACGGGAACACGCCAGTCAGCGAACGGATCACGATTGGGGTCGAATTGACCATCAATGTGCCTTCGTTGCTTTCGGCATTTTCAATCAGATAACCAATGGCTGTACCGCCACCGCCACCGGACATGTTCTCAAAGGATGCAGTCCCGATCAGGCCGGATTCTGTCAGCGCCTCGCCAACACCCCGAGCAGTACCATCCCAGCCACCACCGGCGCCGCCAGGAATCAGAAAGTGGATACTGTCGAGCACTTGGTGACCATCAGCAAATGCCGGTGTTCCAAGGCCAAGCGTAGCGACAGCAGTCGTTATCAGGGCGCGACGGCCCATTTTCATCATTGTCATTTTATTCTCCCATTTGGTAGCCGTTCTCCCAACGACACCGTGTTATAACACAAACACGTCAACCTGACACAAACCTGTCATCAGGCCGAAAAGGCAACCGGCACCATGAAATATCTTCTCGTTGAAGACAATCTTGAACTGGCAAATGCGATCTGTTCGCGGATTGGTTTGGACGGCCATACCGTTGACCACGCAGCAAGAATGGCAGACGCCATCGCGTTTGCGCAGACTGGCGAATATGATCTTATTTTGCTTGATATTATGTTGCCCGACGGGGATGGCCGCAGCTTTCTAAAACAACACCGCGCGGCCAAGAACGACACCCCTGTCATCGTTTTGACTGCCAGAAGTGAGGTCTCCGATAGAATTAGCTTGTTGGATCTTGGTGCGGATGACTATGTCACCAAGCCGTTCGACCACGCTGAATTGCAGGCCCGTTGTCGTGCTGTTTTGCGCCGTAAAGCAGGCGCATCACAGACCACGATCAAAGTCGGAGATGTCGAGTTTGATCCCGTCGGTGGGCATCTTACGGTCAAAGGAAATGTGATCAATCTGCGCAACCGCGAACTGCGTTTGCTCGAAATCTTGATGAACGCCAAGGGTCAGGTTTTTCACAAACAAAAATTGGTCGACCGTTTGTACTCATATGATGACGACGTATCAGAAAATGCGGTTGAAGTTTATGTCGGTCGTTTGCGCCGCCACCTTGAAGGATCGGCAGTACAGATCACGACGTTGCGCGGCCTTGGCTACAGGCTCGATCATGACTGAGGACGCCATTGTTTTCGGGTCGCTACGAAACCGTTTGGTGGTGATCCTAACTGGCGGCGCGGCGCTTTTGGCGATTGTGCTGTTCTTGTTCGTGCGTGGCTATGCAGCACTGATCACACAACAAGGCCAAGACAATATCCTCAGTGCTTCAGTTTCGTCGATTTTGGGCACAGCTGTACTGCGTGATGGCAATGTAGAGTTGGATTTGCCCTACGCATCCTTGTTGATACTAAGCACGCCCGCCGATGACCGTGTGTTCTATGCGATCTATGCGGACGGCGCGCTGTTGTCGGGCTATGACGACTTGGAAGTGCCGCAGTTGCAGGCAGGGGATGAGGGCTCTTTTGCGTCGCTGACCTACGACGGCGCGCAGATCCGCGTGGCAACTGCGACCCGAACATTGATTGGCGCGGATGTCCTACGACAGGTCTCCGTCTCCGTGGCACAAACCCAAGATGCGTTATCAGATAAACTTAACCGGATTTCACGCAATGTTGCTGTGTTTGGTGCGGGCTTCTTCGCATTAGCGACGGCGCTGTCGTTCTGGGCGACGTCGGCAACCATCGGGCAGCTTCGCAGGCTGACAACGTCTGTAACGCTTCGGGGGCCGCAAGACCTCAGCCCGTTTTCAATACCTGTGCCGTCCGAAATGGCACCACTGGTAGGTTCGCTCAACACCTTGATGTTGCGCTTGGATCAATCGCTCAAACAGTCTGAGGACTTCATCACTGAGGCGGCGCATCGTGTTCGAACCCCGCTTGCGACGGTACGATCTTATGCGGAGGCCACACTGCAACGTGTTCAAAACCTCGAAAACCGCAATGCTTTGCGCGCAATGGTGCGCGCTATCGACGAAAGCTCCCGGGCGGCGGGGCAGCTGTTGGATCATGCGATGGTCACGTTGCGGGCGGGAAACCTGAGTCGTGAAGCCGTCGACCTTGTGGCGTTGCTGGGGGACCTTGTGCAGCGCATGACCCCCATCGCTGAGATGCGCGATGTTACCTTGAAACTGGAACCGTGTAACCCTGCACAGATGTTGGGGGATCCTATCTTGCTGCAAAACGCATTTTCCAATCTCATCGATAACGCGCTGAAATATGCGCCCGCTGACACTGCCATTGTGATCTACATTCACAACGCTCCGACCCTGACCGTGGATGTCAAAGATCAGGGCCCTGGCTTCCCATCCGACGAGATTCACAAGCTTGCTGGACGGTTCGTGCGCGGAAGCGATACAAGCGGTCATGTCGGGTCCGGACTAGGCCTGACAATTGCACAAGACGTGGCCTTGGCGCACGGGGGCAAAATGATCCTTTCCAACAGACCCGGGGGCGGCGCATGCGCTACTTTGCAGTTTTAGTCTTTGCCCTTGCCCCCCTGATGGGCCATGCTCAGAACTGGGAAGACCACCAAGTGTTTGGCGCGTCAAACGCCACGAGCACGTTGCGAATTTTGTCGAGCACAGACACGTCTTTCTTTGCGCCAATAATCGACAGCTTCACCGCGCAGCGACCAGATATCGAGGTACAATATATTGTGACTGGCACCTCAAATCTGGACGACGTGTTTCGACAGGACCCCGACCAATTCGACGTTGTAATATCAAGCGCGATGGACCTTCAATTGAAGCTGGCGAATGACGGATTTGCAGCGCGACTGGTCGGTATTTCACACCCTGAATGGGCGCAGTGGCGGGACAGCCTTTTCGCTTTCACCACAGAACCCGCCGCAATTGTCATCAACAACGCAGCCTTCGCAGGACTACCCATTCCGGCCACACGCCAAGACTTGATCGAAGTCTTACGTGCAAACTCTGACACTTTCCTCGGAAAAGTGGGGACCTATGATGTGCGCCAATCGGGGTTGGGCTATTTGTTCGCCACCCAAGATGCGCGCGCATCTGAGACGTTTTGGCGTTTAATGGAGGTGATTGGTAGTTTAGATACGCAGCTATATTGCTGTTCGGGCGATATGATCGACGATCTCATGACCGGGCGCATTTTGGTGGCCTATAATGTGCTGGGCAGCTACGCGCAGGCGCAGGCGGACACGGCAGATGTGCTCACCGTGATCTTGCCTTCCGATTTTCCGACAACGATGATGCGATCAGCCCTTGTTTCTAAAGCCGCACCACAACCCGCGCTGGCCGAGGACTTCGTGAAGCATTTGATTCGACTGCAATCTGACGGCTCGCCACAGGACTTTCCATTGCCGTCATTGGGTGCGTTTCAAGACACGACAGGTCGCGCGTCTATCAGTCTTGAACCAGCTTTGATGACTTACCTCGATGCGCTAAAACGGCGAACATTCATCCGCGAATGGGAGAGCGCTATTATCCAAGATCGATAAATTGACGCCTTCTGCGAGCGGTTTATCCGTCTTACCGCCCATCCTTGAGTGATCATTCCGAAGCGCCACCATCCTGCAATCAAAATCTCCTCAGAAGAAATGCAATCTACGCACATGCAACGACCGGTGGCTTGGTCCGGTGTAGTAGATGTTGGAATATGTTGCGGCTCAAGCCCTCAGGTCTAGGCTTGACTGTCAGGTAGCGGCACTTTTTTTTGGGGCCTTTGTCTTGGCTTGAGCGTCCCACCATTTTTATATTATTCAACAGTATCAGTGGCAGTGATCGCGCGTGCGCCATTCCATATCGCACGAAGGCTTCGCGTTGCTGAGTTGGCAATTGAGGGGCTCGGCATACAAGACATTGATGCCTGTTAATCAATTTTTCGTAGGTTCGACCCCTACCGCCGGAGCCAATTATAAAGACTTTCCAGTTATAATTGGTAATCATCTGGCATGCAGCCACGAAAACACCCACAACCCAATCAATCTTAGGTTAATGTGGTGACATAGACGTCAAAGCACCCAAAGCAAAATGCTTTGCTGCGCATGTGAGATACGCATCAAGGAATCAACTATCCTAATGATCGAGCTATACTTGCGCCATGATATCGTAGAATGGACGGAAAGCAGAACTTCGCTTCAGTCGTGACAAAGTGCGGATCAGCCGGACAAAGTGACCTTTGACTACAAGTTAGCTAAAAGGGAATGACACTGGGTCTTACTATGAAGTAAAATCGGGAATAATCTGCCAAGAAAAAACGCGAATTATGGTTGGCTTTTTGTATCGGCTAGAGCCGACCAGAACACACACTAATACAAAAAGCCTCGATGACCTCTTGCATGTCTGACGTCAGCGCTTCTGGTGTACGTCGTCAGGGTTTTTGGCACCAAAGGCGGCTTAAATTAAGAGAGCGTTCGGCTCATCTGGTTGGTGTCATTATGTGGCGTGCAGGCTGTGATGCAAGCGGCGCGCTTCGAGTGTCTTTCGTTTGATCCTTTCCCTTTGTTGTAGAATGGCTTTGTCACGGCCGAAGTAGACGTCAGACGGCGTGACGTTGTTCAGACTCTCGTGGAAGCGCTGGTGGTTGTAGTGATCGACGAATGCTTCAATTTGGGCTTCAAGATCACCTGGCAGGAAGTAGTTTTCCAAGAGGATGCGGTTCTTCAAGGTTTGATGCCATCGCTCGATCTTGCCCTGTGTTTGCGGATGATATGGCGCGCCGCGAGAATGCTTCATGCCTTTCCCTTGCAACCACTCAGCCAGGTCACCGGATACGTAACTGGATCCGTTGTCGCTCAGCAGCCGTGGTTTGTGAACGACGTGAACCTGATCACAGCCGGACGCCTTAAGGGCCAAGTCGAGCGTGTCAGTCACGTCCTCAGCCCGCATATTGGTGCAGAGTTTCCACCCTCTCGGGACATTGCTGCGCAATACCCTGCCGGGCAGCGGAGATGATGTAACGGCTGTAATCGTCTAGGATCGTACTGAGATAGAACCAGCCCCATCCCAGAACCTTGAGATAGGTGAAGTCAGTTTGCCAAAGCTGGTTGATCGCTGTGGTTTTGTCTTTGAACGCACTGGCGGCTTTCATGACGATGAAGGCTGGGCTGGTGATCAGGTCATGCGCCTTCAGCATACGGTATACGGAAGCCTCTGATACGAAGTAGCTTTCCTTATCTGTGAAGGTCACTGCCAGTTCACGCGGTGACAGTTCTGTCTCTTCCAGCGCAAGGTCCACAACCCGACGTCGCACCTCGTCAGGAATACGGTTCCAGACGTGCTTTGGCTTGGGAGATTGGTCTTGCAAGCCAGCCTCACCACGCTGCCAATACCGATCATACCAACGGTAGAATGTGGTGCGTGGAATGCCGAGCTTGGCCAAAGTCAGGCGGGCCGGCAGATGCGACCCCTCGACCAGCTTGATGATCTCCAGCTTCTCTGATGCGGGATACCTCATTCGTGGTCGCCCCCACCGTCGAACATGCTTTTTTTGAGCAAGCGGAGTTCAAGTGTTTGCTCCGCAACGACTTCCTTCAGATCACGTGCTTCACGGCGCAGATCCTTCACCTCGTCGGTTGTGGCGGCGCGGGCGGTATCGCCCGCAAGGCGCTTCTTACCGGCCTCCATAAAGTCCTTGGACCATTTGTAGTAGATGCCTTGGGAGATGCCTTCACCCCTCTCGTGCATGTAAACATGCACTGCCGGGCAGTGGACGACACAGCTCGGCAATGCTGTCTTCCCCACGCAGACCGTCTAAGACGATCCTAATCTTCTCTTCAGATGAATAATGCTTGCGGGTCGCCCGTTTGATATCTTTGACGATCTTCTCGCCCGGGCTTTTGCGTGTTCCAGTTGTCTGTCTCATGTCCCACTCCTCAGTGGTTACGATGAGCCAACAACACTCTCTTATCAAATATGCCTATTTGGACCCAGAAGCGCTGACGTCAGACAGTCATCAAGGTCCCGCTGATATATTCTGTGCCGTAACACCTTCGGAATATCGCTAATTTAAGGCTATGACTGCCTGCGCAGCCCCAAATAACGCAGCAGGTGGTCATAGCCGTGCCTCAGGTCCCTACGGTGGTTTTGTACAAACCACACCGCAAAGGAGACCAACTATGACCGATATCATTATTACACAAACTGCGCCCGTTTTGGTGGCCATCGATATCTCGAAGGCCCGCGACGAAGGTCTCATTGCTATTGCGGACAAGAAGCGCTGCCGTCGTTTGACTGTTCTGAACCAGCTAGACGACTTCAATCGTCTAATCACATCGCTTGCCTGCTACGGCCGCCCTGTCCGTGTAGCTTTTGAAGCAACGGGTAATTATCACCGTGCCTTGGCTTATCATCTTGCCGCAGCAGGTTTTGAGTTGAAGTTGGTGTCATCTGTGGCCCTGGCCAGAACGCGAGAGGCCTTGCACAACAGTTGGGACAAAAACGACCCTAAGGATGCCCAGGTCATTCTTCACATGATGGAGATCGGGAACGAGCAGTTTTATCATGCCCCCCTCGTGCGTGGCACTAACGACATCCAAGAGCGTTCCAAAACGCATGACATCGTATCCAAGTCGAAGACCGAGTTGTGGCACCGAGTTGTGGCACCGAGTTGTGGCACCGAGTTTTAACCCATTATCTGCCGCTGTATTTTCCTGAAGCTGATCGTTTCCATCGCAGTTCTCGCAGTTCTCGCAGTGACTGGTTCTTTGCTTTCCTTGAACGTTATCCGTCACCACACTTGATCTCAGCCATGAGCAAGGAGGCATTCATCGCTGACGCTTGGGATGTGGTGGGCCTCAAGGTTGCAAAAGAGCGTTTACTTTCAGATATCTACGAGACTGCCAAAGTATCAGTCGGACTGCCGGTTGCCGCAGATTCCGACGCGATAAGCATGTTCAAAAGGAACGTCAGAGTAGCCCTGCTACAGATCGCCTCGCAGCACACTAAATCAGGTCAAAGGGGGGTGGCCGGATGCCCCGGAACCCCCGGCCGGATCAAATCGGTATGGGTGGCCGGATTGCCCCGGAATACGCAATGCTTTGACAATTTTGGCAGAAGCTGGGGATGTACGGCGCTTTCGTCATCACCGGCAGTTTTTGAAGTTCTGTGGAATGGACCTTGCGACTATGCAATCAGGTACATTCAGAGGGCAAACCAAACTGTCAAAATATGGCAATGCTCGGCTTCGTCGAACGCTTTGGATGGCTGGACAGGTTGCTATTCTGCAGCGCACCAACAGCTTCCGCGACAAGTTCGAGCGCTACATCGCCAAAGACCGTCACAACACCCATTTGCGCCGAAAGGCGTACACCGCAATCGCAGCGAAGATGGCCCGAACCGTTCATGGGATCATCAAGCACGGCGAACCATATCGCCCCTTCTTTGAGGGGTGATCGACAGCAGTAGGACCTTTCTCTGTAAGGGCCGTGGAGGCAGACAACTGACCTCGTAGATAATGTTTAGGCCTTCTGCTCAACGACCCAAAGATCTCGTCTTAAGGACGGTGAGAGCCGCAAAAGCGTACTCTGTGTTTGTTATGGGAGAGACAGTTCGTTGACCAAAATGCCAAACTGAGCAATGCTTCTAACGTGTCGAGACGCCTCGATGCGACAATAACCTGACGCCAATTCAGCTAATCATTCCGCGCATAGGACGTTATCGACACGTATGGTTTGGGGTTTGCCGCGCCACTCGATGATCTGGTTCAGGCTCCGGACGACGCGTTCCGCGGGCAGCGAGACGTCCACGTCAATGCACAAGCCTTCACGATTGAAGTCATCCAAGACGTTAAGAGTTCGGATTGATCTGCCATCTGCAAGCTGATCCGCCATGAAATCCCCTCTCATCGATTGCAAAGCAATCAACTGCCGGGCAGTGATAGACCAAGTATCGTTTGGCGCGTCAGGCACGGCCAGGCGTTCCAGCCAATCTGCTCTCTCCTCATTCTCATCACTCAAGATCGGGCTGTACCGATAGCAGGTCTCGCTGATTTGGAAGGTACGGCAGGCAAGTGCGATACTGGTGCCCCACATTACGAAGCATTCATGGCCATCCACTGACCGGCAGGTGACTGGCAAATTCACCGAGAGGGAATCGTCGGTGAGACGGCCTTATCGCTTTTTTCCGAGCGCCTCCTTCAGAAGATCGTCTCAGACATGCTCATCGCAGCATACATCCTCTTGAGACGGCGGTTTTGCTCGGCCATGTCCTTCATCTCGGTGATCAAGGACGCATCCATGCCGCCGAACTTGGCACGCCACTTGTAAAAACTGGCGCTGCTCATCCCATGCTCTCGGCACAGATCAGAGACCGGCGTACCCCCTCTGCCTGTTTCAAAATGCCCATGACCTGTGCGTCGCTAAATCGTGCTGTCTTCATCAAAAATCTCCTCAGATATCTTGCCGAGAAAATTCCAATTTTGAACACCATTAATTTTAGGGGGGATTACCGCTGGACCCACTTGTTAAGCGTCGAAAGTCCAACCCCCAAATCCGATGAAAGCTGGGGCCGCCCCTCTCGTCGATACTGCGTATCAACTGACGGGCAGTGGTTAAACCACTGGTCGTGGCGATCCGCACCGCATCACGGCGAAACTCGTCTGTATATTTCTTTGCAATTCGTTCTCTCCTTCATAGCAAACATTGCTCGAAAGAGACCGGAACTAAACCGTGGCAAGACCAGGCTGGCCCAAATACCTTAGTCGTCTGGACAGAATTACTCGGCGTTTAAACCCCATTTATCGCCAAGGTCGTCGAAGAACCCCTGTTCCTGCTTCAGGCTGATCCATGTGTTCACATAATTGATCCAAACCTGATCGGCCTGCGGCAACAACATCGCCACTGGCGTTGGCGAACGGCCAGCGTCCACTGGAATGATCATCAGATTTTCATATTGCTCAACAAGTGTAGCAGCTTCGATGTTTGACGTAATGCTAGCATCGGCACGGCCTGACAGGACCTCTTGAAAGTCGCGAGCCGGAGCTTCTACGATGCGGTGGGTTGCAGCGGGGAAGTACTGTTTGACTTGTGCTTCTTGGGTGGTGCCAAGCGTTGCGGCCACAGACACGCCTTCAACGTTCAAATCATCCCAGTTGGTAAAACGATCTGCATTCTCTCGCAATGTAAGTGGCACGGTCACAAGTGAAAAGTAGCTATCGGAATATCCGGCTGCCTTGGCACGGGCTGGCGATACCGACGCCGACCCTGTGATATGATATTGACCGGACGTCACACCAGCGACCAGTGTCTTCCAGTCTGTCGGTACGAATTCAATTTCGACACCCAAATCATTGGCCAGCATCGTCATGACGTCGATATCATAGCCTACGTATGTATTTGTAGCGATGTCACGCATCGTCATCGGGTTCCAATCGCCCGTTGTGCCAACTCTAAGAACCCCCTCAGATAGGATTTCGTTTAGGGCAGATTGTGCAGTTGCCTGTACGGCACCCGACGCGAAGATCACGGCGGTGGCGATTATTTTAAAGAATTTCATGGGTTTCCCTTCCATTGTACTAGTTCCACATAGTACGGCGGCGCGAATTGGAAATGCACATAACGTAACAATGTAAAAATCTGCAACACATCGTTGCTCTTGTAAGACCACTAGAGGTGCCACCGTCATGACCATTATATCAATGCATAACGTATCCAAGTTCTTTGGGGATTTTCAAGCTCTCAAAGACGTTTCTTTGGATGTGGTTCTGGGTGAGCGCGTTGTCATCTGTGGTCCATCTGGATCCGGAAAATCTACTTTAATCCGCTGTATCAACGGCCTTGAGGCGCATGAGGTCGGCGAGATTGTGGTTGATGGCACGACCCTAACGGACGCCCCTGCTAACCTGGAAAAAGTCCGTGGTACAGTTGGCATGGTCTTTCAGCAGTTCAATCTGTTTCCACATCTGACGGTCTTGGACAACCTGTGTTTGGGACCCCGCCGGGTGCTCGGACTGACGCAGGTCCAAGCGCGTGAACGTGCCATAACTTATCTTGAACGGGTGCAGATATCCGAACAGGCTGATAAATTTCCGCGCCAGCTCTCAGGTGGTCAGCAACAACGTGTTGCGATTGCAAGGTCGCTCTGCATGGAGCCACGGATCTTGTTGTTCGACGAACCAACCTCGGCATTGGACCCCGAAATGATCGCGGAGGTTCTTGAAGTTATGACCGAGCTGGCCCTGTCCGGTATGACCATGATTGTCGTAACGCACGAGATGGGTTTTGCCCGTCGGGTCGCCGACCGGATGGTGTTTATGGACAAAGGCGAAATCGTCGAGGTTGGCTCACCAGAAGATGTATTCAACGCGCCCAAATCCAAGCGATTTGCTCAATTCATCAAAAAAATCTTGAACCACTAGGTGAATGACCTTGAAAAAATTCCTAACCCTCGGCCTAATGTTGCTTCTGCTTTCTGGCTGTTCCGGCAATTGGGGCTGGTATGTGGTCGACCCTACAACGTCGTCTGGCTGGACCAATCTAAAATTTATGGCGTTTGGCGCGTACTACACGATCTTGATTTCGGTCACTTCGATCTTGATTTCGGTCGTTTTGGGCCTTCTTATTGCTCTTCCGGGCCTGTCGGAAAAACGTGGCTGGCGCATGTTCAACAGGACTTATGTTGAAATCGTCCGCTCAGTGCCAATCCTCGTGCTGATCCTTTGGGTCTATTACGGGCTTCCGACAGTTTCGGGCATCACACTTAGCGTATTTTGGTCTGGCGTGTTAGCATTAGCTCTCAGCGATAGTGCCTTTCAAGCTGAGATTTTTCGGGCGGGTATCCAGTCCATCGGGCGTGGCCAATACGAGGCGGCGCAGTCTGTCTCCCTGAATTATCGCGACACAATGCGCTACATTATCTTACCTCAAGCGATCCGACGAATCCTGCCTGCTCTCGGCAACCAACTCGTTTACATGCTTAAGATGTCGTCGCTGGTCTCAGTTATCGGGTTGCAGGAACTGACACGCAGGGCCAATGAGTTGGTTGTATCGGAATACCGGCCCCTCGAAATCTATAGCGTTTTGGTTCTACAATACCTTTTCCTTATCCTCATTGTTTCTGCTGGCGTGCGCTGGTTCGAACGACGCCTGAAAGCTAGCGACACCTGATGCAAACAGATGATCTGACAAAGGGTGCGATCGCGACCCACTTTCGTACTCTTGCGATCCCCGCTGCATTTGGAATGCTCTTTGCGACGTTATATAACGTCGTCGACGTTTATTGGGCAGGGCGATTGTCGACAGACGCGCAAGCTGGCCTTGCCATCGGATACCAAGCCTTCTTTGTCTTGATGGCAATCGGCTTTGGCCTCAGTTCCGCGCTCAGCGCGTTGGTGTCGAATGCCAAAGGCAGCGGTGACAGTTCACAGACCCAACGCCTTGCCGTACAAGGTATATCCTTCGGTATAATCGCGACTTTGGCATCAATGATTATCGGTTGGTTTATCGGACCATTGCTGATCAACCTAGTCTCTGAACCGGGCGCTTACCGTGATGCTGCTTTGGGTTACTTCAAGTTTCTGATCTTTGCCTTGCCCGGCTTTTTCCTCGCCTACGGCGGCAACGGTATTTTGCAAGCGCATGGCGATAGTCGCACAATGCAACGGGCAATGATGGTGGCATTCTTCGTCAATATTGGGCTAAATCCGATTCTGATGTTCGGGATTGATGGCATTTGGAACGGCATGGGCTTTAACGGTATCGCTGTCGCCACGATCATTAGCCAGACAGGCGTCATGGTATTTATCATCACGCGCATCCTGAAACTTGAGACGATGCAATCTGTTAACCTTAGCGCATTCTGGCCAGACCGCGCCAGCTTTATGCAAATTATTGGGCAACTAATCCCTGCCAGTTCAGCGATGATGGTTATGTTCGTGTCAGGGTTTGTGGTGCAATTCGCGCTCAAGGGTTTTGGTGGGCATGCGGTCGCGGCATACGGTATTGCGCTGCGGATCGAACAAATCCTGTTGCTACCTGTCCTCGGCATGACAGGCGCCTTGTTGCCAATCGCAGGACAAAATTTTGGCGCGAAAGACTTCGATCGCGTCCGCGCGGCAGTGCTGTTTTGTTGGAAGACCGGGTTAGCGATGACCCTGATTGCAACCCCGATCCTCCTATTTGGTGGTGGAAAAGCGATATCGTTGTTTTCGGACGATCCAGAGGTCATCCGCGTTGGTTTCAGCTATTTGCGGGTCGACGCATTTCTGTTCCCCATTTACATGATGCTGTTCTCAATCAACTCGCTCCTACAAGCGCTTAAGAGGCCTATCTGGACGCTTTGGATCAGCATCTACCGTCAAGGTTTTGGTGTCGCATTCTTTGTGTGGATGTTCATAAGCGTGCTGGATTTCAGCGTCTGGGGTGTCTGGCTGGGGATCGCAACCGCCGTCACAAGCGGTTGGGTCCTATCGCTTGTCGTGGCACAGCGTGTGGCTCGGGCAACCATGGGCGGCTTGTTGAAACCAGCTTGAAAACAGAGGTAGTCGCGAGAATTTAGACCATTTTCTAAGGTTGATCACATGACGAAAGAAGTAATCCAAAATGAAGAAACGAAAGAACCGCTCGCCCGATTTTAAGGCCAAGGTTGCTCTTGAATCCATCCGCGAGGAGATGACTTTGGCTGGCGGCGGATCAGAGAACGGGCCGGATTGACTGGGGCCCGTAAAGCCCCATCACTTCATTACTAGTCTCAACCGCCGCCATCTGATAGTTGGTCTTGTCACGGTTTAGTTCCCGTCTCTTTCGAGCAATGTTTGCTATGAAGGAGATAGAGAATGGCAAAGAGATACACAGATGAGTTTCGGCGTGATGCGGTGCGCATGGCGACGACGAGTGGGTTAACGCGGCCTCAACTTTCATCAGATTTAGGGGTTGGGCTTTCGACGCTGAACAAATGGGTTCAACAGCATCAACACGATGACCTGATGTCAGGACCGCATCAAGACGTTGAGAAGGAGAACACGCGGCTTCGCAAGGAAGTCCGTCTGCTGCGCGAGGAGAGGGAAGTGTTAAAAAAGGCGGCGATCTTCTTTGCAGGCCAAAGCCGGTGAGGTTTGCTTTCATCGACGTCTGGAAAGAAGAATGGCCAGTTGAGTTTCTGTGCCGCGTTATGCGGGTCACATCACGTGGTTTCCGCGCGTGGCGGGTTCGCCCGATGAGCCAGCGACAACGAGATGATATGGTGATCCTAGCTCATATCCGTGAACAGCATCGCTTAAGCCTGCAAAGCTATGGGCGGCCTCGGATGACCGAGGAACTGCAAGAATTGGGATTGAAGGTGGGCCATCGTAGGGTCGGACGTCTGATGGGCGAGAATGGCATCAAGATCATCAGAACCCAGAAGTACAAGGCGACAACGGACAGCAACCACACGTTCAACATCGCACCAAATCTGTTGGATCAAGATTTCTCAGCGACTGGCCCCAATCAGAAATGGGCTGGCGACATCAGCTACATCTGGACAAGTGAGGGCTGGCTGTATCTTGCCGTCATCCTTGACCTGTATTCTCGCCGCGTCATCGGCTGGGCTGTCAGTAACCGCATGAAGAAGGATCTGGCAATCCGGGCGTTAGATATGGCCGTTGCTTTGCGCCAACCACCGGAGGATTGCATTCACCATACGGATCGTGGTTCGCAATATTGCTCAAATGAGTATCAGAAGCGCCTGTCCAAGCACGGCTTCAAGATCTCGATGAGCGGCAAGGGAAATTGTTATGATTGTGAGTATGGTATTGCGGCTTGATGGCCTGACCCATGTTACGATTGACTGCGTGTCATTGTATTGACGTGTCGACCGTCAAGTCGCCCCGGCGACGGGTGAGATGTGACCTCATAGGAGCATGACGGGGACGCCCCATCACAGTCCTGTCCTCTCAGAATGTTGCCTGGGCATTCTCAACCTAAGGGGACAACATGAAGATCAGACATCCAATTATCATCGGCATCGATACGCATAAGGCAACACATGTTGCTGTCGCGATTGATACGCAAGGCACCCGCCTAGCAGCACTTTCCATCCCTGCGAACTCAAAGGGATATCTGGAACTGGAACGCTGGTCTTGTGGCCTGGGTCATGTCCAAGCTTTTGGAATCGAAGGGACGGGCTCTTACGGTGCCGGTCTATCGCGCTGCTTGCTTGCACAAGGGCACCATGTTGTTGAGGTTACGAGACCCAATCGCCAGCTGCGCTATACTCAAGGCAAGACCGACAGCCTCGACGCAGAAGGTGCCGCTCGGTCAGTTTTATCTGGACAGGCAAATTCCCGCCCTAAAACCCAAACGGGATCGTCGGAGATGATCAGGCATCTGAAGATAGCCCGTGACACGGCTGTTAAGTCACGTTCACAGGCGATGGTGACCCTGAAAACACTGATCATCAATGCACCAGCTGATCTGCGTGAAGTACTGGATCAGATCAAAGGTAAGATCGGATTGATCCGGCATATCGCGGCCTTCAGACCCGGTGATATACTTAATACATTAGCTTCTGCCAAAGCAGCCATGCGAGCTTTGGCACGACGGTGGCTATTGCTACATGAAGAGATTCTGGGTCACGATAAAGAACTGGAGCGACTTGTCATCAAACGCGCTCCGGACCTGATGCAATCCCACGGAATTGCGACAATGACAGTCGCAGAGATGCTAATCCTCGTTGGCGATGATCCCACGCGCATCCGATCTGAGGCTGCATTTGCCAAACTCTGTGGCGTTTGTCCCATCCCTGCATCAAGTGGGAAAACGCACCGTTTCCGTCTCAACAGAGGAGGAAACAGACAAGCCAACGCTGCGCTCTACCGTGTCGCCATCGTCAGGATGCGCAGCCACGAACCGACGCTTGCTTATGTCAAAAAACGTACGAAAGATGGCAAAAGCAAAAGCGAAATCATTCGATGCCTGAAGCGTTACATCGTCCGGGAGATTTACAGCCAACTCTGCGTGCCACAAACCATCAAAATTGCTGCTTGACGAATATAGGAGCTTCAACTCTATGGTTGAGACGTTCTTTAAATCCATCAAGGCTGAGCTGATCTGGCGTAACCGATGGGATACACGCCGTCAGGCAGAAGGTGCTATATTCCAGTATATCAACGGATTTTATAATCCAAGGCGCAGGCACTCGTCGCTAGGTGGTAAAAGCCCCTTGGCATTTGAACGAAAGGCCGCATAAAAGAGTTCAGAGACCGGAACGTAAGCGTGACAAGTCCAAGTGGCACACGACCTGATGTAGCGTCACACGTATTGAACTTCGTCCCTGTTCCCGGACATTGGGGTACTTTACCCCTGTCCGTGAAAGGGGCACCAAATGGGACAACAGCGGCGGAAGTACACAGACGATTATAAGGCCGGGGCAGTTGAGCGACTGTACGAGCCTGGGGCGACGCAAGGCTGCGTTGCCAAGGAGCTCGGGATTACTGGTCCACAGCTGAAGACGTGGCGGCTTTGTTGCACAAATCGCCCTTATGGCGTGCTTCCCCTGACCCCTGACGGATTCAGCCTACAGTAACGGTGTTTGGGATGCCAAGGGCGGTGAAGCCGTTGAGTATCGCGGCACGGATTTGGACTTCCGCAACTTGCCGGTCAAAGTCTCGTGCGGCCAGGCGCTGCCCGAGTAGTTTCAAACAATGCATCTTTGTCTCAACACGACTCCTGCGGTGGTATCCGCTCAAGCGACGCCATTGAGCGCGGCCGAGATCCTTTGAGGACTGTACCGCTTCGTTTCGGGCTCTGGCCCCCAGCGTATCCGGCTTCCATAGCTTGGCATTCTTGCGTGGCGGGATGACAGCACGGGCATTGCGGGCCGCAATCGCATCATGGCATTTGCGGGTGTCATATGCCCCATCTGCTGTGACACTGCCAATCTTCTGATCTGGTGTGATCTGACCGAGAAGGTTGGGCAACATGGGTGGGTCTCCAATGCTGCTACTCGTCACTTCGACCGCGCGTATCTCCAACGTTTCTTCATCAATCCCTATATGTATCTTGCGCCACACCCGACGTTTCGGCCCGCCATGCTTGCGAGCGTTCCACTCACCTTCGCCCTCAACTTTGATGCCGGTACTGTCGATAAGGAGGTTTAGCGGGCCCTTTGAGCCCTGATACGGGATGGTAACCGATAGCCTTTTCTGACGCCGACATAACGTGCTGAAGTCTGGGACCTCCCAGTCAAGGTCGATCAATTTCAACAGGCTTTCCACAAAGCCCGTCGCCTGCCTCAAAGGCATTCCGAACAGCACTTTCAACGTGAGACAGGCTTGGATCGCCGCATCGCTATAGCGTGGCTGGCGGCCCCGTTTGCCCCCCTCTCATGGTTTGCAAACAAACCACTGCCGGGCAACGGTAGGCGCAGCTTTCCAAGTGACCTCTGGGTTAAACCAAATGGTCAGTGACCCGCGTCGCTTCAGGGCCTTGTTATACTCAGGCCAGTTCCTCGTGCGGTAAATCGGGGCGATAGGTTTACTCATGACGCCAGCTACCATGCTGGATTTACAACATGAATCCCTGATACGAGACTATTTGTGCAACAAAGCCATGTGTATCCGTCCCGATGCAGCAGTTTCAGTGCTGACTTACTCAAGCTTGTTTCCTCACTTTCAAACAATATCTTTTTTTCACTAACTACTTGTGCAGTAATTTTTTCGTTGTTCGAATAATTTATAATATCGCCAATTTTCAAACCAGCATCAGTCAGTTTAAATGTTTTACGTGGCCTACGTGTTGCTTTTTCGAGCGCTTTTATGCCCTCTTCGTCCTCTGCAATGTCACCTTTTGGCGTAACATCTAGTCCACGTGTTAGCTTAAGAGCAGCAATTACGCGCTGTGGATCAATTTCAAAAAACTCGCGCGTCGTTCGTGTTCTGTGATCAGCAAACGCTTGATGTACAAGTTTTTCAACTTCTGCTTCGTCTTCAACTTCAACGGCATAAACACATCTAAACGGTAACGGTACACTTGTATTGTCAAGCTGACGCAGGCGCTGAACTAAATTCGTCGTTCTACCAATCTTCACATAATTTTCAAAAGCTGGATTTGTAAGTACATAAACTGTGGCCATCTTTTTTTGTGTCCCACTCCAAACATGCTGTAAATGCTATCGTTATGCTAATTTCACTAATTCAATACGTCAATGATATCAAAGCGCTGCTACTAATCTGCTAGCCATAAAAAAAGGGCTCGCAAAATGCGAACCCTTTGTTTTAATTGTATAATACGCTCGTTCGTACTTAGCGCTTGGAAAACTGGAAGCTCTTACGGGCTTTCGCTTTACCGTACTTTTTACGTTCAACAACACGGCTGTCGCGGGTGATGAAACCGGCGGCCTTTAGGGCTGCACGCAAGGTCGGGTCGAACAATTGTAGCGCCTTGGAAATGCCGTGCTTAACCGCACCAGCTTGACCGGACAGGCCGCCGCCTTTGACAGTTGCCATGACGTCAAACTGACCAGCAACGCCGGACACTTCGAACGGCTGCAACAAGATCATGCGCAACACTGGGCGTGCGAAATAGACCGTTTGGTCGCGACCGTTGACGATGACCTTGCCGGACCCTGGTTTGATCCAGACACGGGCAACTGCATCTTTACGCTTACCGGTGGCGTACGAGCGACCAAGCGCGTCTTTAACGACTTCGCGTTGGATGGTTGTGATCGCAGGTGCCGCGTCGACAGTTTCGATGCTGCCTGCAACTTGGCCCAGTTCTTCGAGGGAGTTTACTTGATCGGCCATTAGCTTTGTGTCCTCGTATTCTTTTTGTTCATCGACGCAACGTCGAGAACCTCGGGCTTTTGAGCTTCCATACCGTGCTCTGTGCCGGCGAACACACGCAGGTGTGTCATCTGCACGCGGGACAAACGGTTGCCAGGAAGCATGCGCTTGACGGCTTGCATGACGACACGCTCGGGGTGCTTGCCCTCAAGAATCTCACCGGTTGTACGGGACTTGATGCCACCAACGGTGCCAGTGTGCCAATAGTTCGGCTTGTCACGCTTGTTGCCGGTCAGCTGGATTTTTTCAGCGTTGATGACAATCACGTTGTCGCCCATATCCATGTGCGGTGTAAAAGACGGCTTATGCTTGCCGCGCAGACGCATGGCGATAACGGAAGCAAGACGGCCCAAGATAACGCCTTCAGCGTCAACCAGGATCCATTTCTTCTCGATATCTGCCGGAGTAGCAGAGAAGGTTTTCATCGGTAATTCCTAAGTGTTTGGACCAGCCCCAAAAAAGATTGGTGGTAATCCGATATTTGATTTGGCGGTTATAGCTGGGTCTGTCGTGCAGTCAAGCGTCAAGAAGCGCAATAAAGCAAGCCTTTTCAGACACTTAATAAAACGGTATCATTTTACCCCATAAAATTTAAGAATTTGGCGGTATCGAATAGGTCAGCGACGCGCGCGCAACAATTTTATCTGGCGCGGCATCACTGAATATACGCCCTTCGCAGACCGCCAACGCGCGGCCAAGCTTCAGCAGCTCCATCCGGCACAGCAATCGACCCGCTAAAGGTTTACGCATAAAATCGATCGAACAATTTGTGGTGACGGCCAAGGCCACGGGCCCAAGCGCTGCTAGAATGCAAAAATAGGCGCAGACATCTGCCAATCCGAACATCGATGGACCCGAAACAGTGCCGCCGGGTCGCAAGTGCTTATCGGACGCGATCAGCGCCATGGTCACAAACGGCGGTGCGACGGCAACAAATTCGAAATCACCGGCGGCCTGCGGGAAATCGCGTACCAAAAACGCCTGTAGCGCTGCAATGTCCATCTTCATTTCCATAGCAATCCTCAATCCCACAACCTACACTTGATTTGTAAATGAGCTTGGCCCCCAACGCGAGACACAAGATGCCCCACCTGACCCGCACCGACGCAAACGGTATCGCCCACATCGAAATGACCGCACCTGATCGGCTGAACGCCCTGAGCGATGGAATGATCGCTGCGTTGCAATCGCAATTTGACAGCCTGATGGTTGATCAAGAGACCAGCGTCGTGATCTTGTCTGGCGCTGGCAAAGCGTTTAGCGCCGGCCATGATCTGCGTGAAATGCAGGCCGCACGGCAAAATGCGGACGGTGGTGCGACGGATTTTGGTGATCTGTTCGACCGCTGTGCGACCATGATGCAGGCAATCCAGTCCCTCCCCCAACCTGTCATTGCACAGGTCCACGGCATTGCCACTGCCGCAGGCTGCCAACTGGTCGCCACCTGTGATCTGGCGGTGGCTGCGCATAGCTGTAAATTCGGCGTCAACGGCGTCAACATTGGGTTGTTTTGTTCGACCCCTATGGTGGCATTAACCCGCAATATTGCCCGCAAACAGGCGTTCGAAATGCTCACAACGGGGCGATTCATCGGCGCTGTTGAGGCGCAAACGCTGGGCCTCATCAATAAATCAGTCGCTGACGGAGATCTCGCCAGAGAAACCCGCGCGCTTGCCCAGACCATTGCCAACAAATTGCCCATTGCCGTAAAAACAGGCAAACAGGCGTTTTACGCACAAGCACAGATGACCACTGCCGACGCTTACGCCTACACGGGCGCGCGCATGGTCGAAAATATGATGGATGCCCAAACCAGCGAAGGCATCAACGCCTTCCTTGAAAAGCGCGATCCGGATTGGTAGTAAACACAGCGCAACACTGACACGCCAATAAACCTCAGCGTGATTAGAACGGCGCTTAACGCGATCAACGCTTGCGCCGCACCGATGCCAAACATGACACCGCCAACCGCAACGCGACAACGCCCACCAATATGCCCGTCAGGCACAACATCAATGTGCGCCAGTTGGTGTTCCTTTCATCAAGGCGCATCAAAACTAGCCGCCCCACAACCTGCGTGGGCCCGATGATCGATGTGGCCAACACCGCCACGGGCGGCGCTGCACCCAGATCCGTGAACACAGGGATCACAAAGGCTATCAGCATCCAGTGGTTAAGGGACAGCAGCGCCAAAAATCCGCCCAAAATCCTGAACCACAAGCTGCGCGGCGCGCGCGACCAGCCTTTATCGACCAACCGCCCGACAAACGGCGACAACACCCCTGCCAGAATAATCGCAAACGTCGGCCCTAACGCCAGTGTGGCATTCGATCAGCCCAGATCAGCATTCCATTACACGATCAACGCCGCAAACAGGTAATATAAACAGCCGCATCCTAGTGTCTGCGTGACGGCGAGCCCAAGATCGCCTCCCGCCGGTCCATCCCACTAGAGCCCGTAAAGGCCGTTAAACTTTTCCTCGAGGTAGGCCAGCAATGGCGCCTCCGATGGGGCCGTACCGCAGGCCTTCTCGATAACCTCACGCGGAGTATAAAGCCCGCCGTGTTGTTGCACATTATCGCGCAACCAACTTGTCGCATGGGACGTGTCACCGTGCGCCAAAGCGACGTCCACATCGGGCACTGCTGTGCGCATGGCGTCGTTCAGACAACCAGCATAAACATTGCCCAAGCTATAGGTCGGAAAATAGCCGAACAGCCCGACTGACCAATGCACATCCTGCAAAACACCATTGCTCGCCTTATCAACGGCAAAACCAAAATCAGCCTCAAACCGTTCGTTCCAAGCCGCCTCAAGATCATCGACCTCGATATCGCATGCGATGATCGCGCGTTCCAGATCAAAGCGCAGCATAACGTGCAGGTTATACTGCACCTCATCAGCCTCGGTCCGGATATAACCATTTTCGACGCGGTTGACTGTTGCGTAAAACGCATCCTCATCTGCAATGCCAAAATCACCGAATGCGTCTCGCATCTGACCATATAGCCAACCGGTAAATGCACGCCCCCGCCCGATCTGGTTCTCATAGATGCGGCTCTGGCTTTCATGCACGCCCATCGACACGCCCTGCCCCAACGGGGTCAGCAGGTAGTCGGGATTGATGCCCTGCTCATAGGCTGCATGGCCAACCTCATGAATGGTCGAATACAAGCAATTAAACGGATCAGTTTCAGATGTGCGCGTGGTGATCCTCACATCAAGACCCGAGCCGCTGGAAAACGGATGCACCGCCTTATCAACGCGCCCCTTCGCCATGTCATAGCCAAATGTCTTGGAAATCTTACGGCTAAGTTTCATCTGCGCGCCTTCATCGAATTTCCCTGACAAAGCGGCAGGCGCTGGCGCATCCAACACAGCCGCGCGTAACGCAACCAAACGCGGGCGCAACGCTACAAACATCGCCGACAATTCTACCTCCGTCGCGCCAGCCTCGTAATCATCGAGCATGGCGTCGTAAACATCACCGCCCGCTGACAGCGCAGCCCCCTCTTCGCGCTTCAGCGACACGACCTCTTTCAACACAGGCGCGAACGCCTTGAAATCATCGGCCGCACGCGCCTCTGCCCATTTTCCCTGAGCCTCAGACGTCACCCGCGCAATTTCGCTGGCAAGTTTCGCCGGAACCTTACTGGCACGCTCGAATGACCGCCGGATATGGCGCAACTGCGCAACCTCGACCTCACCGCTGGTTTCAGCCTCAGCCAGCCAATCGGCGACCTTTAGATCGGTGCGCCGCGCATGTAACACTGCCTCCATCGCGGCCATTTCTTCCCCGCGCTGGGGGGCGGCATCGCGCGGCATCATCGTCTCTTGATCCCACCCCAAACGACCAGCCACTTGTGACAATGCTTCGGTCTCGCGCTGGAACGCCATCAGATCATCATAAGCAGCCATGGTTTATCGTCCTCTAATGAATTGGGGGATCGGATAGCGCGACAAATATTGCGCACGTAAAACAGCGACCCACAACAGGATTGCTGTAAATTGGTGCACAATCGCGATGTTGGCAGGTGCGGAATACAAAACCGTCACAACGCCAATAACCATCTGCAGCGTCATGACCACCATCATAAAATTGAACACGACCCGCGTCTGATTGTTAGACGATTTGCGCCCACGTAACCAGACAAGCACGGTGAAAATGAACAGTAAGTAGGCAGACATGCGGTGGATAAATTGCACCAGCCCCGCGTCTTCAAAGAAATTGCGCCACAGCGGGGTGATCTGGAATGGATCTGGCGGGAAAAAGCTTGCTCCCGTGCCTGTGGTCATCAGCGGCCAGTTTGGGAAATCACGCCCTGCGTCGATTCCAGCCACCAATGCGCCAAGGATAATCTGCGAGAAGACAAAATACATCAATCCCGTGGACAGCCTGAACAACTCCACATCCCCAACACGCCGCGCCCGCATCAAATCCGCCTCTCGGCGGCCCAGCAAAAATACATACCATGCAATGAACCCGAGGATGACAAACGCAAGGCCAAGGTGCGTGGCGAGGCGATAAGAAGCCACATCGACCATCCCGGCCTCTAGGCCTGATGACACCATCCACCAGCCGATCGCGCCCTGCAATCCACCCATTGCCCCAATCAGCACCAATCGCCCGGTCCAACCGACAGGAATTTGGCGCCGTGCTAGAAAATAAAAGAACCCCAATGCCCAGACGAGGCCGATGACACGCCCCAACTGGCGATGCCCCCATTCCCAATAATAGATTACTTTGAACTCGGACATCGACATGCCAGCGTTCTGTTCAATATATTCCGGTATCAGCTTGTAAGCCGCAAATTCGGACTCCCAGCCGGCGGCATTCAGCGGCGGCAACATGCCAGACACAGGCGCCCATTCGGTGATCGACAGTCCACTATCCGTCAGCCGCGTTAGCCCACCCACGGTGATTATTGCAACCACCAGCGCGAACAACATCATCAGCCAAACACGGATCGGCCCGCGTGCGCCTTTTGCGCGCGCATCGATCCCGCCAGGGGCTGCCAAGGGCTTTTGGATGTCGCTCACATGTTCAAAAATATTACGCGCCTTGGTCGCCATCTCATACCTCGCTTTGCTGAGCTGGAACTTATGCCGCGCCATGGCGCTCGGCAACCCGCCAGACCAATTCGCCACACCCCCTTCTCTCATGCTGTCTTTATATCAAAGATATCCCAGGGGAGTCGCACCGCGACGGGGGCAACGCCCCTTGTTTCCTTGCGCACCGCAGGTACGCCCCGCTCGCGGCACGCGCAAACATGACCTCGGCGCGCGCAGACCCGTCAGGTCTTCCCACGCAACAACTGGCGCAACATGCCATGCAACATTTGCACGTCCGCCCGCGTCATTGGCATGCGGCTCCACAGGTTGCGCAGGTTAACCTTCATGCTGTCCGCTTTGTGCTCGGGATAAAAGAACCCTGCATCGTTCAACCGATCTTCATAATGGCGCGCCAAAGCTTCGATATCGCGTTGATCGGCGGGTTCAACGGTTTGCCCCTGCACGACAACATCCACGACCTCAGCAACCGCACGCCGCCATTCATACCCAACCAGCAAAACGCACTGGGCGAGGTTTAGGGACGGGAAATCCGGATTAACCGGCACGGTGATAATCGCATTGGCATGGGCGATATCGGAGTTGTCCATCCCAGACCGTTCCGGCCCAAATATCACTGCGACCTTTTCACCACGTGCGATCCGCGCGGCGGCATCCCGCATCGCCGCTTCGGGCGAAAACACCGGTTTGGTCAGTTCGCGCGGGCGCGCTGTCGTTGCGTAAACATAGGTTCGGTCTGCGATCCCTGACGCCACATCATCGGACACCTCAGCCTCATCCAGAAGCCGACCAGCGCCAGATGCCATGGCGACAGCTGCCGGATTGGGCCATCCATCGCGCGGCGCCACGATCCGCATCCGATCAAGCCCAAAATTCCACATCGCACGCGCAGCCGCGCCAATATTTTCACCCATTTGCGGGCGGATCAGCACAATCGTGGGCTGTGGGGCGTCTGTGGGCATGCCATCTCTCCAAATTTCAGCGCTGACGTAGCCCACCCCTATTCAATACGCAACATGGGCGCTATAGCGGGCCGACCCGTAAAGGACTTCATTATGACCAACGACATGACCGATGACGAAAAAGAACAGCCACAGATCTATTTGATCACCCCGTCCGAGTTTGACCTCACGACTTTTCCAGATCTGCTCGCGCGTTGTCTTGATACGGTTGATATCGCCTGTGTGCGCCTGTTACTTGGCACCACAGATGACATCCGCATCGCCAAATCCGCTGATGCCTTGCGCGTGATCACCCACGAACGCGATGTGGCGCTGGTGATCGACAGCCATGTGTTGATGGTTGAACGTCTTGGTCTGGACGGGGTGCATCTTACGGACGCGGCCCGCACGATCAAAACCGTGCGCAAAGACCTAGGCGCCGATGCCATTATTGGCACAAATTGCTACGCGTCACGCCACAACGGTATGACGGCCTGCGAACTGGGCGCGGACTACATCAGCTTTGGCCCTGTTGGTGAAACCAACTTGGGCAATGGCCATCGCGCCGAACTGGAATTATTTCAGTGGTGGTCTGAGATGATTGAAGTGCCTTGCATTGCCGAAGGTGCGTTGGACGACGCCCTCATTCGCACCTTTGCGCCGCATGCGGATTTCTTTGGGTTCGGTGATGAAGTTTGGGCCTCTGACGATCCCGCAGCGACCCTAAGAACCTTTGCCGCTGCAATGATCTAAATAATCTGCATGTCCATCCCGCACGACACGTTCCAGATGCGCCGCCAGTGCTTTGCGGTCACCAAAATCCGCGACCTTAACTGGATCATGATAAATCACCGTCACGCTGCCTTGCGGTGATTGCGCCAGTGTTGCCAGCAAATGCGGGACAAAATCCATCTCCCCCCACCAACCGTAGTGGCGTAAATCAACGCCAACCGGTGCATGGTAGACAACTGACACTGGCTGTATCGCCAACGTGTCGCGCAACGCAGCATCAAAAAACGCCGCAAACAGCGTTGGCTTGAACACCAACACCTGTAACCCGTCCGTCGACGTGCCTTCGGGAAAAAATAGTAACTTATGCCCGTGGGCAAGCCGCTGACGGAGTACGTCGACCTGTGCGGCGGCCTTTGTGCGATCACGTGCGACGAAAACGGCACCTGTGGCGCGGGCCAGCCAGCCAATGCCGGGCCAGTCTGCAACCTCAGCTTTGCTGACAAAATAAATCCGTTTGCCGGCATTCAGCGCAAAAATATCAAGCCACGATGAATGGTTCGCGACAACAGCCCCAGCACCAGCCATCGGTGTGCCAATGCTGGTATAGCCTATGCCCATCAGTACAAACGCCGTGCGACAGACAAACTGGGTGATGTAAGGTGTCACAGGCCGCCCCTGCCCGAACAGCGGTCGTTCAATGAGGCGCAGCAATAACAGCAACGCCAAGCAGCCAAACGTCACCACCCCAACCGCCACACCGCGCAATATGACACGCACCCAGCCCATCGGCGTGATCGTGTGGGATGGCGGCAAATCGTCAGATGTCCAGGTCATCACGTGCTCCATACAGCGCCGCCTGTCGTGGGTTCATGCGCGCCAGGTCCAAGATCACACAGACATCCGTTGTTTTAAACGCATGATCCACAAACGCGCCGTCGCCGATAAAACCACCAAGCCGCAGGTAAGCTTTGATGAGTGCGGGCACCTGTTTCATAGCCCCAACACGGTCCTGAATAACGCCGCGATCCAACGCTTCATATGTGTTGGATCGTACACGAATATCGCGCGGCGCAAGATGATCGCGGTGCAAAAGTGACAATGGCGGCGTCAAAGCATCCAAATCAGTACCACGAAAACTGGCGACGCCGAACAAAACCTCAATCTTGCGGTCGCGCACGATCTTAGCCAACCCCTGCCACAGATGCATCATGCCAGAGCCACCACGATAATCCACGTGTAAACAGGACCGTCCAAGTTCCAGTAAAGTGCGCTGCGACCCGATCAATGGGGCCAGATCAAATTCGCCTTGCGAATAAAATTGCCCTGCGGATTTGGCGCCGCGACTGTCCATCAATCGATAAACACCAACAACACGCTCCCCCACCCGGCGCGCCATATCAAGCAACAACAACTGCTCCGTGTGATCATCAAAGCAATCCGTCTCAAGACGCGCATCATGATCAATCAGCGGACCATCCGCACCAAATTCGTCAACAAACACACAATACCGCAACGCCTGCGCCTCGCGCACGTCAGCCGCAGTTTGCGCCAAGCGCACCGCAAACTGAGACGTCGACTTTGCCGTTTCTCGGTAACTTTTCTGTATCATTCTCATATCATTGGGCTTTTTCGCAAACGACGCGCCAGTATCGCGCCATGAGAGACACCATAACCCTTGTGCGGCCCCGAAAGCCCCAGTACACTTATTGCGTGTATATTAACCAAAGGACACAATCACGAGATTTATCTGCGCCTCGTCGATGACGACCTTACCGGCGTCGCGAAAGTTAATTGTTACCTTACCGCCCACAGCGGACTGGACCTGCCCCAACCCCCAATCTGGCTGGGTCGGGTGTTTTACAATCATCCCGGGTTCAAAAATTGACGGCCCTGCCATTTATCCGGAGCTCCTAATTGTCAAATCTTAACGCCCTTATCGGCTCTCGTATCTGTCATGACCTCATTAACCCATTGGGCGCGATCGGCAACGGGATTGAATTACTCGGCCTCGCGGGTGTTGCAGTAGGGCCCGAAATGGCGCTGGTGTCCGAAAGCGTCGAAAACGCCACGGCCAAGATCTAATTCCTGCGTCTGGCCTTTGGTGCAGCGACGCACGCTCAAACCGTTTCACGGGGCGAAATCCTCAGCACGCTTGAGGCCATGGCCCGCGGCGGTCGGCTGAGTTATTCGTGGAATGTCGCGGGGGATCCGCCCCGTCTTGACGTGCGAACCGCACTTTTGTCGATGATGTGCGTGGAAACAGCGCTGCCTCTGGGCGGTGATATCGAAATCACTTTGGATCAAAATAATTGGCAGATCACTGCAAGTCACGATCGCCTGACCCTTGATCCCGACCTTTGGCTTCCGCTGAACAAGGGCACGTATCAGAGCGACCTTAGTGCCGCCCAAGTCCACTTTGGACTGCTGCCAGAAATGGCGCATGAGGCTGGGCGCACCCTGACCCTGACCCATGGCACCGATTGGGTGACTATCAGCTTTTGAAACTAGGCCCGCACGGTTCCATCACCAACAACAAGATATTTGAAACTGGTCAATTGCGCCGCACCGACAGGCCCGCGCGCATGCATCTTGCCTGTGGCGATGCCAATTTCTGCGCCCATGCCAAATTCACCACCATCAGCAAACTGGGTCGATGCGTTGCGCATCAAAATGGCGCTGTCGAGACGGGCAAAGAATGTCTCCGCCGCCATGTCGTCTTCTGTCAGGATACAGTCTGTGTGATTGGACCCAAATGTCTGAATGTGATCAATCGCGTCTTCAATATTATCGACAACTTTCGCGGCGATTGTCATGTCGAGAAATTCCATACCCCAATCATCCTGCGTCGCCACGCTGGACCCGACTAACCCCTGTGCATGTACGTCCACGCCCGCCTCCATAAGATCGCTGACAATCGCTTGGCCAAGCGCTGTCGCATTCTTGTGAACCAGCAAACATTCTGCCGCACCACAAATTCCGGTGCGCCGCGTCTTTGCGTTCAAAACAACAGCGCGCGCTTTTGCGGCGTCCGCATCTTTATCGATGTAGATGTGCACAATACCCTCAAGATGGGCAAAAACCGGGACGCGAGCCTCGCGTTGCACAAGTCCAACCAGCCCTTTACCGCCACGCGGCACAATCACGTCAATCGTGTTGGTCATCGTGAGCATTTCACGTACCGCCGCACGGTCACGGGTCGGAACGAGCTGGATAGAATCCATCGGCAACCCCGCAGACCGCAGACCGCCTCGCAGCGCTGCATGTATCGCAGTTGAACTGTGAAAACTCTCAGACCCACCGCGCAAAATCACCGCATTTCCGGCCTTTAGGCACAAGGCACCTGCATCGGCTGTCACGTTCGGTCGGCTTTCGTAAATAACGCCAATCACACCCAATGGCGTGCGCACACGGCGGATGTGTAGGCCGGTTGGTTGGGTCCATTCTTCCAACACCGCGCCCACAGGATCGTCTTGCGCTGCGACGGATTTTAGCCCGTTAACCATGCCCTCAATCCGCGCTTCGTCCAGCATCAGACGGTCCAGCATCGCTGCACTTAGACCCTTATCGCGACCAAACGCCATATCCTTGGCGTTGGCATCCATGATCGCGCTTTTTGCAGTCCAAACTGCATCTGCCGCCGCGACCAGCGCTTCGGTCTTGGCCTGCGGCGTGGCGACGGCCAATATCTTGGCGGCGGCTTTTGCCCGCGCACCAATGTCAGCCATAAGGTCGGGAATGTTCGTCTCATTTGTCATCAGATCACCATATCGTCACGATGAATAAATACACCGCGCCCCTCATACCCCAGCGCGCCAGCAATATCTTGGCTGCGCAACCCCTTGATCACCTGTGCCTCATCGCTCGAATAGCGCGACAGCCCAAGACCGAGGCGTTCGCCGCGCGCCGTCACAATCGCCACCGGATCGCCGCGCTGATAGCTGCCCATGGTGGCAATAATACCGATCGGCAACAAAGACTTACCAGATATTAATGCGGTTTGCGCCCCATCATCAACAGTGACGTCACCGTGGGATTTCATTGCCGCGATCCAGCGTTTGCGCGCAGCTTGGGGGTTCGTTTGCGCGGCAAACCACGTGCAACGCCCACCGTCACCAAGTACTTTCAATGGGTTAAGAGGCGTTCCTAATGCAATCACCATACTGCATCCGGCATCGGTGGCCATTTTTGCCGCCATTAGCTTGGTCTTCATGCCGCCCCGGGACAGACCAGACCCGGCGTCGCCAGCCTGACGTTCAATCTCAGGCGTAATTTTATCAATCTTATCATAATGCTGCGCATCACTATTCGTGTGAGGATTGTCAGAATAAAACCCGTCAACATCACTCAATAATACCAGACAATCTGCGCCAATCGTCACCGCAACCTGTGCGGCCAGCCGATCGTTATCACCGTAACGGATTTCGTCGGTCGCAACCGTATCGTTTTCATTCACAATCGGAGTCACACCGAGCGACAACAACGTTTCCATCGTCGCGCGGCTGTTTAGATAACGTCGCCGATCCTCGGAGTCCTCAAGCGTGACCAGTACCTGTGCCGTCGTTATCCCGTGCGGCGCAAGCGCTTCTTCATAGGCGCGCGCAAGCCTAATTTGCCCGACCGCTGCCGCTGCTTGCGATTGTTCTAGGGCCAATTCTGTTCGCGGCAGCCCCAGCACACCGCGTCCCAGCGCAATTGAACCGGATGACACCAAAATCACGTCGGTGCCCCGTGCCCGTATCGCCGCCACGTCCGTTGCCAGTGATCGCAACCAATCGAACCGCAGCCCAGCCACTTGATCCACAAGCAGTGCCGACCCAATCTTAACAACCAAACGTTTTGCAGATGTTAGGGCCGCCAAGGTTCTTCCTCCTCAACGGCGTTTTGGGCCAGTTTGTCCGCCGCGATTGTGGCTTTCAGCGCGCGCAGCACGTCGACCGTGCCCTCACCCGTGGCACCTGCCATCAACATCACATCAACGCCAGTTCCAGCCTTAATTTCATCCGCGATGAACTTGCGTTCCTCAGCATCAAGCGTGTCAATCTTGTTCAGCACGGTCACGCGTGGCTTGTCGACCAAATGGCCACCGTATTTTTCCAACTCACCAATGATAGTTTTGTAATCGCCCACCGGATCGCCCGATGTGCCATCGATCAAGTGCAAGAGCACCGAACAGCGTTCAACATGGCCAAGGAACAAATCACCGAGGCCTTTACCGTCGCTCGCGCCCTCAATCAGACCCGGGATATCCGCGACCACGAATTCGGACCCATCAACGCCGACAACTCCCAAATTCGGGATCAGAGTGGTAAAAGGATAATCTGCAATTTTTGGACGTGCGTTGGATGTCGCAGCCAAAAACGTTGATTTACCAGCGTTCGGCAGGCCCAACAGCCCTGCATCCGCAATTAGCTTCAGGCGCAACCAGACCGTGCGTTCAATCCCGTCTTGACCGGGGTTGGACCGACGCGGTGCTTGGTTGGTGGCGGTTTTGAAATGCAGGTTTCCCCACCCGCCATTGCCACCCTTTGCCAGCACAACAGTTTGCCCGGTTTCCGCCAAATCAATGAGAACAGTTTCCTGATCTTCATCCATAATCTCAGTCCCAGTCGGAACCTTAAGCAGGATGTCGTTGCCATCAGCACCCGTGCGCTGCTGACCTTTGCCGGCTTCGCCATTTTTGGCGAAAAAGTGCTGTTGATAGCGAAAATCAATCAACGTGTTGAGGTTATCAACCGCCTCGACGATCACATCACCGCCACGCCCGCCGTCACCGCCATTGGGTCCGCCAAATTCAATATACTTTTCACGCCGGAACGCGATGCAGCCACCACCGCCAGTACCGGAGCGGATGTAGACTTTGCACAGGTCGAGGAACTTCATGGGGTGGGCTTTCTAATAGGTTTAGCAGGGAGTACGCGAAACGTTGGTGTGGCTCAAGCGGGCTTGGCCGATCCTTTGGGGGCGGGACGACCTTGAGACTTCGGTTGGTCCATTTTGCGCGCATAGGTCCACGTCGGCGTCACTGAATTTCGCGCAACTGAAAACGTTTCTGCATCACCCAGATAGGCAAAGCCCGCGTTGATAAGGATGCGGGCGGAACTGGGATTGTCTTGAAACACTTGCGCATAGATGTCGCACGCACCTTGCGGGTTGGCGCGCAAAATTGCCTCAACCGCGTCGGTGGCAATGCCTGAATTCCAGAACGCCGGTGCCACCCAATAGCGGATCTCGGACTGGTTGCGATCAAGTTTGAACATCTTGATGACGCCCATAACCTCAGCGTGGCCATGTGCGGACCCGTCAACCGCCCAGAAATCTTCGGTGCGCTTTGGGTCGGTCGCCCGTTCGATCAAATTGGCGATGTATTCGGGTGGTAACGGATGTGGGATCACGCGCGTCATGTTCGCGACCCGCATGTCCCCCAGATGCATCTCAAGCAAACCACCGTCGGATGTGCGCAATGGGCGCAGCGTAAATCTCGGGGTGTCAATCACCGGCTGGGCGATGCCTTGGTCGACTACAGTCATTGGGCTGTTCCTTGGAATTGTGTGCCACCAAATAATGCATAAAAGACTGAGGCAACGGTCAATGCCGCCAGCGTCCACATCAGGTATTTTTCTCCGGGTCTTCCAGCCAAACCTGCCGCGATCCACTGACCAGCAAAGGTCCAGATCGGGTGCAGCACCATTTGTAAGCCCAACAGACAAATGGCTATCGTCGCTGTGGCTTGCAAGGGGGGAGTGTCTGCGATCACGAAGGTCGTAAAGCCCGTCGTGATCAGACCCCAAGCCTTGGGGTTCAGCGGGTGCACGATGAGGCCGGCCAAGAAACCGGGTGGCGGGCCATCGGCCGCCCCAACCTCAAGGCGCATGCCAGCCACGCGGTAGGCAAGCCACAGAATATAGGCGACCGAAATCCATTTTAGCGCTTGGAACACAAGAGGATAGTCGTCTTGTAATGCCAACAGACCGAACCCCAAGGGCCAAATGATCAGTTGTTTTCCAAGGGCGACGCCAGCCACAAACGGCAATGCGCGGCGCAAACCGTATCGCGCGCCTGTTGCCAGCAAGACCATATTGGCCGGACCGGGTGTGCCGACTTGCGACGTTGCAAATGCAAGAAAGGGCAGAATGGCGACAGACATGGAACCCCTTTCTATAAAACGGGTAGCGAACAGGAAAAGGGGCCAGTTTGCACCGACCCCTTTAAATTCAAAAAACCTAAGGTTCGGTTACTCGGCTGCCTCGGCAAGCGGAGCAACAGAGATAAAGGTGCGGCCCTTAAAGCCTTTGCGGAAGGTCACGTTGCCTTCGACGACTGCGAAGATCGTGTGATCCTTGCCTTCGCCAACGCCCTGACCCGGCCACCATTTGTTGCCGCGCTGACGTGCAATGATGTTGCCTGGAATGACAAGTTCGCCACCAAACTTTTTGATGCCAAGACGGCGACCAGCGGAGTCGCGACCGTTACGCGATGATCCGCCTGCTTTTTTATGTGCCATTGGTGTCTCTCCTTATTTCGCGAGGTCGGCAGCTTGCGCCACCCACTCTGGCTTCACTTTAACCGCATCGAACGTATCGACGTCAACTGCCGCAAGTGCCGCGTAAGACGTGACACCAGCCGCTACGAGCTTCTTGGCGGCAGCCGGACCAACACCAGTTATGGCTGTCAGATCGTCGGAGCCCGCGGGCGCCTCTGTTTCAGCAACCGGCTTTGCGGCTTTCGGCGCAGCCTTGGGTGCCGCAGTTTTCGCGGCCCTCTTAGGCTGGGACGCACGTTCTGCGTTTGCAGCGGCTTTCAGCGACGACGGCGCGCCTTTGTTGGCAGCACGTTCGATCATGGACGCTGACATAAAGCCGGTGCCATTCAGTGCGGCCATAACGCCAGACTTGCCTGCGCCAGTTTCCAAGATGGCACCGATGCGAACCAGTGTCAGTTGCTGACGGTGGCCTTTGGTACGCTTGGACGAATGCTTGCGGCGGCGCTTAACGAAGTTAATCGTCTTTTCGCCTTTGATCTGGTCGATCACTTCGGCCTGCACGCCAGCGTCATCAACCACGGGCGCGCCCACGTTCTTGCCAACCATCAGAATTTCGTTGAATTGGATTTTATCGCCGGTTTCGGCAGCGATCTTTTCGACCCGTAGTACATCACCAGTGGTGACTCGGTACTGCTTGCCGCCGGTTTTGAGAACCGCAAACATAGTGTCTTCCTTTTTTCATTCGCGTCTCTAGGGTCCCTTATTCATAAGGCGTTCATCGCTTTCGCGACCCGTGGACAGCGCGCCCATCTAGGGGCGAGTTTTCGCTTATATCCGAACAAATTCCTTGCTCGGATGGCGGTTTATCTGCCCAACCGCCCATCAAGTCAACCCAAAGCGAGCCATCAAATGCGCAAGTTCACCTTTGTTTTCCTATGCCTTGTGGCCGGTAGCACCAGCGACGCCAGCCATATCGGCACTTCACTGATATTGCCCCTTCGTGCCATTGGCATTGCGACATCAAATGCGTCCTGCAATCACACCGGCGGTCAGGTCGAAACCTTCGTTAAAACCAACCACCCTACCCTGATTGCCGACATCCAGCGCGGTGGCGGTGCGACGCTACCGCAAGCGTTCGATATCGCTCATGTGTCTGCTGCTAAAGTGCCTGCGGCTAAAGTTCCTGCGTCGTCATCTCATTGGCCGCAGCGCGACCCAAAGACCGGCTGATCCCCGTGAACAAGCGATCAAAACTCTCAAACATTGCGCGGTTGATTTTACTACCGGAATCCGTCTCCGAAAACGCAATATATGCCTGCAAATCCGCATCATCAAGCGGCTGGTACGCCATGAACAGGAACGAATAAATCCACTCAGTCGTGCTCTCGCGAATTTCTTGCTCTTGGCCCCAGACATCTGACAGTATTTGCTCTTCGCTCAACGCGCCATCAAATGCACCGCCATCCAAAAGCCCTGCATAAAACGCGAGGTTGGAATTCAGGGCCCCTTCGACGTTGGTTTCAATCAAGTTGTTGGTGTCGACGAATTCACCGACCAACTCAATGCGCGGGTTGTCATCCGCCGCTGCAATCGCTGCCACTTCTTTGCCAGCCTCTTCCACGGCGTCATCGAGCAATGCGCGCCGCGCGCTGACCTCAAGCCCAACGATCATCTGGCCTTGCTCCGAACCGAAGAAGTCAATCATCGGCGACAGATCGGCGTCTTCCAAAGACGCCACAAAATCCGTGCGCACCATGTTTTCCATCATGTCGTTGTCGTAAATCCGTTCCACCGTCGCGGCCCATTCAGCCGTCGGTGGTCCACCAAATAAATCTTGGCCGATAGTATCACCGTAATCGACCCCCTCTTGGCGCATGATCTCAATAATATCAGGCAGCATAAGTAGATCAAACAGCACATCCGTCTCGCTCTCCTGTGCGATCGCTGGCATGGCAAAGGTCGCGACGGTGGCAAGTGTTGCAAAACGCATAAACATCTGGGGCCTCATTTTTCTACTCACAATAGGAATAAGCGCGGCTGTCCACATTTCCAAGGGGCAGCACAGGACACGCACGCGATTGTCACCGAATGCCCTTGCGCGATGTGATCTGTCCGATTATCACGCCAACGATCAACTAAAGATCATCTGGCGCGGAGAGGTGGCGGAGTGGTCGAACGTGGCGGTCTCGAAAACCGTTGAGCCTAACGGCTCCCAGGGTTCGAATCCCTGTCTCTCCGCCAATTACTTCATATAAGTTATTGTAATTATTATATTTTATAGGGAACGCAATCTCACTGTCCCCCTCAAAGTCCCCCTGATTGATTTAGACTAATGCTAGCAATCTCTTGAACCGGAGTTGCGCGTAATAAAAAAACGCCGTTTCTCGTAAAGCCACATTACTGCCTGTAAGTTATAGTTACTCTGCGCCTATCCAGCTCGGTGGGGGGCCATCTTGCCCCTTCCAATTGAGACCAGTTTTTTCCGTCAAGCGGGCTCTTTCTTTTCTAGACTGGTCCACAAGATATCCTCCCACCCAGTCAATCAGTGGTTCCCAGTGCTGTGGAGCACCAAGACACATCGTGGAATTTAGAGTATCCTTAACCGTGACTGCTTTCCCATCAATCTCAAGTTCGGTCTTAACTGAAATTGTCTCATGGTCGCCGTTGTGTGCGTACCGTGTATTCCGTAGATCCATTATTTCTTGATGAGTAGCTTGCAACTCCGCAGGAATTTTTTTTGAACTAATTTTGCGAGAGCCATCAGCAAACATGCGGCCATACGAAATAACCAAGGCTGACTGATGCATGTCGATCTCGAATAAGACCTCCAGAGTAAAGTCTTCAGGCTTCCATGGACCCATCTCTTTCAAACGGCTGTAAATGAAAGATACTATGCTGAACGCATAACCGTTTGCCGTGCTATCTCGTAGCCGAGCAATATCCTCCGAATGTTCCTGAAGAAGCGCCTCAAGTTTCTTTTCTTCTGTCATCAGTTCTCAGCTCCGTGATGGTTGAGTGTTGGATTGCGAAGGCAGTTAGCGCGCAGACAAAAGACATTTTGGATCATCTTGCTGGTCGCATCAAGTGGATCGTTGGAGCCGGTCCTGTCTACAGGGGCTAATCTATATTCCTCGTTTGGCTTGTCCTAGCCTCTCATCAGGATGAATAAAGGTTGGTCTGCATCTGCAGAAAAGCATTCTTAACCGCGGGTAATCCACCCAACTTAATTTTACCTTCGCTAACGCTACCAAATCTGGCGGTCAGAAATGGTGTCAGCTCATTGGTGGCCAGTTCACTTTCACCACGCAGTTCATATGCACTCAGAATTGCCAAATGAAGGTCCTTCATTTCATTGTCGGTATTGGCGACACTACTCGCTCTGACACTGTCTGCCCTATCGTGGCGGGTCTTTGGTGGGTTCGTGAATAGGACATAGCTCAGAACGTCGAAAAGGTCGCTATCAGGGGTATCTACAAGCCTTCTGATATCATCCAGCCTGCCATGATCATATCTACGGTCATTAAGCTGCCGAAGGAAGCGTTCTCGGTTGTTCGGGTCGCTCCACAGCACCCGAAGTTGGTCTTCATCAGCTATGATGGCGGATAAATCTCCGAACAGGCGTTCCAAAAATTCCGCCGCTAAAATTGGCTTGCCGTCCGGTCCCCGATATGTCGTTGAGGCGATGTACTTGATGGTTCGCGTCTTGCCGTCCGACAGCTTAACTACGATCTTCTCGCGCGGAAGATCGTCCTCCCCCTCGCCGCATTGACAGGGTGGGTCGCTGCCCAGCGCAGGCTCTGGCCCTGTAGCCGGAGTGCGGGGGCCACTGGGTGCCTCCAGAGGCAGTGGTTCGCCATCCCAATCCGGATCATTGAAGTTCTCGTGCGCCTTGACGAAATCCCAGATCGTGAAAAAATCCTTGCCGTCGTAGGTTCGTGTGCCCCGACCGATGATCTGCTTGAATTCAATCATTGAGTTGATAGGGCGCATCAAGACAATGTGCCTGACATTGCGGGCATCGACGCCAGTGGACAGCTTCTGAAACGTCGTCAGGATCGTTGGAATTGTCTTGTCGTTGTCTTGGAAGTCCCTCAGGTGCTGGTCCCCGATTGCACCATCAGTCGCAGTCACGCGTTGGCAGTAATTGGGGTTGGTGCCGTCTTTCACTTGATTGATCAAGTCACGAACAAGAGCGGCGTGGGCTTGGGTGGCACAGAAAACCAAGGTCTTCTGCCTCTGGTCCATCTGGCCCATCAACTCCTTAACGCGGCTCAACTCGCGCTCTTGGATTATGATGCGGGTATTGAAGTCGCGCTCACTAAAGGTTTCACTCGGCTCAATGTCACCTTCGACCACATCGTCGGTGCCGTCATAAACATATTCGTCGATCGTACTGGCCATCTGACGCACTTTGAATGGTGTCAAGAAGCCGTCATCGATCCCATCTCGCAGGGCGTAGGTGTACGCAGGTTCACCAAAGTACGCATATCGGCTTCGGTTTTGTCGTGAATGCTCATGTACGCCTGTTCTCAATGACATAGTTACGCCAACTGGACTTCTTTTTCCCGCCCGTTGCAATCATTTGGCGGTCAACTTGATCTGGACTAAGATCGAAATGTACGCGCAGCACATCTACCTTGGAACAAAAATCCTCATACTCAACGGCTGTGTTTGCGTCAGAAACCCTGAAAGAAGAACCAGCCTTTTTAGCCCCTGCTTTCCACGTCCGCGTCACATCCATCTTTACCAATTCGTGACCGATGAGGAGATTGATCGAGCATCCCGCCCATTGATCCATGATATAAGCGTTCGGGCAGTCCTCCGAGGGGCGCGGCGTAAGAAAATAAATCAACTTGGTGAAATAGGCAGGACCCACACCGTAAAGATTGCTTTCGTCCCGAAGTCCGGCAAAACGCGCATAAGCAGCGCCCCGGTCAAGGTCGCCTTTGCGAATGCCATCGGCAATCTCGAGCCAGCCATCTTTCGCGGTATCAAAGAACTTCGGGCTATACCTTTGGTTCATGCCCCCCCACGCCATGATTGCAGCACTCACGGTTGACGTGTCGATGGAGGTGTCTTTTGCAAGGAAAAATAACTCTGAACGCGTCATTTGGTCTTGCGGTAACCGTGCGCTATCAACGTGCTTCAGGCCCCGAGCAAAGCTCTGAACAGCCTTCCCTCCGATATCATCCGGGTGCAGACCGTCTTTGGTCCCCTCCGCAAAAGCCGCAAGCGCTGCGACATTACAGCCGCTGGATAAAGTGTGGGCATTCTTCATATCAAATCCTCAATGGCCAGTCCTGCCGCACCATCTTGGCATTGCGGGCATTTGCGATGGTGAAAGTCCGACCCGTTTGCGCCGTAGCGGTAGCCGCAGATCCCATCATAAGGCAAGTGATGCAACCGATGTTGGTGCCTAATGCTGCAAAGCACACCAACCAGATTGCAATCTAAAGCAGACCTTGATGCACAACGCAGCGAACGACTAGTTCCCGCCCTTCATGTAGAAGTGGGCATGGCGCAGCATCTGTCACTATCGGCCCAGAGCTGCCATTCAGATAGCAGCTTTTGAATGTCCATTATTAATCGTTGGCTGAGAGCGAGTGATCGAAAAAAATGGATGTGGGTCATAAATGGCGGGCGACCCTGGAACGCTCATGGTCTTGTCCCGCTCGCCATTTGCAAGCCAAATGCAGCTTGACCCGGTTAAATCGGCATCGTTGGGTAACCAAGAGGCATCCGTCACATGTCAGTTTTGAAACAACACCCATTCAATGTAGTAAGAAACTACACAAACGGCATCAGTTAAAGAAATCTGCTCTTATACTTCTTACGCTTCTATTTTCGTCTGCAATGCATTGAGCCATGTCGACGGAACCTCTTTCAAAACCATAGCCTTCACATTTTCTTGTGAAGTGCTCAATGATTTGTTCCTGCGATGCAGTGTCAAACCAGGCTAAGCTTCCGACTTCGCCATGGGTACCATCTGGGTTAGCGCAGGCTGCAAGAAAAAGTGAAATGAACACTACTAAAATCCGAGAATTCATGATGTGTTTCTTCCAATTAGCTCAACGACACTGAATTAATCATAAAGGCAAATTGACCTCTGAAGCAAGGGCTTGCCAGTGTCTTCCTTGATAGCCGGACCCCAAAGACTTTGCCAGGTCCCAGCGCTGAGACGTCCCTGTTTTTTCAAAAGTTTTTTAAAAGAGATCAGCTTGCGTGCTAAACATGCTGCCCAGACTGAAGCCGAGGACGACCCAAGCACCTTGTCATACTCACTAAGCTGCATCGCTGCAACAGAATGCCTTGCCACTCACTGTATCGAGCTGCGGATTAATATTTGCGGAGGTTCCCTCGATAATTAGCTCCACTCTTCGTGTGAAAGCGGTGCCGCATTCAGTTCATCTCTGATCAGCCGCCATTGGGGCAGCTTTTGATTTAGCAATGCTACAAACCGATCCGAATGGTTCCGTTCAAAGAAATGAACCAGCTCATGCACAATGACGTACTCTAGACACAGTGGTGGTTTTTTCACCAGTTCAAGGTTCAGCCAGACACGCTTAGCCTCGATGTTGCAGGTGCCCCACTTGGTCTTCATTCGCTTTATCCCCCACCAGGGAGGATCGATGTCAAACGCTTTGGCCCAAGTTGCCATTAAGGGGGCGGCGCGATTGCGCAATTCACCGCGATACCAGTCTTGGAAAATACGCTCTCTTGTTGCCTGTTCACTTCCCGACCGGACATAGAGGTCAAGCGTCTGGCCGCTACGGATATGAACACGACCTGCGGGCGCGCCACTTACAACGTTCAAACGGTAGCGCTGGCCGAAGAAGAAATGGCTCTCGCCAGACACATAGGATCGCTCCGTTTGCCGCGGCTGGGTCCCAAACTTAGACTGCTGCCGTTTGATCCAACCCATCCGCGTAACGACGGCCAAACGCACTGCCTCATCACTAACGCCAACAGGGGCAGCAACCCGCACACGGCCATTTGGCGGGTAAACGCCAAGATGGAGGTTCTTAATCGGCTTTCTGACAACATCGACATCAATTCCGCCAACCGTGATCTGATGCCCTTCAATATTCATGCTGATTTCTGGCCAAGTCAAAAATCACATCCACCAAGGTTGGATCAGCGATATGTTCCTTGATTGCGTTGCGCACTTCCTTTTTCTTAACCGGATGGTCGCGCCAGGCGTCTTTCTTGGTCGCGCGTATGGCCGCGTCGACTGCCACAGCCAAGTCTTCATCTTCGCTGAGGTTATCATACAAGGCCCGCTTTGCAGGAGAGTTGACCGACGCAGGGTACGATGTCGTGGGCTCAGGCCTCTTTGCCTGCTTTGCCAATTCAACAATTTTTGCAAGATACGCTTCATAATCAATTACTTCAGTCCTCCGCTGCACGATCAGCGCGTCCAAGAGGTCCGACATCTTCTCATAGTACTTTGGATTGATCGGCGTTTCGTCGATGATCAGCTTGCGGACGTTATTTTCGATTGTTTCGGCAACCGCTTCTTTGTTCTTGCGAATTCCGCTGGGCAGAGCATCCACAGCATCAACGCCTCGCTCGACGATCAGCTGGATCAGTGACATGTCGTCAAAATTCGAAATGATCTCGCTTTCCTCGGCACGGATATAGGTGTCGATCAAGTGCCGCATCGCAGGTTCGTACATCTTGAGATCAATGTAGTCGCCACTGGCCAACTTCACCTCGTTTCGGACTTTTTCAAAGTGATCAACGTCCGCCTTAATGGCCGCCATTTCGCTATCTGAATAGCCTACTTCACCCATCTCATTTGCTGTCTCTGCATAGGCGCGCACAAGCGATGCAACCAGCCGGTAAAGAGCCAGACGCTTCGGCTCATTCTCTTTCAAGGCATCTTTGTCTGAAGTATCTTTGGCACAGAAAAATTGCAAATAAGCGTGAGTGTCTCGAGGCGTCTCAACGGGTTCGCAAAGTGCACGAACGGCTTCCAGTGCGTCGTCCAAGCGGTCCCGCGCCATCTTCAGGCGATCGGTCAACAGTCCTGCAACATCCTCCTTGTCATAACCGTCGAAAGCCTCGGTTGTGTAATCTTCGATCGAAGTCTCAAGGCTTTTGAACAAGTCCTTATAGTCGATGATGTAGCCGTATTCTTTGTCGTCGCCGTCCAACCGGTTGACGCGGCAAATAGCTTGGAACAGTCCATGGTCCTGCATCTTCTTGTCGATGTAGAGGTATGTGGCCGATGGTGCATCGAACCCGGTCAGAAGTTTGTCCACTACGATCAGCAACTTCATTTGCCCCGGCTCGTCGATGAACTTCTTCTTGGCTTGTTTTTCGAATGCCTCTGCATCCTGACCGCCCAGCATCTTGGTGTAGATTTCGTATTGCCGCAGTCGCTCGGTAAGCCCCTCGCCGCTTTCTTCGCCCTTGATATCGCTCGCGGTGGGCTTGTACGACGTGACGATCGCGCATTTTCCTGCCAGATCGGTTTTGTCGAACAACTCATAGAACTTGCACGCCTGATAAATGCTCGACGACACCAGCATAGCGTTGCCGTGCCCGCTCTTCAGGCGGTCCCTCAACTCCATGTCTAACAAGATGTCCGCAACGATCTTCTCAAGACGTGACTGGCTCGACATGACCTTCTGCATCGTGCCCCAGCGAGCCTTAAGCTGCGCCTTGGCCAGATCGTTCAGGCCCTGTGTCTTAATTTCGAACCACTTGTTGATCTTGTCCTGCGACGTGATGTTCTGATCGATATCCCGCGCCTCATAGCGCAGATCCAACACGACACCGTCAGCCACCGCCTCATTGAATTTGTAGGTATGAATATAGGGGCCAAACACTTCGAGGCTTGTCCGCTTGTCCTCTTTCAGCAGCGGCGTGCCGGTGAAGCCGATGAACATAGCATTCGGCAGGATCGCCTTCATTGCCTTGTGCAGGTCGCCACTTTGCGAGCGATGACATTCATCAACAAAGACGTATAGATCACCTTTGGCATGAAAATCCTTTGGCAACGCTTGGCTCATTTCTTCAATGTAGCCGCTGACATCGCCGTCAGCCTCTTCCTTGCCGCCGAACTTGTGGATCAGGGAACACAGCAACCAAGGGGCCTCAGCATTCAATCGTGCGATAAGGTCGGCACCACTTTTGCTGCGCAGAATATCCTCATTGACGCCCTTGAAAACCTTTTCGATCTGCTCATCCAGCTCGGTGCGGTCAGTGATCACAAGCACGCGGGCGTCCTTGACGTTTTCGCGTATCCACTTGGCCAGCCAAACCATCGTCAGGCTCTTACCCGAGCCTTGGGTGTGCCAGATGATCCCGCCCTCGCGGCGCCTGATCTGCTCTTGCGCCGCACGCACACCAAAATACTGGTTGTGGCGGCAGGTCTTTTTAACTCCAGCATCGAAAACCAAAAAGTTGTGGATCATCTCCAGAAAACGGTCCTTGGCGCACAGCCGGACCAGCGCACAATCAAGCGGTGATGCCCCTTCCGCACTCGGAGCGTCCGGCAGATAGCGCTTGTCGCGAGGATCAATCCCTTCGCGATAAGCTGGGTTCTCCTCGCGCCAAGACAGCCAGTATTTCTCCTTAGCCTCAATTACGCTGTAGCGCAGCCCTTCGGTATCATTCCCTGCCATGATCATCTGCATGGTGGAAAAGAACCGCTGGATGAACATCGGTTTCTGGTTGTCGAGATTCTGACGGATGCCTTCCGACACCGACACGGTCGAGCGTTTCAGCTCCAGCACGCCGAGCGCAATACCGTTAACATAAATTACCACATCAGGGCGCTTGCCAAAGGTCTTGCCGTCCGACGTCGCTGCCTTGACAGCCACCTCCTCAGCGACGGCAAAATGGTTAGCCTCGGGGTTAGCCCAATCGATCAGCCAGACGGTCTGGGTCAGTTCGCCCACCTCAGCCTTCACCTTTACACCATAGCGCAGCAGGTCATAAACATCTCGATTGATGTCATACAGGCTGCGGGACTGGTCGGTGGCAGTCTTGGTCAAATGCGCAATGGCGCGGGTGATCAGCGCGGGGGCATAACCCTGGGTTTCAAGGAAGGGCCGTAGATAGACCTCTTCGATGTTGTGGTTATCATCGCGGTCAATCCAGTTACCAAGGTAGTCGTAACCCAACTGATCCTGAAATAGTTGGACCACTCGTGCTTGGGTTTTTTTCTCGATCTGTCCAACTGTACTCATGACTGAACCTGCTTGCTGTTAATTTGCGGCAACGGTGCCCATATCCACCCCTCTGACGGCGGTGCGTTGGAGGGGGGAGCTTCCAACCAGTCGCGCCTCAGCGCGAACACGTGAGCGATATGGGCGCACACCTCTGCGTCTATTATGTCGGCCTCCCGCCCCTTGATCGACTTGGTCAGTTCGGTAAACACACCACGCGCCCGGGCACGGCAAAGGGCGGGATAAGTCTCAATCATCGTTAACGCTTCACCATCTGACCAAACGCCAGTCGCGATGGGGTGAGGGGCAAAGCGCGCAAGGACGTGCATCGCTTTGGTCGACTGGCTACCGATCATGTCTTTTATGGCTGAAAGCGGTGTGATCCCTTCTTCCGCCAGTCTGCGCTCTGTCAGGCGATAGAGGTAGGGGTTCGCGGCGGATTGGCCCAATTCGGCCACTGCTGTTCTACGGGCAATCAGACTGGTGAACGCCTCGGGAAAGCCCAGCGACGCGTCGATTGCAAGGGTGGCCTGCACGTGATCTGCCGCCTTGCTTACTTTGCAGAGGGCCAGAAAAGCGGCGAGGAAAGCTGCACCCGTCTCGCTGGCGTTGATGGTCTGGCGCAGGTTGCCGCGCCAGGGCTGGCCGATACGTTGGCCGTCCGCGTCGAGGATGACCAGTGCATCGCGGCTGTTGGGGTTCTTGTCGCAGTTCCAGCCACCGACATCCCAGCCGATGAACAACTGGTCCAGATCAGCGCCCGGCGTCATACCAGCCGCACCTTTCCGGTCAGCAATTCCTGCATCATGCCCTGCTTGACCGTGCGGGCCTTGGCGGCGCGGGCTTCGAGTGCCGCGAGATCGGCGTCCATGTCAGAGAGGACTTCGGCAATGGCGGTTTGTTCCTCTATGGGTGGCAAATTGACAAGAAATTTCTCCATTCCAGTCTTTGTCAAATGTAACATCGTGGAACCACCCATCGTGGCTTGTAGTGCTTCCGTAATTTCAACCAATTTGTAATAGTAAAATTGGCGATCAACTTCTTCGGTGTCACATTCTAACTTCCAAATGTGATAGTGGAAGATTGCACGCGGCCCTGTCCATATGTGGGGCCCAAAAGAAGCCGACCACATATAAATGAGATCACCTTCAAGCATGTATTGCCGCTCTGGCAGAACCAATTTGGAGTAGTAGAATTTCTCACCTGAGCCTGTGAGGTTTTGCAGTCGGCAAACCGGTGTTCCGGAAGTCTCCCACTCATGTCTCCCGTACGCGCGTCCATTGATAAAAGTGATGACGTCTTGTTGCTGGGACACCTTCCACTCCCCCGAAAACCCCGGCAGGCGGGTTTTGCCAGTGAGGAGCTGCTGCATGGCGGCCTGCTTGAGGTCGCGCTTCTTGGCGATCATTGCCTCCAGCGCCGCAATCAACGCATCCGCATCACTCAACGCCTCCGCAATGGCGCGTTGTTCAGGGAGAGGTGGAAAAGTGATGGGGCACGCGCTTAGCACCCGTTGATCGATTGTCGTCATCGTTCCCGTTTTGGCGTGAGATATCAAATAGCGACGAGTGTTTGATGCTGTGCATGCCCTGAAAAGAAATAGAGCATCGATAATTTTGGGATTTGGGCGATATCGAATTACATGGCTGTCAAAAACCACAGTGTCGCCCTCAGCTATGGACACATGATTACATTGCGCAATGCCAGACGGCACTATTGATGACCTTGTAAAGAAAAGGTCTCCATCGTTCACTTGGAAACGTTTTTGTTCGTCCGGCGACGCATCAAACCTTTCAAGAAAACCAACCGGGATTGGAGAACCTCCGTAAAGGTCTCCAACATTGATCATAGGGCAGCCTTTACCTTTTCTATTGGCCTCAAAGAAAACACCATTTTGCATTGGGTATTCGGCAAGGTTGGCTAATGTGGATACTTCCCAGTCGTCCGGGATCACCCCCACTTCAGACAACCTATAACCCGACCTAATTTTTACTCGCATTGTCACGCCGCAAACTCAATCAGTTTCTGACACGCGCTACGCTCAAACTCTGCAAACATTTTAAACATTTGGACAAGCTTCCATCTCTGCGTAATCTCATTCAGTTGCATCATACTTGGAGTAACCATTTGTTTGATTTGTGTGAAACCAACTACTTGTCACCCCGGAGCAATCGAAACTGTTTGGGCCATGCCAATGACGGTTTCAGGCAAAGTCCATCTTCTCTAACGAAGGCACAGACTTTGGGTATAGAGTGACGCCCACAGATATCGGGATTGGCATAACGGCAACCTTCAGTCTGGGTTTCCGTGTCATTTGGTTTCAGTGGCGCATGAAACGCACCCAGCTTTTTAGTCGCATTGGTCATGCTGCATATCCCATTTTTTTCAAATGCGCGGCGACGCGGGCGTCCAAAGTGTTCAGTTCGTCTATCAACTTTGGCAATGGCTTGGAATAGCGTTCCGCCAGCACCTTGACCCTCCCCGCCAACGCCTGACTGACGCGATCCACTTCTGCCGCCACATCGCCGCGGACCTGCGCCAGCCATTTATCCTCGACCAGCAGCGCCTTGACCTCGGCCTCGCTCAACTTGGCATATTGCGCCACGACCATGGCATCCAGCGCCGCCTGCCGCTCTGTCTTCTCGGCTTTGGCAGCCGCAGCCCGTTCCAGCCCGTCCAGATAGGACCGGATGATCCGAAGGTCGGCAAAGTCCTCGCTGTCTGGCTCGTTTTCCATCTGCTGTAGTAGTCTTTTTTCTGCCATCTCGCGGGTTTCCTTGGCCGATTTGCGCTGCGCTTTCAGCAACTTGTCACGCTCAAGATATTTCTCAAGGGTGGCCTGATCCTCGTGCGTGTTCGCCTGCTTGATCTGGTCCTTGATTGCGCCCAAAGTCAGCTTGCCCTTGGCGTTCTTCAAAGGCCCAAAGACCGGCTGATACGTCAAGTCGTCGATATCAACGACAAGCCTCTCGGCATTATCAATGCACGTGCGATGTTGCCGCAGACTGGCTGGGTCACGCTGGTTCCAGACAGTGTCAAAGGCATCGGCCCAAGCCGCCAGCGCCTCGTTCTTTTTCTCAACCACAAAAAGCGCGTCGCCTTCGCCGCCATGTGTTTCCTGAAGCTCTGTCACGACGGCCTCGTCCTGCTCAAGCTCTTCGGTCAGACGATCAACCTCTGCCTGCTCTACCGCAAAGAACCGCGCCACGATCAGCGCGGGCGGGATCAGTTCGGCTTTTAGGTGGCGCTTGCCAATCTTGATGTCCGGCGTTTCAGAGTATTTGCCGTCGGCGTTCTTAACTAGTTCGCGGATTACGCGCCCAGCCGCCCAGCCATCCTGCACCAGCACATAGGTATCGTCCTGCATCACCTCGGACCAATAGGTCATAAGGTGCTGATAGACATCATAGCCATCGATCAGTGACACGGGTTTAAAGCGCTCCAGCAGATCCTCGGAGATTTCGGCGATCAGGTCTTTGGGTTTGTCACCAATGGCGATGCCGCGCAGCCCGCCCTCATGCGCCGCGCGCCATGCGTCAAACACCGCCGTCACGCTGTCGGTAAAGGTGGCAAATTCGGGATGGTGCAGAATGGCGGATTTCACACCAGCGGCTTCGACCAGAGGTGCCAGATATCCGGGCCTGTCGCCCGGCGCAAAGAGTGTGTCGCGCACGGCAGGCAGCATTTGCCAAAAGTCGCCGAAGCCATCTACATCGCTTACCGGAATGCCACCGCGCAGGTGGGCATCGATATCCTGCAAATCTTCAGGTTTAGAGCTGTCGATGTAACGCGGGATGTTGAGGTTGAAGCCGTGCTTTTCAATCTCGGCCAGGGGCACCATGCGCGAGTATTTGTCGATCTCGATCTGCTTGGTGAACGCATCGACGATCTTGTGCAGATCTTGGGACCGCAGGCGGTTCTTGTTGCCGTCCTTCACAAAACCCTTGGAAGCGTCGACCATGAAGATACCGGTGCGGGCCTGGGCGTTTTCCTTGTCGATCACGATGATACAGGCGGGAATGCCGGTGCCGTAGAACAGGTTAGCAGGCAGGCCGATGATGCCCTTGATATAGCCCTTGCGGATAATCTTCTCGCGGATTTCGCTTTCTGCATTGCCACGGAACAGCACACCGTGTGGCAGAATGACTGCTCCTTTGCCGGTTGTTTTTAGCGAGGCGACGATGTGAAGGAGATAAGCATAGTCGCCGTTCTTTGCAGGCGGCACGCCATAGCCGAAGCGATCATACTGGTCATTGACGGGATCAAGCCCGGTGCTCCAAGCCTTATCCGAGAACGGCGGGTTGGCGACAACGAAGTCAAACGTCTTAAGCCCACCGGTATCATTCTTGAAATGCGGGCTGGCGAGGGTGTTGTCACGCCAGATTTCAGCAGTCGGATCATCATGCAGCACCATGTTCATCTTGGCCAAAGCGCGGGTCGCCACGTCTTTTTCTTGGCCGTAAATCGTGATGCCTGCTGGTGCTTCGTCCCGCGCTTTCAGCAGCAGAGAGCCGGAGCCGCAGGTTGGGTCGTAGATCGTCTGATCCGGCCGATTGGACGCGCTGATGCCGATCGCTTTGGCCATGATCCGCGACACTTCAGCTGGCGTGTAAAACTGACCTTTGCTCTTGCCTGCCTCTGTCGCGAAGTGACGCATCAGGTATTCGTAGGCATCGCCAAGGATATCGTCGCCTTCGGCGCGGTTGTTGCGGAAGTCGAGTTCGGGCCGATTGAAAATCGCGATCAAGTTCGACAGGCGGTCAACCATTTCCTTGCCTGTGCCGAGTTTCTCTTCCTCGTTGAAATCAGCAACGTCAATGACGCCTTTGAGATCATTGGCCTCAGCCAACCTCGAAATGATAACATTGATCTTGTCACCTATCTCTTTGTCGCCCTTTAGAGCGACCATATCCGCAAAACTGCCACCCTCAGGGATTTCGATCAGACCGTCAGGGTCGCCCGCATATTTGTCAGAGACGTATTTCACAAACAGCAAGACGAGGACGTAGTCCTTGTATTGCGAGGCATCCATGCCGCCACGAAGCGCATCACAGCTTGCCCAGAGTGAGCTGTAAATTTCAGATTTTTTGACTGCCACGAAGTCCTCTTTTTCTGTTCGGCGCTCGGGACTGAAGGATCAGTCAACTGCACGTTGATTGGCTTTAGCCATATAGATCAGGAGAGTTTACAGCTTTCAACCGACGATAAATCATGAAGGCGAGTTTCAGGCCTATTCTGTTGAAAAACTCGGCTCGGAGTTGTCGACCTTCCAAAAACCAGAGCAACGTTCTCCTAACATGCAGAATGGCCCTCATAGTAGCAGTTTTTCTCAAAAACTGGTAACGATGTGCTGCTAGTTGGTCCGTTTTCACCTGTCATCCGAGTTTTTCAACAGAATAGGCCAAACACTCGATCATGTTAAATGGACACCGCCGCGCATTCTAGTGCCGCGGGAACTGGTGCAAGAAGGTCGGCAACAATTGCCTTCAGCATGCGGCTAAGGCCCAACAAAAGCAGATGATGAAGCTTCTCTCGATGACCGACAAGTTCAGCCAGTTCATGAATACTGTTTACGATATGATACAGAACGACGTAGGTAAGTAGAGAACGGAGAGCATTCGCAATCATCACTACCGGTTTGTGATGCTGATGAAGCCTTACGTCCCGGACGATGAGCCTTGCCCAAAGTTATCGGCTACGCGGGCGCGGTGAGTGAACGCTGTAGGAAGCGGCAACCGAGCCAACTCTGGCGCAGGTCTGGCTGGCAGATATGTACGGCAAATAACCGACCACGCGCCTCGGGAGAGCGGGTCCTTATCTGGATTATCTGGGGCGCCCCGCAACACACATAGGAAACAAGGCTGACAAAATTGAGAAATGAAGATACCAATAAAAGCCCTGTTTGCACTATTTGTGGAACAGAAGATTTCAGTGACTGTGGTCATCTTGTGGCCGATCTAGACGTTACTTTTTTTGAATGCGAAGGAGGCGCTCTTAGTGACAAATTCCATGATTTCGTTGATATTTTGGAAACTGCATTCTCTTCCTCTGTTAATCAGGGTCAGAATTTCCAGACAAACTTTGGCTTCTACCAAGCCCATATCAACGAACTTTGGCGCAGTGTAGACAATCATGCTGAGGGTGGCTCAGAAGATGTGGTTGGTGATGGATCAATTTTTTTCGGTCTAATTGCCACTTTACTACTTGATGCGGGCGCTAATGAATATTTGGGGCCAGTTGTTATCGACGGCGGTCCAGGATGTTCGTCAGCCTGTCGGTTATTCTTCAGTGAAGCTCCAGAAAATACGGTGACTGAAATGTATAATTTGCTGGCCACAACATTTACGAATGCAACGGCCGCTACATCATCCAATTAAAATGCTGCGGCTCGTATTGCGAGTGAGCGTGACTTTCCGGCTCGTTACGCGGCCGTATCTTTTCTGTCCAGCCAGTTTCTCCGTCCGGTCTCCGGGGTACACCCAGCCAGTAGGGAAGATGTCATTGAAACGCTGCATTTAGCTTCAACCCGGATAGGAATGCGCCCTCACGTGATCGCGGCAATGTTATTTTGCTCGCCCGCAGTATGGTCCTGCAGTTGCGCGGCTCAGCAGTCACGCCGGACGCTCACTCTCGATCGCACACAACACTAACCGGATATGGCCAGGACGCCCGCTTTTTCGGCAGCTCACGTATATCTAGCCGTACAAAAGCATCACTCGGCATAAACCGGTGAGCGAGACCGTGGGCGGTCTCCATATCACGTGCCTCAAGCCACCCAGCAGCCTCCAGGATACGCAAATCTTGTCCGATGACGCCAGAAGTCAGTGTTGTCGGTGAAATAAACTGAGGGCGGTGGCGCAGCATGGCCGCCGCTGCGCGGTGAACCGGTCCGGTGTGTGCTGGACGCACCCGTGCGTAAAAAGCAATCAAATGAGCGCGTGCGATCATCGCCAGCTCGAAGGCACTTTCGGCCATTTCATCTGCAAGATTAGCGCCCATGCTCCGCTCAAACCGCCGGATTGGACCAAGAGCGCCATCGGGGGCGGCAAGGACGCTCAGCGCGGCGTATAGGCAGTCCATCAGGCCAGGAAGAGCGGTGACGCGGCTCCGAACGTCAGGTGGAAGGTGCAGTGCCTCTGCGTCGTCTGCGCAAATCGACATCAGCACACGCCGGTGACTGCATTTCGCACGCTCAGCGGCGAAGGCTCTCCGTTGTGGGATTTCGTGCGCGCTGTGAGCGAGCACAGTAGGGAGCGGCATCGGAGGCAACGCTGACGCAGGTCTGGCTGGTAGATAGGCTGAGCAGAGAACCGGCCATATGCCGCGGGGGAGCGGGTCCTCATTGGGGTCATCCGGAATGCCACGCACCGCGTAGAGGTCAATCAGATGCCGCCCCGCTTTGGGATTGATAGCTATCGCGGCACGACGGACTGCCGCGGCGCCAGGACCAAACAACCCGATGCGGGGCGGTGGATCATCGGAGGAGGCCTGGAGAGCTGCTGGGAGGCGTGTTTCGTACACGGCAAGGATTGCTAGCAGGATGGCGAAGGGCGGCGCGCCAAATGCCTGTGTGGCGCGCTCCGTGGCGCTCAGCGTGACCTCTGGCAAGGCGCAGTGTATGGAAGCGGCCGCGGGCACCGGATCGAGTACGCCGAGGATGTCGAGCGGATGGCATTGCGGTGCCTCGCCGAGCACCGGTGGCGGTGCCGATAAGGCGGCAGACCAGCGCCAGCGGGGGCTGTAGAGACGTGGTTCAGCGGGAGCGCCATCGCTGGCAGCTGGCAACGCGGCTTTCCCAAAAGGTGACGGAAGTGACTGAAATTTTCCAGGTAGTTGTCGTTCTAAAATATACATACGTTTGTTCCCCTTATGTTCTTTAGTATTTCTCTTTGTAGTCATATGAGAAAAACTAGTCACTCAGTCACCAATGCACTCTTTATTAAACTAAAGCAGACCTTTAGGTGGTGACCGAAGTGGTGACTGAAAGGTGACAGAGGTGACGGAAGCCCACCGTTGGCGCTTGCCCCCTCCGTTGGCGCTGCACCGCGCATGGCGGCCGCAGCCTCTTGGTGCACGCCTCAGTCACCTTTTCACGCTCTTTGTCACCTGTTCGTCACCCCTTCAGTCACCTTTTCCCAGTCTACTTTTTCACCGCACGGCGACGCTTGATGGCGACGTGCTTAGCGAACTTGCTGTTCGCCCCCGTCGGCGGTTCCGTCAAGCGACGCTCAACTCGAAATCCGCGCGCCGCTTTAGTGCGTACATCCGACAACTCGTAACGCTCCGCGTTCTCACGAATTACTTTGGAAAGCGTGCGCACAGACCACGACTTGTGGCCTTTGCTTTCTGCCCAGCGTCTAAATTCGTCGAACAATTGACTGCACGAGACGAACGCACCGGGCGACCAATCAATCGAGGTTGCTGCACTACCCTGTGCATCGATGAGGAACTGAAGAACGATGTCCTCCTCTTCGAAATACGTCCTCGTAGCGTCAGTGATCGACTGAGGAATTCGAAGCCCCCTTACGCCACCACCATCGGCCAAAAATTTACGCGCGCCGTCAATCGCCCAACGTAGGATTGCAGACCCCTCTGTCGAAATCAGGTCAGCGACCAGGTTTGGGTCTTGCTCATCCTCCGTGAAGTTCCGTTTGAATTCGATGATTACAATACGGCGCAGCATGGCCTCCTGCGCTCCAGTGAACGATGGCAACGTATTTGCTGTGAAAATCAGCGTGCCACGGGGCGTGAACGAAAACTCGTTCTGGTGCACCCACCGCGTGGTCATCTTCTCACCGCCAGTTAGTTCCTTCAAAAGCGCGTCATTCCATGAGCGCCCCGCGGGCACTTCGCTCGCCATCACGACCCGCTTGCCTGCCAACGACGCAATTTCTGTGGGATGACGATCGGAATGACTTTGCATAAAGACCTTCGCCGATGCCGTGCCAGCATACGACCCAACCAGACAGCTGACGACATCGCGCAGCACCGATTTGCCGTTCGAACCGCGACCGTAAAGCACAAAGAATTTCTGCGCAGAAACGTTGCCCACTAGTGCACTTCCGACAAGGCGCTCGATAAATTCCAATGTCTCTTTATCGCCCTCGAAAACCTGCGACAGAAACTCTAACCATCTAGAAGCAGATGCACCCGCCTGCGCTGGTGCAACGTCCGTCGATTGCGTGACCTTATCACCCACGGTAGCTGACCTGACCTCGCCGGTTCGCAGATCAATCACACCGCCCGGCGTGCCCAGCAGTTCTGGGTTCGCGTCGAAGTCGTCGACCTCGGCGGCGTCCATGTTAACCACCGCCGTTTGCCAGACAGCCGTGCGACGCGTAGTCGAGCGTAGGTTCGCATATAGTTTCTTTGCCGCGAGACGATCCTTCTTTTCGATTTCACCTTGGCGAAACCTAGCCTCGACCGCTTCCAACTTGGCATCACCAACCTCGCACAGGAATTCTGAGACGCGCTGAAGCGTGTCGGTTTTGTCAAGTACGCACCACATGCCCGTCAAACGGTCAAAGCGTCGGATTAAACCGTCGTTGGAGCGCAAGATCTCAGCGTCCTCTTCATCGTCACCACCCCCTTCAGTGGCAATCCACGCCAGCGCAAGGCTCGTGTCGTCGGCTTCCACATCCGCTAACGCGGCAAGCCGCTCCTCCATGTGCTCAAGGTCTCTCATTTTCTTGTCTCCTCATCTCCGCGTCGGCCAAGACCACGTAATGTTTTAAGAATGCCGCTCGTGTCTTTGGCTTTCACGCCAGAGGGCTCCCTACCGAGCGCGCGTAGCCGATCGTGATGCTTGACGAGCTGCTCCCGTCTGCGTGCCAGACCATGTCCGACCTCGATGTTTCGTTTGTCGTCACACTGTATCTTCCAGGCTTTGAGTGCGGCGCCATTGTCGCCCCCGTGGGAGAAGTGCACGAAAAGGTCGAAGGCATCGCCGTAGCGCGCCCCCCCGTTGGCGCTCTTGGCCCCAAGCCCGCGTTTGGCGTCACTTCCCGATAGGCTGACCCAGGTCTCGCCACCTTCGTCATCATCGCGATAGACGCGTGTCGCAAAACTGCCGGATGTTTGGTATGGTGAACGCCAATGATCTTTTGGCCAGCGCCCAGAAGCATCCTCTGCCTGCTCATATCCGTAACGGCTGAGAAGTTCATCAACGCTGTGATGGGCGTTGAAGCGGGTTATCAATGTCGATCCGCCTCCACGCCGACGCTTCGCCCGTTCAGCTGCGGCTTCAGCCTCATATTGCTTTTCAAGACGTTTTGCCTCCCGCAGCTGAACAATTGGATGATCGTCCGTCAAATCGAGTGCAAGATCGGGGTCCTCACCGATTTCAGCTGCAAAAGCTAGATAGTCGTCTCCATCAGGGTCGCCGCTAGGCGCATTCGGCAGAAAAGAAATCTGGCCTGGCCGCGCCCCAGCGTTGTCGGGATCGATCCGCCCCTCGCTTGCCTCACGTATCCGGACGTAGAAAGCTTGTGCGGTGTCAGCATAATCCGCGCCCGAGAGCGATCGCTCTAGCGGGATGACGACGCGCCAGCGCGGCATGGCAAAGGTCGCGCTCTTGGTCGAGTAGACCAGCGCCACAGCGCCGCCCGTCGTTGCCAATACCGCGCGCTCCACCTCGTTGAATGTTGCCCTGCCGCCGTCGATATCGACGACCAGCGCCACGAATTCTCCGTCTGAAACCTGATCAGCGCTTTGGCGTGATGGAAGCGTGGATGACATGAACCATCGAGCTTGCTCCTTAGGGACGCCAGCCCAGGCTACCCGCTCCTTGTCGTCTGTGAGGCGGGTAGCCTCATAGACGAGGTCGTCATAGGCGATCGAGCCATTTGGCCCTCCGTGCACGCCGTGCCCAGTTACCATTGGCTGCACGAACGGATTGTACTGACCTCTCAAATTTGTTTTCACTGACTTATTCATTGCTGCTCTCCGGGTGACCATACAAAATCTGAGGGCAGTGGCGGGCGATCGCTTCGATGATCCTTTGGAGCGGTTCCCCTTCGTCACGCGTAAGTTCGAGCAGATGTTCACGCCCATCTGAACCGCCCATTCCAGTCCCTATGACGTTGCCGGTTTCGTGCTGCCCCTCGCACAGCCCGATGAGGAGGGGCACGAGGATGTACTCCCCGGCATCCCAGACAGTGTCTGCATCGGCGTTTTTGAACACCAATACCAACGTGGCGCGCAGCAAATCTAAACGTTGCCCATGGCCTAGGCATCCCTTTGCTAGACGATCAGCGTATTCATCGCTCATTTCTGTAGCGGCGGCGGCCCTATACAGAGTGGCGATGGTTCCCTTCAAATTCGCCGCAGAGGGCGCACCCGGACCGGGGCGCAACAAGGGTTCAGGCGAAGTCAGCGTGGCACGCTGTTTACTGTTCATGTACCGCTGACGCGGCGTTCCGTTCGTCGAGTTGACCATTTTGGCCTCCATTCAATTGCTTGCTCGGGAGGCGCGTGTCGGCTATCTTGATTATGCGGTATCCAAAACGCATCAAGATGTCGAAGCGCGCGCCGTTATCGCGGCGTGCGTTTCACGCCACCGAAGTTTCGGCTAACGCATCCATCCATTTTTGAAGATCGCTCATGCGCCACCGGACGCTATTCTCACCGGTGCGCAGCGGTCGTGGAAATCTACCCTCGGCCATGAGGCGATAGATCGTGGTTCGCGAGAACCCGGTCATTTCCTCTACGACCCGACGTTTCAACAGTTGTTCAACCATTTTTCCATTCCTTTGTGATGGCTTGCCTCCACAAAGTCCCGGAAAGGGCTTCTTAGAACTCAACCAGAATTCAGGATAAAATTAAGTCATTGTTTTTATTGCCAAAGTGCAATCTTGGATGAGCACACACGTACTCCACAGCTGATCGCCAACCATTGTCGCCAACCTCTTGCTGCGACACTCCCAGCGCTCCCAAAGCTGCTTCAACAGCGCAGCAATATAAGTTATCCGGTACGTAGTTTATCACATCGTCGGCGACACCGCGCCGCGTCCCTTTGACTGGCTTTCGCGCAAGCTTCACTATGAGTTTTTCTGCCGCCTTCCGGTCGTTGATTGCTTCTGCAGCGACACGGGCAGCATCGAAATACGCCGCGACTAGGTATGCGACTTCGATTGCTGCGAGGTTTTTGCCTGAACGGCCTTGGGCAGGCCTTTCGTCAAGAAAATCTACCACCTCGCGTGCGACGCGCTCGCAGTCCTCAGCCATGAAAGCAATATCGTTCAGGGCATCCGTTACGAGGCTGTCTGCCTCTTTCCCTTCATTCTTATATAACCGCTCCGACGCCTTTTTTGCATCCGCGCGTAACATATTACTGCTGGGGGCAGCTTGAAACGCTCGCAAATGCTTGGCGATACCAGCATGAGCTTCCCCGTACCTACGCATTTCATCGCGAAAGTCCCCTGCTGTGCGGTATGTGGATAGATCCCGCGGGCAATAACCAGTTGCCAGCTCCAGACGCCATTCTAAGTGACGTTCTTGAGTGCGCAGCCAGTGCTCGACAGCCTCCTTCGATGCCTTACACTGCACCATGCATTGATTGTCATTGAAACGTAGTGGCCGACCCTGTTCGCCAGGCCAGTAGAAAGGCCAGTATTTCCGTGCAAGAGCATGTGCGGCACGATCTTCGGCGACATTTAATAGTATATCAACCAGTGCGGCTTTGCGTGCGCGCCACTCTTCCTTAAGTTCTGGCGAAGCCTTAGCAGATGGAGAGGTTGGAGACGGCCCAACCGGTTTGGCAGGTCTTCCTCGCCGCCCCATCAGACACTTTCTCTTACCGCGAACGACACGACATCACCCGTCTCGACACGTCCGTCGAGAAAATCCGACCACGCCGCCATCATAGCGCGACGCCGCTCTAGCATGTCAGAGCGCCGGTAGGCGCGTTCCACAGCACTGCCCACATCGTGAGCAAGCGCCATTTCCGCCATATCACGCGGATAGCCGCACTCTGCTGTCCAGTCACGAAATGTCGAGCGCAGACCGTGGGGCACCGCAGGACGGCCGGACGCGCGATCTAACCATCCGGCGCACCCGACATCAATTTCTGCCTGCTGCATCCGCCGCATGACGGCGGAGAGCGACATATCGGAGAGAACACCACCTCGGGGGGCGCTGAATACGGGGCGACCACAGTCAGTGGGATCGGCGTCGGGGGCCACCGCCATGCTCTCCAATAATGAAAACGCGGGTGCGGAAAGTGGAACACGATGCTCACGGCTCGCCTTCATGCGGTCGGCAGGTACGGTCCAGACGCCTGTCGTCAGATCAACTTCCGCCCAAGTCATGCCACGCACCTCACCTGAACGAGCCGCGGTCAGGGCCAGAAATTCAAGCGCACGTGCCGCCACTCCGTCGCGACCGCGCAGTGCCGCATACCAGACTGAGACATCAGAACTCGCCAATGCTGGGTGATGAACCGTTTTGGCGACGCGCTGAGGTTTTGGGAGCATCTCCGACAAATTACCTTTCCAGCGCGCCGCGTTCTCGCCTTCCCGATGTCCGGCTGCCGTAGCCCAAGAGAGAATGGCTTCGATCCGCCCACGTAGGCGTGAAGCAGTTTCCGTCTTCTCGGTCCAAATTGGTTCCAGAACGCGTAGCACATCCGCCGTGTTAACCTTTCCAACGGGGAGCGCGCCAAGAATTGGCAAGGCGTAGGTATCTAGCGTGCTGCGCCATTGTTTGCGATGTTTGTCTGAACGGAACTCCGACGATTTGGCGGCAATGGCGTGTTCAGCCGCGGTGGCAAAGGTCAAGAAAGTCCGCGCGTTGCGGCGAATGGCAACAGGGTCGTTACCGGCTTGCACCGTGCGCATGTTATCCAGCGCCGCTTCGCGCGCAGCTGCTAGGGTCACAACCGGCGGCGTGCCTAGGCCAATCTCTCGCCGCCGCCCCGAGATGACGATGCGCTGCACCCAGCGGCGGCTTCCGGACGGTTCGACGCGCAGCATCAAACCAAGTCCACCACCGTCGTGGTACTTTCCTGGGTCGCGAACCGTGCGTACGAAAGCTGCACTAAGCGACTTCCCTATCCTTGGATTGATGCTTGCGCCTGACATACCTGTCCCCCTCGCTGTCCCCCACAGAGTAGAGGAATGCATGGGATTTCACAAGCCCACTTGGGACGAGCTATCGTACGATGTATATGATATAATTGATACTTTTGGTACTCTTGGGAACCTATGGGAGCTGAGCATGGCTGCCTGTCTCTCCGCCAATATACCATTACTGTTAGTTTGAACGGGTCGCCTTGGTCGGCCTTTTTACTATATATACATGGCTCAAGTGCACTTTTCGGATTGCCTTGAGTTTTCTTCGGTTACGTCTATTTTCTTTCCCTGAGTGGTATGGAATGTGGTATTTTATAGATGGCCCTATCTGGCAAACTGACAAAGAGGCTGGTCGAGAACCTTGGCGCGGGGCGGCATGGCGATGGCGGCGGGTTGTATCTGGTGGTGGACCCGTCCGGTGCGCGGCGCTGGATCGTGCACGTTGTCGTGAAGGGGCAGAAGAATAAACAGGGCGGGCCGTTGCGGACTGATTTTGGTTTGGGTGGCGCGGATATTGTCACGATCAACCAAGTCCGCGACCGTGCGCTGGAATATCGCCGGATGGCGAAGCAAGGGCTTAACCCGCGTTTCAACGTTCAGCGTGAAGTTCCAACCTTTGAAGAGTTCGCACAGCAAGTCCATATTGAGCGGATGCCGACGTGGAAAAATGCCAAACATGGCCAGCAGTGGATCAACCCACTGCGGGATTATGCCTTTCCCAAGATCGGGCGAATGCCAATCGACAGCATCAACCAACCCGAGGTGATGATGTGCCTGTCGCCAATCTGGACAGAAAAGCATGAAACGGCGCGGCGGTTGGCGCAACGGATTAAAACGGTTTTGGATGTGGCACGGTCTAAGGGGTTCAGGTCCGGCGAGAACCCCGTCACGGCGATTAAGGATGCCCAAGCCCTTCCCAAGGTGAAGGCTAAGCCCAAACACCACAAGGCGATGCGCTGGCAAGATGTGCCTGCGTTCTATGCGGACCTTAAATCCCGCAACGCAATGTCAGCCAACGCCTTGCGGTTTACGTGCCTGACCGGATCACGGACAAGCGAAGTCTTAGGGATGCGCTGGGAAGAAATCGACTTCGAAGCGCGATTGTGGACCTGTCCGGCTGAGCGGATGAAGACGGGCGAAGAACACCGCGTGATAAAGAAGCGGACGGGACATCCGCTGTTGTCGCGTGCAGTTTGGTGTTCATGCCGCCCTTGGTTAGCCCCCTCTCGCGACATTGCTGCGCAATACCCTGCCGGGCAGTGAAACAGGCGCCCACACCCCCTTTTTAGCCTCAGGCTGGAAGCCGTGCGATGTGCCTTGAGGTAGGTTGCATCCACTGCCCGGCAGTCGAAACACAGTCTCGATGAGAGCGGATCGAGATTGTCTTATTATCTGGGGCCTGTTCTGCCAGCCCCATCATGATCCGGGCGAACACGCCCATGTCACTCCAGCGCTTCCAACGATTATACAAAGTCTTTGGCCGCCCATATTCCGCAGGCGCGTCACACGGTAATCCCCCCATTTTTAATGGGGCTCGGCCGTAGAATTCACGCGGCTGTTTTCAGTTTCATTGCGGGTGTTATGCCGCCGATGCCCATGTTGGGTCTCTCATTGTTGTAAGTCCAGAGCCATTCAGTTGCTTGTTCTTGTGCCTCCTCGATGGTTTCAAAGATGTATTGGCTCAGCCATTCGCCGCGAATGGCTCGATTGTAGCGCTGGATATAGGCGTTCTGCTGAGGTTTGCCTGGTTGGATATGTTCAAGCCAAACGCCGTGTTTCTCGGCCCATGTCATCATGGTCCCATTGATGTATTCTGGGCCACTGTCCGTTGCCTGACAGTTGATTGCAAAGCAATCAATGAGAAGGGACACGTATGGTTTGGGGTTTGCCGCGCCGATCGATGATTTGGTTCAGGCTCCGGACGACGCGTTCTGCGGGCAGCGAGACGTCCACGTCGATGCACAAGCCTTCACGATTGAAGTTATCCAAGACGTTAAGAGTTCGGATCGATCTGCCGTCTGCAAGCTGATCCGCCATGAAACCCCCTCTCATTGATTGCAAAGCAATCAATGAGAGGGCAGTGATAGACCAAGTATCGTTTGGCGCGTCAGGCACGGCCAGGCGTTCCAGCCAATCTGCAATCTCCTCGTTCTCATCACTCAAGATCGGGCTGTACCGATAGCAGGTCTCGCTAATTTGGAAGGTGCGGCAGGCAAGTGCGATACTTGTGCCCCGCTGCATGACTGCATTCATGGCCATCCACTGGCCGGCAGGTGAATGGCACATTCACCGAGAGGGTATCGTCGGCGAGACGGCCTTATCGCTTTTTTCCGAGCGCCTCCTTCAGAAGAACGTCTCGGACATACTCATCTCAGCATACATCCTCTTGAGACGGCGGTTTTGCTCGGCCATGTCCTTCATCTCGGTGATCAAGGACGCATCCATGCCGCCGAACTTGGCACGCCACTTGTAAAAACTGGCGCTGCTCATCCCAAGCTCCCGACACAGCTCAGAGACCGGCGTACCGCCCTCCGCCTGCTTCAAAATGCCCATGACCTGTGCGTCGCTAAATCGCGCTATCTTCATCAAAAATCTCCTCAGATATCTTGCCGAGAAAATTTGAGTTTTGAATGCCAACAATTTGGGGGGGATCACCTATCGTTTCAAAGCCTCCGACATTATGTTGAGAATACTCTCGAAGAGTGTCCAGGCATCACCGAAAAGGTAATTCGAGACATCGTCGGTCATGAAAGCAAAGATGTGCACCAAAGAAATTACAGCAAGCGCGCACAGACAACGACACTGATGAATGCGAACGGATCCAGTTACGTATCCGGTGACCTGGCTGAGTGGTTGCAAGGGAAAGGCATGAAGCATTCTCGCGGCGCGCCATATCATCCGCAAACACAGGGCAAGATCGAGCGATGGCATCAAACCTTGAAGAACCGCATCCTCTTGGAAAACTACTTCCTGCCAGGTGATCTTGAAGCCCAAATTGAAGCATTCGTCGATCACTACAACCACCAGCGCTTCCACGAGAGTCTGAACAACGTCACGCCGTCTGACGTCTGACGTCTACTTCGGCCGTGACAAAGCCATTCTACAACAAAGGGAAAGGATCAAACGAAAGACACTCGAAGCGCGCCGCTTGCATCACAGCCTGCACGCCACATAATGAAACCAACCAGATGAGCCGAACGCTCTCTTAATTTAAGCCGCCTTTGGTGCCAAAAACCCTGACGACGTACAGCCTGTACTAGGTTCATAAGGACAAATTCACGGTTGATAATGTTAGATAAAGACAACGAAAGTACGACCTGAAAAGGTAGATATCATTGGTTCACAGAAAATCTGTAAAAACACTTCATCTGCCGAAGCACCAAAATCTTTGAACTCATCAACATTCATCCCGCGACAGACTGCTACTTAGGTGAATGTGTCTAATATTGACGAATCTTGGCGCTACTCAATTCAAAGGGCGAACTAAGGCCGTTTGGATGTGCAATCTCAGCCAAAAGTTTGCGGGTAGGCAGGTCGGCTAAGTCTTGCGCCGTTGCAGGCAGTGCGGCAATCGACAATGCAAAGTCTGCAATTAAGTCTCTCATAGGTTCATTCCTCGACATTTTTTACAAAATTTACAATAGTTACTTCCTTTGAGCTTGGCCATCACAGCAGCCCCAGCGCAGGCCAGACTAACAACAATCATTGTTTTATTCGTTCTGTCGATAGCTCCACTTATGACAAAAAATAATCAGCAAAATTCTTTTGATGCAGCTAGCCCTACTGATCCCCGAGTGGGTAAAGTGAAAAACTAATATCACGCTATCAAGTCGAGAGGACAACAACATCCCTGACACAGGGCGTGCAACAGTTCCTCCACATGTCGAAGTGAAAGCGGAAACCAGACATCCATCATCGCAGCCAAGCGGATGATTTCAGGTGACGTCTTGAAGAAACGGAAAAGACAGCGCTTCATCAGTCTACGAGGCTAAATCGGCCCCTGCCCGCCTCAAGTCAGTTTCCTCTGACAGCGCTGCCTTAAGGATTACAGGCCGGACAATGCACAGATTCTGCTTGGATAAGACCGTCAGCACGAGGCCGTTCTTCGTGGTGCGGGCAGGCAACACAACCGAAGACTTCTAACATAACGCTTTCAGTTGTTGTGTCGCAAATCTCGCATGGCAAACCTCGGATCATTTTGACGCGCCCCCACCCCGGGGCTGCGCAGGACGGACAACCGTGCAACAAGCGGTCAGAAAGTCGTGTCGCAAGGCCAGACAGGTTTTTCATGCGGGTCGGGTTCAGGTGCGCCCGCATGTCAGTTTCAACGCGCGCGCGGCCATCGCCAGAAAGTGCCGCGGCCCCAGCGATAGCGGATTCGACGCTGGGCAGATCGACTATTCCTTTAACAATTGCTGCAGCAGAATTGCCAAGGTTCGGACACACCATCAAGCCATGCGACGGAAACCCCACCTGAGAGAGGAATTTCGATATCGAGTCCTTCGGTGCCGTCACCAGATGCGCAAAGTTCGTGTCGTCGATCACAAGGCTTTCATGGATCACCGTACCCCGTTCATCATCCACGAATACCATCAATTCAAAGCCTCCCGGCATAATCGGGAAAAGCGGATGCGGCCCAAAGCTGCCCTCACTTGCTATTCCAAAGGGAAGCCCCGAGATATCCATGCCGATGCGCGCCTTCGCCACGGCCACTTCGAGCATAGTGCCACAGCGAGGAATTTCGCCGGAGAATGTTCCAAGCGCGTCTGTGTCGATGCCGTTCGCTGGCGTGACGATCAAATTCAAGTTGGCCAAGAACACTGGCCCGATTGCTTGTTCTTTACCGTGCATGCTCGAAAGCACTGCACAACGCCCTGCGAATGGTTTTTTGCGTTCCGTCATGCGACCAATGTCCAGCTATGGCATTGGTCGGCAAACCGGTCTGCAGCACCGTTCACGGTATACAAACCGGCCCTGCCCTCGCAAAAATGTGATGGAGACATAAGTATCCTCGCGCACCTGTTTGACGCATAGTAATTAGATTGGAAATAATATGTCACGAAAGAAGCTCCACGCCTCCGGTCTGAGTGACGCATCTCGCCTCGTAAGGAGCGGTTTTAACTCAGCTATCACTGGTTCTCACTAACGCGCGAAGGGCGGACACTTTTGAACCAGCGTTCGTAACCAAGTACCTGCAATTTTTTTGCGGAACGATCTGTTCCCAAACAGGCTGCAACACCGAGGCAGTCAAAGCCCCTACCTCGACTTGGCTGGTCACCTGCTGCGACCAAAATTCGCAACATTGACTGACGATCTTTACTTTCACAACTTTCACCATCTAAGTAACAATTAAATTTAGCACAGTTTCCCACGTCCCCAGCCCAGCAACTGAAAAGAGACCACCTTGACCAATCCAAACGCCGTCCTGATTGACAAGCATCCCGGCCGCTCGACCCAGACTATCGGCCTTGCCCTTGAGATCGGGACCGACCCAGCCCTTATCCACGAGCCGTCGGTGGGCGTGGTTGGCACCAAAGGCGACAGCCAGTGCTATCTGGGCGTGGCCACCAAGGTCGAGGCGATCCACCAGGCGCTAAAGACCCGCATCGGCACCAAGCCGGGCCAGTTGAAATATCGCCTCGTGCAGCCGGAATACACGATTGCAACCTCGGACGGCATGCGCAACGGCACGCCTGAGATGCGCTATTCGCTGATTGGCCGCGAGGTGACGCACGATGCCCTGTGTGAACACTTTAGCGCCACGGGCCTTGCGGGCACGATTGCCGTGGTTGCTTGCGACAAGCCGCCTGTCGGCACGCTTTCGGCCATGCTGGAGCACAATCTGCCCAGCATCATTATGTCGGATGGTCCGATCCGCCCCGGCACCGACCCCGAGACTGGTGAAAAGCTTGATATCGTCAGCGCCTTTCAGGTCGCCGGTCATCCAGACCCTGAATACCGCGACCATATCGCCTGCCACGCCTGCCCTGGCTTTGGCAGCTGCGGTGGCATGTTCACCTATAACACAATGCAGACCTTCATCGGCGTGCTGGGCATGCAGCCCCTGCATATGGTGGCCCCGCCGTCCGATGACCCGCGCCGTCTGAACGAGTTCCCCGCCGAACTGGTCACGCTGCTTGCGCAAATGATCGAAAACGACCTCAAGCCCCGCGATATTGTCGGGCGCGACAGCCTGCGCAATGCCACAATTGTTGCCTTGGCGATCGGTGGTTCCACCAACGCGCTTTTGCACGCGCCCGAGATCGCCCGCGCCGCCGGCTTTGGCGATTTCTGGAAAGACATCATTACCCCCGAGGAGTTCAACAACCTCTCCCAGCATGTTGTCCCCGTGCTCACCAACGCACGCCCCTATGGCAAGTATTCCATGGTCGATATCGATGAGGTTGGTGGCGTACAAATCATCGTACGCGAATTGCTGGAGGCAGGCCTGCTGAATGGTGACACGCTGACCTGCACTGGTGAGACACTGGCCGAACAGGTGGCGCGCCTTGGCGCCAAGCCTGCTGATGGCGACGTCATCTATCCTGTCAAAACGCCCTACAAGCCGACCGGTGGTTTGCGCATGCTTGGTGGCAACCTGTCGCCTGAGTTTTCGGCCATCCTGAAGCTGGCTGGCGTCGAGGGTGGACTTGAGAACAACCTGTTCCGGGGCAAGGCGCGCGTGTTCGATGGTCAGCAAGCACTTTTAGATATGCTCGACCAGACGCCCGAGGCGTTTCAAGACAATGACATGATTATCGTTCGCTACGAGGGACCAAGCGGTGCGCCCGGCATGCCGGAAATGCTCGATCCTACCGCGCGCATCACAACCCTGTGCCGCGAGCGTGACATCGTCATAGCCCTGATGACGGACGCGCGTTTTTCTGGTGGCTCGATTGGTCTTGTGATTGGCCATGTGGGGCCGGAAGCAGCGCTTGGTGGCCCGATCGCATTTGTCGAAAACGGCGACGAGATTTTAGTGGATCTGAACATCAACGAGATTAACTGCGCTGCACTTAGCGATCCCGCCACGCTTCATGCTCGTAAAGCCGCTTGGGACAAGGTGGTAGCAGACAACGGCGGCTTCCACCCAAGCGCCGGTCTTGCTGATACGCGCCTGCTGCAACGCGCGCGGCACATGGCTGTCCCTGCTCGGCGCGGCGCAGGCCTGCACCCCAACCGGACCGTCTGGGTCCGCAACCCGCGCGAGGTAAGCGCATCGGGCTTCATGCCGCGCAACAAGTTCCGCCCCGAAACAGATAAAGGGTCCTGAGACGGTGCGGTTTTGATCTGACCTGCGGCAAGCGATGGCATTGCATCGCGAGCGCCCCTTCATGAAACCGAATGTCTCGGCGTGAGATTCCAAAAAGCCGAGGCGTTCGCCTACCTACCGCGCGCTGGCCCGTCTGGCCCATCATTAATGTGCGTGACCGTGAGGTGGCGGTCATTGTGTCGACCAACCGGCGCAAACGAACCCATCATACCAAGTACCTAACTGCGTCCGGGTCAGCTTATTACCGTCGCCGTTGCAGACAATGCCACGAGGTGCGAGCTGGATGCGAATGTATTAAATATGGTTTGAGTATTCAGGCCTGCCGCGATCGTGTCTTTGCCGGCGTACGGGGTCAATTTGATGTCGCGGTAGTGGCAGTCGAAACAATCTTCGAATCCATGGGGTTCGCCTCACACAACCCTTTTTGTAAAACGCGGAGCAATAATGGATCACAGAAGCGGCTGCGTATCGCAGTTGTAGCGGAGTAGAATACCGCCAGTTTGTGTCCTTCGTATTATCGGAGGGCGGGAGATGTATTCTGTGGATATTTATGATCGTGTGCGCCGTGCTTGTTTGAAGGACGGCATGTCTGCTCGAGAGGCTGCACGACACTTTAACAAAGACCGCAAGACGATGGCGAAGATGCTGAAGCATGCGCTTCCCCCCGGTTATCGGCGGGTAGAGCGTCCTAAACGGCCCACACTTGACGCTTATATTGCTGTTATCGACGAGATACTGCCTACAGATAAGGCCTTGATCAAAAAGCAGCGGCACACGTCGAAGCGCATTTTTGAGCGTCTGCGCGACGAACATGGATATGCAGGCAGCCTAACGACGGTGACCTATTACGTGCGCGAACAAAAGCGTCGCACTGTCTGACGTCAGCGCTTCTGGGTCCAAATAGGCATATTTGATAAGAGAGTGTTGTTGGCTCATCGTAACCACAGAGGAGTGGGACATGAGACAGACAACTGGAACACGCAAAAGCCCGGGCGAGAAGATCGTCAAAGATATCAAACGGGCGACCCGCAAGCATTATTCATCTGAAGAGAAGATTAGGATCGTCTTAGCCGGTCTGCGTGGGGAAGACAGCATTGCCGAGCTGTGTCGTCCACTGCCCGGCAGTGCATGTTTACATGCACGAGAGGGGTGAAGGCATCTCCCAAGGCATCTCCCAAGGCATCTACTACAAATGGTCCAAGGACTTTATGGAGGCCGGTAAGAAGCGCCTTGCGGGCGATACCGCCCGCGCCGCCACAACCGACGAGGTGAAGGATCTGCGCCGTGAAGCACGTGATCTGAAGGAAGTCGTTGCGGAGCAAACACTTGAACTCCGCTTGCTCAAAAAAAGCATGTTCGACGGTGGGGGCGACCACGAATGAGGTATCCCGCATCAGAGAAGCTGGAGATCATCAAGCTGGTCGAGGGGTCGCATCTGCCGGCCCGCCTGACTTTGGCCAAGCTCGGCATTCCACGCACCACATTCTACCGTTGGTATGATCGGTATTGGCAGCGTGGTGAGGCTGGCTTGCAAGACCAATCTCCCAAGCCAAAGCACGTCTGGAACCGTATTCCTGACGAGGTGCGACGTCGGGTTGTGGACCTTGCGCTGGAAGAGACAGAACTGTCACCGCGTGAACTGGCAGTGACCTTCACAGATAAGGAAAGCTACTTCGTATCAGAGGCTTCCGTATACCGTATGCTGAAGGCGCATGACCTGATCACCAGCCCAGCCTTCATCGTCATGAAAGCCGCCAGTGCGTTCAAAGACAAAACCACAGCGATCAACCAGCTTTGGCAAACTGACTTCACCTATCTCAAGGTTCTGGGATGGGGCTGGTTCTATCTCAGTACGATCCTAGACGATTACAGCCGTTACATCATCTCCGCTGCCCGGCAGGGTATTGCGCAGCAATGTCCCGAGAGGGTGGAAACTCTGCACCAATATGCGGGCTGAGGACGTGACTGACACGCTCGACTTGGCCCTTAAGGCGTCCGGCTGTGATCAGGTTCACGTCGTTCACAAACCACGGCTGCTGAGCGACAACGGATCCAGTTACGTATCCGGTGACCTGGCTGAGTGGTTGCAAGGGAAAGGCATGAAGCATTCTCGCGGCGCGCCATATCATCCGCAAACACAGGGCAAGATCGAGCGATGGCATCAAACCTTGAAGAACCGCATCCTCTTGGAAAACTACTTCCTGCCAGGTGATCTTGAAGCCCAAATTGAAGCATTCGTCGATCACTACAACCACCAGCGCTTCCACGAGAGTCTGAACAACGTCACGCCGTCTGACGTCTACTTCGGCCGTGACAAAGCCATTCTACAACAAAGGGAAAGGATCAAACGAAAGACACTCGAAGCGCGCCGCTTGCATCACAGCCTGCACGCCACATAATGAAACCAACCAGATGAGCCGAACGCTCTCTTAATTTAAGCCGCCTTTGGTGCCAAAAACCCTGACGACGTACACTGCGCCGTTTATGTAGCTGGGACCGTTTCGACTGCCGCGCCCACCTGCCCGCGCGGTTGGACTGATCCGGCTCCGCACAGAGTTCATAAAAGCGGTTCATACAGGCTGGATTGTGGTGTTCAACACACGACGAGCGAGCGCCTCCCTTAGATCGTCATCAGCTATCTTTTGATCGAAGCCTACCGATTTCAAACGCTTTCGCTATTTTGACCGGAGCACTGGAAAGCCCACCGTCTTTTCGGTCTCACCGTAATGCTGGACAGGCGAGCTGGCCCAGAACTGTGGGAACTGGGCAGATTGAAAGTTGGCGATCGGAAAAGGATGCACCGCGTCCTGGCTATCAGTCTTCACTGCTGGCATTAGCCCTGCTGCGCAGAACCGTCTCAATAGCTCCCATCTCGGAAGCTCTTCGCCTACAATCCGCGTCTGAATCTCACCAAACTCCTCGAACGCCTTTTCGAATTTTTTGATACGGCTTTGGTTCGTTGGCGTAGAAGCTTCCTTGTCGAAGGACATCACAAACCATTCGAACTTGTCCTCCCTAATCAAGTCTCGGAAAATGTGAGGGACAACTCGCACCATCGCAGCTTCTTGTTCGCCAACCAGGGTAATCTTGCCATCTGGCAGCATCTTTCGCAGGCACGCAAGGTGCGCAGCCTTTGTATAGGTCTGTTTAACGACTACCCCCTTGAAACTGCCGCGGTGATCGCGGTTGGTATCTACAAGGCCGAAGTATCCGTTGCGGATCTCATTGAGAACCCGGCGTCGCGCACCTGATTCCCAAAGACCTTGCTGAACATCATCGGGCAGATCAATGCCGCAAGAAATGTCTTCCTCATAGGCCTTCTTCAACTTTTCCTCAAAAACCCGCCAGCTACTCTCGGCGCTGGCAAAGAACGCGGCCTCATCAAACCTACCGCTCGGCCTTTGGAAGTGAAGCAATGGGGCGCTCACGACCTTGCCAGACTTCTGGGTGTATTGTTTACGGATATTGCGGGGCTGGCCGGCAACATCGAGGTAGTGCTCTTCGAAGAAAGCAGCAGGATCGACACGCGGGTCGAAGTTGGCATCAATCCGGAAGACATATCCACTGCGGATGTCTGCGCTGACCGAGCAGTGAAGAGGCGTCAGGCGGCGATCAAACCGACTTTCCCAGTTTACTGAAATGACCACATCATCGTGCGCGATGCGCATATGGCTGCACCGGTCGGATGCGTCTTCCTTAGCTTTCCAATCTTGCAGTTTCGCGCGCTCAAACGCGAGCAGGATCTTTTCCAAAAAGAAAATACGACTGTAAATACGGCTCACACCGCATTTCTTGCCCGTATCGGGGTCCGACAAAAGGCGTTGGAGGTCGTTGATACTTGCGCCATTGACCAACTCCCTGAGCAGGCGCACCATTATCGCTCTTCTTCTTTTGTGCCTGATGGTCCAGGGAAACGGAGATACGCGCACCGGGCTGCCCTTTACAGGGTTTATGAATGATCCGGAATCCAGAAGGCTTCGGCCGCTTCCCTCTACGCGCGGGCGCGAGTTTGCCGTGCGTTCCATTGAAGATAAACTCGTCCGGTGCATCCAGATACCGAGCGCCACAACACCCACAGACTGGCCCTTCAAGTAGTCCATTCTGTGTCATCAGCCTGTCGATTTCGTCGAGGAGATGTTCATTCGAGAAAATATTAAACGATACCTCGCAGGTTCGGTTTCCCTTTTGATGATGGCAAATGAGATTTCTCCCGTCATCCCAAGCGTGCGGATCGCCCTGATACTCGAAAACCTGGGATACCCTCGACGCCTTATCATCACCGTCGAGCGTGTATATGCCTTTGCCAGTCGCAAGGGCTGGCAGCTTTATTGATGCGAGAAGTTTGCGTTGAGTAGCATTGCGGCCCTTGAAGGTGGGTAGCGAAAAATCTGGAGCAACACCGTCGTTGTCGTGACCTGCGCCCCTAAAACTCCTCCAGATTTGTGTAGAGTCCGCCCAACAAAAGGACGGACAAATGAAGGCACGATTTACAGACGAACAGATCATAGCAATTATCAAAGAACAGGAATCTGGTGAGAAGACTGCTGATGTATGTCGGCGGCACGGGATCAGTTCAGCGACGTTCTATAAATACACATCGAAGTATGGAGGCATGGAGCCGTCTGACGCGAAGCGGTTGCGGGCCTTGGAAGACGAGAACGGGAAGCTAAAGAAGCTGCTAGCGGAACAGATGCTCCCTTCTCGGGACATTGCTGCGCAATACCCTGTCAGGCGAGGGACAATGCAATGTTGCGAGACATCAATTCAAAAAAATGGTGACGCCCGTTGGGAAGCTTAAAGCTGTGGTTCACTTGATGGAAACTCATCAGGTTAGCCAGCGACCATTGCCCGGCAGGCGATTGCAAAGCAATCTGCCGAGAGGGGGCGTGCGATGTCTTGCAAGTTGATCGATCAACGGTGCGGTATCCGTCTCGCCGTGGCGATGACGCTGAGTTGCGTGATGCCATCAAGCGGGTTTCGAGGGAGCGGCGACGGTTTGGTTGCCGTCGTGTTCATGTGATGATCGCGCGCGAAGGCTTTGCGGTGAACCACAAAAAGGTGAGACGCATTTACACTGAAGAGAAGCTCCAAGTGCGTCGTAGGGGCGGTAGAAAGCGCGCTTTGGGCACGCGGAAGCCGATGGTGCTGCCTGTGATGGTCCTAACCAGAGATGGTCATTAGATTTTGTGTCTGACGCGCTGACTGACGGTCGCCGGTTTCGTATTCTGACGGTTGTCGATGACTTCAGCCGCGAGAACCTGGTACTTGTCGCGGACACATCATGCTGAGCGCGGCAAACCCCAAACCATACGTGTCGATAACGTCCTATGCGCGGAATGATTAGCTGAATTGGCGTCAGGTTATTGTCGCATCGAGGCGTCTCGACACGTTAGAAGCATTGCTCAGTTTGGCATTTTGGTCAACGAACTGTCTCTCCCATAACAAACACAGAGTACGCTTTTGCGGCTCTCACCGTCCTTAAGACGAGATCTTTGGGTCGTTGAGCAGAAGGCCTAAACATTATCTACGAGGTCAGTTGTCTGCCTCCACGGCCCTTACAGAGAAAGGTCCTACTGCTGTCGATCACCCCTCAAAGAAGGGGCGATATGGTTCGCCGTGCTTGATGATCCCATGAACGGTTCGGGCCATCTTCGCTGCGATTGCGGTGTACGCCTTTCGGCGCAAATGGGTGTTGTGACGGTCTTTGGCGATGTAGCGCTCGAACTTGTCGCGGAAGCTGTTGGTGCGCTGCAGAATAGCAACCTGTCCAGCCATCCAAAGCGTTCGACGAAGCCGAGCATTGCCATATTTTGACAGTTTGGTTTGCCCTCTGAATGTACCTGATTGCATAGTCGCAAGGTCCATTCCACAGAACTTCGAAAACTGCCGGTGATGACGAAAGCGCCGTACATCCCCAGCTTCTGCCAAAATTGTCAAAGCATTGCGTATTCCGGGGCAATCCGGCCACCCATACCGATTTGATCCGGCCGGGGGTTCCGGGGCATCCGGCCACCCCCCTTTGACCTGATTTAGTGTGCTGCGAGGCGATCTGTAGCAGGGCTACTCTGACGTTCCTTTTGAACATGCTTATCGCGTCGGAATCTGCGGCAACCGGCAGTCCGACTGATACTTTGGCAGTCTCGTAGATATCTGAAAGTAAACGCTCTTTTGCAACCTTGAGGCCCACCACATCCCAAGCGTCAGCGATGAATGCCTCCTTGCTCATGGCTGAGATCAAGTGTGGTGACGGATAACGTTCAAGGAAAGCAAAGAACCAGTCACTGCGAGAACTGCGAGAACTGCGATGGAAACGATCAGCTTCAGGAAAATACAGCGGCAGATAATGGGTTAAAACTCGGTGCCACAACTCGGTGCCACAACTCGGTCTTCGACTTGGATACGATGTCATGCGTTTTGGAAAGCTCTTGGATGTCGTTAGTGCCACGCACGAGGGGGTCATGATAAAACTGCTCGTTCCCGATCTCCATCATGTGAAGAATGACCTGGGCATCCTTAGGGTCGTTTTTGTCCCAACTGTTGTGCAAGGCCTCTCGCGTTCTGGCCAGGGCCACAGATGACACCAACTTCAACTCAAAACCTGCTGCGGCAAGATGATAAGCCAAGGCACGGTGATAATTACCCGTTGCTTCAAAAGCTACACGGACAGGGCGGCCGTAGCAGGCAAGCGATGTGATTAGACGATTGAAGTCGTCTAGCTGGTTCAGAACAGTCAAACGACGGCGGCGCTTCTTGTCCGCAATAGCAATGAGACCTTCGTCGCGGGCCTTCGAGATATCGATGGCCACCAAAACGGGCGCAGTTTGTGTAATAATGATATCGGTCATAGTTGGTCTCCTTTGCGGTGTGGTTTGTACAAAACCACCGTAGGGACCTGAGGCACGGCTATGACCACCTGCTGCGTTATTTGGGGCTGCGCAGGCAGTCATAGCCTTAAATTAGCGATATTCCGAAGGTGTTATGGCCCTGAATATATCAGCGGGACCTTGATGACATGGGCTGAAAAGCACGGTGTTCGGCTTGAACACATCCAGCCAGGCAAACCTCAACAGAATGCCAATATCGAGCGCTACAATCGCACCGTTCGCGGCGAATGGCTGGCCAATACATCTTTGAAACGATTGAGGAGGCCCAAAAACAGGCGACAGAATGGCTCTGGACTTACAACAATGAGAGACCCAACATGGGCATCGGCGGCATAACACCCGCAATGAAACTGAAAACAGCCGCGTGAATCCTACGGCTGAGCCCCATTAAAAATGGGGGGATTACCATCCGACCCACGGAATTTTGACCCCTGATGAGGCCTATGCTAGCAGAATAGAACCACTGAAATTAGCAGCCTGAAATGAAACCCTGATCCACCTCAACAAGGCTGCAAAGCGGTCGAATTAACAAGACCACCTCTGACCTCAAGTCAGCTTCCTCTGACAGCACCTTCGTTGCTGCTTGGTTAGATCAAGACCTCATCATGGCAAGTTCTTGCAAATTGGCGTTTTAATGAGTTGCACTACAACTGCTGCTGCCTGTTAAGGAGATCTGCAAGAGCTGGATGTGGAAATTTTCTGGGTAATGTCACTGCATAAAAAGGCTCGACAAACCCCAGCTCAAACGGAGATGTTGCGACAGATCCGGCTATAATTTCATCTGCAAGCACTACGGCGGGCGCAACCGCTACGCCAATGCCGTCGCGGGCAAGAAGACGTACCATCGCCATGTCATCTACGTTTGCGACGATATTTGGCTGAACACCCAGCTTAACAATCAGGTTTTCGAATCCTGCGCGGATTACGCTTTCAGTTGGTAAGATTAATGGAACGTTTTCCAGTAAGTCTGACAGCGTTTCTTGCACCATAAAATCAGCCCTGCCATGAAGTCCCACAGTCTGCTCAGCGATCTTTTGGGCTGCAAAATACACTCCCGTTTCACTGTGTGGCACTTCAGTCGTTAACACGACATCAAGAATCTGTGTGGTCAGATCCTCCAAGAGAAGTTTGGTGTTGCCAGACTTCAACGCAATATTAAAACTGCCGTTCGCAATCAAAGGACGTAAAAACTGAAGCTGAAAGTTACGCGAAAGTGTAGACAGGGCTCCAACACGTAATGGTCTTGAAACTGTCCCAGTCTGGTTCAACGTCGATAGTAGCTCGTCCCCAGTAGAATAAATGCGATCCGCGTAATCAAGTGCGATCCGCCCAGCTTCAGTCAGAACCAACGACCGTCCAACCCGATCAAAAAGGCTTTGGCCAATCCGGTCTTCCAGCTGTTTGATCTGAATGGAAATTGCCGATTGCGAAATGTTTAATCGCGCAGCCGTCCGGCCAAGGTGCCCCTCGGTTGCGACCTCGCGAAAATACCGCAAGTGATGATAATTTAGAGTCTCCATTGTTCTTTTTCATAGAACATATTCATATAAAAGATATATTTTTATTTCATGTCGTGGGTGGTTATAGCGTTCAGGTAACAAGCAAGGAAGCCCACAATGGATATTATGATTTCGATCGCCAGCACTGTTGTTGACCAGCTACAAAAGCCGACGCTTGCGTTTATGATCGGCGGAATGCTTTTAGCCGCTCTTGGCAGTAAGTTCGAAGTGCCCGATCCTGTCTATAAATTTATTGTTATCCTGCTTTTATTGAAAGTTGGATTGGGCGCTGGAATATCCGTACGTGACGCTGATCTTTACTCCCTTTTGGTACCAGCGATTGGTGCCGCCCTGACCGGTATCGCGATTGTCATTTTAGGTAGCAGGACCCTCGCAAGATGGCGCGGCGTGTCACAGGTTGACGGCTTGGCCACTGCCGGGCTTTTTGGGGCAGTATCCGCATCCACACTGGCCGCCGGAATGGCGATACTTGATGACGAAGGCATCCCACACGAGGGCTTTATTGGTGCTCTATATCCATTCATGGATATCGCCGCACTTGTGACTGCCATTGTTATGGCAAAAGTGGCATCCGCACGGCGCATAGCAACATCAATTTCGCTCCAACCGTCGGGGGCAGCCAACATAATGGGGCCATCTTTATCGCCCCTTGCTTTGCAATACTCAGTTGACACAAGCACCATCGAAAGCGGTCTAATCCGTGGCATTCTCTTGGACACATTCCGCAGCCCTGCGATTTCAGCGTTGTTGGTCGGCCTTGCGATTGGAATCTTCACAGAGCCAGATTCAGTTTACAAAAGCTTTTATGAGCCACTGTTCCGCGGCTTTCTTTCAATCCTGATGCTGATTATGGGAATGGAAGCTTGGTCGCGCTTTGCAGAATTGCGTAAGGTAGCACATGCCTACATCCTGTATGGGATCACCGCACCTATTATCCACGGCCTGTTGGGGTTTGGTGTCGGTATGATCGCCCATTCGATGACAGGGTTTTCGGCGGGTGGTGTTGTTTTGCTGGCCGTGATGGCTTCGTCCAGTTCAGACATCTCAGGTCCGCCGACAATGCGCGGCGCCCTCCCAGAAGCCAACCCTTCGGCCTATGTCGGAACATCGACAGGATTGGGAACACCAATCGCGATTTTAAGCATACCGATGTACATCGCCCTCGCAGAGGCTCTGATCGGATGGTAGAGGTAGTAGATTTAAATAAAAGTGTGCTCTGGAACTAGCAGCTTCAAGCGACTCTGTTACACAAATCGGCTGATGTACGGGGCTCCCCATTCCCAAGCGGATTCAGTCCACGGATTTTGTGACAGGAATGCCACGCGCGGTGTAGCCATTCAGGACAGCGCTACGCACCTGAACCTCTGCGACCTGACGGTCAAAGTCCCGCTCCATGCGCTGCTCGGCAGGCGATTGCGAAGCAATCTGGCGAGAGGATGCCGTTGACCCAGCAGATTCACACACAGCATTCAATGCCTGGAAGGGTTAGCATCGGCGGATCTCCAATGTTGCTGCCGGTGACCTCAACAGCGCGAACCTCCAACGTTTGCGCGTCGATCCCGAGATGAATCTTGCGTGCATTCCACTCACTTTCACCCTCGACCTTGATCCCGGTGCTATCCACTGCCGGGCAACGGAAGGTGTGGCGCCCCAGTTCATCTCTGGATCGAACCAGATCGTCAGTGATCCGTGGCGCTTCATCGCCTCATTGAAGGCAGTCCAGTTCGAAGTCTTGTACGTCGGCGCCGTGGGTTTTCTCATGCAAGCCAGCTACCACACTGGATTCATAAATGAACCCCAAACCAGATTTGTGCTTAAGAGCCGATGCGATAGGGTAATCGTCGCAACCCAGTTTAGAATGTGCCTCGGCGACATTTGAAGCCCTAATAATTAATTCTATGTTAAAGATTTGAGCCTGATGCCTCCAGCCAGTTATGAACATATCAGATTCAGCACAGCGCAAAATTTCTTGTATCACGCTCGCGCTCTCAACTGTGACACCCCTATCCAGCTCAGACTTATCATGACCCCGGCAGTGCTAAGGCACAATGGAAGACCGCCCATCTGGTATGTGAAACCGGACAGGACTGTTCCAATAAGACGTCCTGCCGCGTTGGACATATAGTAAAAACCTACATCCATCGTGACCCGTTTTGCATCCGTGAAGCTGAGGATCAGGAACGAATGTAGCGCTGAGTTCACAGCGAATATGCCACCAAAGACCAATAGCCCCAGAACGATTGTTATGGTCAACGACGTGGAAGGTTCGGGGACTATCCAGACCAGACCAGCAAGCAATGCTGGCACAATGATGAGCAGACCGACCCATCGTTTGGCTTGCCCGAGGATCTCCGCCTCTGTGCGCGATGCCGCCTTCAATATGCGCGGAGCCAAGCCTTGGACCACACCATAGAAAATAGTCCAAGCCGCCATGAACGTCCCAATCATAAAGAATGCAGCCTGGTTTCCCTCAGTGCTTCCGTCCGACAGCACCGCATAAAAATAAATCGGGATGCCAACCACAAACCACACGTCCCGTGCCCCAAACAGGAATAGCCGCGCGGCACTCAACCAGTTGATATTGCGGTTCTTGGAAAACACCTCGGAGAATTTCGCACCTTTGCGTCCAACCGGAAGGCCTGTCGGCATGCCAATCACCACCCCGACAAGTATCACAAAGAGGATTGCCGCCATGGTCAGCACCGATGGCACAAATCCGAAGATAGCCAGCAGCACCGCGCCCAACAGGAAACCGCTGCCTTTTACAGCGTTCTTCGATCCCGTCAGCATAGCCACCCAACGGAATAGTCCCCCACCGTCAGTTGGGGCAAGAATTTTGACGGCACTCTTGGAGCTCATCTTGGCCAAATCCTTGGCTACCCCAGACATCCCCTGCACCAGCATAACAAACACGACAGACGCGGTGATGCCCCAAGCAGGATCAAGTTGCGCCAATGCCAAGAGCGCCACAACCTGCAAGGAAAGCCCGGCATAAAGCGTTGCGGTCAGACCAAACCGGGCCGCGATCCATCCAGCGGACAGGTTGGTCACAACCCCTGCGACCTCATAAAGCACAAACAGATATGCCAGTTGCACCGGCGAAAAGCCAAGCGTGTGGAAATGCAGCAGGACGAGCATCCGCAGTGCCCCGTCTGTCAGCATGAAGGCCCAATAGGCCGCAGTTACGGTGACGTATGCCCCAAATCCAGCGGCCCGTTCCGGCGAACGTTTCACAGCTTGCCGCCAACCATCAAAGCCACATCAACCAAGCGGTGCGCGTAGCCATATTCGTTGTCGTACCACGCATAAACTTTTAGCTGCGTTCCGTTCACCACCATGGTTGAGAGCGCATCAATGATGCTGCTGCGGGTGTCATTCGTATAATCTGACGAGACGAGAGGGCGCGTTTCATACCCAAGGATACCTTTCAGCGGCCCCTGAGACGCGGCCTTGAATAGATCATTGACCTCTTGCACAGTCGTCTCACGGGCCATTTCAAACACGCAGTCGGTTATGGATGCGTTGAGCAGCGGCACGCGCACGGCATGGCCGTTCAGCTTTCCTGTCAGTTCGGGATAGATCAGCGTAATGGCCGTGGCGGACCCCGTGGTGGTCGGTATCAGGTTGGTCAGCGCCGAACGTGCCCGCCGCAAATCTTTCGCTGGGCGATCCACAATGGTTTGTGTGTTGGTCACATCATGGATCGTGGTGATTGACCCGTGTTTGATGCCGATCCCTTCAAGCAAAACCTTCACGACTGGAGCAAGACAGTTGGTCGTGCAGCTTGCAGCCGTCACAATCTGATGCGTGTTTTCGTCGTAAATGTCATCGTTGACCCCATAGACGATGTTGGCCGTTGGCCCGTCCTTGACCGGAGCGGAGACGATGACCTTTTTCACGCCCGCCGCAAAATAAGTGGCCAACTTGGCCTCAGTCTTGAACGCACCGGTGCAATCAATCACCACGTCCACACCCTCCAGCGGTAGGTCTTCTAAATTGCGGCTGCTGGTCACAGGGATACTGGTGCCATCGATGGTGATCGAACCCTCATCCGCCGAAAACACCGCTGGCCAACGCCCGTGGATGGAATCAAATTCCAACAGGTGTGCATGCATCGCGGGATCACCCACAGCGTCATTGATAAAAGCGATCTTTGCACCCCGTTCCAACAGCGGGCGCAATGCAAGTTTACCGATACGACCGAGGCCATTAAGAGCATAAGTGGTCATTGTTTTTTAATCCTGTTTGGCAGTTTCTTTGCCGATCTCATCAACATGTTTTTGCAATGATCCACGGTTCAAATTCTTAAACGACAATGCGGCAAATGCGGTAATCCGGTTGTGCAGCGCCCCGTAGGTCTCGTGGAAAGCAAAACGTTTTTCCGCATCAGTTCCCCCAGCCTTAACCGGGTCCGGCATACCCCAATGGCCCGAAACAGGCTGCCCCGGCCACGTCGGACAGTCTTCATTTGCCGCACGATCACATACGGTAAAAACGAAATCCATCTGCGGTGCATCGTTGCCGTGGAACTCTTCAATATTCTTGGAACGCAGAAGGGACACATCATGCCCTTTGGACTTGAGAATTTTGACCGCAAAAGGGTTCAGCTCTGAGCGATGTGTCGTGCCTGCCGAATAGGCTGTGAATTTATCACCCACCATGTCGCGAAGAATGGTCTCTGCAAAAATCGAGCGGGCAGAGTTACCGGTGCAGACAAAGAGGACGTTGAATGTCTTGCCAGTCATAGGAGAGATACGCCTGAGAAGGTCAGGAGGTTGGGGCGGGCAAAGGTCTGCACGACCACCACAACAATCAAGGAAAAGTCCCGCGACAACCTCGCGGGCAGCGTCCAGATTGACGGCATAGAGCATCCGCGTTCCGTCTCGCCGCTGGGAGATTAAGCCCGTTTGGGTCAGAGCTGACAAGTAGACCGATGCAGTGCTGGCTTTAAGGTCCAAAACCTCAGAAATTTCGCCTGCCGGCAACTCGTCGGGGCAGCGCCGCATGAGCAAGCGAAACACGGCCATTCGTTGGGGATGGCTAAGAGTTGTGAGTCGATCTGTGAATAGTGATTCCATACTTCGTGAATATTAGAATTAATGTCGTTGATCAAGCTATAAACATGACACCCCCTTTGAAAAATTCGAGCCCTTGTGGATAATAAGGTTTGGCCCTGATCGGCATTTGAAATCGAGGATATGAGCGCCCAACAAAATCTAAGTGATTCTGGTGGGCACCTAGAGGTGACTCAAAAAATGCCAACATTCGTGCCTGAAACAAATAAAACCGGTCGAATTGATTGCGGGTGGTATTTCGATTTAAATCGAAAAGCTGCTCGTCCAATCGGCTTCGCCAATCACCACTTGACCGTCCCAAAAACCGCTCAGTTTTCTGGAGCGATTTACGAGACAATCTGCGATTGGTTGGAAAAACGGGTCGACAACGCACCGATACTATAAAACCTGTGCTCAGTCGGACACGTAGCTTTTTGCTCAGCAGTTTGAGCTTTTTTGGTGCGGCGCAACTGTGTCTATTCTACACATCCTAGCGCTCGAGCTGGGAAACAAGATCAGGCAGGTCGCGGATCGTATCAATGACATGATCCGCGCCAGAATCTTTCAAAATATTGGTTGCATGGGCCGGTAGCTGCGCAATCTTGGATTTAAGCATCTCAGACAGCTCTGCCAAGGTTTTACCGACTGCATTAGGCTCGCGCTTCATCAATCGTCACGTCGATACCAAAGTGTGCCAAAGCCTTTATGAAACGCCCATGGGCGCAAAAGAGCCAAAATCGACGGTTGTGCCAGCCCAATCGGAAATTGCTGCCTTAAATTTTGTCATAGCTAATCTCCAATTTGATGCGGATGGCGCGGGTTCAAAATACACGGGAACCCGCGCTCCATGTTTCTTGTAGGACGGGTGTTCCGTCTATAACTGCAAACCGAATGACATCAGCTTTTTGTCCGATGCGCAGAGATCCCCGATCCCTCAGACCAACCGCCTCGGCAGGTCGCGCGGTAACGGTCGAAATACCACGCGGCAAATCACCCCAAAGGTCGCCCAGTTGAACCGCAGCCATCAGTAACCCTGATGGCACATAATCCGAGGACAGAATGTCTAAACGATCCAGCTTGGCCAACTCAGCCGCAGCCACATTGCCCGAATGTGACCCCCCACGAATGAGGTTAGGAGCGCCCATGATAGTAGCGATCCCATGTGCGTGACAGGCGTCTGCTGCTTCAACAGTGGTTGGAAACTCGGCCATGGTCACGCCATATGCTTGACTGGTTGCCACTTGTTCTGAGTTCGTGTCGTCGTGACTTGCTAATGTGGCACCTAACCGTTTGGCAGCATCAACCGTTGCGGCCTCATGGCTGGCCCCAAATTGCACTTGAAGACCATACAGGAAATCGACGTAGTCACGGTATTCCTGATCGCCAAAACTGTATTTGCCACGTGTATAAGTTTCAAATTTGGATAGGTCCGCAAATTGCCGCTGACCCGGCGTATGATCCATCATCGACACGATACCGATCCGGTCTTTTGGCGAAAACTCTGAAAGTTCTTCTACCAAAGTTTCTGAGCATATCTCTGCGCGCAGATGGATGAAGTGACTGATCCTGAGCAGCCCCCCTTCCCGCATGGCTAAGATCTCATCGGCCATTTGCCGCGCATATTTACCGTACCGCTTACTTGCTCCAGATATGATGGACCCGACACGGATCGCATCAAAAACCGTGGTGATACCAGTGCCAGAAAGTTCGCGATCATGGGCCAGAATGGCAGCACGGTATGGCCAGTCCACCGATGGCCGCGGCGCAAGATGGCGTTCAAGATTGTCGGTGTGCAACTCAACCAAACCAGGGGCGAGAAAATCGCCCCCAAGATCAAACGCACCAGACGGCACCGAATTACCGCTATCGATGTCGGAAATAACGCCGTCCTTAACCCGTACGGAGCCTCTGACGACTTCATCATTTAGGATCAGGTTGGCGTTGGCGAAAATAGTTTGCTCTGTCATGTAAACGTCACGCGGATTTGGCAGATAAAAGCATCTGCGGTGGAGATCAAATGTTTGAACGATATGCTGTATTTTTTACCCCAACTGGCGCGTTGGCCGTTTGGGGTAGCGCTTGGTTGGGCTGGGACAGTGCAAAAGGCCGCTGCGTTCCGCACCCCAATACCGCAGGTGTGGACGTTGCGTGTGCCACAGCCACACCCCGCAAATACGGGCTTCATGCCACGCTGAAGGCCCCGTTTCGGATTGCGCAAGGCGCGGGTTTGAACCAATTGCAGCAAGCTGCAGCCAAATTTGCCAGCCAGCACGCTGCTTTCGACATCGATGCGTTGGACGTCCGGCTCAACAGCGGCTTTGTCGCACTGCGTCCCCAAAGCGCGCCGAAGCAGTTGCGGGATTTTGCCGCGAGTACCGTCAAGACGTTTGACCCATTTCGCGCACCGCTGACGGACGTCGATATTGCCCGCCGCCGCCAAGCGTCGCTGACTGCCCGTCAAGACCAGCAGATGCTTGAATTTGGTTATCCGTATATTTTTGACGATTTTCACTTTCATTTGACCCTGAGCGGTGACCTGCCGGAACAACGGGCGGCTGTACTCATCGCCGCGCTGGTGCCACAACTGAACCCTATTGTGCCGAACCCTTTCGTGATCGACGCGATCACTTTGATGGGACAAGACAGCGATGGTATGTTTCATCAAATACACCGTCACGCCTTAACTGGATAAAGATGGCCGAGCGCGTTTTGCACGGTCCGCTCAATTGCACCGCTATTATCGATAGCAAAGGCTGTGATGCCATCTGGCAGTCGTACAGAGGCACGATCGAGGCGGTCCGTGATCTGGTCTGAGGTTTCTCGGCTGCGCTTGGCCAAACGATCTGCAAGAATGGTGCAATCAGCGGTCAGATTGATCACCGCAAACCGCGCAAAACAATCTTGGGCGAGGATCAGGGCAGTACGCGACAAGTTTGCCAAGATATCTTGCCCGTTTTGCAACTGCGCGTGGACAGATGTGGGTATCGCATAATGCAACCCATGCGCAGACCAGTTCAGCGCGAATTGTCCTGCAGTCTGCCTCGCTTGAAATTCGTCTTCTGTGACACCTTCAAAGATCTCTCCACCCGCGTCACTGGGGCGGGTGATCACACGTCGGGCCAGAATAATGCGCGGATCGCAGACGGCCATGGCCTCCATGACGCTGTCTTTGCCCACGCCCGATGGGCCAACGACGGCGATAAAACGACCGCTCATGCTGCCAACCCTGGTGTGTATTTGGTCACGTCTAACTGGCGGTCACAAATTGCTTCACGGGCGGCATGGTCGTGGAAAATCCCGATGATTGCTGCACCACGTAATTTAGCCTCACTAATCATCGCTAGAACTGTCGCGCGATTGGTCGGATCCAGGCTCGCCGTCGGTTCATCCAGCAGCAACGCCGGATATGGATATGCAAAGCCACGCGCGATGTTGACCCGCTGCTGTTCCCCACCAGAAAAGGTCGTGGGGCTGAGCGACCAAAGCCGTTCGGGAATGTTCAGTCGCGCCAGTAGGTTTTGTGCCGTTCGGGTTGCATCATCATGCGGTGTGCCAGTCACAAGCAACGGTTCGGCGACAACATCAAGCGTTGAGACACGCGGAACAACACGCAAAAACTGACTCACATATCCCAATGTATGACGGCGCAGATCAATGATTTCGCGCGGCGCAGCGGCGGCGACATCCACGTCCCCGATCATAATACGGCCAGAGGCTGTAAGATAATTGCCATAAATCATCCGCATAAGTGTGGATTTACCAGCACCTGATGCACCAATAAGTGCGACGCATTCACCCGCAGCGACCTTCAGAGATGCGTTCTGCATGACTGGAATTTCTGCGGCGCCCTGATTGTGCAAAACAAACGATTTAGAAACATTTTCAATAGAAATCATAACGTCACACCTGCAAAACGGAGGAAACAAGAAGTTGGGTATAGGCATGTTGCGGATCATCGAGCACCTGATCGGTAAGACCCGTTTCAATCACATGCCCGTCCTTCATCACCATCAGCCGGTCTGCCAGCAGGCGCACAACCGCCAAATCGTGGGTGACAATGATGGCACTTAGGTTCATTTCGCGCACAAGCCCACGCAGAAGATCCAACAGCCGCGCCTGCACCGACACATCCAAACCACCCGTGGGTTCGTCCATGAATACCAGCCGTGGCCCGGTCACCAGATTGCGTGCGATTTGGAGGCGTTGCTGCATCCCACCAGAAAAGGCAGTTGGGCGATCATCGATCCGATCCTCAGTGATCTCGACCCGACCAAGCCAGTCAATGGCAGACGCGCGAATCTCACCGTAATGACGGGCGTTCACGGCCATCAGCCGCTCACCAACATTTCCGCCTGCACTGACGTTCATCCGCAATCCGTCACGGGCGTGTTGGTGAACAAAGGCCCAGTCGGTCCGGCTAAGCATCCGACGTTCAGGTTCGGACATGGTTATCGTGTCGCGTAATCCATCGGCGCGCGTGTCAAAACGGACCGCCCCCCCATCAGATGTCAGATGACCCGCAAGACAGTTCAGCAAAGTCGATTTACCAGAGCCGCTTTCACCCACAATGCCCATAACTTCGCCGGGATACAGATCAAACGACACATCCGTGCAGCCAATGCGTGCCCCATAGAACTTCGCAATATTCTCAACTTGCAAAAGTGGGGTCATGCCGCGTCCTCCGCATAAGGCACACCTTGCGCACCATTGTGACCTTGTTTGCGGCGCGTACTGCAATAGTCCGTGTCAGAGCACATGAACATCCGACCACCTTCATCATCCACAATCAACTCATCAAGATAGCTATCGGTCGCTGCGCACAGATCGCAGGCATGATCGGCTTTTGTGGGTTTAAACGGGTAATCGTCGAAGTCGAGGCTCACCACTTTCGTATAAGGCGGGATCGCATAAATGCGTTGTTCGCGCCCTGCCCCAAAAAGCTGGATACCCGCCATCTCAAGCTTTGGGTTATCAAATTTCGGGATCGGTGACGGGTCCATCACATAGCGCCCCTCCACCTTCACCGGATAGGCGTAGGCAGTGGCGATATCGCCGTGCTGGCTGATGTCCTCGTACAATTTCACATGCATAAGGCCATATTCTTCGAGGCTGTGCATTTTGCGGGTCTCAACCTCGGATGGCTCAAGAAAGCGCAACGGTTCAGGGATCGGCACCTGATACACAATAATCTGGTCACTGCGCAGATCCTGTTCGGGGATGCGGTGACGGGTCTGGATGACACTGGCCTCAGTCGTGGCTTCGGTCACAGCAATACCCGCGGTCTTTTGGAAAAACCGACGGATTGACACCGCGTTGGTCGTATCATCCGCGCCTTGGTCGATCACCTTGAACGTATCATCCGGCGTCAAGACCGCCGCCGAAACCTGCACCCCGCCCGTGCCCCAACCGTAAGGCATCGGCATCTCACGGGATGCAAACGGCACCTGATAGCCAGGAATCGAAAGGCCTTTGAGGATGGCACGGCGGATCATACGTTTGGTTTGCTCGTCCAGATAGGCAAAGTTATAGTCACTCATTCTGCGGCCTCCTGCGCGATGTTTGCTTGCGCCTCGCGGCGTAGCTTGCGGATCAATTCCAGCTCTGATTGAAAATCGACGTAATGGGGCAGCTTGATATGTTCCAAGAACCCCGTCGCCTGAATGTTATCACTATGATACAAAACGAATTCTTCGTTCTGTGCCGGCGCGCCTAGGTTGTCCTCACCCAACTCTTTCCAGCGCAATGCGCGATCAACCAAAGCCATTGAAATCGCCTTGCGTTCCGTCATCCCGAACACCAGACCATAGCCGCGCGTAAATTGCGGCGGCTCTGTCTTGGACCCTCTAAATTGATTGACCGTTTCGCATTCAGTGACTGTAATTTCACCAATCTCAATGGCGAAACCCAACTCTGGAATGTCCATTTCCACAGCCACAGCCCCAATGCGCAGCTCCGCCACGAAGGCGTGATTGCGCGCATAGCCACGCTGCGTCGAATAGGCCATCCCAAGGATAAAACCTTCGTCCGCGCGCGTAAGAGATTGCAGTCGCAACGCTCGGCTCGCAGGCAATTCCAGTGGCGTACGTGTCAAGTCTGCTGGCGTTTCTTCACCAATTGGCTCAGACTGGATTAGGTCTTCACGGTCAAGGAAGGACATAATATGAGGAGTTGGACCCTCAGTTGTGTTTCCAACCGGTGCCTCTGCAACTTCACCGTCTGCAGCCAGTTTAAAATCCAGCAAGCGATGCGTGTAGTCAAAAGTTGGCCCCAAAACCTGTCCACCAGGTGCGTCCTTGAACGTCGCAGACACACGCCGGTCACAGTCCATGTCTTCGGTTTCAATTGGGTTTGACCCACCGAACCGTGGCAATGTGGTCCGATACGCGCGGATCAGAAAGATCGCCTCAATCAGATCACCGCGTGCCTGTTTAATGGCCAAGGCTGCAAGATCAGGATCAAAAAGCGACCCTTCTGCCATCACGCGGTTAACCGCTAGTGCAAGTTGCTCACGGATTTGTGCCACGCTAAGCTCGATTACAGAGGGATCACCGCGCCGTTCTTCGGCCAGCCAAGCGTGGGCATTGTCAATGGCGCGTTCGCCACCTTTTACAGCAACATACATCAGCTAACCCTTGTCGTGCGTGGCAGTGCGGCAAGGCGGTCACCGCTGGTGAAAATGAAATCAAGGCCAAGCGGGAAGAGCCGCGCATTGTCTTGAAATGCCCGGATTTCCGGCAAGGACAACTGTGTCTGATCCTTGATCCCGGGCCCGCGCAACGTCGCGCCACTGCTTGAAAGAACAGGAATTTCAACAATTAGCGTCGTGGAGCGGTCGGGATATTCAGCTGTTCCGCAAGGGAATGCGGCAAGTGGTAGTTGGTCCCACGCCCCAATTGCGAAGATTGCATTTTCTGCCACTGCAAAGGGTGCGCCTGTGTGAAAGGTAATCCAATCACGGACCTGCGGCGTGTCATGGCTCGGGGCCAGAAAGAGTGGCGTTTCAGGATCACACAGCGTGAGCAAAACTGTACCGGCTGCAAGGGACAGCGGCGCAGGCGGCTGCGCGCCAGCAACCGCATTGATCTCACCAGGTCGCGCCATCGCCGTCATAATCGCGCGAAACGCACGGCTGGCATCGATTGGCTGATCTAAAAAACCGCCCTCTAGAAAATGCGCCTGCATCAGTCTTCCCCCCGTACCATCGTGAAGAAATCAACCTTGGTGGCTGCGGCTTTGGCAGCGCGGTTCGTCTTGCCTTGCTTCATCGCTATTCGAAGCGGGGTCAAAAGATCTGCCTCGATAGCCGTAGCAGCCGCAGTCTGCATGAGCGCGTCCACAAGGGCCGCATGCATCGCATGATCTTTACCCCTGCCCTGGACGTAACCGTGCCCAACTGTACCATCCGCAAGTTTCACAGACGCCCGCGTGACAGTCATTTCACCGAGGTTGAACGCAGCGCCAACAGCGCCAGCCCTACCGCGCACCATGACGCCACCAATTTCCGGTGTGCGCAAAACACTATGCGCAGGCTCAATTTTCAGATCCAACCACAACCGCGCCACCTCAGTTGCAGGCGATTTAGCCAGCAGACCCAGCCAGCCTTTTCGGGCAGCGTTTGGATCACTCATCATATTCATCTAGACACCTTTCGGAGTTGCATATACAACTAGATAAATTATAAATGGTAGGATCCGTTCTGCCAACCCCCTGAAATGTGAAGTTTTCATGACATGACCCCCCGCACCCCAATCTGGAAAGCCATTGCCACATCTTTACGAAGCGACATCGCAGAGGGGTTGTACGTTGCCGGTGACAAGTTACCGACTGAAGCTGTTCTGGCCACACGCTTTGGTGTTAACAGGCATACAGTGCGTCACGCGCTGGCAGCCTTGGCAGACGAAAGTATGGTACATGCGAGACGCGGTGCAGGCGTCTTTGTGACAACAACACTAACCAACTATCCGATTGGCCGGCGCGTGCGGTTCCACCAAAATCTGCGCGCGGCAGGGCGAACGCCAGCAAAGAAGGTTCTTTTACTAGAAACTCGGGTCGCGCATGCCTCTGAAGCAGTCGCCCTAAAATTGGAACGCGGGGCGCAAGTACATGTCTACGAGGGGCTATCGTTGTCAGAAGGTAGGCCCATCGCGTTATTTCGAAGCGTCTTTCCAGAAATACGGTTTGCAAACCTATTGACCCATCTTGCCGCAGACCCTTCAGTGACGGCGGCGCTTGGTCAGTTTGGTGTCTCGGATTACACGCGCGCATCAACACGGGTGAACGCGAAACTGGCAACGGCCACCCAAGCCTTGCATTTGCAGATATCTGAACACGCGCCCGTATTACGCACCATTAGTTTGAATGTGGACACGGACGACGTTCCTGTCGAAGTTGGGCGCACTTGGTTTGCGGGTGACAAAGTCACACTGACCCTCGCAGACAAATAACGCATCACACTACGCTATTTTTTGTGGTTTGCTGTTCGTGCCTCTCCAAGAAGGCCTCTGCGCTGAGATCGCGAAAATCAGCTAACGCCTCTCGCAGACGCTCATGGGGCCAGTCCCACCATGCCAATTCGATCATTCTTTCCGCGATGCCCGCTGCATAACGTGTGCGCAGCGGGACGGCAGGGATTCCAGCGACAATCGTGTAGGGTTCTACATCTTTCGTCACAATGGCACCGCCCGCCACGACTGCACCATGACCGATGGTGACATCTGGTCGCACCTGCGCCCCATGACCCAGCCATGTATCATGCCCAATCATTGTGCGCCGTGTCCGTCTGTGTTCGAACCAAGCCGCATCGTGAGTTGCATCGTCAAAGTAGTCGGGTGACCGATAGTGAAAATGATGCAGGCTGGCCTTTTCCATGGGGTGATCAGTCGCACCGACTCGGACAAAGGCTGCGATATTAGAGAATTTGCCCACGGTGGCATTGGCAATGTCGGCGTAGCGGTCGCAGTAAGAATAGTCGCCCACGTGGCAGTGGGCCAAACGACTGCCGCGCCCAATCTCGACATATCGGCCAAAAGTGGCATCTGTTACCTCACAATCGGGGTGAATGAATGGCACATCAGCTTTGAGACGTGTCATCAGTGCCCGCCCTCATCGCCTTTGATCAGCTTGCGTCGCAACCATCCCGACAGCGTATCCATCGACATAACCAACAAGATAATCAGAACAATATAATAGCTGACTTCTTCCCAATCTTTTTGCGTCGCAATGGCCTGTGTCAGCAGCAACCCGATGCCCCCGCCAGTAATTGCACCGATGATGGTGGCAGATCTGGTATTGGATTCAAAATAGTAGAGAACCTGACTCAAAAGCACTGGCGTGAGTTGAGGGATGACGCCAAAGCGGTAACGCTGCAATGGCTTGGCCCCCGTCGACGCCACGCCTTCAATCTGCTTGTCATCGACGTTTTCCAAAGCCTCCGAAAACATCTTTCCAAATGATCCTGTGTCGGTCAGCAGCATCGCAAATGCGCCTGTCAATGGGCCTGGGCCAAAAGCGCGGCTTAACACGATGGTCCATATCAGCCCATCAACGCCGCGCAGGAAATCAAATACGCGCCGCGCCACAAAGCGCAGCGATCCCAACGGCGTGAAATTACGTGCAGCCAAAAACGCCAGCGGCAGTGCGATGATTGCCGCACCAAAGGTTCCTAGAAACGCCATCAGCAATGTCTCGAACAACGCCCAAGCCACATCGCCATGCCGCCACATCGTGTTTGTCCAAAAATCTTCCATAATGGCGCCTGCCTCACCGCTAAAAGCGTGTGACAAAAGCTGGCCTGCGCCCATCCCATAGTAGGAACTGTCGAGCGTGAAAAAGAACAACTCCCAGCCATAATTGTATTTAAACACTTCGGCACGGGACCGTGTGATGGTCAGACGACCGGCGTCAGTGGCAATCATTACGCGGTTTTTGGAGGCGCTGATAAAATCAGGCAGATCACCGACAGGAAAAACCGCGTTGACCCCGTCATCGCCCGGTCGCGCGGTCACAAGCCCGTAGCCCGGAATCTCATAGCGCACCTGAGGCCCCAATGTAATCAAGTGGCCTTGGCCCAAATCGACCGTTGTGACTTCGCCAAGCGTCACCCAATTGGGTGCCATGCCTTCAGGATACTGCGCTTTGCGCTCGCCCTCTATAGACAGGGCAACAGACCCATCGCGGTTATCTTGGGCAACATGTGTTTTGTAACTGTAAGTATCGGAAACCAGTGTGCGGGCATTGTTTAAATTGATCCGATCACCCAGCCCCGCCATGTCAAAGGACACAAAAATATAAGCAAAATAGGCCAAAATGACCACAGGAGCCGCCATCGTCGTGATCTTTTTGCGGCTGAACTGCGCCACAGTCCGCGCGTGAACGGTTGTCGTGGTCATAACGTTACCTCTGCACTCGAATTGCCATGGGTCAGGCGTTTGCGCATTATGCTCGACAGCTGATCAACAACGACGATGGTCAAAAACAGCAATATGAAGATTGCCGCGGCCTCATCATATTTCCCGACACCCCAACTCATGGTGTTGCGCAGGTCGTAACCAATGCCACCCGCGCCAACAAAGCCAAGAATTGCTGAGGCGCGGATGTTAATCTCGAACCGCAAAAGCGCATAACTGAGATAGTTCGGGGCCACCTGAGGGATGACACCCAGCCACATCCGCTGGGTCCAGCTTGCTCCAACCGACGCGAGCCCCTCAACTGGTTTAAGCGACGCGTTCTCGTTGACCTCAGAAAATAGCTTGCCCAAGGCCCCAACCGTATGCAGCGCAATTGCGATCATCGCCGGCACCGGGCCGCCACCAAGCATGAAAATTAACACAAGAGCGATCACAATTTCAGGGACCGCGCGCAAGACATCAAGAATACGTCGCAGTGGCCCCACAAGCATCGGCACCGGAGCAAAGCCACGCGTCACAAGCAGCGACATGAAAAGCCCAAGAACCGCCCCCAGAAGGGTGGAGGCTGCAGCAATATTAATGGTCTCAATCAGGGATGGCAGATATTTCACCAAGTAGCCTGGCATCAGTTGAACACGCTCGATCGCTTCACCCAACATAGCTTCAGGGAAATCAAAGACATTCCCGATACCATCCCAGAAACCACCGGCGTTGCGGCTGTCAGCAGTGTAAAAGCCAGCCCCGAGGAGAGCCAGAAACAACACTAACATGATGAAATTCATCAGTCGTTTGGCTTTGACTTGCGCAAGATATGCTGTGCTCAAATCAGCAACGTTTGCATAATTCTCTGTTTGGTCTACCATGTTTTGCCCCCAAAACTAAATTGCTGGCCCCAGAAGCTCTGGGACCAGCAGAAGATTTTTAAACCGGTTCGCTTAATTGGATTTTGCCAGACGGGCAGCGACGATAGATGTGTAGGCGTCGTGGGTGATCGGATCAAAACCCGTCACTTCACCGCCCGCGATGGCTGTCGCACACTCCGGATCAGTTTCGCCCATTGTGTCGATGATGCCCGTCACAGTCGCGCGCACATCCTCAGGCAGCGCGTTGCGCAGAACCACTGGCTCACCCGGGATCAACCTGGAACGCCAGATTTCAGTCAGATCGTTCATGTCGACCAGACCTGCATCAACAGCCTTGCGCAGTGCGCCAAAGGTATACCCGTCTTCCCAGTTGCCTTGACCATCGGTCCAAGTCACACCGCCATCAACGTCACCATTATTTACAGCAACGATTGTCTGTTCATGACCACCAGTAAAGCGAACTTCACCAAAGTAATCGCCGCTTTCCATTGTAGCACTGATCAGGGCCGGAATTTCCACAGAGGGGATCAGGTAGCCAGACGTGGAGTTTGGATCACCAAACCCAAAGACCTTGTCTTGCATGCCTTCGAGAGACGTCACGCCACTATCAGCACGCGCAAAACCGATAGAATAATAGCCCGTGGAACCATCTGCATTTATTTTCACAAGAATTGGAGAAACGGCTTCTGGGTCAGCGATATAGACAGCCGCGTAAGACGACGGACCCATCAACGACAAATCAATTGTGCCGCCCAGCAAACCTTGAATAACACCGTTGTAATCAGCGGGCGCAAACAGTCTTGTCGGCACGCCAAGTGCGTCTTCGACGGCGATGCGCAGGCATTCATTACTGTTCATCCGATCTTGGGCGTTTTCGCCGCCTAAAATTCCAATGCGAAATTCGCTGATCGCATGAGCGTCAGCAAAGGCCGCGCTCGACATGGCAGTCGTCATAAGTGCAAGTGCGATGATCTTTTTCATCTGTGATCTCTCTTTGATTAAGAAGCGCCCCATCATGGCGCGCAAGATAAAAGGACGAGCGGTTATTGTGCAGCGATGTCAGCCAGCATTTTTGGGGCTGCTTCAGCTGTTTCAATTTGGGTTGAGGTTGTGGCTTCGGAAAAGCTGGCATCCGCGCCGTAGATATCACGGGCGGTACCGGTAGTGAGTTGCTCTGGCGTGCCATCAAACACGATCATGCCATCGCGCATCCCGATGACCCGGTCACAGTAGCGGCGCGCGGTATCAAGTGTGTGCAGGTTGGCGATCACCATCCGGCCGTCTTGCTCGTGAATGTCGCGCAAAGATTGCATGACGACCTGTGCATTCATGGGATCAAGCGAAGCGATTGGCTCATCCGCGAGGATGATCCGCGGGTCCTGCATCAAGGCGCGCGCGATGGCGACGCGCTGTTGTTGACCACCGGACAGGGCTTCAGCGCGTTTTGGCGCGTGCTCGGCCATACCCAACCGCTCAAGAATATCTATAGCCCTATGGATGTCACCGTCAGGGTAAAGATTGAACATCGTAGAAAGTGTGGACCGTCGGTTCAGTGTTCCGTGCAACACGTTCGACACAACGTCCATTCGCGGCACTAGATTGAACTGCTGAAAGATCATCGCACATTGAGATTGCCAATTGCGCTTCGCAGTACCGCGAAGTGCAGTGACATCTAGCCCATCAAACGTGATCACCCCCGACGTTGCATCGGTCAGCCTGTTCAGCATCCGCAAGAGCGTGGATTTACCAGCGCCGGACCGTCCGATAATCCCGATCATCATCGGTTGATCAACCGTAAAACTCGCCGCATGAACAGCAGTGTTTGCACCAAATGTCTTGGTAATATTTTCTAGTCGCAGCATGTATCACCCCCAGTGTTGAGGATCGTATAGGCATGCGATGTTTCATATTTGTGTCGGCTTTATAAAACTTTTGTAACTAGATGAGTTGCAAGGCAAACCAGATTCCTTGAAAGGCGTTGGCTTGCTTGGCCGTGTAATCATCTCGGCTCCACAGATTCTTACAAGTTGAGAAAATCGTAAAAATTACATCTTAAATAAGCGCGGGTGTGGATGCCCCGGGCCTGAGTTGAGTATCGGTCGGTCTTGGAACTACTGATCAGGTGCAGTCAGGTGTCCGGCCGGCTTTGTTGCGTAAATCGGCTTGAGGGTGGACTTCCCCTTACCCTGGACGGATTTAACCTACAGCCACTGTTTTGGGAATGCCAAGAGCGGTAAAACCATTGAGGATGGCGTCGCGGATTTGAATCTCCGCAACCTGCCGATCGAAGTCCCGCGCGACAAGTCGCTGACCGAGTAGTTTCACACAATGCATCCGCTGCCAGGCAGGGTATTGCGCAGCAATGCCCGAGAGGGCTTGTCTCAACGCGGCTCCGGCGGTGGTATCCGCTCAAGCGACGCCATTGAGCGCAGCCGAGATCCTTTGAGGACTGTACGGCGTCGTTTCGGGCTCTGGCCCCCAGCGTATCAGGCTTCCATAGCTTGGCATTCTTGCGTGGCGGTATGACAGCACGGGCATTGCGGGCCGCAATTGCTTCATGACATTTGTGGGGTGACGGGCGTCTTGGAATTGATCCAGTGGATCAATTCAGCCCAGAACGGGCGACGCCCCGGGGCATATGCCCCATCCATTGCCCGGCAATGCATGTTTACATGCACGAGTGGGCGCTGAAACGCTGCAGATCATCTGATCTGGTGCGATCTGACCGAGAAGGTTGGGCAACATGGACGGGTCCCCAATGCTGCTACTGATCATGTCCCTCCCGGCAGATTGCTTTGCAATCGCCTGACGGCAATGGACGGCGCGTATCTCCAACGTTTCTTCATCAATGCCCCTGCCGGGCAAGGAATATGCATCTTGCGCCACAGCCGATGTTTCGCGCCACCCTTTGCCCAACAACACATGCTTGCATGTGTGAGTGGAGGGCTTGCGTGCGTTCCACTTATTACCCGGCAGGGTTATGCATAGCATGATCCCGAGAGGGCACCTTCGCCCTCCACTGCCCGGCAAGCGCATCCGCAGGATGCTGCCGAGAGGGGGCTTTGATGCCGGTACTGTCCGTTGCCCGGCAGGGTATTGCGCAGCAATGCACGAGAGGGGGTAAGGAGATTTAACGGGCCTTTTGAGCCCTGATACGGGATGGCACCCGACAGCGTTTTCTGACGCCGACATAACGTGCTGAAATCTGGAACCTCCCAGTTAAGGTCGACCAACTTCAACAGACTTTCCACAAAGCCTGTCGCCTGCCTCAACAGCATTTCAAACAGCACTTTCAACGTAAGACAGGCTTGATCGCAGCATCACTGTCGCGTGGCTGACGGCCCGGTTTGCCCCCCTCTCGTCGCTGCAAAGCAGCGACTGCCGGGCAGTGGTCGGTGCAGCTTTCCACGTGACCTCTGGGTTAAACCAAATGGTCAGAGACCCGCGTTGCTTCAGGGCCTTGTTATACTCAGGCCAGTTCCATGTGCAGTAAATCGGGGGGATAGGTTTGCTCATAAACACAAGCTACCATGCTGGATTCACAACATGAATCCCAAATACATGACTATTTGTGCAACAAAGCCCGTTGACACGCAGTCGTTCATCCCGCAGCATATGACCTCGTTTGCGGCGTTGGCCAGTCACCCATTCAAAACATACCCCGATGATTTTCATCGATCAACATTTACACAAGTCTCTTGACGTCAAGAATTTGCGATACCCACTAATTTTCTGATCTTTGCCAGACGTTCCATGCTTTCGGGCGACCAAGTATCTTCAAAATCATAAAACACCTCAGCCCTTCGGTCTTTCTTTGGAAGAAGGACCCATGGCTGTTTTGAGCACATGAAAATATGTATATCTGGCGGAAATTGGTCTGGATCGTCAAGCGTACCAACGCGGACGAACCGGATATGCTTTCGTAGACCACCCATATTATAGTTGCTCCACACTGCGACTTTGCATTTGGAACATCTAGTAATATCTTGGCCAGTGCCACTGGGGGTGGGAACGGTAATCTCTTCGATTTCGCCCGCAGTCAGTTCCACACGATCAGCTTCGAAAAGGGCATTCACAGCGAAGGCAGAACCAGAGTTCTTCTGACAACCCCGGCAGTGGCAACCATGAACAATCATTGGCTCAGACGTCACATGATATCGCACATCGCCACATGTGCAGCCGCCCGCTCTGGTCTGGTTTCTCGAGTCCATAATGCCCTCATTCGCTGTTTCATTTTGACCTAAAGTTGCGCGCTGCAGGAGCGCAATAACTGCCCTTCAGCGATAAAGAAAAGCCACCTAATTTCGTCTGATGGATCAGTTTTGTCGCTAGAAGCGCAATTCAGTTATAGGCGACAATGCAGAACTAATTTGAACTATCATTGCGGCTACCTTGTAAACTTGAGTTGAGCTTCAGCCGTCAAGCAATCATTATTTCCAGCGTCGAAGGCGTCGCATCGCGACAGCCATCGGCCACGGGAGAGTGTTTTACCGCATATTCGACGATCTCGCGTAGAACTTGTTCGTCAACTCCGGCAGCACCAATCGAAACCCGAGTTCGGATGCTTAAAGAACCAGCGCGGACTGACTTATCTATTCCGAATAGGCCACGGTCGTCGTCAACGCTGTCCATAATGACCTCAAGCGCGTCCAAGGCTATGCCTAACTCTGCGGCGCGCAACGCAATTCTAGTGGCGTCGCAGCTTGCAATAGCCGCACGTGCTAGCCAGCCTGGTGAAGGAGCAGTGCCGCCGCCACCGACAGCTTGGGGCATATCTGTTACGATCGATTGGCCATCCGGCCCAGTAGCCCGGCACCGAAGGCCTTCTTCCATAACCGCAGTGACCGGTGGGCTCGTGCTTTTTGCGTCATGTGGATTCTCTTTAAGATAGGCAATCACGTCATTCACAGAATTCTGGATATGTTCGACAGACATTACTTTTCCTTTCCTTAATCGTTTGATCAATTCGGAACTTATTTGGCTTCGAGCGGCATCATAACATGGGCAAGCGGTGTCTCGCCCCACATAACATAAGGACCACCAGCGAACGGGTCGCGCGGTAGGTCGGCAAGCATGTCCATGTTTGGGAACAACATCATTATGTGCGGGCCGTCCTGCACCCAAACGCCGCCGTCGTTGGGATCTGTCGCCATTGGATTGTCGTTGTTCACCATTGCGTCCCCCTGAAGCATGTAGGAAACGCCGATTACATCAGTGGAAAATTCTGTTCCTGCCCCAACGGCAGCCATCCATTTCATCCACACGGCATCGTTGCACATTGGATGCTCGTCGCTAGGGATCAGGCCAACTCCAGGAAGGCAGACCCAGCCATTCGAACCGTTGCGCAGCACTGTGCCATCCACATCCATAATCGTGGCCTCGGCGGAAATATCCGAGGGTGCCGCTGACTCAGCGCGAGCGATCTTGTCGTCAACACTTTCGGCAAGGCTTACATTGGAAATTAAGGACACTGCCAGCGCCCCGAGGCATGTGGTTCTGTTCACTCGTTTGAAAAAATGGTTCAAATAGTCATCTCCTTCAATAGGTTTTCGGCTACCATCATGGAGCGCTGAAGCCGCGATTAGCTCTCTAGCGATAGGAACCGGACTTTTTCCTTGCTAAGATTGTCACACCAGACAACGCTTGTGGGAATTCGGGAAAAATCGGAAACCGTTTTGCAAAAATGCACATGGAGGGGAAGTTAGATGCAATGGGATGACGCTCGAATATTTTTAGCCGTGGCACGTGAAGGGTCATTCAGCAGTGCTGCCAAGCGGTTAGGCGTGCAGCATTCCACCGTTTCACGCCGTATTCGCGAACTAGAGCAAAAGCTTGCGACGCCATTGGTCGAACGAAAATCGTCAGGCTACGTCCTAACCCCGGCTGGTGAAGAATTGCAGATTTCTGCCCTTCGGATCGAAAAGGAACTTTTATCATTTGAAGGATCGGTCGGTGGGCAAGACGAGGATACCGCCGGCGAGTTGCGGGTTGCAGCAATTGCCAACATGGCGTCGACGGTGCTGATGCCCATGTTCGCGCGTTTTAGCGCGGCCTATCCAAAGATCGAGCTAAATATTCAAGTCACCAACGACTCCGTGCGTCTTTCCGAACGTGAGGCGGATGTCGCGATCAGACAAACTAACCAGCCCCGGGAAACCCTAATCGGCACACGCCTGACAACCGTGGCGTCGGCCGTCTACGGCTTACGCAGCTATTGTGCAGCTGTTAATTCTGGACAAGCTGTCGAAAAGTGGGTCGGGGTCGATTGCTGTGATTACCATAGAACTTGGACCAAACGGGCGTGGCCACAAGCTAAACACGAGTTTTACGTTGACGAAACTTCGCTCACGCTTGCTGCTCTGAAAGAGGGACTGGGCGTTGGATTTCTGCCTTGCTTTCTAGGAGACATTGACCCCGACCTAGCAAGATTTCACGAGCCAGAAAAGCAACATCATCTCGGGCTTTGGCTGCTGTACCACCGAGACCTGCGCACCACAAATCGCGTGACCTTGTTCAGCAAGCACATGCAACGCGAGATCAAAAAAGCTACCGCCCTATTCGAAGGCGAGACGCCAATGTCCTTTTAGTCAGACGCAAGAATGGAAAGCCAATGTTTGCACTATTTTTATAATCCTTTTTTGTTTGTCAGAGAACGCTGGATTTGAAGATGCCCGCCAAACTTCCTGCACATTAAACTACTGACCACCTCTCATCCTCCCTGCCGGTGGCCTCATGATATCTGTGATATGGTGCAGTTGCCACGAAAGGTCGACTTTTCGCCGGACATAGTGGTCACTTAACTTATGAAACCGCACCATGCGGCCTTCGCGACCGCAGCGAAGATCTTGTGTTGATGGCTCCTGCATAGCAAGACATTTTTGATCAGATTTGTGCATTTGTCAGAAGCAGTCATGTGTTCCCGCTGCCCGGCAGTTGGTTGCAAGGCAATCAATGAGAGGGGCCTGTTTGCGCGGTTTTGACCGCTGCCCCCCTCTCGGCAGATTGCTACGCAATCGCCTGCTGGGCAACGGATGGGTTCCGCAGACCAAGTCCCTTACAGCTTAGCGGGCTATATCGCCCGGGACTTTCGACGGGGTGTCCTGGTTTTGGCGGCAGACTTATGCACCATCATCTCGTGGGTCTTGCTAACTCTTTGTTCTTCCTCTCTTAAGTAATGTGCGTTGTATAAGGTTCGTTGCGCGTTAAAACGGCCCAGACGATCCTTGCCGTTTTATTGGCCCCTCTCGGGCAGCGATAGCGACGGTTGCGACGCGCGCGGGTTTTCGTTCCAGCAGTGATGTCAGCCACTTGCTTGCTCGCTCCGGGTGCGACTTGGTCTGTCGGACGAGTGATGTCATGCTAACGACCAGCAATGATCGTAAGTATTGATCACCCATTCACTGCCCCCTCTCACACATGCTGTGCATGTGTTGCCCGGCAACGGGACAGGGTATTGCGTCACGCCATGGGCGTGCTTGCAGCACGACGCAATGTCCCGAGAGGGTTGTAATGCGCCCGAGTTTCTCTTTACCGCCGCTGGATTTGTTCGCGGGCGTCAACCCCAACCATGCTGCAAACTCGCGGCCATTGCTGAATTGATGGCCATCACCAATGCTGGCGATGATCGCCGAGGCTGTCACAACACCAACGTCCCACTGCCCAGCAGGGCATGTTTACATGCCCGAGAGCGGGAATAGTGCGCAACAAACGGACCCGCACATCTTCCTTGGCGACCAGCTTGAGCCGATCTTCATACCACCGAATCCGTACATGCAATGCCATGAGATGTTCGCATAGATTATGGATCACTTCCTTGGCAATTTCGGGCAAGTCTAGCACTTCGCCTACTAAAACATCCTCTGCAAATCCGATGATCCTCGCGAGGCCCCTCGCGATGTAAACGCCGAACTCAGCGACCAGGCCACGCAAGCTATTGATCAGCTGCGTGCGTTGGCGGACAAGCAGAGCCCGTGTGCGATGGAGTGACAGCAGATCTTGTTGCTAAACGGTTTTTGCAACAAACCGCCCTCTCGGTGAATGCAAGCTTCACCTGCCGGCAATGATCGTCGGACGGGTCACCGCTTCACAAATCGCCTCTGCATCGATCGCATCAGACTTGCCGCGCTTAACGTATGGCTTGACATATATCGGCGGGATCAGCCGAACATCATGGCCCAACGCCGTGAGTTCCCGGGCCCAATGATGCGCGCTGCTACAGGCCTCCATGCCAATCAGGCAGGGATCAATCTTGGAGAAGAACGGCAATAGCTGTGCGCGTCTCAAAGGCCGGTTGAAGGCGACCTCTTCGTCTTCAGTGATCCCATGAACTTGAAAAATGTTCTTGGCCAACCTCTCAGCGATTGCTGCGCATTCGCCTGCTGGTCGATGGATCAACGCCGATTGTGGTAACTTGCATGGGGTTGGCTCCTTTTATAAGTAGGTTTCGACACCTGCAGTATAGCGCATTGCGACGCTGGTTGGAGCAGGAGCCATCAACCCCATCAGGTTTAGCCGATTCTGTTGAAAAACACCGTGTTGCGCGTGCAGAAAGTCTGGCGTTGAACTGGGCGCAAGCGCCTTTCTTATCAGGCTTTGCACGCTTGCTGCGGTGCAGGAAGGATCTTGGCCAGTTTGCGGAGGTTTTGGGCGGTTGCGGCGAGTAGAAATTCGTCATTTGCGCCGCATGGTCCTCGTAATCGAAGCCGTCCTAGCCCCAGGATGCGTTTGAGGTGAGCGAAGAGCATCTCGAGCTTTTTCCTCAGTCGCATTGAAACGGCGTATTGCTTGGTCTTAGCAATATCTCGGGCGACCTGGCGGGCGTCTTCGTGTTCTTCGCGGGTGATCTTGCGCACATCTGCATTCGGGCAACATTTAGGTTTTGAGGGACAGGCTTGGCACGACAACTTTAGCGCCTGATACTTGGCGACGCCCTTGCCGTCGGGGCCTCGACTGGGGTCGGAGAAGTTGCGGCGGAACTGCTTGAGCGCTTCGCCTTCCGGGCAGATGTATTGGTTGTTCTCAGCGTCCCACTCAAAGTCTTCCCTACTCCAGGTGCCATCGGTGCGACTGGCTTTATCCCCTTTCGTGCATGCGAACATGCACTGCCGGGCAGTGAATGACAGGGATGTGCGGGGCGATGCCACGATCTACTAACCATCCCAGCATCGGGCCGGACCCGTAAGCGGTATCTGCGATGATGCGTTCAGGATCTAAATCAAACCTATCTTTGACGCGATCCAGCATCGTGCGCACGGACCCAACTTCGGCCTGACAGATCGACCGCGTGGCCTCAACATCCATTGCCCGGCGGTCGTTTGCGCTGCAAACCATGAGAGGGGACAATCACGGCATTACCCGTGTCGATCAAGTAATTGGTTGAATAGGCAAAGAATGCAGGACCTTTGCGTGCTGCGGTCCACTGGCTGGCTGGGTCAGAATGCGATGTGAACTTGGGTTCCACTTCTGAGGCGGCACCAAATGCAGCGTCATCTAGAACGCCAAGATATTCCATCACAGCGCGCGGTGCTTGTGATGGGTCGATCGCGCTGTGATCCCAATCGGCCTTCGGTGTTGAGTTCTGCTTGTTAGCGTCAGCTTCGATCAAACTGGCATCTGCCGCAAAGCGCTGGCCACTCACCAACCCCTCCGCCATGCATCGCGCCACAGTCGTTTCAAACAAGTGACGCAGCAGATCGCTGTCGCGGAAACGACCATGCACTGCCCGGCAGTGGTTTGCTTGCAAACCATGAGAGGGGCGGTTCTTGGAGAATGTCGAATGGTCCGGCACGCGATCCGTCAAATCGAGGCGGCAGAACCACCGATATGCGAGGTTCAGATGAACCTCTTCGCAAAGCCTACGCTCCGAACGAATGCCGAGACAATAACCGACCAGCAACATCCGGATCAGAAGTTCGGGATCAATCGAGGGACGGCCGGTGTTGCTGTAAAATGGCGCCAAATGCTGACGGATGCCAGACAGATCAGCGAAGCGGTCAATGGATCGCAGCAAGTGATCCTGAGGGACGTGATCGTCGATCGAAAACTCATAAAACAACGCGCCTTGCGCCTCTTGCTTCGGTCCCAACATCGAAAATACGCCCAGTTGTTAGGAACAATTGAATCAGACGGGCGGTGCGGAAGTGAAGGACTACCGGCTGACGCCGGTAGCCTCATTTAGAGGAATGCAATTCCAGATACTGCGTGGTGATGTCGTCAGTCACATTTCCAGAGGTGGTTGAGAAATATCCGCGTGCCCAAAACCGCCTGCCCCAGTAGCGCTTGCGCAACTCAGGGAATTCCATCTGGATGCGGCGCGACGAGCGGCCCTTTATGCGTTGCATAACGTTGGACAGGGACAGTTTTAGTGGGATCGACAGGAACATGTGCACATGATCGCGTCCCAGCACACCTTTTGCGATACGGACCCCCATTTCGGCGCATGTTTGCATGATAATCTCACGTATCCGCTCTCGCATCGCACCCTGCAAAACCTTGTATCTATGTTTTGTGACCCACACGACATTTTGTGACCCACACGACGTGAAATCTGTGGTAAAATCACATGTGCGCGGATGAGGAATAACGCATGATCTTCTCTCCTGAATTTTGAAACCATACTGCTAATGTGGGTTTCAAAATTCAGGAGAGAAGATCAATCATAGATTCGCTGAAGCTGACCGGCTAGAAGCCGGTGGTTCGATCCATTAGGTGGAAAATCAACAAGAGTTTTTCAACAAAATACGCCCTTAATGATATAAAGCACGTGGTGCAGCATTTGTTACTCAGGGCTCATATTCTAACACTCCCAATTCACCCACCCCACCCTCAACGAACCACAGGCAGGTCAGCAAGCCGCGTGGTATATCTTGGACTTAGGTGATCGGACCGCAACTGCCAAGGTCGCTTCATCCCTTCGCTCGCCAAGACCAGGGTTTTCTTCCCAAACCTGTTGTTGACTTGATCAAGCGCACTCATGAGAGCAGCAGACTTCGGCTTCTCAACATCAAAAAGGGTCAGGGGCCGATCCTCGAAGCGAATGAGGTCGGCAAGCATTATCCCGGCTTTCGTAAAGCCATACATCTGCCCCTCGCCTTTCGGCCAAGCCGCTTGCGCGCACCGTCGTGCTGCTTCGACCAGACCAAACGTATCTGACGACATTGGCGTGATGCGCGTTGAGCGTGAGCCTGAATACTGCGGTCGGTCTAAGCGGTGCCGGTTCGTGTGGAAGAACACAGTCAGTGTTCCAGCCACCAAGCCATGTTGGCGTAGCTTTTCAGCTGCACGGGTCGCATGCGCAGTCACCGCCTGAAACACTGTGTCAAAATCCATCATAGGCGTTCCGGCAGACCGCGTGACCGCCATACCCTTGCGCTGCGGCTCTATGTCATCAAATGCGAGACAGGCTTCACCTTGCAGCTCAAGCACCGTCCGTTCCAAAACGACTGAACCAACAGCCCGCGCTTGCTTTGTCGGCATATCGCGCAGGTCAGCAGCAGTATAAATGCCAAGCTTTTGTAATTTGGCATCTGTTTTGCGCCCTATCCCCCAAATGTCGCCAACGGGTACTTTCGGCAAAAGCCAAGCCGACAACGCGTCATCCATCACATCCAACACTCCACCAAAAATTGGGTTCTTCTTCGCTATGTCATTGGCGCACTTTGCCAGCGTTTTGGTGGGAGCAATCCCGATCCGCACGGGCACACCAATCCGGCGTAGCACCTCGCGCCGCATGGCCCGCGCATGTGTGTCCCGATCTTTAAAACCACCAAAATCCAAGAAGCATTCATCTATCGAGTAGATCTCAACGTTGGGTGTGAAATCCTCGTACACCTCAACAACGCGTCGGCTTATGTCGCCGTAGAGCGTGTAATTGGAGCTGAACACTCGGACACCATGCGCTTTGATCTTGTCTTGCAACAGGTGCAGCGGTTCGCCCATTTTAATGCCAAGGGCCTTTGCTTCGTCACTGCGCGCCACGGCACAGCCGTCATTGTTCGACAGCACGATCACTGGCACATTCTTCAAGGTTGGATCAAATATCCGCTCCGCTGAAACATAGAAGTTGGCGCTGTCCGAGATCGCAATGGGCCGCTTCATTCAAGATCATACCGTCGCACCACACCTGCAATAACGCCCCATATCTCGCTGTCTTCCGTCAACTCGATATCTGGAAAGCTCTCTGTGCTGTTGGCTGGAGCCAGAAAATACCGCCCGTCCCGCTTGCGCAACATCTTCGCGGTCACAGCACCTTCAACAACAGCTAAAACGGCGCGCCCAACTCTCCGCCTACCAGCACGGTCTACAGCGATGATATCCCCATCTCGAATGCCTGCATCCCACAAACAATCGCCCTCAACGCGCCACCAAAACGTTGATGACGGGTGCCGAACAACCCACGAAATGGGATCAATCTCGTCCTCAAGGTCATCTCCAGCAGGCGACGGGAACCCTGCGCTGACGGCGTTAGCAACCAGACGAACAGGGATACCATTTGCAATAACTGGCGTCTCAACTGGAAAAACAGGCACATAATTCTCCCTTGGTGTTCTGGTAATGTTCCTCCATCTCTCTCAATTTGATATCAGGTGTCAATGACCAACGATGGGCAACGTGGCCTATTCGGCTGGCAGCCTTTGGACAGCACGCATCCAAAGCTATTGGCGAACCCAACGCTTGGCGTGTTCTCTTTATGTTCCTATCTTTAGAGACTAACCAAGTGGAGCTTTAATCATGACAAATACCGTTAAGACCGAAGAGCATCTGCAGTCGAACGATTATTATATCGTACCTGCGACGGCAAAGCAGCTGAGCTATGCGCGTCAAATCGCGAGCTCGTACAAGAAGTCTTTGCCCGAGGAAATTGAGCAGAACAGGTATGCCTTGTCGCGCTGGATTAATGATAACAAACCTGAGCCACTAACAGGGCGATTTGCAAACTACCCATCCTCAAAACAGGTTGGATTTGCCGAACGTATTGCGCGTGTGAAACGTAATGTGGTGCCACACGAGTGCTTCAGAGATAAAACTGCGATGTCGCGCTGGATTGACACAAACCGTTAAGGTGGTGCCACAGCGTTATGCACATCACATATGAATTTGACAGAAGCGTGACTTTGAGTTCTCATTTAGCGCCCTGTCCGCGACGGCATGCTTCACAGATTGTGCCTTAAATCATTGTAGACCTTCGACTCAAACAAATCCGGATACGTCTTATCTGTGCGAACGCAATGATCAGCCCGCTGGGAACAGGCAGAAAAACTGCCTGAGTGGCTCAAGCATTATGATATATGGCCGTTTACTCGACCCACTCACCAATTTCGTAGCCTTCTGCAGTCAGCCGTCCCTTTAGGATACGCCTGATCATCTCAGGTCGAGACCAGTCTTCACCAGCCTTCGCTATCATATCGTCTAGGCCCACAATGGTGTTTGCGTGCAGCCTTACCAAAATTCCGGTGGTGTCCCTTTTAGGGGGTGCCATTTGTCAGATTCCTATCTGCATTTCAATATTGATATGAGTAGCACCTGATAACCGATGCTGCATTCAAATTAATATGCAGCTCCAAGTAAAATTATGCATTGCAATATCAATATTGATATAAAACAGATGAGGCAGAGCTCGAACTCTGGCCTCATCCTATCACTGGACCTTAATGGAGAAGACCCGATGACTACTTTACCAACTAGCATTCCCACCCCGAGCAACGTAACCCCTTTCCTATTCGTCAGTCCTCGTCCGTCGGGGAAATTCGACATCGCACTCGGCCTGACGCTAAAAGCGCTGGAGGCAGAAGTTGCGGTTGATGTGTGCAGGAATCCAAATCAGCTTTCTAGGCTCAAACATGCAAGCCATTCAGCATGGTTGGCCGCAAATACTGTGCTTGGTGAATGCTTGCGTGTACCAACATATGGTAATGTTGCCGCGGGCATGATCGAGCTTTTCCAAGACCGTGCGAAGTTTTTCTCACTGCACGGACCGACAACTTGCAACAAAGTCATTGCTTTTATCAGCGATGAGCTGCGGGGTCCTCGCTTTCAATACCGCCGCAAGCAGTTCATCAATGCTGTCGTTTTGATGCAGGTCTACATGTCACAGAACGAGTTCGAGTTCAGCGACATCCCGGACAAGATTCCCGCGACTGTATAGCCTGACTGCCTCGTAGCTGCGCACCTCACAGACGCCCGCTTGTCCAGAGTTGATCTGGGCAAGCACCAGGTATCAGGCGCGCGAACGACAGCTCATATACAGCCACCAGCCCAGCTCCACTTTTGAAAGATGATGACATGTGTTCATCCCCCCGCAATCGCGGGCAGCGCTCGGCTGCTTCTCACCCATCCAAAGCCAAACGTTGCACGACGCCAATCCCAAAGGCATGGCATCCCATCGCGGAGGCCAAAGGATTTACCATTTTGGGGCGCGGTGCCACGAGTGCACATCTGCAGGTTAAGTGTGGCGTCTGCTGACGTTGCTCTACAATTCGGCGCAGCGTTGTGATCGAGCATAACCCGCACTGCCATCATTGTATTCAGGATCGGAGAACTGCTGCAGCAGCAAAGCTCAACACGGTTCTTTTGCGGCCCGATCCAGCCTCTAAGAAGCACCGGATTTTCCGGCTGCCCTGCGGACATGTGGTCCGGCGTCATTTCATCCGCGTTGAAAAAGCCGCCATGCCAGGTGGCCACGCACTTGGCTGTGACATCTGCCCTGAGCAAAGTTACGCAAATGCTGCAACCGATATTGGGTGGACCCTTGTCGGTCCAACCCGATTGAGAACGCCGGTGGAATACTGCACCACTTAGCGGCTGGATTATCCGGCTGCAGATAGGCTGATTGGCCTGTCCTGCTAGGCCCTTCGTTTTGACGGGGGGCGGGATTGAAGCACGTGGAATTATATGGACGCGTTCGTCACGCCGTTCTTGTTGATGGCATGAGCCGTCGGGAAGCGGCGCGTATTTTTGGGATCAACCGTCGCACTGTTGAGAAGATGCTGAGGTTTTCGATCCCGCCAGGTTATCGGCGCGACAAAGCGATCCGTCGCCCAAAGCTGGATGCGTATACGGGGATCATCGTTGAGACCCTTGAGGCAGACAAACTGGTCCCCAAGAAGCAGCGACACACGTCGAAGCGGATATTTGAACGACTGCGTCCCTCTCATCGATACTTCGTATCGACTGCCGGGCAGTGGATGAGCATCGCTTTGCTGGGGGCATGACGATTGTGAAGGATTACGTCTTCGCGACCAAACAGCGTCAGCGGGAGATGTTTGTGCCTCTATCACATCCACCAGGTCATGCTCAGGCTGACTTTGGTGAGGCGCTTGCCATCATCGGCGGCCCCTCTCGGTGATGCGAGCATCGCCTGCCGGGCAATGGTTGAACGGAAGATCCACTTTCTGATGATGGACTTACCACATTCAGATGCGTGTTTTTTGAAGGCGTACCCGGCCGAGACAACCGAGGCGTTCTGTGATGCACATGTCGCGGCGTTCGCGTTCTTCGGCGGCGTACCTGTGTCGATCCTGTACGACAACACGCGGATTGCCCCTCTCGGCGATGCAAAGCATCGACTGTCGGGCAATGGTGGCCCGCATTCTGGGGGACGGCCAGCGCAAACGAACTTGGGTGTTCTCAGAACTGGTGTCCCATTATCTGTTTGAGGATCGGTTTGGCCGCCCGGGTAAAGGGAATGACAAAGGTAAAGTCCCCTCTCGTCAGATTGCTATGCAATCGCCTGCCGGGCAATGGAAGGGGCGGTGGGGTACACCCAACGGAACTTCATGGTTCCGAAGCCTCAGTTTGCCAGCTTTGATGATCTTAATGCCCATCTGGCCGAACGATGCTGCAAGCGCATGGATGACAAGCTGCGTGGTCACAAAGGCACGATTGGCGAACGATTTGTGGCTGATACGGAGCGGCTTCAGCCTTTGCCAGTTGTTCCCTATGACGCCTGCGACAAACAATCTGTTCGGGTGAGTTCACTGTCGCTCGTACGGTATCGCGGCAATGATTATTCTGTTCCAACAGCCTTCGGTCATCAGGAAGTTCTGGTGCGTGGCTATGTGCATGAGGTGGTGATTGCCTGTGAAGCTGACGTCATTGCTCGTCATGCCCGGTCTTGGAAGAAAGAGGATTACATCTATGATCCGCTTCACTATTTGGCGCTGATCGAGCAGAAGACTAATGCGCCCGCGCGCAGATGCGCGCAATTATGAGATAGACGGCCTATGGCCGTCGGGCAAGGCAGCCCCGTTGGCTGATTGGGAATTGCCCGAAGCCTTCATCATCCTGCGCCGCCTCATGGATATCTGCCAAAAGCCCACGTTGCCGTCACATCCGCTCGCGACTACATGGCGCTTCTGTCGGGAGGTGGGTCATGACCGACACGCCCCAGCTGTTACTGGCCCATCAGCTAAAGGCCCTGCGCCTGCCGACTTTCCTGCGTGAGTATGACAAAGTTGCCAAACAATGCGCGGCTGAAGGGGTCGATCATTCCCGCTACCTTTTGCGCCTCGCCGAACTGGAGCTCATCGATCGGGAACGGCGTATGGTGGAACGGCAGATCAAGGCTGCGAAGTTCCCCGCCACCAAAAGTCTGGACAGCTTCGACTTCAAGGCCATGCCCTAGTTGAACAAGATGCTGGTGATGGAGCTAGCGCGCTGTGATTACATCTCCCGTAACGAGAACATCATCGCCGTAGGAAACAGCGGGACCGGCAAGACGCATATTGCTCTCGGCCTTGGGCTGACGGCCTGTCAGAAGGGTCTGGCTGTCGGCTTCATCACCGCATCGGCGTTGGCGCACGAACTCCTCGAAGCCCGGGATGAGAAGCGCCTGCTGCGTCTGCAGCAGCAACTGAGCAAATACAGCCTGCTGATCATCCCCTCTCGCGCATGCAAGCATACGCTGCCGGGCAGCGGATGAACTGGGATATGTGCCACTATCGCCAATCGGTGCAGAATTGCTATTTGAGGTCTTCTCACAACACTACGAGCGCGGATCAACAATCGTAACGTCCAACCTACCATTCGACAAATGGACCAACACATTCGGGTCTGAGCGCCTCACAGGCGCACTTCTTGATCGACTGACCCACCATGTTCACATCCCGGAAATGAATGGTGAAAGCTACCGCCTCAAGCACAGCCGCCAATCGGGAAAATCCTAAAGCGCAAACACCGCGCTCCAGTTTGACCACAGCCCCGCACAGCTTCGTCGCTCTGTGGGGGCACTTCGCCGTGCGGGACTATGGACAAACCTACATCCAACAAAGTGGCGCAGTTTTAATCCGGCAAGATCCCACCAAGTAGCGCACTTTTAGTCCGGCGTTGACACCTGTTTGTGTTTTTTCTTGTTCAACTGGTTCTGAGCATGATGCTTGGCATCTACTACTTGGCCGACCGCATTCATCGTGATTAGCCCCATAAGCATGGTCAAAGATTTGTTGGAATAGCACGCAACAAATCCCGCAACATTTAGATTTCCAAAATGACGTAAGCATTTATTTTTATGATATTTACAGACTAACACAACACCTACCACGGGAGCCAAATGTATGGCGAAAATCAGCATTCCAACTCCCTACTGGTCCATACCAATATGCGCGTCAACGAACATGACAATGTACCGCAGTCGATCAAAAAAATGGCGACATGTCTAAAATGCCTGACTTTTAGGCTTTCAGACCCTTTTTTCGCGCCATACGTGTGCACACAGTCATAAATTCGCTGATTTTCAGTCTGCCGCCACGCGGTCTGCCCATGGACACCTGCTAGACACGATAACTGGGCAGTTTTGTGAACGCGTCGCGCAGCGCAGCGCCCCAACCCGATGAAATCGCATGATACACCGGATCATCCTCTTCGATCCGTGACACGCGGCTGCTGTCCAACGACCCGGATTCGTAAATTTGCAAATCGAACGGCATGCCGACGGACAGGTTGGATTTTACGGTTGAATCAAATGACACCAACAGCAATTTCACCGCGTCTTCAAAACTCATCGCGGGGTCATAGGCCCGTATCAGGATCGGCTTGCCATACTTCGTCTCGCCGATCTGAAAAAACGGTGTGTCTTCCGTTACTTCAATGAAATTTCCCGCCGGATAGATCATGAAAATCGCCGGTTGGCCGCCGTGGATCTGACCACCGACAATGACGGACGCGCCAAACTTGTCGCTAGCGGTCTGCCCGCTCGGGGCGCTGTCAGCGATGACCTCTTTCAGGGTCGCGCCGACCAGTCGCGCGATCTGAAACATCGTATCGGCAGCCAAAATGCTTGGATTTCGATCCTCGGGCGATTTTGATCGTTCTTCCAACAGGCTAATAAGCGACTGGGTCGTCGCCAGATTGCCTGCCGTCATGATGGTAATCGCGCGTTCGCCCGGAACATTCCATGTGAACATTTTCTTGGCGACGGCAAAATTGTCGACGCCCGCGCTGGTGCGGGTGTCCGACATGAATACCAGCCCTTGATTGAGCCGCATGCCGATACAGTAAGTCATTTTGATACCTTGACGGATTCTATAAGCTCTATACTTACTGCTGCACCTGCAAAGATACAATTAGGCTCTCGTCGGCATTGCCCATACGCAGACCTTTTATCGGCGATGCATCACTGGCGTCACGCCCCGCGGCAATGCGCACATATCGTTCATCGGGGGAATAGCCGTTGGACACATCAAACCCGACCCAGCCCAACCCGTCGATATGCGCTTCAGCCCAAGCATGGCTTGCGTCTTGGTCCACAGTTTTGTTCATCATCAAGTAGCCGCTGACATAGCGCGCCGGAACGCCCGCAACCCGTGCGGCGGATATGAAAATCTGCGCGTGATCCTGGCAGACACCTGCCCCGATGCGCAACGCGTCTTCGGCGCTGGTCTGCGCGTTTGTAGCACCGATGGTGTAGGGCGCAGCACCCAGCACAGCCGCAGACATCGCATGCAACCCGTCCAGAACCGACCCTTCTTGGCCGATCAACTTTGCAAGCGCCTTAACCCTGTCACCTGCCATCGTCTTATCAGTTGCCTGCAAGAAATGCCAAAGCGGTGCGCGGCCATAAACCATGCCCAGCACACCGCTCGTTGGGACAGTTTCAACCGTTCCACGAGCAACAATCTGCAACGATTGCCCGCCCTGTTGGATACTACACAGATCAACATGGTTGCCGTAGTGATCCGAGTATCCGGTTTCGATTTTACCGCCGTTGACGGTGATCTTCCAATCCAGCACCGTTTGAAGCGGATTTGTCAGTGGGCGCAGGCGCACCTTTTGCAGCGCGTACCCTACGGGTATGCTGTAGGCGTAATCCGTTTTATGGCTGATGTGCAGTTTCATTTAGCCGGTGAACCGGTAGTCCCCTTCGATTTGACCCGCCAATCGCGACGTCTCCCCAATGACACGGGTTACAAACTGGTGCAGACCCTCTTCAAAAATTGACCCGATATCACGGCCCTTAAACAAGGCCTGAAGCGCATCCGCCTGATCGTTCGATCCAAGTCTCTCGCCATAGCTGTCCGATAAATGGTCAAGGTTCTTAGTGATCTCGCCCGCACAAAACGCTAGCGACCGCGGCATACGGTCGTCCAAGATCAAAAACTTGGCAATAGCAGGCGCTGCAAAGTCATCGTCAACGGCCCAACGAAAAGCGCGGTGTGCTGACACGGACCGCAACAGGGTTTCCCACTGCACATTGTCCATCTTACTGCCGACAAACGCCGGCGACGGCAGCAGCGCATAGTATTTCACATCAATAATTCGCGCCGTGTTGTCCATCCGTTCAAGGGCGGTGCCAAGGCGACAGAAATAATACATATCATTGCGCAACATCGTCCCAACCAGCGCACCGCGCACCAAGGCCGATTGCTGGCGGATCGTAGCAAGCACGGCTGGAAGCTCGGTCTCGGGAATTTGGTTTTTTAGCAATTCTTTCAACAACATCCACGTGTCGTTGACGGCATACCAGACTTCGGTCGTCAGGGCTGTGCGGGTCAAGCGCGCGTTGTCGCGTGCGGATTTGACCATCGACAAAACTGAACCGGAATTGGTCTGGTCGCGCAACAGAAAATCAACCACCTGCGTGCTGTCATACCTTGTATGTTTGGTCTTGTATTTGGCTTGACTGGCCAGCGTCACAATCACTGATTTCCATTCAGCTTCGGCATCATCAGACCGTGTCAGCGCAATGCGAAATCCAGCTTCGATCAAGCGCGCGGTATTTTCCGCCCGCTCAAGGTAGCGGAACATCCAGTACAGACCACCTGCGGTTTTTCCCAGCATCAGTCTTCCAATACCCACGTATCTTTGGTGCCACCGCCTTGCGATGAATTCACCACCAGCGACCCTTCGGCCAACGCCACCCGCGTCAAGCCACCTGGTGTGATGTTAACGCCCTTCGGTGACATCAACGCAAACGGGCGCAAATCGACGTGACGCGGCGCAAGACCTGCATCGGTGAAAATCGGCACGGTCGACAGCGCCAGCGTTGGCTGCGCGATATAGTTCGAAGGCCGCGCTTTCAATTTCACTGCAAAGTCCGCAACTTCTTTTTTGCTGGCAGCAGGCCCCACAAGCATGCCGTAGCCACCAGATCCGTGCACTTCTTTAACAACCAGATCAGCAAGGTTATCAAGAACATATTTCAGCGTGTCCGGTTCGGAACATCGATAGGTTTCGACGTTCTTCAGAATCGCCCGTTCGCCCGTATAAAACTTAACAATGTCAGGCATATAACTATAGATCGCTTTGTCATCCGCAACACCTGTTCCCGGCGCATTAGTGATCGTGATATTGCCCGCACGGTAGACATCCATGATGCCCGGAACGCCCAGCATCGACGTCGGATTGAACGTCAGCGGATCAAGGAATTCATCATCCACACGGCGATAAATCACGTCGATCACTTTGTAACCGCGCGTGGTGCGCATAGCGATATGACCGTCCACAACTTTCAGATCATGGCCTTCAACCAGTTCAACACCCATCTGATCAGCCAGAAAGCTGTGTTCGTAATAGGCTGAATTGTGAATCCCCGGCGTCAGAACCACAACACAGGGCCGCCCCTTGCAAGACGGTGGCGCTGACGCCTCAAGCGCGCGGCGCAGGTTTTTCGGGTAATCGCTGACCGGCTTAACCTTGATTGATGCGAACAATTCGGGGAACATCTGCAGCATGGTCTCGCGATTTTCCAGCATATAGCTCACGCCCGACGGGGTGCGCGCATTGTCTTCGAGCACAAAGAAATCATCAGGCCCAGTGCGCACAATATCAGTGCCAACAATGTGGGTATAAATCCCGCCCGGTGGCGTGAAATCCATCATCTGCGGCAAGAACGCGTCGTTGTTGGCGATCAGTTCAGTTGGTACAATACCAGCCCGCAGAATTTCCTGTCTGTTATAAACATCATGCAAGAACGCATTGATCGCATAGACGCGTTGCTCGATGCCTTTGGACAGCTTTGTCCATTCCTTGTCTGAGATTATACGCGGAACCAGATCAAACGGAATCAGCCGTTCTTCTGCGTCGGACTGGCCATACACGTTGAACGTGATACCGGTTCGCATAAAGAACGCTTCGGCCTCGGCGGACTTTTGCGCCAAGCGTTCATTGTTCTGCTGGGCAAACCACGCGTCGTACTTTGCATAGGGTTCACGCGCGCCATCACCAGATCGCATTTCGTCAAAAAACTTTGTTTTAACCATCCAAGCAGCATGACCCGAACCGAAACGAGGCGCAATGAGCGATAGGCCCATTTTCGCAGTTTACTAAGGATACTTGGTCTTTGGATTACCTACCGAAGCGAAGTGATGAATATCTTGCCGCAAAAACAGCACAAAAATAAACACCAGACACGATGGTTTGGCGTTTATGAGATACTGCTGTGTTGGCCCACCAAGAAGCAGACGCGCCTCGGGACAGTTCGCGACGATCCCTGCCAGTTGCGATGCCAGTGCCATATCGGTTTTGTTCACGCTCATCCAGCGCGATGCATATTCAATCGACGCCTAGTTCGTCGCTCGCTGGTTGCACAACTGTCGTACCAGCACCCAAAGCCACGTCCAGACCCAACGGCCAAAATAGCTACTGTCGGCGCAATCCTAGGTAGATGTTTTAAGAATGTGTTGCTCATTCCCCGCCCAAGCAGGTCATCGAAATGACTCTCAACCGGATGCGGCAGCAAGGCCGTCTATATATGGGCATTGGCATGACATTTAGCGGCAAAGCTGAACCGAACATCAACATAATACGAGTGATCTACAGATTTACCCTCCAAATGCCCCACAGGGTGCCTGCTATTGCGCCCACGATCCTGCTTTTACGCGGCAAGCAGACCCAAGTGCCCCATTTTTGCCATAATAGCGCCGCGCCGGGACCTTCATCGCGTGCTTAGGTGTCATCATGGCACAACAGCAGGCCAGTATTTAGACGGTTTTTCCGACCGTCATGAGGCTGACACCAAAGGCAAAGAGGAACCGCACCATGCCGACGCAACCCCAAACGCCAATTCCATCGCCCCCGCAACCGTCGCCCCATTATACGCGGCGCCGCCCAGAACCGCCCAAGCCCACCGTCTTCAAGCCTGTCCTCTTCAAAGACTTCGCGAGCATTTAGGTTCGAGCAATTCGTTTTACGTCTGCGCCGCTGATCTCTTTGGTCAGGTAGCGTAAAGCCGATCAGTGAACACGCTGGCGAGGTGTCCTCCCTCACCCGCGCCGCCGACCCACTGGTCCTTTTATCGACCCCACGTTAGGGTTCGAAGATGGCAGCAATATCGACCATCAGAAACATCGGTCCCGCATCACAAGCAATGTACAACGCAGCTGGCATCATGACAGCGCAAGACCTGCGTAACATGGGCGCGGACGCGGCATATGCGCGGCTTTTGCAAACCGGAAACCCACCGCATTTCATCGGCTATTACACCTTGCACATGGCGTTACAGGGCCGCCCGTGGAACGATTGCAAGGGAGAAGAAAAGAAGGCGCTGCGCATGACCTTCGACGCTTTGAAAGCCGCGCATTTCAACACCGCCAAATCTGAACTGGACGCTTTCATGGATCAGATCGGCCTGATTGATCGGCAATAAATCGCGCGGCCAGAACCGATCCACTGTTGCGCCCAACCCCGAACCACTAAGGTTGTGGTATGAAATACCTCCTACTTATTTTTGGTCTTGCGCTGACGGCGTGTTCCCAAGCCCCCGAACGCGCGCCGCAAGCCGCCCTTTATCCGAATGAAACGCCGCAAATGCGCGCGCTGATCGTGAAATATGCGGCGATCCATGAGATCCCCGAAGCCCTGCTTCACGCGGTCATCCAGCGCGAAAGCGACTACCGCGCGCAGGCCCGCAATGGGCCCTACTACGGATTGATGCAGATTTTACCGCAAACCGCGCGGGGCATGGGGTTTACTGGCGCGCCAAGCGAACTTCTGATCGCAGAAACCAACCTGATCTATGCGGGGCGTTATCTGCGCGGCGCGTGGCTGATCTCGGACGGAGATATCGATACCGCCGTGGGATGGTACGCACGTGGATATTACTACGAAGCCCGCGATCGCTGTTTGTTGGTTGAAACCGGACTGCGAAACCGCGAAGTGCGTCGCGACTGCTAGTGCGCGATATAAATTAGCGTCGCATCACCGCCACCCCGATCCCGCCCAGCACCACCATTGACGCCATCACGATATCAAATGTGACGACCTCACCCAACAAAACTGCGCCCGCGATGATTGCGATGACCGGCACACTTAGCTGCGCCACCGCCCCTGTTGTCGCGGCGATCTGTGGTAAAACGCGGTACCACAGCGCATAGCCAAGGCCGGACGTCACACCACCACACACCACCGCGACCACCGCGCCAGCCGGCGACCAACCGCCACCCAATAGCATCAACACAAACGCGGCGGGCAGCAACACAACAAAGCTCAGCCCCATATCCGCCAACGGATCGCGCGATCCGCGTCCACGCAGCGAAAACACGCCCCAGCCGACGCCTGCCAAAGCCATGAACGCGACACCAAGCCCGTCTAACGCCAATGTCTCGGACGGCCAAAGCAGCCAGCCCAATCCCGCCATCGCGATTCCCATGCCCAGCCATTGGCGCAGCGTCGGCTGCGTGCCTGCCAAGGCAGATCCGGCAAACATCGTGATCTGCACGACCCCAAACAGGATCAACGCGCCCACACCCGACGGCAACGTCAGGTAGGCCAGCGAAAACGGCACCAAGTATATTAACAACGCACCCGCCGTCAGACTGCGCGCACGGTCCAGGGCCGGCCACCCTCCGCGCAAACTGACCAAAGCCGCCAACATCACCGCCCCCGACCCCAACCGAATGCCTGAAAATAGCAACGGGTCCATACCAAACAGGTAAATCCCAGCGCGGCTGAGCACGGAATTGGCGGCGAAATTCATCATAACAACGGCGATCAGCACGAAAAGTGGCATGCGGAAGATCCTTGAATGGACGCAGGTACTCAAACGAAAAAGGCCCCGCCGGATCACACCGACGAGGCCCATAATTTCGAACGCTAGGTGGCTTAGCCGACCAGCTCAAGACCAGAGAAGAAGTAAGCGATTTCTTCTGCAGCCGTTTCAGGCGCGTCCGACCCATGCACGGAATTCTCGCCGATGCTCAGCGCGAATTCTTTGCGGATTGTGCCGTCAGCGGCGTCGGCAGGGTTCGTCGCGCCCATAACTTCGCGGTTTTTCGCAATCGCGTCTTCGCCTTCAAGAACCTGAACAACAATAGGCTCGGAAACCATGAATTCGGTCAGTTCGCCAAAGAACGGGCGCTCGGAATGCACGCCATAAAACTCTTGCGCCTGTGCCAGTGAAAGCTGAATGCGCTTAGATGCGATGATGCGAAGGCCTGCGGCCTCAAATTTTGCGACAATCGCGCCTGTCAGGTTACGCTTTGTGGCGTCTGGTTTAATGATCGAAAATGTGCGCTGGATAGCCATTGAGTGTACCTCGTTTAGGATGAAAGATTTGCGCGCCTGCTAGCACGGAGCCCAAGCGTTGAAAACACCTGATTGACCGCCGCCCCGCACCATGGCAATGCCCCTCCATGTTACGCATTTCAGAAATCACATATTCCGTGCAGGGCCGTACCCTGATTGAAAACACCACCGTCACGATTCCGACGGGCCATAAGGTTGGCCTTGTCGGGCGCAATGGCACGGGTAAAACCACGCTGTTCCGCATTATTCGTGGTGAAATGGTCTTGGACACGGGCGGGATTTCCATGCCCAAAGGCTGGAAAATTGGCGGTGTCTCTCAAGAAGTGCCGGGCAACGAAGTGTCGCTCCTCAACACAGTTCTGGCCGCAGACGTTGAACGGGTGAACCTGCTGGCTGAGGCCGAAACCGCAACCGACCCCACCCGCATCGCAGACGTTCAGACCCGACTTACGGATATTGACGCATGGTCCGCCGAAGCGCGCGCCTCCTCAATCCTCAAGGGTCTCGGCTTCACCGCCCCTGAACAACTGCAACCCTGTTCGGCGTTTTCGGGCGGTTGGCGCATGCGCGTCGCGCTTGCGGCCGTGCTGTTCAGCGAACCCGACCTGTTGCTGCTCGACGAACCGACAAACTACCTCGACCTTGAGGGCGCGCTGTGGCTTGAAAACTATCTGGTGAAATATCCCCACACGGTTTTGATCGTCAGCCACGACCGCGAATTGCTGAACCGCTCCGTGGGCGGTATCCTGCACCTCGAAGACAAGGGCCTGATCTATTACACTGGCAATTACGATATGTTTGTCAAACAGCGCGCCGAAAAGCGTGCGTTGGTTGCATCAGCTGCCAAGAAACAAGACCTCAAGCGGGCCCACCTACAGGCCTTTGTTGATCGCTTCAAAGCCAAAGCATCCAAGGCAAAACAGGCGCAGTCACGCGTAAAAGCCCTCGAAAAAATGGAAACAATCCGCATGCCAGAAGATGCGGCACGCACTGTTTTCACGTTCCCCAAGCCCGAAGAACTGTCGCCACCAATCATTGCCACCGAAGGCGTATCTGTCGGCTACGGTGACACGATCGTGTTGGATAAACTCGACCTGCGGATCGACCAAGACGACCGCATCGCGTTGCTTGGGCGCAACGGCGAAGGTAAATCCACGCTGTCCAAACTGCTGTCGGGTCGCCTTGAAAAGATGGGTGGCAAATTTTCGTCTTCCAACAAACTGCGCATCGGTTTCTTCGCCCAACATCAGGTCGATGAACTCTACGTTGATGAGACCCCGCTAGAACACCTGTTCCGCGTACGCGCCGCCGAAGGCCCGGCCCGCCTGCGTGCGCGTCTTGCCGGATTTGGCCTTGGCGCCGATCAGGCCGACACCGAAGTCGGTCGCCTTTCGGGTGGTCAAAAAGCCCGCCTGTCACTGTTACTGGCCACCATTGACGCGCCGCATCTGCTGATTCTGGACGAACCAACCAACCACCTCGACATCCAATCGCGCGAAGCCCTCGTCGAAGCGCTGACCGCATACACAGGCGCTGTGATCCTTGTTAGCCACGACATGCACCTGCTGTCCCTCGTCGCGGATCGCCTCTGGCTGGTCAAAGACGGCCGCGTCACCACCTATGACGATGACCTTCCGGCCTACCGCCGTATGTTGCTAACGCCGGATACGCGCAAAGCTGACAAGGCCAAACCACCAAAACCCGCAAAGCCCAAAGCGTCCCGCGAACAACTGCTGGCAATGAAAGCCGACGTGCGCAAATGCGAAGACCGTGTCAATAAAATTAATGATATGGCCGATAAACTGTCCAAGAAACTTGCCGATCCTGCGCTTTACGAAGATGCCCGCGTCGGTGAACTTGAAACATGGAATCGCAAATACGCCGAAATCCGCGAGGCTCTGAAAAAGGCCGAAAGCCTGTGGATGATCGCCCTCGAAAGGCTGGACGCTGCCGACAAGCCTTAACTCTCTTCTTCTTCTGCCTCTGCTACGCTCTGTCTTTGTCTCATAAATATCTCCCGCGGAGCGTCCCAGCCTTGCGATCCACGGGCGACCGGTAAAGGATCACTGTCATGGACCCGCAATTCCTCATCACCGCCTTCGTCGCGTTGTTTGTCGTGATCGACCCCATCGGTCTGGCGCCACTTTTCGTGGCACTCACCGCTGGAATGTCGACGCAGAAACGCCGCGCCATCGCGATCCGCGCCTGCGTTGTGTCGATTGGCATCTTGCTGGTGTTCTCGATATTCGGTCACAACATCTTGGCTTTCGCTGGTATCTCAATGCCCGCATTCCGAATTGCGGGCGGCATATTGCTGTTCCTTACAGCGCTCGACATGCTGTTTGAACGCCGCCAAAAACGCCGCGAAGACCGCGCTGAAGAAGAAGACATCGACGATGACGATCCATCCGTCTTCCCGCTCGCGATCCCCCTCATCGCGGGCCCGGGGTCGATCACTACAATCATCCTGCTGGTCGGCCAAACGGAAGGCACCAAAGACTATGCCGCCGTCATGGGCGTACTGCTGGCAATTATGGCCTTGGTATTTTTGATGTTCCTCAGCGCCAGCACCATTGAACGTCTGCTTGGTAAAACCGGCATCACCGTCGTCACCCGCCTGTTGGGGATGCTACTGGCCGCGCTGTCCGTGCAATTCGTTCTCGACGGGCTGCGCTCTTTTGGTTTGGGAACCTAGCCCTATATGCTGGGTATGGATGTTGGAAAAATTGTAGGAATCGCCCTGCTGCTTATACTTAGCCTGTCGCTTTTCGGCTCCTTGTTCAAGTCGGCGAGGATGCGCAACGCCCTTATCTGGGTCTTGATTTTTGGCAGTGTGATCTTTGGTGCGGGCGGATGGGACGAAATCAGCCGCAGCTTTTTCCAGCATCAGGCCACCTTCACTGAAGCCCGCGTCGAAGTCCCCAAAGGCCGCGACAACCATTTTAGATTAACTTTGCAAATCAACGGTATAGACGTCGATTTCTTGGTCGATACAGGTGCAAGCCAAGTTGTGTTAAATCAAGCGGACGCTGCCCGCGTCGGTCTCAACCCCGACACCCTTGCCTACATTGGCATCGCCCAAACCGCGAACGGCGAAGTTGCGACAGCGCCCGTCAGACTTGACCGTGTTGACCTCGGTGACATCAGCGACACGCAGGTGCGCGCCAGCGTGAACAGTGGCCAAATGGAAAACTCCCTGCTCGGCATGTCTTACCTCAGCCGATTTGAATCCATCGAAATCCGCCGCGATGTGTTGATTTTGAACCGCTGATTACGTCTCGGCTTTCTTTTCCCATTTCCCTGCCGCTTGGCTCCAATACTGCGCCGAACAGCCCGCGTCCTTTAGGGTTTTCCACTGCACCCGCGCGTGGGCCAAGGCGTCGCCGTCATGGCCGTCAAACAGCACACAGCTCCGTTGTGCCGCGTGCGCCTCGTCCGCACTGATATCGGCGCCATGCACCGACATCAGACAGGTCGGTGTATGGCCAGCACCCGTTGCGTAAGTCAGCAAAATCGGCTGCTCAGCGTCATGATCGCCGCCCGCCAATCCATGCGGTAAAAACGCCTCAGCCGGACCGCCCCACAGCGCTTGATCAAGCCGTTCCATCGCCCCTTTATCACGCCCACGCACCTCAACCACCCATCCCGCGTCGCGGGATTTGTTCAGCAACATCGGCAGCGTCTGTTCCACCGATGCGCTGGTGAGATGATAGAAATAGACAGAGCCCACTGTGTTAATCCTGTTTCAAAAAAATCTAATCACCATTCGCATTCGAGCACGGCGAGAGGCAGAAAATGGCGATTCAGCTACCATATTTCACATTTATCCCGCTTCGTAACCATCTGCTATAAAACGATTTAGCGCCATGACGCCCCACCCCGTAGCACCAACCGGTGCCAACGCAGTTTCGGCCTTTACCGACGCCACACCCGCAATATCCAGATGGATCCAAGGCATGTCATCTTTGATGAACCGCTTGATGAACTGCGCTGCTGTAATTGACCCAGCTTCGCGTCCGCCGACGTTCTTCACATCAGCGATCCGGCTTTTCAATTTGGCATCATACGCCGCCGACATCGGCAACCGCCACGCGCCCTCACCCTCGGCCTGCGCCGCTTTCATGAAACCGTTTGTCAGGTCATCATTGTTGGAAAACACGCCGGCATTTTCATGGCCCAACGCCACAATCACCGCACCCGTCAGGGTCGCTAGATTGATCACACCCGTGGGCTTAAACCGGTCCTGTGCATACCAGACCACATCAGCCAAAACCAAACGCCCTTCGGCGTCTGTGTTGATGACCTCAATCGTGTCGCCCTTCATTGATGTGACCACATCACCGGGGCGCGTCGCCCGATCAGACGGCATATTTTCGACCAGTCCCACGAGCCCAACAACATTCGCGCGGGCTTTGCGCAGCGCCAACGTTTTCATCACACCCGCCACAACGCCCGCGCCGCCCATATCCATGGTCATGTCTTCCATGCCACCCGCAGGTTTCAGTGAAATGCCGCCCGTGTCAAACACGACGCCCTTGCCGACCAGCGCGAACGGCGCCTCGTCGCCACCGCCATTCCACTGCATCACCACCACTTTAGACGGGCTCGCGGACCCAAGACCGACACAGAGCAGCGATCCCATCCCAAGCTCTTCCAACGCGTCTTCTTCCAGAACCTCGACTGTCATGCCGAGGTTTTCCAGTTCGACCAAGCGATCGGCGAATTCTGTAGTGGTCAGCACATTTGCAGGCTCGTTTGTCAAATCACGTGTGAAAACAACGCCTTGTGCCACGGCCATCGCCACGTCAGCCGCCGCTTGCAGATCGCTGGGCGCTGTCACCATCACCTCAATTGCGCCAAGCGTATCTTTGTCACCGGTTTTGTGGGGCGTAAACGTATAGCTGCGCAGCGCCGTGCCCAGGGCCACGTCTTCCATTCGGCCTATGTTGCCGCCCAAAATCAGCACATCGGCCTCGCCACGCGCCTTAGCGATTGACGCCCCTGCTTTGCGGGCGTCTTCAACCGACGGCCGCCGCCCCAGCTTCACCACGATCACCTTTGCAGCGGCAATCCCTGCCGGAAACGACAGTGCAATCGCATCACCGGTTTTGAGCTTTTCAAACTGCGTACTTTCAACCGCCCGCGCGACAGCCTTTTTAGTCAACGCGTTCAGCTTGCGTGCTGCCAAACCCAGTTTGCCATCAGGCGTCGCGAAAATCGCAATCGCGCCCGCGTGGGTTGCCAATTCATCCAAGTTGGTTTCAGAGATTTTCAGCATTGCAAGGTCGGTCATAGATCACCTGTTTGGTTTGGGATTTTACGTTTAAGCAATAGCTAGCTTGCCACCCACCCAAACGCCAGACAGGACTTGGGTCCACGGGCCAAATGCGCTAGCAACGGGGCACTGCTTGGGGCATCGAACAAAGGGGGGATGAACGCTTGGCGCGATTTGACCGCTATATGCTGTCGCAACTCCTTGTCTTGTTTGGGTTCTTTTCCCTTATTCTGGTAGTGATCTACTGGATCAATAGGGCTGTGCGCCTGTTTGATCGCCTGATTGCAGATGGCCAATCGGCGTGGGTGTTTCTTGAACTGACATCGCTGTCCCTGCCCAGCGTTATCCGGATCGTGTTGCCGCTGTCGGCGTTTGTGGCCGCAGTTTACGTCACCAACCGCATGTCATCGGACTCCGAACTGACGGTCGTGCAGGCCACGGGTTATTCACCGTTCCGGCTGGCACGCCCCATCATTTATTTCGGCCTGATTGTGGCTGCATTGATGTCGGTGCTGACCCATATTCTCGTCCCACTATCGACCGAACAACTGACCTCTCGCCAATCTGAAATTTCGCAAACCATGACTGCGCGTCTGTTGACTCCCGGTGAATTTCTAACACCATCAGACGATGTGACGTTCTACATCCGTGAACTCACGCCCAGCGGTGAGATGCTGGACATTTTCATCTCCGAATCCACAGACCCGACCCGACGCACCACCTATACCGCTGCCCGTGCTTATCTTGTGCGCACTGAAAACGGCCCACAATTGGTGATGATCGACGGACTGACGCAAACGCTAGACCATGAAACCAACCGCCTCCTCACCACTGGTTTTGCAGATTTCGTCTATGACGTCGGCGCGTTGATGAACGATGAGTTCGTCCGCAGAGTTTCCGTCAATGGCCTGTCCACATTGGCCCTGCTGCGCCCTAGTGCTGCTGCAATTGCTGCCACCAACAAAACTGGTTACGAATTGAAACTGCGCGGCCACGATCGCATCGCGCAAGCCGCATTGGGATTTGTGGCTGGACTTGTGGGTTTTTCGGCGCTGGTCGTTGGTGGCTTCAGCCGCTTTGGACTGTGGCGCAATATTTTGTTTGCTGTCGGCTTAGTGATCCTGCTTAAGATTCTCGAAAGCACAGGCACCAGTATCGCGCGCGCAAATCCGGCACTTTGGCCATTTGTCTACCTTGCGGGGATCGGTGGCGTGGTAATTTCCGCAATCCTGCTGCACATTGCGGCACGTCCGTATTTCTTCAAACGACGCCCAAAAACCTATTCTCAAGGCGCGCGCATATGATACTGCACCGCTACTTTGCGCGCCGTTTCGCGTGGACATTCACCGCCACATTTGGCGGGTTCTTCGTGTTGATGCTGCTGATTGATCTGGTCGAACAACTGCGCAGATACGGCGGCGAGGCCAGCCTTGGCGACATGCTGCAACTTAGCCTTCTTAAACTTCCGAGCCTTCTCTACGATATTTTACCACTCATCATGGTACTGGCGACGGTGGCGACGTTCCTTGGCCTTGCGCGATCATCCGAATTAATCGTTTCTCGTGCGGCGGGACGATCCGCCCTGCGTGCACTTGTCGCCCCACTGATCGTGACGGTCATAATAGGCGCGATCACCATCGGCGTATTTAACCCTCTCGTTGCTGCCACATCAAAAGAATTCGAGGCTCGTAAAACCACGTTGCGATCAGACGCGCCATCGGTGCTGGCGATCTCGGAAAACGGGTTGTGGTTGCGCCAGGGCGATGACAATAGCCAAACCGTTATTCGTGCTGGCGGCGCTAATCTGGACGGGACGCAATTGCAGGACGTGACGTTCATCAGGTTTTCTAAAACAGGCCACCCAACCCGCCGGATCGAAGCCGCGACGGCCAACCTGACCATCGGCGCTTGGGATCTAACAGACGCCAAAGTATGGCCACTGGTCGGTAACCGCGTCGCCGAAAGTGTGGCCACAATCCACACCACCCTGCGCATCCCGTCCACCCTCACTGCGGATGAAATCCGCGACAGTTTCGGCGTACCATCCTCAATTGCGATCTGGGAATTGCCCGCCTTCATTGACCGACTTGAGGTCGCAGGTTTTTCAGCAACCCGCCATCAAGTCTGGCTGCAAATGGAACTCGCGCAACCTGCCTTTTTGCTGGCGATGGTTCTGATAGGCGCGGGCTTTACGATGCGCCATCAGCGCGGTGGGCGCACGGGCGTCATGGTGCTGGCCGCAATCCTGATCTGTTTTGCACTGTTCTTCTTGCGCAATTTCGCGCAAATCTTGGGTGAGAACGGGCAGATCTCCGCAGGTCTCGCGGCATGGGCGCCCCCACTCGCGGCGATCGCCGGATCCCTTGGCTTGTTGCTGCATCTAGAGGACGGCTGATGCGATTTATTCTTGTTTTCCTCCTGACATTGCTGCCGCTCATGACCCCTGAACTCGCCTCAGCGCAAGGTGCTGCAACCCTTGTGGCCGATACGGTGTTTGTTCCCGCGGGCGGGCAGCAATTGATCGCGGAAGGCAATGTCGAAGTCTTCTTTGACGGCACCCGCCTGTCTGCGCGCCGTATCACGTTCGATCAGGTCGCAGACCAGCTGACAATTGATGGGCCCGTGTTCATCGTCACACGAGACGGCACGATCCTAACGGCGGACACCGCATCGCTGGACCCGCAATTGGAAAACGGCATCCTGCGCGGCGCGCGGCTGGTGCTGGATCAACAACTGCAACTGTCTGCGACCCAGGCTGACCGTGTCGATGGCCGTTACACGCAACTTTATCAAGTTGCCGCCACGTCTTGCCATATCTGTGCCAATGGCGAAACGCCGCTGTGGGAAATCCGCGCCCGGCGGATCATTCACGATCAGGGCGAACGCCAGCTCTACTTTGACGACGCGGCCTTTCATGTTGCCGGCGTACCAATCTTTTACATCCCGCGCATGCGCTTGCCCGACCCGACGTTAACCCGCGCGACGGGTCTGCTGATCCCGAGCCTTAAATCTTCTGAAACATTGGGCACCGGATTCAAACTGCCCTATTTCATCAAGTTGGGCGATCACCGCGACCTGACGCTGACACCTTATCTTTCGACATCGACTACAACGCTCGAATCCGCTTACCGTCAAGCGTTCCTGCGCAGTAACATTTCGATCGAGGCCGCAGTGACCAATGACGATCTTATGGACGCCCCGCGTGCCTATGTTTTTGCCAACGGAATTTTCGATCTCGGGTCTGACATAACGCTGCGTTTTGACGTCGAAGTCACCTCAGATGATGCGTATCTGCTGGAATATGGTTATTCCGGTAAAGACCGACTCGATAGTGAAATCGCATTGCAACGGGTGCGTGATCGCTACCTGACACAGGCGTCGCTGACCCATCATGCCTCGCTGCGGACAGGCGAAGATTCCGCCACATTGCCGCCCCTGCTGACCGACATCAGCTGGGAACGCCGCGTCACCCCTAGCTGGGGCGGCACGCTAACATTAACGTCCGATCAGCAAAGCCATTACCGCACAACTGACGCCCCACGGACAACCCCAAAGGATATGGCAGGGCGTGACGTGGCCCGCATTGGTATTGGCGCGGCGTGGCGCGGGGATCGGATCATGGGGTCCGGGCTGGTTGTCGATGGCACGTTCGGCGCCGATCTGGACTATTACGACATCAGCGACGACACTCTGGTGGGCGACACCCTGCGTTCAACAATCTATGGCCAAACGACCCTGCGCTACCCGCTGATCCGCCAAGGCAGCGGCGCGACCCATGTGCTAGAACCCTTCTTACAACTGGCGTGGGCTGGCGTGCAGGGCGGCGCTGTCACCAACGAAGACAGCACCGCCACCGAATTCGACCAAGCCAACCTGCTGGCCCTGTCGCACTTTTCCGGCGAAGACGCCGTCGAAACCGGGCTGCGGGGGGCGGCTGGCCTGTCATGGACGCGCATCGGGGCTGGTGGATGGGACAGCACCATGACCGTCGGGCGTGTGTCGCGCGACGCACCCGATTTGAACTTCTCGCTCACCTCGGGCTTGCGCGAAGCCGTGTCCGACTGGCTGATCGCGGGCCAGTTGCGCACGCCCGCAGGCTTTGCCATCGACAGTCGGCTGCTGCTCAACGACAGCTTTGACGTCACAAAATCCGAAGCCCGGGTGGGCTGGAACAGCCGCAAACTGGACCTCGCGGCCAGCTACATTTTCTTGCCCGCTGATATGGATGAATCCCGCCCATCGAGCGTGTCCGAATGGACCATCGACACAACCTACCGCTTTGATCAAATCTGGTCGATGGGGCTAGACGCACGCTATGACGTGATGGCAAACGCGCCCACCAGCACCGGCCTGCAAATCGGTTGGCAAAACGAATGTGTGACGGTTGATTTTTCGGTGTCGCGTCGCTTCACGACTTCCACTACACTTACCCCAAGCACGGATTTCGGTCTGTCGGTTGGGTTGAACGGCTTTAGCGCCGGACGCACCTTTGACGCCGCGTCCCACCGCTGCACCAACTGACGATACCGACAACATAAACGACCCGAGTAGTTAATAAAAACGAGGATTTCGATGCGCGCTCTGATATCTGCACTCGCCATTACATCGGCCACGACCTTGGCCTTGTTGTCACCCAACATGACGGCGGCCCAATTTGCCCCCGCCATCATCGTCAACGACAGCGTCGTGAGCGAATTTGAAATCGACCAACGTGTCGCCTTGCTGCTCGCCTTCCGCACGCCCGGTAATCTCGAAGACACTGCGCATGAACAACTGATCCAAGAACGCCTCAAGCTTGAGGCGCTGGATTCTGCCAGATTGCGCATCACTGACGAAGGCCTTGTTTTAGCGATGACAGAATTTGCCACCCGTGCAAACTTGGAACTCGACCAGTTCATCACCATGCTCGGCCAGTCCGGTGTAGCAGAGGAAACGTTTCGCGATTTTGTCCGCGTCAACGTCAGCTGGCGCGACTTTATCCGAACGCGTTTCAACGACAGCGCCCAAGTCTCTGAGGCTGATATCGACCTTGCCCTTGGTCAATCTGGCGCGTCCTCTAGCATCGAAGTGCTGCTCAACGAAATCATTATTCCGGCCCCTGCGGAAAGTGCGCAACAGGCCATGGCAACGGCAGAACGCATCGCACAATTGACCACCACATCCGCGTTCGAAGCCGAGGCGCGCAGCGTGTCTGCGCTGCCGTCCAGAACACGTGGTGGCCGCCTCGACTGGCTGCCAATCTCGAATTACCCGGCGGGACTGCGTGGGCTTCTGCTCAATCTTGCACCCGGTGAAGTCACCGCACCGATCCCGATCACCGATGGCGTGGCCCTGTTCCAAATGCGCGGTTTACGCGAAGTGCCGCGCGCAGCACCCGAACCGGCCGCGATTGAATACGCTGCTTTTCACATCGCGGGCGGTCTTAGCGATCGTGGGTTGGCCGAAGCCCACCGCATCGATGCCCGCGTTGAAACCTGCGATGACCTTTACGGTGTCTCCCATGGCCTGCCTGCCGATCTGCTGGAACGCGACGTTCTGCCGCCCTCCGACATCCCTGCGGACGTGGCGATGGAACTTGCAAAACTCGACACTGGCGAAACATCATATGTACTGACCCGCGCCAATGGCGAAACGCTGGTGTTCTTGATGATGTGTGGCCGCACGCCTGCACTGGGCGATGGCGTTGATCGCGAAACCATCCGCGGTCAGCTGCGCACGCAACGCTTGAACACTTATGCAGACGCCCTGCTCGCCGACCTGCGGGCTGCCGCAACAATCACTTTTAACTAACGCATGAACACCACTCGCAGACCTATCGCTATCAGCTGCGGCGAACCGGCAGGCATCGGCCCCGAAATCGCCGTCACCGCTTGGAATGCGGTGGGTAAAGACATTCCCATGGTTTGGATCGGCGATCCGGCCCACCTGCCCGACGGCACTAAATGGCAGGCGGTCACATCCGCCCGCGACGCGATCACCGCCACCGCCTTTCCGGTCCTGCAACGCGACTTCGGTGCCACGAGCGTCGCAGGCCAACCCGATCCCAGCCACGCGCAAGCCGTGATCGATTCTATTGCCGACGCGGTGGCACTGGTGCAATCGGGCGACTGCACCGCGCTGTGCACCGCACCAATCCACAAACAGGCGTTGATAGACGGTGCTGACTTCGCCTACCCCGGCCACACCGAATATCTCGCAGCCCTCGCAGGCCGCACATCGGTGGTCATGATGCTTGCCAGTGAGTTGCTTCGGGTTGTACCTGCCACAATCCATATCCCGCTGGCACAAGTCCCTGAAAAGCTCACAGCAGCAACCCTGACCGATACAATCCTGATTACCCACAGTGCCCTGATCCGCGACTTCGGCATCGCAAAGCCGCGCCTCTCCGTCGCAGGATTGAACCCGCACGCCGGCGAAGGCGGCAAGATGGGACATGAAGAAATTGAAATGATCACCCCGACCCTCGACGCCCTGCGCGCCGAAGGATTGTCCATCACAGGCCCGCTATCCGCCGATACAATGTTTCATCCAGCCGCCCGCGCGACCTATGACGCTGCGATCTGCATGTACCACGACCAAGCGCTGATCCCGATCAAAACGCTGGATTTCTCGGGCGGCGTTAACATCACGCTGGGCCTGCCGTTCGTGCGCACCTCCCCAGATCACGGCACCGCCTTCGACATCGCGGGAACAGGCACCGCTGACGCGACATCGATGATAGCCGCGATCCGCATGGCCGCTGACATGGCCCGTGCCAGAACTGCGCCCGCAGCATGACGATCGACAGCCTCCCTACCCTCAAACAGGTTATCGACAGCCACGGCCTTGCCGCGCGCAAATCACTTGGTCAAAACTTCCTGCTCGACCTGAACTTGACGGCGAAAATCGCGCGACTGTCAGGGCGCAACGAAGACCACGACGTCCTCGAAATCGGCCCCGGTCCCGGTGGCCTGACCCGTGGTTTGCTGTCTGAGGGCGCACGCCATGTCCTTGCCATCGAAAAAGACGACCGCTGCCTGCCCGCGCTGGCCGAAATCCAATCCGCCTACCCCGACCGCCTGACCGTGCTGTGCGGGGATGCACTCGACATCAACCCGCTCGACCATTTGACACCACCAATCCGTGTTGCAGCCAACCTGCCCTATAATATCGGCACCGAACTGCTGATCCGCTGGCTCACCCCGCAAGACTGGCCACCCTATTGGGACAGCCTGACGCTGATGTTCCAACGCGAAGTGGCACAACGCATCACTGCCGCCCCCGGCTCTAAAGCCTACGGTCGCCTTGCGATCCTGTGCCAATGGCGAACAGACGCGCAGATCGTGATGAACCTGCCACCAGAAGCTTTCTCACCGCCACCAAAAGTCTCAAGCGCGGTGGTCCACCTCACCGCTTTGGCGAAGCCGCGTTTCCCGGCTGACGCCAACATGCTGCAACACATCACGGCGACCGCGTTCAACCAACGCCGCAAAATGCTGCGCTCTTCGCTCAAAGGCCTCAGTCCCGACATCGAAGACCACCTCATCGCGGCCGATATAAAACCCACCGACCGCGCCGAACAGATCGACGTGCAACGCTTCTGCGCCCTCGCAAGGTCCCTCAAAGCGACTTAATCCCGCCTTTGTTTCTTAAATATTCCGTGGAAGACGCATCGCGTCTAGGCCAACGCCCCCTCTTTCCTTACGCGCCGGCGATGCGCCCCCGCCCCCGCCCGCGGCACGCGCAAAGCGACAGCTTCTTCGTCCCCCGAAACGAAAAAGGCCCCCGTCTCCGAGGGCCTTCAAATTATTCTGCCGCTTCGGACGCTGGACCACCCTCAGGTGGCTCATCGGGTCGCGTCTTGGGCTTGCGCGTGCGGCGCTTCTTGGGTGCTTCTTCTGGCGTTTCCACCAATCCTGAATCGCCATCTTCAATCTGTACGGGTTGCTCGACCGGTGCGGGCACAAGGACCGGCGCAGGGGCTGCTGCAGGGGCCGGCGCAGGGGCCGCTGCAGCAGCCTCCTCTTGCGCCTTCATACGGGCATCACGTTCCCGATCACGCTCCGCTTGACGCTCGCGATTTTGCTTATCTTGCTCAATCTGACGCTCACGATTGTGTTTTTCCTGCTCTTCGCGTTTGGCATCAATCTCTTTTTGCGCCTCCGCCAACAGACGCGTGTAATGCTCTGCGTGTTGCGCGAAATTTTCCGAATTCACCGAATCACGCGCCAACAAAGAATCGCGGTGCAACTGGGTGTATTTCTCGACAATCTGCTGCGGCGTGCCGCGCACCTTGCCCTCAGGACCGGAGCTGTCAAACACTCGATTGACAATATTACCACCCGTCGGGCGGGTGTTGCTGCGGCTTTTATTCCGCGAACGGGATCGAGAAGATTTCATAAAGGAAGTCCAGCCTGTGTTTTCTGTCGCAGCCCGATCCCACCTCATGCGGGACAAATCAAATTCGCGAGCTTGCGATGTTCTGGCGTGTGTCGGAGACGGGACCAAAGGGCCATGTTCCATCCGACCCCTCTGACTATGCCGCTCATGGTGTTAATCGCAAGTAGATTCTGTGAAAAAATCTGTGAATCGATGCGTTAAAGTGGCTTTTGGCCCAAAACGACGCGATCACGGGCGTCCAAATCATGGCGAATCTGCACGCACACCAGTCCGGCAGCCCCAAACATTGCAACGACAGCCGCGCCCTGGCTTGGCCCGATTTCAACCATCAGCCACCCGCCTGCCGTCAAATGTTCCCCGGCCCCCGCCGTAATCACACGGTAACAGCCCAACCCGTCGCCACCGTCCGTCAACGCAATGCGCGGCTCATATGACAGTTCCGGCGCAAGGCTCGCCATCTCGGCCAGCGCAAGGTAGGGCGGGTTCGACACGATCAAATCGAACTGTCCGTAGATCGAAGCGTACCAGTCCGAAACAATCAAATCGACGCGGTGATCAATCTCTAGCTTCGCCGCATTGCGCGCCGCAACCACCAGCGCCGCCGCCGACACATCCGATCCAACACCCCTTGCGTCCGGACGGGCGGCTAACAAGCTGAGTAAAACGCATCCAGATCCCGTCCCTAGATCAAGAACACGATCAAAGGGGCGTTCCAACGCGGCAATAACTAAACTTTCGGTGTCGGGCCTCGGGTCCAGAACATCAGGACCGACCTCGAACCGATGCTCATAAAAATCGCGGCCTCCGGTCAAATGCGACATCGGCTCTCGGGCGGCACGGCGTGCGACCAATGCTTTGAAATGAGACACCTGCCCGCCCACCATCGCGGCCGCGTAATCTCCGTATCGCTTAGGAAACGTTGCTTCCCATAACATCCGCGCCTCACGGACCGGGTTTTCGATACCAGCCTTTTGCAAAACCCCTCTGGCCTCGGTCAACAGATCAGCTTCGTTCACCCGCCCATCTCCGCCAGTGCGCTTGCCTGCGCGTCTTGGATCAATCCATCAATCACCTCATCCAAATCGCCCTGCAATATTGCATCCAATTTGTATAATGTCAGATTAATACGGTGATCCGTCATCCGCCCTTGCGGGAAATTATAGGTCCTTATCCGTTCCGACCGATCCCCCGACCCAACCTGCGCCGCGCGATCGGCAGAGCGTTCATCATGCACCTTCTGACGTTCCGCATCATAAAGCCGCGTCTTAAGAACCTGCATCGCAATCTCGCGGTTGCGGTGCTGCGATTTCTCAGAACTCGTCACTACGATGCCCGACGGCATATGCGTTATGCGCACTGCAGAATCGGTGGTGTTGACGTGCTGACCACCCGATCCAGATGCGCGCATCGTATCTATACGGATGTCATTGGCGTTGATCTGAATGTCCACATCTTCCGCCTCAGGCAGCACCGCGACCGTTGCCGCCGACGTGTGAATCCGCCCACCACTTTCCGTCTCAGGGACCCGTTGAACGCGGTGAACACCGCTTTCATATTTCATCCGCGCAAAGACATTGTTGCCCGCAATCCGTGCCGTAACTTCCTTGATGCCGCCCAACTCTGACTGGCTTTCTTCTAGTATTTCAAACGTCCAACCGCGACTTTCGGCGTAGCGCTGGTACATTCGCAACAAATCACCTGCAAACAGCGCCGCCTCATCACCACCAGTTCCGGGGCGAATTTCGAGCAACGCAGGCTTGCCATCGGCGGCATCTTTCGGGATCAATGCCAGCTTTACGGCGGCTTCGGCGTCTGGCAGCCGTTCGCGCAGCTGCGGCAATTCCATCTCCGCCAGTTCTTTCATTTCCGGATCGGACAGCATGGCTTGCGCGCCTTCAATCTCTTCCGTCAAATCTTGATAATGACGCACAACCTCAACCACTGGTCGCAGTTCGGCATACTCACGACTGACGGAAACAAACGCGTCGCCACCCAGCCCCTCCCCCATACGGGCCTCAAGGAATTCGAACCGTTCGGTGATCTGCATAAGACGGTCATTTGGTATCATTGCGTCGGTGTACCCCCGTCCAGCGTCGCCAACCAGCCCTCGATGCGCGCACGGTTCACGCCCATATCAGCCTTGCCAAACCGCAGCCGCCCAAAGACTTGCAGCGTACTTCCGTCTAAAGGCGCAAGTGAGGTCAGCGTCACGGTCGTATAATCGGGAAACCCCATCACGCGACTGCGCGTCACATAGGTGATTTTTCCCTCAGCAACTGTGCCCGCCAAAATCGCCGTGCGCGGCGTCGCAAGAATAATGTCGTCAAGGCGCGCAAGAGTTTCAATCCCATCGCCATCCATCGGGCGCTGCATCACGAAACTACCCGCGCCGGGGTGGTCGCCGGATTCCATGATTGGCAGCTTCGGGTTGTGCCAGAATGCGACATCCGTCGGCCCCAAGCGCACCCAAACCGCAAAGGCGACGAACAAGCCCAAAAGCCCCAAAACAATGATTTTCAGCATCCGTAATCCTTACTGTGTGAAGACAAGTTGTGTACGCGATCTGCCCGAGCGATGCCGCCCAATTCAGCGGTATTTGACGCCTGGTAAAATGCTGAGCATTTCAAACATGATATTGGCCCCAACAAGGGCTGTGTTGCCGGACGTATCATAGGGCGGCGAAACTTCAACAAGATCGCAACCAACGACGTTCAATCCGTTGAGGTTGCGGATCAATTCCATCGCCTGCGGTGTGGTCAGCCCGCCAATTTCGGGTGTTCCGGTGCCGGGCGCAAAGCTTGGGTCAAGACTATCGATATCATAGGTGATATAACATGGCTGATCACCAATCGACGCCACGATCTCTTTACCAAGCGATATCAGGGATTTATGCCACAAACTTGATGAAAGGCGTTGATTGAAGCCCCAATCGGCAGCCTCACTGAAATCTTCCGCGGTATAACCGGTGCCACGAAGGCCGATTTGCCATACTTTTGAGGGTATTATGAGGCCTTCTTCATACGCACGCCGAAACACCGTTCCGTGGGTTTCACGCTCCCCAAACATCTCATCATTTACATCGGCATGGGCGTCCACATGCACCAATGCAACAGCCCCATGTTTCTTGTGCATCGCCCGCAATATCGGCAGCGTCAAAGAATGGTCACCACCGAGCGCCATTGGAATCACCGGATACTTCAGGATGTCCTCGTAAGCCCTTTGAATGATTAACAAACTATCGCTTAGAGAAAACGTATTGATCGCAATATCGCCGAGGTCTGCACATTGCAGGCTGTCAAACGGTGCCGCACCTGTCTGGATATTATAGGGCCGGATCATCGCGCTTTCTTGCCGTACTTGTTTTGGCCCGAACCGCGTGCCGGAACGCCAGCTCGTACCAATATCCATCGGGATACCAACAAAGCCCACATCAAGGCCGTCGGCACTTGCCACCTCGGGCAGTCGCATAAATGTCTGCGGCCCAGAAAACCGCGCGAGGTCATTTCCGGAAATGGGTTGGTTTTTCATCAGCTTACCTTTTGTTCCAAAGCGCGAGACAACTCAGTTCAAACGCAACATGCGCCCCCGCTATGGCCGTGATGCCACTGGGATCATAGGGTGGTGATACCTCAACAATGTCGCCCCCAACCATGTTTATCCCTGCCAAATCGCGCAGTATCGCGGCCGCCTGCCAACTGGCCAGACCGCCCCAAACAGGTGTTCCCGTCCCGGGTGCAAATGCCGGATCCAGTGCGTCGATATCGAAGGTTACATAGGTCGAATTGTCGCCAACAATCTCTCTCGCGCGCGAAACAGTCCACGCCGTGCCCTTTTCATGCACTGTACGGGCGTCAATGTATTCCATCCCGCAATAGTCATCGCAGTCTGTGCGAATACCGATCTGTACCGACCGTTTTGGATCAACCAATCCCAATTTCACCGCCTTATACATGAACGTCCCATGATCAACGCGGTCCATGTCATCGTCCGCCCAAAGGTCGGAATGCGCATCAAACTGAATCACACTCAGCTGGCCGTATTTCGCCGCATAGGCCTTCAGAATCGGCAGCGTGATGAAATGATCGCCACCCAACGTCACCGTTCCCACATCTGCCTCCAAGATACCGGCGATATGTGCTTGGATCGCCGCAGGGGTGCCCACCACATTGGCATAATCAAACGCCAGATCACCATAATCCGCGATGGCAAATTCGCTGAGCGGATCAAACCCCCAACCATAGGGCGGATCATAGGGCTGCAGCGTGCTGGCCTCGCGAATGGCGCGGGGTCCAAACCGCGTTCCAGGTCGGTTGGTGACCGCCTGATCGAACGGGATGCCCGTGACGCACAAGTCCACCCCCTTCAAATCCTTGGTATATTTTCGCCGCAGAAACGACATCGCCCCGCCAAACGTGTTCTCAAACGCGCAGCCCTTCAGGTCATCGCGCGTAAAGGCGAGATCAATCTGCCCCTTGGCATCCTCCAACGCCATTAGCGGCCCTCCAACGGTAAAGCGCGTTCCGCGATGCGGGCAAAGAATGATGCACCATAGGGCGCAGTCGCGTCATCAAAGTCGTAATTCGGCTGGTGCAAACCTGCCGTGTCGCCATTACCGACGAACAGATAGGCCCCCGGAATTTTCTCAAGGAAGTAGGCAAAATCCTCAGCCCCCATTTCGCGTGTGGCGTCGGGCGTCACGATTCCTTCAGCGGCGACTTCGCGCGCGACGTCAACCGCGAATTCAGTCTGTTTCGGGCTGTTAATAGTTGCCGGAAAGCCCACAACGTAGCGCAATGTCGCTTCGACGTTGAAGGCCGCCGCGTGGCCTGCCACGATATCGCCCATGCGTTTTTGGACCATGGCCTGAACGCCCTTGTCGAATGTGCGCACCGTGCCGCCCAAATATGCATCCTCGGGAATCACGTTGTCCGCAGTTCCCGCGTGGATCATCGTCACCGACACCACCAAATCATCAATCGCGCGGTGATTTCTGCTGACGATGGTGCCCATGGCCTGCGCGATGGACAATGCCACTGGGATCGGGTCGCGGGTATCGTGCGGGTAGGCACCATGGCCGCCCTCACCTTTGATGTCGATGTGAAACGTATCAACCGCCGCCATGATCGGTCCCGGTGTTGTGTAAAACTGGCCAACGGGAAAGTTCGGCATATTGTGCAGCGCGTAGACTTCGCCGATGTCGAACCGCGCCAGCATGCCTTCTTGCACCATTAGCTCTGCCCCACCGCCGGTTTCTTCAGCAGGTTGAAATATCAGTGCAACCCGCCCTTTAAAGTTGCGGGTTTCCACCAAATACCGTGCAGCTCCCAGTAGCATTGTTGTGTGTCCGTCGTGCCCGCAAGCGTGCATCTTACCTGGGTTTTTTGACGCCCAACCCACGCCTGTGGTCTCAGCGATTGGCAAGGCATCCATATCAGCACGCAGCCCGATTGTCGGCCCGTCGCCTTCCTTGTAATCGCGGCCGTTGATGATCGCGACGACACCGGAAATGGCGATACCTTCGTGAATTTCATCCACCCCGAAGTCACGCAAACGGTCCACCACGAAGCTGGCAGTTTCTTGGCATTGCTGTCCCAACTCGGGGTGCTGGTGCAGGTATCTACGCCATTGCGTCATATCTTCGGAAAAAGCGGCAATTCGGTTGATGACGGGCATGGGTGGACCTCTGTTCGGTGTGGCAATAACCTAGTCTGACACCAAAGGAGCCACCCCACAACATGGCCAAAGACCCATCCATTCATTCAACCGATCCTGCCCAGCAAATGGACCGCCTCTTGGCGATCATGGCCGCCCTACGCGACCCAAAAACTGGATGCCCATGGGATATCGAACAGACCTTCGCGACCATCGCGCCCTGCACAATTGAAGAAGCCTATGAGGTCGCGGATGCAATTGCGCGCGGCGACATGGACGATTTACGCGGCGAATTAGGCGATCTGCTGTTTCAATCGGTGTTCCACGCGCAAATGGCTGACGACGCGGGGCATTTCAATTTCAGCGACGTGGCCCGCACGATGTCCGACAAAATGGTCGCGCGGCACCCACATGTGTTCGGGCCCGAAGCGAACACTTCATCGCAGGATAAATCCGCCGATCAGCAAAGCTCGGATTGGGAGGTCATCAAGGCTGCAGAACGGGCTGGCAAGAATCAGGGCCGCACGCTGGATGGCGTCGCAGTGGGCCTGCCTGCGCTGCTGCGTGCGTTCAAACTGCAAAAACGCGCAGCACGGGTTGGGTTTGATTGGCCCGATGTCGGCCATGTGATTGACAAAATCGCCGAAGAAGCCGCCGAAGTGGTCGAAGCCCGCGATACATTAACCCAAGACCAAGTCACCGAAGAAGTTGGGGATTTACTGTTCGTCATGGCCAACCTCGCGCGGCATCTGGACGTCGATCCCGAAGTCGCTTTGCGCCAAGCCAACGCCAAATTCCAGCGCCGGTTTGAATTCATCGAAGACGCACTGGCCCGCGATGGCCGCACCCCGTCCGACAGTGACTTGGCAGAAATGGATGCATTATGGGATGCGGCGAAAGTTGCCGAAAAAGCCTAAATCGCGGCCTTTTCTTCAAGCAGTAGCCATTCTTCTTCGGCGTCTGACAGCGTTGAATGGCGGTCAACCAGCGCGTCCGTTGCCTTTTGGAATTTCACCGGATGGTCGGTGAACAATGCGGGATCTGACATCAATTCTTCCAGCTTTGCGATCTCGGCCTCAAGGCGCGCGATGACCTTTGGAAGTTCCTCAAGACGGTGCTTTTCAGTGAAACTCAGGCCTTTGCTGACAACAGGCTTACCCTTACCGGTTTTAGATTTCGACTTGGTTTCCTTGGCAACAACGCCCTCAACCTCGGCCCGCTGGTTCAGATAGTCTGTCCAGCCCCCCGCATAGGTCACGGCCTGTGCATTACCTTCCATTGCGATTGTCGTCGTCGCGACGCGATCAATAAAATCACGGTCGTGGCTGACCAGCAGCACGGTGCCCGGGTAGTCGCCAAGCAGATCCTGCAGAAGGTCCAGTGTTTCGATGTCCAAATCGTTGGTCGGTTCGTCCAACACCAACACATTGGATTCGCGCGCCATCAAGCGTGCAAGCAGCAGCCGCGCCTTTTCACCACCAGACAACGATCGCACTGGCGCGCGCACTTGCCCTTCGTCGAACAAGAATTCCTTCAGATATCCAACGACGTGCTTGGGCTGGCCACGCACCATGATCTGGTCGGCCTTACCGCTCACCGACATGCTCGGATCCGTGGTCAGGTTGTCCCAAAGCGTTGTTTCCGGATTGAGCTTCGCACGCGCCTGATCGAACACCGCGATGTCCAGATTGGTGCCGTGTTTGATTGATCCTTCATCAGGTTCAACTTCACCCAGCAACATTTTGATAAGCGTCGTCTTTCCCACACCATTGGGTCCGACAAACGCGATGCGATCACCACGATTAACTGTCAGGTTAAAGCCGGATACAATCGGCTTTCCGTCAAAGGTTTTACTCAAACCAAAGGCCTCAATAACCTTTTTGCCGGACGCTTGGCCCGCATCCAGTGCCATCGCGGCGGCCCCTTGGCGTTTAATCTGACCGGATTTTTCTGCCCGCAAATCTTGCAATGCCCGCAGGCGACCCTGATTGCGTGTGCGCCGCGCTGAAATGCCTTCAACCGCCCACCGCGCCTCTTGCTTGATCTTACGATTAAGCTTGTGACGCTGCATGTCCTCGTCTTCCCACGTCTTGTCGCGCCATTCTTCAAAATGGGCGAATCCCTTTTCCTGACGGCGCACTTGGCCGCGATCAATCCAAAGGGTGGCGCGGGTCAGCGCGTTCAAAAACGCACGGTCGTGTGAAATCAGCACGAATCCAGTGCGGGTTTGCGAAAGCTCGCGTTCCAACCAGCGAATCGCTTCAATATCCATGTGATTCGTCGGCTCGTCCAGCAACATCAGCCCTGGTGCTTCAGCCATCAGTTTCGCCAATGCCGCGCGGCGACGTTCGCCGCCAGATGCGACATTTACGTCGCGGGCAGGATCAAATTTCAGCCCTTCGGCCACCGCATCAACGCGCCACGCGTCCGATGCGTCCAATCCGCTGGCCGCGTAATCGCCAAGCGTCGCGAACCCCTCCATCGTGGGTTCCTGTTCCATATAGCCTACGGACACGCCGGGTGCCACGACAACGCCGCCCTTGTCGACGTCAACCAAACCCGCCATTACCTTGAGAAGGGTGGACTTTCCCGACCCATTGCGCCCAACCAATGCGACACGGTCGCCCGGTTGCACGACCAAAGACAGGTCTTCAAAGACGGGATCCCCACCAAAAGTGAGGGCGATATCGGTAACTTGTAAAAGGGGTGCGCGTGCCATGGGGTCTGCTAGCGCCACCGCGCGGCGGCTGCAAGGGTGTTGCCGCTAAGTCTTGCCTGCAACCGCGCGCAATGCCTTGGCTCGGGCGGGCGGAATGTTGGCAATCTCGACGCCTGTAAACACATGAAGCGTGTTCATCGCGGTGTCGATCACCGCATGGTCACTGACCCACCCCCCCATGCTGAGGTAGGTTTTCAACAGCGCAGGCACCTGCGCCATCGCCACCGCATGATTTAAAACCATGTGGTCTGAAGCCGTGCGATCTGTCACCGCCCGCGCATGTGCCCCAAATCGCACCACGTGCGGTGCCTTCACGCCGGGCTGCCAACTATCAGGCGCTTGGTGGCGTTGAACCAGTAAATCAAACGCTTGGGCGTATATCCCTGCATCCGTGCCCGCAAAAGACGAACAGCCAAACAACATGCCCACCGACCGCGCATCCACAACCGCCGCCAACATGCCCCACGCGATGCGCAACACATCAGGATCACGCACAGCCGGATCGTTGCAAAAGCGACCCAGCTCCAACATCGGGGCAGCGTAGCCCGAAAGCCGTTCTAGATCATAGTATTGCGCGGAATAACTTGATGTGATCGCCCTGCCAGAATCGATCGACATAAGCCGATAGCAACACACCAACGCGCCGGCCCGATCTTCAACCATGATGTGGTCACAGCGCTTATCAAATTTGTCGGTTTCAATCCCGCCAACGCGGGCTTGTCCGCCAGCATCTTCAACAAAACACCGATGACGCAACTGCTGGCACCGCTGCACATCATCGGCCGACTCTGCAAACCGCGCGACATAGGTGCCACGCCGTAGCACAGTGTCTTCAAGCGGAGATTGAACTTTGGCCATACCTAGATTGGCCGCGCGATGATAACTGCCTTGATGCGTGCTGACGCGGGATGCGCCTTCACCCGTCACCCAAGAAGTCACCAGCGTTAAACCGCCCAATGGACCCAAACAACTGGCGAATGAATGTGGTGTCGCGCACGTTGTCTTGCGTCACGCGGCGCGACAAGGCCACGACATTGCCGTTCTCAAGCCCGAAGCGTTCCACATTGGACACAACGCCCGTGTCGTCAAATCGGATCGCCACAATTTCGCGGTCAATTTCCTGCGGCTCTAACGGCCCAAGCAGGCGGAAGCGGCTTTGCACGTAAAAATAGCCTCCACCATTGGTCATACCACCCGCCGTGGGCGGCCCGATCACATCAACAACCGAGTCGCGCGTATCAACGCCAACCAGCACTTCTGCCAATTGATCATCGGTCGGTGTGTAGCCGTGATTGCGGTAAAGCGTCGTGCACCCTACCGACATCATCAACACACACGCGACCAGTGCTGCGCGCGTTTTGCGACCTGTGATTTCCATGCGTATCTGCACCCTGATAATCCTGTCTTGGCTTCTGATGGCTTTTAACGCATTTACAGCCATTGTGAGACGAAATTCAAGGGTGCCCGCACATGTCCGATCTGCCGAACCATCCCATCCGCTTTGCGGACCTACCAACACGCAAACGAACACATTTCACGATTGAACCCGACAGCGACGGCCGCAAAGCAATCGCAAAGACCATTCGTGTGCTGCAAGTTAAGAAGCTGCATTTTGATGGCTCACTGATTCCCACGGGAAAACGCGACTGGCGGATCGAAGCGACTTTGGGCGCCACCGTCAGTCAGGCTTGCGTTATTTCGCTCGACCCCGTGACCACCCGCATTGATGAACAGATCTCCCGGTCCTACATTTCGGATTTTGACAAACGCAACGACGCCGCTGACGATAAAGCCGACGATACAGAAGTTGAGATGATCGAGGACGATACCACAGATCCTTTGCCAGAAATCCTCGATTTGATAGATGTCATCACCGAAGCCCTTGTTCTCACGATGCCGTCCTACCCGCGCAAAGATGGTATTGAAGCGGAGGCGGTCGGCGTCACCGAACCCGGAAAATCCGTCATGACCGATGAGGATGCGCGCCCCTTCGCCGGTCTTGCGGCCCTGCGTGCAGCGGCTGCAAATAGGGGCGCCAATGCAGGTGACGACACAGGTGACAACACAGGCACTGACAGCGACAAAGACGACGATTAACATCTCCCCTGAAAGAGGTTGCGCAAAAGCGAAATCGCCGTATCTTCACGCCTTCTTTCAGATCAAGTCTCGACAGGCTGTCGGTTATGACCTAAAGCCCGACCGAACGCTTATCGAGAGCACGAAATTCACGCGGTCCATCTTACGATAAAAGGACCCACTACCCGAGGTTGCGACATGGCTGTCCCACAGAATAAAATTTCCAAATCCCGCCGGAACAACCGTCGGTCCCACCATGCTCTTGACGGGGCAAACCCGAACGAGTGCACATCGTGTGGTGAACTAAAGCGCCCACACCACGTTTGCCCGTCTTGCGGCAAATACGCAGAACGCGAAGTGATCGCACAGGCCGACGAAATCGATCTGGACGAAGACGCGGCGTAAGCATTAAGGTCTGTCGAAAGGAACACTATGTCCGCGACTGACCAATCAACAGCGCCGCTTGTTATTTCCGTTGACGCCATGGGCGGCGACGAAGGACCCGCGCCGATTGTCGCGGGTCTTGCGCTTTTCTTGCGCCAAAACCGTGACACGCACATCCTGCTACACGGGCCCGAGGCGGAGCTTGAACCGCTGATCACCAAGCGAAAACTCTCTAAATCAGTAACAATCGTTGATGCGCCCGACGTGGTTGCGATGTCCGACAAGCCAAGCCACGTCATGCGCCACGGCAAATCGACATCCATGTGGTCGGCCATAGAATCTGTGCGCAACAAAGACGCCGCCGTGTGTGTGTCTTGTGGCAATACCGGCGCGTTGATGGCGGTGTCGATGATCCGCCTGCGCAAAGCCGAAGGCGTGAACCGCCCCGCCATTGCCTGCCTCTGGCCCTCGCGCAACGCCGCTGGCTTTAACGTGATGCTGGATGCAGGTGCAGATATTCGGGCCGACGAAGAAGACCTTTTGACCTATGCGCTCATGGGGGCATCGTATGCGCGCAACGGTTTGGGGCTGGATCGCCCGCGTGTCGGATTGTTGAACGTCGGCAAAGAAGAACACAAAGGCCGCGCCGAATTAAAAGTCGCCAACGACATCATCGCCCGCGCCGCACCCCTTGGCGAATTTGATTATGTGGGATTCGTTGAAGGCGGCGATCTTCCCTCAGCGCGCGTAGATGTGATCGTCACGGACGGGTTTACCGGCAACGTCGCGCTGAAAACCGGCGAAGGCACGGCGAATTTCATCTCCGAATCGCTGCGTGCCGCGTTCAAAACCACATGGTTTTCGCGCATCGCAGCGCTGCTCGCGCTAACATCCCTCAGCCGCCTGAAGAAAAAGATCGACCCGCGCCGCGTCAATGGTGGTGTGTTCCTTGGTCTGAACGGCACCGTCATCAAAAGCCATGGCGGCGCGGACGAAACCGGCGTCGCAGCCGCCGTCGCACTCGCCGCTCAGCTTGGGCGGTCCGGCTTTGCCGACAAGCTGGCAGCGCGGGTTGCAACGGCCGCGGCCCTTGGCCAAGATGACACAGCGACCAGTAACGCAGACACGGGCCCACTGGTGGCCAAGACAATCTTGAAAAAGGACACCGGCATTAAATGACCATTCGCGCAATCGTTCGCGGCGTCGGCCACTACCTGCCCGACCGCGTCGTTCCGAATTCGGAATTTGAAGCCTCGCTCGACACCACAGACGAATGGATTAAGGCACGATCCGGCATCGAACGCCGCCATTTCGCCGCGCAAGGCCAAACAACATCCGACCTCGCGACCCGCGCCGCCAAAGCCGCCCTGTCGGACGCTGGCCTGGATGGGTCCGATATTGACGCCATCATATTGGCGACCTCTACGGCCGATCTGACATTCCCATCCGCCGCCACAATGGTGCAACGCAATATTGGCAACACCACTGGATATGCCTTTGATATCCAAGCAGTTTGTGCAGGATTCGTTTTCGCCTTGTCCAATGCAAACGCTTTGATCCTATCGGGCCAAGCCAAACGCGTGTTGGTCATTGGCGCCGAAACTTTCAGCCGGATCATGGACTGGACCGACCGCGGCACCTGCGTGTTGTTTGGCGACGGCGCGGGCGCGTTGGTTTTGGAAGCAACCGATGGTGCCGACAATCCCGATGATCGCGGCATCCTTGCGACCGACCTTAATTCTGACGGAACCTATTGTGATCTGCTGTATGTCGACGGCGGCGTGTCGACACAGAACACCGGCATGTTGCGCATGCAGGGCAAAGAGGTGTTCCGCCACGCGGTCGAAAAGCTCGCCTCGACGGCCATAACGGCGCTGCAAAAGGCCGGGCTTGGCCACGACGACGTCGACTGGGTCGTCCCCCATCAGGCCAATATCCGCATCATCCAATCGACTGCCAAAAAGCTTGGTGTGCCGATGGACCGGGTTGTTGTGACCGTTCAGGACCACGGCAACACGTCCGCCGCGTCGATCCCACTGGCTCTGTCCGTCGGGGTGCAACGCGGCCAAGTTAAGCCTGGCGATCTTGTTGTCACCGAAGCGATTGGCGGCGGCTTGGCTTGGGGCGCGGTCGTCTTGCGCTGGTAGCGGGTTTTCAAGTTCAATGTCACCCGACAATCCCTTGTTATTGACTTAGCTTTTGCCCATAGCCTAAAGTTGATAATTAACAAGGAGGATATCATGACCGATAAAACTTTAACGCGTATGGACCTAGCGGACGCGGTACATGAAGAAGTGGGCCTGTCACGCAATGAAAGCTCCGATCTAGTTGAGAGCGTTTTAACGCAAATGTCTGACGCGCTCGCGGGGGGCGATAGCGTTAAGATTTCATCCTTCGGAACCTTTTCGATCCGCGACAAGGCGGCCCGCATCGGCCGCAATCCCAAGACCGGCGAAGAAGTGCCAATCACGCCGCGCCGCGTGCTGAGCTTTCGCCCAAGCCATTTGATGAAAGACCGCGTCGCTGCGGGCAACAAAGGTTAGGGTCCCAGGGCGTGTCCAAATCCCTTGACGCATTCCGCACAATTTCCGAAGTCTCGGATGAGCTGGACACCCCAGCCCACGTATTGCGGTTTTGGGAAAGCAAGTTCAGCCAAGTCAAACCTGTCAAACGCGCAGGCGGTCGGCGCTACTACCGCCCCACCGACTTGGACCTGTTGGCAGGTATCAAAAAACTGCTGCACGATGACGGAATGACGATCAAAGGTGCGCAAAAGCTTCTTCGCGAACAAGGCGTTAAGCACGTAGGCAGCCTCGGGGCCGCAGCCATGTTGGCAGCCCAAGACGCGACTAAATTGGACACCGACGCAGTCGACGTTTTGCCCATTGACGCAGCACCAACAGCCGAAGCAACCACACCGCTTGAAGTTGAGATCACAAACGTAGTCACCCTGCCGGATCCAGCACCAAAAGGCCCCGTGCTGTCGCTTGATCTTGCTCCCAAAGCCACGCCAAGCGATCAAACGGACCCGCGCGTTGCCGCGCAGCGTAGTGCAAAAGCCGTCAACGTTCCCGCTGACCCTTCCGACAAGGATAGCAAAGCGACCGCGCGCCTGTTTCATTTGCTGCACAAGGCGTCGCACGCCAAACTCGCGGCGCAGGCCGAGGCCATTGCCCCACTTCTTGACCGGATGCAAAATCTGCGTGACAGCATTAGTTTGCGCTGATCGCTTGGTCCGGTTTATGCGATTTTCACCTTGCCCCGCGCCCTATTTGCGATATGACGAAATTCAAGTCGGGCCATGGCGCAGTCTGGTAGCGCGTCCGTCTGGGGGACGGAAGGTCGCAGGTTCGAGTCCTGCTGGCCCGACCAAAATATAACCGCCCACCGCGCAACCGCGCAGGTGGGCGTTTTTGCATCTGATATCAGAGGTTTGCGATGAAAAACGGCGTACTTTCCGACACTCAAATCAGCGCCTTAATCGATGGTGGTGCCATCACTGCATCTGCCGGTTTTGAACTTGGACAAGTGCAGCCCGCCTCGCTTGATCTGCGGCTTGGTCACGTTGCATATCGTGTTCGCGCGTCGTTTCTGACAGGGCGCGGTCAATCTGTGACGGACCGCCTTGCACAATTCACCATGCACGAAATTGACCTGACAGATGGCGCCGTGCTTGAGAAAAATTGCGTCTATGTCGTGCCCCTGCTCGAATCGCTCGCCCTGCCCGACACCATGACTGCCGCGGCCAGTGCTAAATCGTCGACTGGACGGCTTGATCTGTTGACGAGGATCATCACCGACAACGGCGTCGAATTTGATCGTGTGCCAAAAGGCTACGCAGGCCCGCTTTTTGTCGAAATTTGCCCGCGTTCTTTTTCTGTGCTCGTGCGTCCCGGATTGATGTTGAACCAGATAATCTTTCGCAACGGCAAGACCTTCATCAATGACACCGACCTTATCGCGCTTCATGCGAAAACCCCTATCGTTGATGGCGAAGCTGTCATCTCGGATGGGCTAGGGTTTTCCGTTGATCTGAAACCACAAAGCGGTGATCTGGTCGGTTACCGCGCCAAACCGCACACGGGCGTTATCGATCTGGCGCAAGTTGCCCACTACGAACCGGCCGATTTTTGGGAAGAAGTGCGCACGACCGACGGTCACATCATTCTTGATCCCGGTGCATTCTATATTCTGGTCAGCCGCGAATCGATTGCGATCCCACCCGATTGTGCAGCAGAAATGGCGCCCTACATTGCGATGGTCGGTGAATTTCGGGTGCATTACGCGGGGTTCTTCGATCCTGGTTTTGGCTGGGACAGTGCTGGCGGCGCTGGATCACGCGGCGTGCTCGAAGTGCGCTGTCACGAAGCGCCTTTTGTACTGGAACATGGGCAAATCGTGGGGCGGCTGGTCTATGAACACATGTCACAAACGCCCGCAGCACTTTATGGTCAAGACATCAAATCCAACTATCAGGGTCAGGGCCTCAAGTTGTCCAAGCACTTCAAATCTTGATCCCATTTGGACCGTTACGGCGTCATCTGATCTGCGTTAAAACTTGGTAAAACGCCGCGCAAATCGGCTCGTTTGGCGTAAACTACGCGATGTCTGCTTTCCCTGACGTTCCAGATCCCGCTCTTCCTGGGTTTGATCCTGTTTGCGGTTGCCACGGTTCGTGGCCGCGCGAATACCGCTGTTAATGCCCTTACTTAAAAGGCGACGCAGGATCATGCTTATAATTCGTTCCATTGGATCGTCCTTCTATGGATACCCTTTATATAGGCCTTTGGGCCATAATCACAACAATCCCTTAAAATTTGGGCAAATTGATGGCACTTTTCAAGCCTCGTCAAACATCTCGCTCTGATCGTCGTCATCTTCAACGTCGCTGCCGTCATCATCATCCACATCCCCGTCGACCATGCCCGGCGCGGGCCGGCTTTCGAGCAGACCCGCAGAGCGCAACTCCTGAAGCCCTGGCAAATCGCGCGCACTTTCTAGGCCGAAATGATCAAGGAAATCTTGCGTCACCACGAATGTGACAGGACGCCCAGGCGTCATGCGCCGCCGCCCAAACCTGATCCATTCCAATTCGATCAACTGATCGACCGTGCCACGGCTGACGCTGACACCGCGAATTTCCTCGATATCGGCGCGGGTGACAGGCTGGTGATAGGCCACAATCGCCAGCGTTTCGACGGCAGCGCGCGACAGTTTGCGCGTTTCAACCGTTTCTTTTTGCATTAAAAATCCCAGATCAGGCGCGGTGCGCAAACCCCATGCATCGCCAATCCTGACCAAGGACACCCCGCGCCCGTCGTAGCGTTTGCGCAGGTAAACCAGCGCCTCGGCGGGGTCACAGCCATGGGGCATCCGGCCTTCCAATTCCTTGACCGTAACTGGATCAGCACTGGCAAAAAGAATCGCCTCGACCATGCGTTCCTGTTCCCCCATAGGCGGGGCTTCGAACAGGCTTTCTTCTTTTTTTTCAAACGCTTGCGCCTCTGTGCTCTGCTCGCTCATCGGTCTTTCTTTCTGATCTGAATGGGCGAAAATACATCGCCTTGCCGCATTTCAATCTTACCTTCTTTGGCCAATTCAAGCGACGCGGCAAAGGTTGATGCGGTGGCGGATCGCCGTTTCACTGGGTCAATTTCCCAGCCTTCGGGCAGATACGACAGGATATCTGTCCACTCCCCTGCAAAACCGATCAGCCCACGCAGACGGCTCAGTGCCTCTTCCATGGTGAAGACCTTTTCACGGTCCAACACGAAGGGGCGAAATTCATCTTTGGTCCTGATCCGCGCGTAGCCCTGCATCAGGTCAAGCAATGTCGCAGTGTAGGTCACGCGACGCGTGCGCGTCACGTCTTCAGTGATGCCACGGGCAAAGAAATCGCGCGCCAGCTGATCGCGCGCCATCAACTTTGCCGCCGCTTCGCGCATTGCCGAAAGCCGTTCAAGTTGAAATGCCAGATGCGCCGCCAATTCTTCGCCCGATGGCCCGTCCTCATTCGGATCGGGGGGCAACAACAAACGTGATTTCAAAAACGCCAGCCACGCAGCCATGACCAGATAATCCGCCGCCAATTCCAGCCGCAAACCGCGGGCCTTATGAATAAACGCGAGGTATTGTTGCGCCAGCGCCAGTACAGAAATCTGACGCAAATCGACCTTTTGGGTGCGTGAAAGGGTCAACAGCAAATCCAGTGGCCCCTCAAACCCGTCCACATCAACAATCAACGCTTCCGCGGCAACGCGGTCACTGACGTCAGACTCGAATATGGTCGCGTTGGACATGAAACCCCGTAAATTCCAGTCGGAAGGCCCTATTCGGCACCCGCTCCTAATAGGTGGTCAAATTCCTCTGACAAGGCCGAAATGTCAACGGGCATGGGGGTTTTACGCATCATCAACGCGGCGTCTGCACGTGATTGGGCTGCATCGCTCATCTGCCCAGCAGCCTGCCCGACTTGCACAATTTCAGCCGCGTCACCGCAGCAATGCAAGATCACGTCACACCCAGCCGCGATCGATGCGCGGCTGCGCTGCGCCACATCACCTGACAGGGCCTCCATTCCGATATCATCGGTCATCAACAAGCCATTGAACCCGATGTCGTTGCGGATCAGATCCATCATCACGCGCGACGTCGTGGCAGGTGCGCTGTCGTCGATATCTTCAAATACAATATGCGCCGTCATGCCCATCGGCAGGTCCGACAATGCCTTGAACGGCACGAAATCCTGCGCTTCCAGATCGCTGCGCGCGGCCGTGACCCGTGGCAAATCCTTGTGGCTGTCCACGCTGGCACGCCCATGTCCGGGGATGTGTTTGATCACGGGCAAAACACCACCCGCCAAATGCGCATCAGACACCGCACGGCTCGCATCCATCACCGTGACCGCGTCGTCGCCATAACAGCGGTTGCGCAGGAACAGATGGGTCAAGCGGGCGGTAATATCAGCGATTGGCGCGCAGTTGGTATCAATCCCGACGTCGCGCAATTCTGCAGCGATAAGACGATACCGCAGCCACAGCGCGCGAATCGGATCAGTGGCAATTTGCATCTGTTCTAGGGGTGGCAACCACTGGCGCCAGTGGGGCGCGCGCAACCGCTGCACCCGCCCGCCTTCTTGATCTATCAGAATGACAGCATCGTGCCCCGCCGCAGCCCGCAGATCATCACACAACCGGCGCACTTGGTCAGGGGTGTCGATATTGCGGGCGAACAGAATGAACCCGAACGGCCCATATTCGCGAAAATAGGCGCGTTCCCAGTCGGTGATACGCAGCCCCTCAGGGCCGAAAATCGCCGCGCCAAATTGCATTTAACGCACGCCTTTCATTTGCGTCCGACTTTCATCAACGCACCACCACTGGAATACAGGCCGCACCTTCGGCAGACAATGCCGAACAAAACCGCCGCGCGTCGCTCAGGTCCGTGAACCCCATGGCACGCAGGCGAAAGAACGTGCGCCCACCGGAATTGGCTTGCTGGATAATCTGGTCTTTACCGTCAAGAAAATCAGGGAAGCGTTGCGTCATACGTGCCCATTCGGTGGCCGCAACATCCGCGCTGTCGAACGCACCAAGCTGCACCAAATTGGTGCCAACAGGGACATCTGCCGTCGTGACTTCACCCGTCACAGGTGTTGCGACACTGGACGTCGTTACCGCTGCTGGAACAAGCGTTGCCACAGCCACGGGACGGTTCGCAGGTCGCGCCGTCGGGCGCACTGATCGGCGCACACCGGGCACTGCATCGGGAATAATATCGGGGTTCACAACCACGCCGTTCACCGCAACCTCAATGGGCACATCTACGCCGTCGGCAAGGTTTGTAAACGGCACAGCACCAGCCGCAATCTGGTCCGCCAACGCCAAGACATCCGCCACCGTGAGCGGCACAGATGGATCAACAGGCGTCGCAAGGGCCGCAAACTGCGCGCCCGCACGCTCGGGCGCGTCTAATTCATCGATTGACAGGGATGTGGTCACCGCAACACCCAGCCGGTCTTGCCCAGTAGACACGACTTCACCTGCCTCGGCGACTGATGTGACTTCCAGATCCTCAGCCCGTAGCGAAACATTGCCCGGGGCCAACACCAGTCGATCCTCAGGTTCAGCCGCACCACCGAGTGCTGGAACCGAATTCACTGACAATCCAACATGGGCTGCAATTTCGCCACCGGGATTGTCTGGTGCCACCCGCATCTCACCTTCCAAGGCCCGCACGACTGGAACGCCAGTGACGTCGCGCACCAAAAGCCTGTAACCCCAGACCCCGACCCCGCCAACAAGCGCGATGGAAACCACCGCCGCTACGACGTTGACGTATTTGCCCGCTTGACGTGTCGTCGGAATCCTGATGCCCGACCCGTTAAGGCCCGCTGCATAATCTGCCATATACCTGCCTCACTGCGCGGGAAAAAAACCCCGCATATTACCGTCTTTTAAACGCCCAATTTGTCCAAAAACCGGTTCACACTTTTCGGATCGCGCTCTAGCCCCTGGCCCCAGACACGTGCGCTTTAGCGCATCTCTTCCGCTGGAGTTACACCAAGAATAGACAAACCGTGAGAAATTACAACGCTTACAGCTTTGATCAGCGCGATTTTCGCCTGTGTTGCAGGGATGTTGTCGACTTGCAGGAAACGCAACGACGCATCGTCATTGCCACGGTTCCAAAGCCCATGCAGTTCCGACGCGAGGTCATAGAGGTAGAATGCGATGCGGTGTGGCTCATGTCCTTTGGCGGCAATTTCAACCAACCGTGGCCATTCCGCCAATTTGGCAGCCATCGCCAATTCCGCTGGATGGGTCGCCAGCGACAGATCGGCAATTGCCAAATCTCCCACATCAACGCCCGCTTCAGCGGCTTTGCGCAGCACCGAATGAATCCGTGCGCTGGCGTATTGGACATAAAACACCGGATTGTCTTTTGACTGTTCCGTCACCTTGTCGAAATCAAAATCAAGCGGCGCGTCATTCTTGCGCGTCAGCATGTGGAACCGCGTCACATCAGGCCCGACTTCATCCACCAGATCGCGCAACATAATAAACGTGCCCGCCCGTTTGGACATCTTGAACGGCTCACCGTTTTTGTACAGCTTCACCAGTTGCGTCAACTTGATATCCAGCGGCACGGCATTGTCCGACAAAGCCGCGACAGCCGCCTTCATCCGTTTAACGTAGCCACCATGATCCGCACCAAATACATCAATAAGGGCGTCGAACCCTCTGGAAACTTTGTCAAAATGATAGGCAATATCTGGCGCGAAATAGGTCCACGCACCATCTGACTTCTGGATGGGCCGATCCACATCATCGCCAAAATCAGTTGATTTGAACAACGTCTGTTCGCGCGGTTCCCAGTCCTCGGGCAGCTTGCCCTTGGGCGGCTCAAGCGTGCCTTTGTAGATCAGGCCCTTGCTTTTCAAATCCGCAATCGCTGCTTCGATCCGACCCGTGCCATACAGCGATTTTTCGGAATAAAACACGTCCATTTTAACACCAAGCATGTCCAGATCCTCACGGATCAACGCCATCATCGCTTGCGTGCCAAAGTCGCGAACGTCGTCCAGCCAAACGTCCTCGCCCTGCCCCACATAAGCATCGCCAACCTTCGTCTTCAGGTCCTGCCCAGCTTTGATCAAATACTCACCGGGGTAGGTTCCATCCTCGAATGTGACGGCCTGACCGTGGGCTTCCAAATAGCGCAAATAGACAGACCGCGCCAAAACATCGACCTGCCCGCCACCGTCGTTGATATAATATTCCCGCGTGACGTCATAACCCGCATAGGCCAGCAGGGACGCCAACGCGTCACCAAATACCGCACCTCGGGTGTGGCCAACATGCAGCGGTCCCGTCGGGTTGGCGCTGACATATTCGACGTTTATTTTTAAACCGGTGCCCAAATTAGACTTACCAAAATCGCCGTCCGTCAGAACGGCCCGCACCACACCAGCCCAAACGCCCGCGTCAAGCGCGAGATTCAAGAACCCCGGCCCGGCAATATCCGCGCTCATGATGCGGCGATCAGCAAGCAATTTTGCGGCCAGCGCCTCCGCAATATCGCGCGGCTTCAGGCCCGCAGGCTTGGCCAATACCATCGCCGCATTCGTGGCCATATCACCATGTGTTGCGTCTCGCGGGGGTTCAACTGTGACGTTAGCAAAGTCCAAGCCAGCGGGTAAAACCCCATCATTGGTCAGAACGTTCAAACAGTCGATCACAGCTGCGCGGATATCGGCGAACAGGTTCATGGTGCTTCCTTTTTGCGGACTGTCGGTTTAGCACCATCATACCCCACGTCAACGAGGGTTCCATGACCCACAGCTTGTTTTGCTATCTTGTGGTAATGCCGCTCTGCACGACGATGATCGCTGCGCCCGCACCAAAGGCGCTGCGCGCGCGGGGCTGTACGTTGGTATCGGCATGATCGTCAGCCTCGCGACAGCCACTTTGCTGCTACTCGCGCAGGTCCCAATGACGCAAGATGACAGGAACTGGCGTCGGATGGACGCTGTATCCACCGCTCACTGCCACTGGCCCGCAAACCGCGCTGAACCAAGTGGATGCCTTTGACACCGACAATCAATTCTTAAGCACAGACGTGTTCTAATTCATCGTGACTTATCTGGCTGTAATCGTACTGGTCCGCGGCTGCGCACCGTAACGTCGCACGACACAGTCCCTACCCCACCAGCCGCGCATGGGTTTCAATCGCGAACCGATCCGTCATCCCCGAAATATAATCCGACACAATCCGTGCCAGTGCCGTCTCACCGTTCGCCGCCGCGACGTCCTTGCGCCATTGCTTTGGCAGATGGCTGGGGTCAGACATGAACAACGGAAACAGGTCCTCGACCACCTGCGTCACCTCAGCTCGCATTTTCACCACGCTTGGCGCGCGGTACATCTGGCTGAACAGGAATTTGCGCACAACCTTCAAATCAGCCCACAGATCTGGCGAAAACTGCACCATCATCCGCCCTGCGCCGCGCACATCGGCGCAGGTTTTGGGATCAAGATCGGCCAGATTTGCGCGACTGACCCCAATCACATCCTCAACCAATATGCCAAAAAATCGCCGCAACGCCTCATGGTGGCGGCGGTATTTATCAAGACCAGGATATTTCGCATCCACCTTTCGAAAACAATCGCCAACAATCGGCAAACCCAGCAAATCGTCAGTGCTAAACAGCTCGGCGCGCAGCCCGTCGTGGATATCGTGGTGATTGTAGGCAATATCATCAGACAGCGCGGCAGACTGCGCCTCGGCTGACGCATGGGTGTGCAATTCCAGATCGTGCACCGCGTTATAATCGGACAGCGCATAGGGCACCGGATCGACAACAGGACCATTATGCTTGGCAATGCCCTCCAACGTTTCCCACGTCAGGTTCAACCCGTCCCACTCCGCGTAATGGCGCTCCAGTGACGTGACAATCTGAATGGCCTGCGCATTGTGATCAAAGCCACCGTAGGGCGCCATCAATATCGACAACGCATCTTCGCCGGTATGCCCGAACGGGGTGTGGCCAAGATCATGGGCCAGCGCCACCGCCTCGGTCAGTTCAGGGTTCAAATCCAACGCGCCCGCAATCGTGCGCGCCACTTGTGCGACCTCAATCGAATGGGTCAGCCGCGTGCGAAAGTAGTCGCCCTCATGTTCCACGAACACTTGCGTCTTGTGTTTAAGGCGGCGAAATGCCGATGAATGAATGATCCGGTCACGGTCGCGCTGGAACCCGGAACGAAACTCGCTCTCCTCCTCGCCAAAAAGCCGCCCGCGTGTGGTCGCGGGGCTGCACGCGTACGAAGCTACCATGTCTGTCCCCTTATATCAGCGCCACTGCCTTGCCGCCATTGCCTGTCACCCCTATATTGTAAGTACAGCCCAACAAACAGGCCCGAAAAAATGCTCACGCTCCCCCCCAAAGTTACCCAACGCGCCTTTGAACGTCTTTCCGAAATCGGCGCAAACGCGGACGGCAAAGCCCTGCGCATCGGCGTGAAGGGCGGTGGTTGTTCGGGTTTTGAGTATGAAATCGATCTGGACGAAGCGAAAGACAACGATCTGATCCTTGAAGGCTCCGGTCAGAAGGTGGTGATCGATTCCATCTCCCTGCCATTTCTGTCCGACGCCACGATTGATTTCACCGAAGAACTGATTGGCGCGCGGTTTGTAATCGAAAATCCCAACGCCTCAAGCTCATGTGGCTGCGGCGTTAGCTTCTCAATGTAGGGCAAACGTATGCACGCTGTGTGTACAAGTTGTGTACGCCTTGTGCCTCCCCAATTTGACAGGCAAAACAGGGTCAAAGTTCGGGGGCACAGATGAAAATTGCGACATTCAACATCAACGGCGTTAAGGCGCGCATCGGTGCGCTGACCGACTGGCTTGAGGCGTCAAAACCCGACGTTGCCCTGCTACAGGAAATCAAATCCGTCGACGAAGGTTTCCCGCGCGAACACTTTGAGAACCTTGGCTACCGCGTTGAAACACATGGACAAAAAGGCTTTAACGGCGTCGCGATCCTATCGAAATTGCCTCTCGAAGACATCAGCCGTGGACTGCCCGACGCAGCAGGCGCGGGCCGCGAAGGTGTCGATGACATCGAAGCCCGCTACATCGAAGCGACTGTTATTGGTGAAAAAGCCATTAGAATCTGTGGCTTATACCTGCCCAATGGCAATCCCGCACCGGGGCCGAAATACGATTACAAATTGCGCTGGATGGATCGCCTTAAGACGCGTGCGCAGCAGCTCATGGCACTTGAAGAACCCTTCCTAATGGCAGGGGATTACAACATAATCCCCCAACCAGAAGACGCCGCACGCCCCAATGTGTGGACCGATGACGCGCTGTTTCGCCCCGACAGTCGCGCCGCGTTTCGCCGCCTGTTAAACCTCGGCCTCACAGAAGCGTTCCGCGCCTGTCATCAGGGCAGTGGCCACTATTCGTTCTGGGATTACCAAGCGGGGGCATGGGACAAGAATGACGGCATCCGCATCGACCATTTTTTGCTGTCAAATCAATGCGCTGACCTGCTGAAAGACGCTTGGATCGAAAGTGGTGTGCGCGGGCGTGAAAAGCCGTCAGACCACGTTCCCGTCTGGGTCGAATTGGACGCCTGACGTCACTTGGTCACATCATACCCGTAAAGCCAATCCAGCCGTTTCAGAAAGGTGTTTGGTGCAATTAAACCAAGCGTTTTCAATCCAGTATGGGCCACTCTTCGCCTGATACCTGACAGGTGATAATTGCGCGCATTGGCATTGGCAGCCGCAATTGTGCGGCTGACACGCGCGCGGCGCAGCAATTGAAATCGCGACAACGCGGCGTCCAGATCATCTATCTCATCACAACAGCGCGCCAACACATACCCGTCTTCGATCGCCAAGTTCGCACCCTGCGCCAAGAACGGCAGCGTCGGATGCGCCGCATCCCCAAGAACCACCAAGCGGTCATTATGCCAGCGTTTCACAACGGGATGGCGAAATAGCCCCCACAAATATGTCTCGCTAACGTGGCTCAATATCTCCCGTAATTCTGGGCAGACATCGTCAAATGCAGCCCGCAGGTTTTCAGGGTTATCCGCATGCTTCCAACCCTCTTCGGCCCACGTGTCGCGTTCTTGCACAGCCACGATATTGAGAGTGTTATCAGTCAATGGATAGGTCACAACATGCCGGTTCGGGGCCATCCAGATACGCGCAACGGGTGCGACATCTTTGGCTGCAATCGTGGCCCGCCATGCGACTTGACCGGTAAACTCAGGCTCCGCAGTATTGCCCAAAAACAATCGCGAAATCGAATGAATGCCATCCGCACCGACGCATAAATCACAGGGTATTTTGCCAATATTGGTGTTCAACGCCCCGTCTTTGGCGATGCTCTCGACGCGCACACCAAACGAAATATCAACGCCCTGTGTCTGTGCCGCTTGCGCGATCAGATCCACCAATGCTGCGCGGTGAAAAAACCGATAGGGCGGCACTTGGCTGGACAGATCAAACTGCGCGATCACTTTGCCACTTAGGGCATCAGTCGGCATCACGGCTTGCGCGATAATGCTGCGGTGGTCCATGTCATCGGCCAACCCAAGTGCCGCTAGAACCCGCGCCCCGTTCGGGGCCAATTGGATTCCTGCGCCAACCTCGTTTAACGCCGATGCTTGTTCATAAACGTGGACGTCCGCGCCACGTTGCGCAAAGGCCAATGCAGCCGTCAGCCCACCGATTCCAGCGCCAATAACAACAACGCGTTTGCCGCTCAAATTGCTAGAAGCGCTCGATGCTCCGTCGGACCTCACGTCATGTTTTTGCAACATTCGCCCCACATTTTTCCTGCGGATCAGTCGGTGCGATGCACCCGTTCACTGCGCTCGTGGCGCTCTTGCGCCTCAAGGCTCATGGTGGCGATGGGACGCGCATCCAGCCGTTTCAGGCTGATCGGGTCGCCCGTAACGCTGCAATATCCGAATTCGCCTTCGTCGATGCGGCGCAAAGCCCCGTCGATTTTGGACACCAGTTTGCGTTCACGGTCACGGGTGCGAAGTTCAAGCGAACGGTCGGTTTCTTCAGACGCGCGGTCAGCAACATCTGGAATATTGCGCGTGCCATCTTTCATCGACTCAATCGTGTCGCGGCTATCTTCCAGAACTTCGCCACGCCAGTTAATCAACTTGCGGCGAAAATACTCAACCTGTTTGTCATTCATAAACGGTTCGGAATCGACCGGTACATAATCATCCGGCAGGAAAGTTTCGGCTTTCATATTCGCTCCCTTGGGGGTGGAAACTGCAGTTGAATTTTGATGGTTTGGCAATATACGCCTCCCTCTTTGGGGTTCCTTTAAACCCTCAAGAGCAGGCTGTCACCCCCTTGTGGATCACCTTTTCAGGGGTTGAAGCCGCTTAGTGAGGTGTTACCGTTAACACTATCGTCAAACACAACACACAGGTCAGAAATGCGTTTCACTGGAACTGAATCTTATGTCGCAACGGACGATCTGACCGTTGCCGTGAATGCGGCTGTCACGCTGGAACGCCCGTTGTTGGTCAAGGGCGAACCCGGGACGGGCAAAACCGAACTCGCGCGGCAAGTAAGTGCGGCACTGGGTTTGCCGATGATCGAATGGCACATAAAATCAACCACAAAGGCGCAGCAGGGCCTATATGAATACGATGCCGTCAGCCGTTTGCGCGACAGTCAGTTGGGCGATGCTAAGGTCAATGATGTCGCCAATTACATCAAACGCGGCAAGTTATGGCAAGCGTTCGAAGCAGACGGGCGGGTTGTTTTGTTAATCGACGAAATCGACAAGGCCGACATCGAATTTCCCAACGATCTACTGCAAGAACTCGACCGGATGGAATTCCATGTCTACGAAACTGGCCAGACCGTAAAGGCCCTGCACCGACCGATCATGATCATCACATCCAACAACGAAAAAGAATTGCCCGATGCGTTTCTGCGCCGCTGTTTTTTCCACTACATCCGGTTTCCCGACATCGACACGATGCGCAAAATCGTAGACGTCCACCACCCCGGCATCAAGGACGCTTTGCTCACCACCGCATTGACGCAATTCTACGAAATCCGCGACCAACAGGGGCTAAAGAAAAAGCCCAGCACATCCGAGGTTCTGGATTGGTTGAAACTGCTGCTGGCAGAGGATTTGACGTCCGAAGACCTAAAACGCGATGGCGCATCTGCCCTGCCAAAACTGCACGGCGCGTTGCTGAAGAACGAACAGGACGTGCATTTGTTTGAACGTCTTGCGTTCATGGCCCGCAGCCAGCGCTAATTATTTCTCGCACCATGTCATCTTCATATAAACGTCGCCCGACCGCAGATCTGCCAACATCTGCTACAATCGCTTGTCGTTTGCGTCGGCGCGTTTTGCAGGCGCAATCTGGCTAGGTTAATCGTTGCGTTGATACCTTGGCCGCGCGCCGCAGGCACCTTGCAGACCCGCAGCTGTTATCGCATGCACCACATGATCAGGCATCACATTCATCGGGCGTTTCATCCACGTATCCTGGGATTGGTTGATGACATCAATATTGTACTGAAAGTTGCCGAATCAGGCGAGCTGCTCCCCCAAAACCGATGCATCCCATATCTAGTGGTTACATCAACAACAGCCACTAACCTATTGAGTCTTATGACACACACTCCGCCAGCATTTCTATGTGGCGCATATTTAGCACGTGAAAAGACACCCCCAACTCCCTTCTAAATAAAGGGCCCGAGCATGAGGGTCGTGGAATTGTCCAATTCCGCCCCAACTCAGGCCTCAGTCCGCTGGCAGATCGGCACTGAGTTAAATGGAGAGCAGAGTTGACCAAGGCTAAAATGCCAGTTGCCAGGCAGCAGACGTCACGCACACTCAATGTGCGGGCACGACGGATGTGGACAGATGAACTGACTTTTACGGGGGCCAGCGCCGATTGCGTTGACCCATTTGCTATCGACCCCAATGATAAAACATGGGCGCCTTCTGGCCGGCTTCTTGATCGGGGGGCGACATGAACCGAAACCTGCGTCGCCTGATGGCGCTATCGATCATGTTTTTGACCGCCTGTACCCCTGTGCCACAGTCTTCATATGTGGCCCCGTCCCTGCCGACCCGCACAATCGGCCTGCAAGACAGCTTACCGCCAATGCGGACATTCGCGGGCAATCGTGTCATCACGCCGACGCGGTCCAACCGCGAGATTGGCCAAGATTTCATGGACCTTTCGTTCCGCATGGAAAGCGGCCGTCCTGTTGCCCGCCTGACCCGATTCGAAGCACCCATCACCGTGCGCGTCGCCGGTGATATCCCGCCAAGTCTGGCCCCCGATCTGCGCGCCCTGCTGGGCCGTTTGCGCACCGAAGCCAACATCGACATCTCTCTGACAGGGGCGCAGACTGCGTCTATCACGATCGAAGCCATCCCGCGCGCCGTTCTGAACGCTGCTGTACCGCGTGCTGCTTGTTTTGTGGTGCCGCGCGTGTCGTCATGGGCAGAATTCCAAACCGTGCGCCGCACGCCGACCGTGGATTGGACGACGTTGGAACGTCGCAACCACGCGGCTGTGTTTGTGCCCTCAGATGTGGCGCCACAAGAAATCCGTGACTGTTTGCACGAAGAACTTGCACAGGCGCTCGGCCCGCTCAATGACCTTTATCGGCTGTCGGATTCCGTGTTTAACGACGACGACATCCACGCTGTGCTGACATCGTTTGATATGCTGATTTTGCGCGCATATTACGATCCGGCGTTGCGCAACGGCATGAGCCGCGGCGAAGTGGCTGCCCGCCTTGACCCGATCCTGTCGCGCCTGAATCCCGCCGGTGACAGGCGCGCAGCACGTCCGCGCAACGACACGACCCGCGCCTGGATCAACAACATCAAAATCGCGCTGACCGCTGGAACATCCGCACCACGCCGCCGCAACGCCGCGTTGCAGACTGTCAGCCTTGCAGGGGCCCTGAACTGGGACGGCCCACGCGACGGATTTGCGCACTACGCCTTTGGCCGCCTTAATGTGGGCTATGACAGCGACATCGCACTATCAGCCTTTAATCAGGCCGTGCGCATCTACAACCGATCCCCCGAAACCCGCCTGCATGCCGCCCACGTGTCCGTGCAATTGGCAGCCTTTGCCCTGTCTTCTGGTGACGGAGCAGCTGTTCTAAACCTCGTGGACGGCGCGATGCCAATCGCTGCCGCCCACGAAAACGCCGCCCTTCTTGCGACACTGATGATGTTCAAAGCCGAAGCGCTGGAAATGACCGGACGTGAAGCAGAAGCCAACGCCGTTCGTATGGACAGTCTTGGCTGGGCGCGATACGGGCTTGGGGCGGACGCCAATGTCCGCGCCCGCTTGCGCGAGATTGCATCGCTCAACCCACTCAAAGGGATATAACCAATGATTTACCCACTCAGCGGTCTGTTTTTCGGGGCATTGCTGGGGGCGTATCGGGCGAAATCGCGCGGTGGCAAGGTCGCAGACATGGCGCAGTGGGCCGCAGTGTTTGCGTTGATCTTTGGCATAATCGGTTTGTTCATCGCCATTATCATCACCCGCAATCTCACCTGATGTTTCTGCCGTTCTTTGATGCCCTTCGGCGGGGCGGCGTACAGGTTTCCTTGCGCGAATTTCTAACCTTCCTTGAAGGCATGGAAGCTGGCATCGCCACATACGATATAGAAGCGTTCTACTTTCTCGCGCGCACCTGCATGGTCAAAGACGAACGTAACATCGACAAGTTTGACCGTGCGTTCGCCACCGCCTTTGAAGGCTTGGAGGCGATCCCGGATTCTGCCGTCACGGACGCCGTCGACATCCCCGCCGACTGGCTGAAAAAGATGGCTGAAAAGCATCTCAGCGCCGAAGAAAAGGCAGAGATCGACGCGCTTGGCGGCTTCGAGGCGTTGATGGAAACCCTGAAAAAGCGGCTCGAAGAACAAAAGGGCCGCCACCAAGGTGGGTCCAAATGGGTCGGCACCGCCGGCACCTCGCCATTCGGGGCCTACGGCTATAACCCCGAAGGCGTGCGGATCGGCCAGTCTGAATCTCGCCACCAACGAGCGGTCAAAGTCTGGGACAAACGCGAATTCCGCAATCTCGATGACAACGTCGAAATCGGCACCCGCAATATCAAAGTCGCGCTAAAACGCCTGCGTCGCTGGGCCCGCGACGGGGCGGCTGATGAACTCGACCTTGATGGCACAATCCGCGCCACGGCTGAACACGGCTACCTCGATGTGCAAACCCGCCCCGAACGGCGCAACGCCGTCAAAGTGCTGCTGTTCCTCGACATCGGCGGCTCCATGGACCCGCATGTTAAACTTGTCGAAGAACTGTTCTCGGCGGCGAAATCCGAATTCAAACACCTTGAACACTTCTACTTCCACAATTGCCTGTATGAGGGCGTGTGGCGCGACAACGCCCGGCGCTGGGACGCGCAAATGCCCACATGGGACGTGCTGCGCACCTACGGGTCAGACTACAAATGCATCTTTGTCGGCGACGCGTCGATGTCACCTTATGAAATCGCTTACGTCGGTGGCGCCAACGAACACTACAACCAAGAAGCTGGCCAAACATGGCTGGAACGCGCCCGTGATCAATGGCCCAACCACCTATGGCTCAACCCGTTGGACGAACGCTATTGGCGATACACCCAATCCGTGCAAATGATACGACAGATTTTTGGCGACGATCGCATGGTCCCGATGACGCTGGCCGGAATCGAAAAGGGCATGAAGGTTCTCACATGATCAGGCACCTCTGGCAGACACATCGCCTCGCGCTGATGGCTTTCGGTATTGCCCTGTGTGCCTTGGGCTTTTTCGGCGTCAGAACCATGTCATCCATGATCTACTGGATGGACCCCGACCACCGGGATCAGGCGCTCGCCGGATGGATGACACCGCGCTACGTGATGCGATCCTATCAATTGCCGCCCGATGTGCTCGGCCCTGCCTTGTTTTTGGTCCGGGACGCCGCACCACGCCGCATCTCACTTGATACGATTGCGGCCGAAAACGGCATTACAATGGATGATCTTCAAATCCGCATCGACGCCGCCGCAGCACAGATGCGCGCTGATCGCGAAGCCCGCCGCGATGACTGAAACTGTCTTTGCCCTCGTTGCAGATTACGGCGTCACTATCGTGTTTTGCGTGACATTCCTGAGCTGTCTTGCGCTGCCCGTCCCGTCCTCGTTGTTGATGCTGGCCTCTGGCGGCTTTGCGGCCACGGGCGATTTGTCACTCTCGGCTGTGGGGTTGTCAGCGTTTTCTGGCGCTGTGTTGGGCGACAATTCCGGTTACTGGGTCGCGCGCAAATTGGGAACGCGGCTTGATGACTGGCTCGCCAAGCACCCCAAACGCGCAGCCCTTCGCGCGCGCAGCGCCACGTTCATGGACAAGCGCGGCGGCTCAAGCATTTTCTTGTCGTGCTGGCTCGTCGCCCCCCTTGGCCCCTACATGAACTATTTTTGTGGGGTGACTAAATTTACGTGGCTGCGCTTTGCCCTTTGGGGCGTCGCAGGTGAAATCGTCTGGGTCAGCCTATATGTCGGCTTGGGCTATAGCTTTGCCGACAACATCACATCCGTCGCCAGCGTGCTGGGCAATGCCAGCGGTTTCATCACCGCACTGGCTGTCGTGATCGGTCTGGGCTGGTGGTTGGTGCGCGCCAGCAAGAAGCGCCACACCACCTTTTCCGCTTGACCGGTCCCGCGCAGATGAACAGCGCCCCCCCATGACATTGCATTTTGACGCCCCCGAATACGCCGCCCGCCAAGCCCGCGCCACACAGGCCCTAGCAGATGCTGGCCTTGACGCGCTGCTGATGTTCGCACCCGAAAGCCACTTTTGGCTCACGGGGTATGACACCTTCGGCTTTGCGATGTTTCAAGCGATGGTGCTGACCGCAAAAGGCGACATCCATCTGCTGACCCGCATGCCAGATTTGCGGCAAGCCCGCTATACCTCCACCCTGCCCGATGATCAAATCCACATTTGGCCAGAATTTGAAGGCTGCGATCCGACCACCGACCTTGCGCGTTTGCTGACCGATCTTGGCATATCTGACACCGTCGGATTTGAAAACCAGACCGTCGGGCTTACCGATTTCAACGGCCAACGACTGCGCGCTACAGTGCCGCACCTGCAAGATGCGTCCAACCTGATCCACGGGTTGCGGCGCACCAAATCTGTGGCCGAAATCGACATGCATCGCCGTGCTGCAGCCTTGTCCGATGATGCACTCGACGCCGGCCTCGCCATAACCCATGCAGGCGCGTTTGAAGGCGATATTTTGGCCGCAATGCAAGGCGCTGTGTTCAAAGGTGGCGGCGATTATGCGGGCAATGAATTTATCATCGGCTCCGGCGCAGGCGCGCTGCTGTGTCGCTATTATTCCGGCCGCCGCCATCTCGACCCAACCGACCAATTGACGCTGGAATGGTCGGGCACTTTCGCGCGCTATCACGCGGCAATGATGCGCACTGTCGTAATCGGCGCGCCCACCGACAGCCACACCCGCATGCACGCCGCCTGCGCCGAAGCGTTGGCCGCCTGCGAAATGGCCATCAAACCAAACGCGCCCATGGGCGACGTCTACACCGCCCACGCGACCGTCTTTGACGCCCACGGCTTTTAACCATGCGCGCTTGCAGGCTTGCGGCTATGGCATGGGCGCGGTTTACAACCCGATCTGGGTTAATTTCCCGATGTTTTACGACGGTAATCCAACACTGATGCAACAGGGCCAAGTCTTTTTCCTGCATATGATCTTGATGGACAGCGACACCGGCAGCGCGATGACACTGGGCCATTCGGTCTTGGTAACCGACACGGGATGCGAACGCCTGTCACGTCACCCGCTCAATCTGTTGATCGCATGACTTGCAGCGCCGATCTTTGGCCCCATATCTAATTCATGTTTAAATTCTTCCCCATCCTGCTCGCCATCGGTTACGGCATTTTCATGTACCGCCTGTCTGCATGGCGTTTGACGCGCGAACTAGATGAAAAATCGACCGAACTTGCGGACCCGAAACTGCGCGCCCTGACCGCACAAATGGCGGATGTGGTCAATATTCCCCGCATCAAAGTCCATATCTATGAAATTGAGCCCGTTAACGGCCTTGCCGCACCGGATGGCCGTATTTTCATCACCCGCGGGTTTTACAACAAATACAAAGAGAACAATGTCACCGCAGAAGAAATGGCCTCCGTTATCGCACATGAGTTAGGCCACGTCGCCTTGGGTCATTCGCGCCGCCGGATGATCGATTTTTCGGGTCAAAACGCGCTGCGCACGGCGCTGGCCATGGTGCTGTCGCGCTTTATCCCCGGCTTTGGCCCGATGATTGCCAATGCCGCCATGAGCATGTTGATGGCGCGCCTGTCCCGCTCGGATGAATATGAGGCTGACGCCTACGCCTCCGCCCTACTTCTCAAGGCTGGGATCGGCACAAGCGCGCAAAAAACCTTGTTCACCAAGCTCGAAAAACTGACAGGTGCGCGTGGTGCGGCGCAGCCCGCTTGGCTGCTCAGCCACCCCAAAACCCCCGAACGCATCGCCGCGATTGAAGCAAACGAAGCGAAATGGGGGGCGTGACCTTGCGCTTCTTTGGTTCTTAAATACCTAAATTCTAACCCAAAAGCTTTCCCAGCCGTGGCAGGCGGGCTTTGCGCATAAGTTTACGCATCTCCCAAAGCTCACCTGACAATCGCCGTGCCTCGGCCAGCACAGCCTCCCCAACCATCGCGACAGGGGCCGGATGCAGTGCCGCCAAGCCAATCAGAAACCCGTCCGGATCAACGCGCGCCACCCCCTGATCGGCCAGTTCATTTCTCGGGAAATCTTTGGCATTCATTGTCATGATCGCATCTGCGGAACAGCCCACGGCAGCCGCAAAAACATGAATATCATTCGGGTCTGGCAACCAAAGTCGCGCTTCAACGCCTTGCGGGATTTTCACCTCAGCCCGTGGAAACCGCGCCTGAATGGCGGCGATTTCGCCACGGGCAATCGTCTCACCCTGCGGTCCGATCTTGCGCGCAGCCCGCGCCCATTCTTCCAAGATGCGCGGCGACCAGCGTGGATCAAACAATCCCGCGTCCGCCACGCCCAACACGACCTCGCGCATGACGGTCGGATAAAGTACGCAGGCGTCGATCAGGACTCTCATCGCACAGCTTTCATGACCAAGCCTTCATCGGCAAGCCTTCGTGACAAAGCCCTCAAAGCCGAAAGACGAGCGCCTTTAAATATCCGCTTTCCGCCAATTGTGGCAGCAACGGATGGTCTGGCCCCGCAGAGCCTGTGTAAACCAACTGGCTGCGCCGGCCACCACGTCCAATACCGCGTGCAGACGCATCGCGGAAGCGTTTCAAATCGGCCGCATGTGAACACGAACACAGCACCAGATAACCGCCCTCTTTGACCAGAGGTGCCGCAAGACGTGCCAAACGTTCATAGGCGCGCAAGCCCTTTTCAGCAGAAGGTTTGGACGGCGCAAACGCTGGCGGATCACAGACCACCACGTCAAACACTTCTTCTTCCGCGCCCAAGGCTTCAAGCACATCAAACGCATCGCCCTGACGGGTTTCAAACCGATCCGCGACACCTGTGGCCTCGGCACCGGCTTTCGCCAGTTCCAGCGCAGGTGCAGATCCGTCAACCGCCAAAGCCGACCCTGCGCCAGCCGCCAAAGCCGCCAGTGAAAATCCGCCAACGTGGCTGAACATATCCAGCATCCGCCCACCATTCATCAGGCCAGCGGCAAACGCATGGTTCGGGCGTTGATCAAGGAACAGACCGGTTTTTTGCCCCCCCATGACATCCGCCATATAGGTGGCACCGTTCATCATCACAGGGATAGCGCCAGTGGGCTGCGTGCCATGCACAACGACCATTTCTTCTTCCAGCCCTTCAAGGCTGCGCGCGCGGCCCGTGCCATTCTTGATGACTGTCGTCACGCCGGTCAAGTCGATCAGTGCTGCCACAAGCGGTTCCAGCATCGCCTCTGCATAGGCTGCATTTGGTTGAATCACCGCAACATCGCCAAAACGGTCGATGATGATACCCGGCAATCCGTCAGCTTCTGCATGCACCAATCGATAGACCGGTTCATCGTAAATCGCGTCACGGTGTTGCAGCGCGCACGCAAGTTTGGCCTTAAACCATGCCTGATCGATCACGGCGTCTGGATCAAAATCCAACATCCGAACAGCAATTTTGGACAGCGGGTTCATCGTGCCAAGCCCAAGGGCGCGGCGTTCCGCGTCTTCCACCACCACAAGGCCACCGGGCGTTACGCCCTTTGTGCGCCGGTCCATCACCAATTCATTGGCGAAGACCCACGGGAAACCGTGGCGAATAACTTGCGGTTTCGCTTTGGGAAGCAGGCGAACGACGGGCAAAGCGTCGGTAGTCGATATAGGGGACTGATTCATAACAGTCCCCTTAGCGCGTTCAGGTCAAGTTGGAAAGCGGATCAGGTGCCAGCTTGCGCATTGTTTGCTCGCAGCACAAGGCCTGTCACATCGCGCAAGAATAGGCTGGTCAGCTGTGATGTGACCCGAACCTTCTGGCCTTGGTTCAGATTGTCAGGCGCCACCGCCGCACGGCCGCCAAGGGCTGAAAAATCTCGTCGATCTGCTGGGGCCGGTTGCCCACTGGGTCGCCCCGCCACGCGATGTCGGTAATGGGGTAACATGAATTGGCTTCAGACACTGTCATGTCTGCCGGAACCGCAAAACTGATCGAATGCAGCGAATAATCGTGCAAGATCTGCGGTGCCGCCTGTCCGTCAAGACGCGTAACTTCTAACCGTGGGCTCCAGGAAACGGAGCCCACTGCGGAACACGCGGTCAGGCCGGCGATGATTGCGTCAAATGCAACGGCTTTAAGTATTTTCATTGTATCCGCCGGGACTGTGCCCAGTCGTTTGCCCCCCGACAAGGCAACACCAATATAGTACAGCGATTGGGGAGGATGTGGTTGAAAATGGGTTATTGCGGAGAAGTTGCGCGGCACTTTGGTGCGCGAAATTTGCATCATCGCATCGCACCATCCCAGGACTTCGCCCGTTATACTTCACACGCTGTACTTCACCCATTGTTAGCGCTAACTATTTATGTTAGTGCTCGCCAAAGACATTAATCGGCAGGACATCATGGCTCTCAATCCGACCATCCAGCGCGTCACCGACCGCATCATCATCCGCTCGCAAGGGCCACGTCGTGCCTATCTTGATCGCATGGCCACCGCCGCCGCCGAAGGTCCGCGCCGCGCCCACCTGAGCTGTGGCAATCAGGCCCATGCCTATGCGCCGATGGGCGACGACAAGGCGACGCTGGTGGCAGACAAGGCCCCCAATATCGGCATCATCACGGCCTACAATGATATGCTGTCAGCGCATCAACCCTTTGAACGCTACCCCGGTCAAATCCGCGACGCGGCCCGTGCGTTTGGTGGCACAGCACAAGTTGCGGGCGGCGTTCCGGCTATGTGTGACGGCGTCACCCAAGGCCAAACAGGCATGGAATTGTCCCTGTTTTCGCGTGACGTAATCGCACTGGCAGCAGGCGTTGGGCTTTCGCACAATGTCTTTGACGCCGTCCTTTACCTTGGCGTGTGCGACAAAATCGTCCCTGGCTTAATTATGGCCGCAGCTACCTTTGGCTATATCCCTGGCATGTTTGTCCCCGCCGGGCCCATGGTGTCTGGCCTGCCCAATGACGAAAAAGGCAAGGTCCGTCAGGAATTTGCCAAGGGCAATATTACCCGCGCCGAACTGATGAAGGCGGAAATGGCCAGCTATCACGGTCCGGGCACCTGCACCTTTTATGGCACGGCTAACACCAATCAAATGCTGATGGAATTCATGGGGCTCCATCTGCCAGGTACGTCCTTTGTCAATCCCGGCACCGAACTGCGTGAAGAATTGACCCGCCAATCGACCAAGCGCGTCCTCGAAATCACCGCTTTGGGCGATGACTTCACCCCCGTCTGCGATGTCCTTGATGAAAAGGCGTTTGTGAACGGGCTTGTCGGGCTGATGGCAACAGGCGGGTCTACCAATCTTGTGCTGCATTTGCCTGCGATGGCGCGTGCGGCGGGCGTGATCCTCGATCTTGAAGATTTCTCCGACATTTCTGCGGTCACCCCGCTGATGGCCAAAGTCTATCCAAACGGCCTGGCGGATGTGAACCACTTCCACGCAGCGGGCGGTTTGCAATTCATGATCGCCAATCTACTCGATGCTGGCCTGATGCACGAAGACGTCAAAACCGTCGCAGGGGCGGGCATGTCGCACTACGCGAGGGAACCTGTGATGGACGATAGCGGCTTCCACTACCGAGACGGCCCTACTGAAAGCCACAACGACCGCATCCTGCGCCCTGCATCTGATCCGTTCGCGCCACAAGGTGGGTTGGTCCAGCTGAACGGCAACTTGGGCCGCGGCGTCATCAAAGTCTCCGCCGTGGCAAAAGATCGCCACGTCATAGAAGCCCCGGTGCGCATCTTTCACGAACAACATCACGTCAAAGCGGCATTTCGAGCGGGGGAGCTGACAACAGACAACATCATCGTCGTCCGCTTCCAAGGCCCAAAATCCAACGGCATGCCAGAACTACATTCACTGACGCCAACGCTATCGGTCCTGCAAGATCGTGGCCTCAGGGTCGCGCTTGTAACTGATGGGCGCATGTCTGGTGCATCCGGCAAAGTCCCTGCGGCAATCCACGTCGCACCAGAAGCCGCAGACGGTGGTCCAATTTCTCTACTGCGTGACGGCGACATTGTGCGGCTGGATGCCAACAACGGCACGCTCGAATGTCTGACCGACTTGACAGACCGAACGCCCGCGATTGCCGATCTGACGGGCAACGGCAATGGCGTAGGCCGCGAATTGTTCGACTTGTTCCGCCGCTCCGTCGGTCCCTCCACAGATGGCGCAGGTGTGATCCTTTAAACTTTCTGTCCCATTGTCTTTGTCTCAAAAATATCCCCGGCGGAGGCTCCCCGATTGCCGACAGCGCCGCAGTACAGGAAACCAACCATGACCCCCGAACACGCCTCTGAATTGGCCGCCAAAGTCTGCGCCCTTGCCCCTGTCATCCCCGTTCTGGTTGTCGATGATGCCAGTATTGCAGGCGCGTTGGCGGCTGCTCTTGTTGCAGGTGGTCTTCCCGCCCTCGAAGTCACACTGCGCACCCCCGCCGCGTTGGACGTCATCCGTGAGATGGCCAAGATCAAAGGCGGCGTTGTTGGCGCTGGCACATTGCTGACTGAAAAAGACGTCGAAGCCGCCAAAGATGCCGGTGCCACATTCGGCGTCGCGCCGGGCGCCACCGACCGTCTGCTGGATGCCTGCGAAGCCAACGATCTGCCGCTGCTCCCTGGTGTGGCCACCGCAACCGAGGCGATGCGCCTTGTTGAACGCGGCTACACCGTGCAAAAGTTCTTTCCGGCTGCGGCCAACGGCGGCGCCCCTGCCCTCAAGGCCATCGGCGCACCAATCCCGCAGGTGAAATTCTGCCCGACGGGTGGCGTCAGCCTGAGCAATGCAAATGATTACCTCAGCCTGTCGAACGTGCTGTGCGTGGGTGGATCATGGGTCGCACCTAAAAATCTGGTCGATGCCAGTGATTGGGCGGGCATCACCGCATTGGCCGCACAAGCCGCCGCATTGCCGCGCTAACGAGGTCCCGCAGGCATTGCCTCACTCTCGGTCTTAGCCGGGTTCACGCGGCTTCATTCAAGTTCATTCTGGCACGCGCGCGCGCCGACCTCCACGCCGCGTCGCGGGTGGCGGCGCCTCAAGCCCGGCGCGCAGGGTCACTGTCATCGGGTGATCCGCCGCTTCATCGCAATGGCGCGCCAGCAGTGCTGCAATGCCATCGGCGTGCACGCCCCGATAACTCAACGCCCAATCAAGAAAGATTGAGCGACACTCAGGCTCCACGATCCCTTCAATCTTATAAGACTCCTCAATCAACCCTTTGGGATCAAGTGCATCACCCTTTGCCATGTTCGTCCCCTACCAATCGATCAATCACCGCCGATGCACGTGCCGACACATCTGCCATGCGGTCCGCCAAAACAGCCAGATCATCTGCGCCTGTTTCGCGCAAGATAAACCGCAAACCACCTTCGCCTAATTTATCCGTGTCCAGACTGCCGCCAACCACCAGTTGCGCTGCAGCCTGTACCGTCCAACACAAGCCCGCCGCGCCGAGCAATGCCGCGCTGTCTGCGGCGTCTAAACCACCGGCGGCGACCTGTTGCGCAGTCTCTCTGGCGGTTTGCCCCGCCTGCAACGCAACCATCTGTCCCGCGAGTTCAACATCCTGCAATCGCCCCACCCCGATTTTGGCGTCCCACGCACCATCCTGCGCTTTGACGCCCGCGATACGGCGACGCATATCCCCGACATTTGCCGCCACATTTGTGCCGACCGCCTTGGCGGCGATAACACGCTCGCGCACGGCCTCAACGTCGCGCGCAAGGGCTGCTTCACCCGCCACAACGCGCGCGCGCGTCAGGGCCAAATGTTCCCAGGTCCACGCCTGTTCCATCTGATAGGCTTCAAACCCCGAAAATGCCGTAGCGACAGGCCCTTGTCCCCCAGAGGGACGCAATCGCATGTCCACCTCGTACAGACGACCCTCGGCCATGGGGGCGGTGATTGCCGTCACCATCGCTTGGGTCAATCGCGCGTAATAGGGCCGCGTAGCCAGCGGGCGTTTGCCGTCAGATCCTTCAACATCCTGCCCGTCATAAATCACGATCAAATCCAGATCCGACGCCGCATGCAGCCGCCCCGCGCCAAGGGACCCCATCGCCACCACCACCGCACCGCGCCCCGGTGGTCGCCCATGCTTGATCGCGAACTGATCCACGACTACAGGGAAAACAGCGCCCAGCACCGCCTGCGCAAGATCACCGTATTGCCGCCCCGCTGTGTCCGCATCGACCAGCCCGCGCAGGTGATGCACACCAATGCGGAAATGCCATTCCTTTTGCCAGCGTCGCGCCGCGTCCAGCCGCGTTTCATAATCCGGCGCCTGTTCCAAGATGTCACTTAGCGCGCTGCGCAACCCGTCCTGCCCGGGCCAGTCGGAAAAGAAATCACCGCCAATCACCGCATCAAACACCGCCGCATTGCGCCCGAGATATTGCGCCAACGCAGGCGCAGTCGCCGCGATATCGACCATCAATTGCGTCAGCTGCGGGTTGGCATCAAACAGTGAAAAAACCTGCACCCCAGCGGGCAGTCCGGCCAAGAACCCGTCAAACGCCAACAGCGCCTCGTCCGGTTTCGCAGCCTCTTGCAGTGCCGCAAGCAGGCGCGGTTTTAACCGATCAAAAATTGCCACCGCGCGATCAGATCGCAAGGCCGGATAGGTTAGCCACCGCGCGGTGACGCTTTCGCCAAATCTTGACACAGGGGCCACTGCAGTTGGTGCAAAGAACCCCTCAGTAAGGGTGTGAACTTCCTCAAGCCGTTCATACAGATCATTGCGCAACGCCGCGTCCTCAACCCCCATAAATGCCGCAAGCCGCGCGAACCCCTCATCGGTGATTGGCAAATCATGGGTCTGTGCGTCGCCAATCATTTGCAGGCGATGTTCAACTTCACGATGTGCGCGGTAATGCTCCGTCAAAACCTGCGCGTCCGCCTCCGGCACCCAATCTGCCTTTGCCAAGGCCGCCAATCCATCCACTGTGCCACGACAGCGCAACGACGGGTCACGCCCACCCGCGATCAACTGGCGCGTCTGGGTAAAAAATTCGATCTCGCGAATGCCGCCACGCCCAAGTTTCATGTTGTGCCCATGCAGGGTGATCTTGCCGCCCAAACTTTTGTGTTCACGGATGCGCAGCCGCATGTCATGGGCGTCTTGAATGGCGACAAAATCCAGATGCTTGCGCCACACGAACGGTTCGATCGTCTTTAAAAACCCCTCTCCGGCGGCAATGTCGCCCGCCGACGCACGCGCCTTGATATAGGCCGCGCGTTCCCACGTGCGCCCGACACTTTCATAATACCGTTCCGCCGCTTCTATCGACAGGCACACCGGCGTCACGCTTGGATCAGGGCGCAGGCGCAAATCGGTGCGAAACACATAACCGTCGCCGGTCATATCGCTGAGCAGCGCCGCCAATTTGCGCGTCACCCGTACAAAAGCAGACCGCGCATCGTGAAAATCATCCGGATCAAACCGCGTTTCATCGAACAGGCAAATCAGGTCGATGTCGCTGGAATAATTCAGCTCATATGCGCCGCCTTTGCCCATGGCGATGCTGACCATTCCGGCGGCCGTTTCGGCGTCATCCGCCACCTGCCCCGGCACCTTACCGCGCGCAATTTCCGCCCCGACCAAACGTTTCAGAGCGACATCCACCGCCGCGTCCGCCAACCGCGCCAGCGCGCTTGTGATCTGTTCCAGCGACCAAACACCGCCCAAATCAGCCAAACCCGCCAGCAACGCGATGCGCCGTTTGGCCTGTCGCAAACCGGACGCCAAATCGGGCAACGCAAGCTGCGCAATCGCCACCAGTTCCGCCTCAAGCGCGGCCTCGGGCGTGTCCAATATATCGCGCAGCCACGCCCCGTCCCGCGACAACAACCCACCAAGATACGGACTGCACCCCGCAGCCCCCGCAACCAGTTCGCGTATGATCGGGTCAAAATCGCCAAAGGCCTGCGCCCCGTCCGCCCCAAGGGCAGGATCAAACGGCGTCGGCGTGCGGGTTATGCGGCTGGAAAATGTCATGGCGCGACTGTGGTCTGCGCCTTCAGGCTGGTCAATCCACCGCCGCTTTGGCACTTTGCAATAAGGAGACGATTATGAGCAAAAGTTTAAAACGGGTGGTGCGCGCACTGACAGATGCCGGCCTTGATATCACCCCAATGGAGATGCCCGGATCAACGCGCACAGCGCAAGACGCGGCGGATGCTGCGGGCTGTCATATCGACCAAATCGCCAAGTCGATCATCTTTCAGGGCGAAACGTCAGGTCGGGCCATTCTGTTCATCACCGCAGGCGGCAACCAAGTCGATTCGGCCAAAGCCAGTGCCGCAGCGGGCGAACCTTTGGGCAAAGCCGACGCCGCGCTGATCCGCGCGCAAACTGGTTTTGCCATCGGCGGCGTCGCCCCAATTGGCCACCTCACGTCCCCCACGGCCTTCTGGGACCCGTGCCTGTCAGACTTCGACACAATCTTCGCCGCCGCAGGCACGCCGCGACACATTTTCCCAATTGCGCCAGATATCTTACTGGGCTTGTCGGATGCGACGATCGCAAAATTTACCGCATGATCCAGCCCATCACAGCGCTGGATTCGAAGCCAATCACATTCAAACAGCTCTATCCACACATCGGTATAGCCCTATCAGCGCGGCTGAATACACAAAATAATGACAGTAGTATCTTTTAATTTCATGTGTTTAGGAAGTTAATGTAAAAAACATTTACATTATACCTTGCGACAAACGAACCCTCACCCCATCTTGGTAATGTGAAAGGCATTCACATAACGCAAACCAACTCATGGAGCACCCAGATGACTACCTCGTCCACCAACATCGACCACAACGCCCCCTACGCGCAGACCTCTCAGCGCGGCAACTGGTTTCAACGCACCGAAAACTGGCTCGATGAGCGTGGTAAAGGGGCTTGGATCGCCGCGATGGTCTTGGGCTTCGTATTTCTCTGGCCCGTCGGCCTCGCCCTTCTTGCTTATATGATATGGAGTAAACGCATGTTTTCTGGAAATTGCGCGTCCAAGCGCACCCCCCACAGCCACGCCCGCAACGCAATGAAGTCTGCAATGACATCGTCTGGCAATTCAACGTTTGACGCCTACAAAGCCGACACGCTGCGCCGCCTTGAAGAAGAACAGAGCAACTTTGAAGAGTTCCTCAAGCGTCTGCGCGACGCCAAAGACAAGGCAGAGTTCGACACCTTTATGGATGATCGCGCCAGCCGCACCGCAGAAACCAGCGAAGAAGACGACGCAAAGCCTGCCTAAGCCAACATCACAAATCAGGGCGCCCCGAAAAAAACGCGGGCGCCCCAGATTGCCGCAACAATACCAATTCAGGGAAAAACAGGATGACCATGACCACCGAACACCACGATTCCACCGCTTCTTACAGCCAGCTAGAACAAAAGATGCCTGTGGCCGTACAGGTCCTCTCAACAGTTCTATTTGCGGCTTTTGCGATTCCCGTGACGATTGTGGCGCTCAATGTGTTCTGGCCCGCTGGTGTTCTGATTGCCGTGATCCTCGCATGGCGCGGCGGTTTCGCCCCGACGGGCACGCCGTCTGCCCCCCCACGCAACATCGATGAAGCCGTGAAATCTTTGATGCCCACAATGGCGCGCAAAGAGGGGCAGCACACCAGTGGCAACGCGAGCTTTGATGCATACCGCCATGATATGATTGAACGCCTTGAGACAGAGCAGAAGACATTTGAGGGATTTCTGACCCGATTGCGTGACGCCAAAGACCAATCCGAATTTGATGATTTTATGAATGAACGCGCCGCCCGCGTGGACGTTGACACCACCGCCCAAGACTAACCGCCCTCCCAAGGCAACGCAGACCCTGCCCCGTGGCGCAGACCCGCCCGATATGCGCCACAAACAGGCCGACCGCCCTATCCCAATCCACGCGGTCGGCCACCCAAACAACCAAAAGCCCATTTGCCGCCCGATTTACCACAAGGACACTCACATGCGTTCCGCCACCAGCCACCCCGATCCCCACACACACGCTGATTTCTATGACGGCGTGGCCCCCAAACGCCTGTTCGCGTGGCTGATTGATCTGGGCTTCACCGCTTTGATCGCAGCCCCTTTCATGCTGCCGATCCTGCTGGTCAGCGTCGTCTTTATCTTCCCGATTGTCCTTATTCCGGTGATCTGGGCTGTGACCGGTTTTGTGTATCGCTGGTCCACATTGTCCAACCGGTACGCCACATGGGGCATGCGGATCATGGCAATTGAACTGCGCGCAGATGACGGCCAGCGCCTGAGCAGCGGCACCGCCTTCCTGCACACAGCCGGCACCGCACTCAGCTTTGGATTTGCACTGGTGCAGGCGATTTCCATGCTGTTTATGGCGACGGGCGACAAGGGCCAAGGTATCACCGATATAGTGCTCGGCACCGCAATGCTAAACAGCGCTGAACAAGGATAGGACTATCACCGGATAACGACAGACCGATGGGCGCCTAGGAACAGCCATAAGCCAATCAAATCCACCCTAAATCGCGGGTTGTCGCCATGACCCTGATTTTGCTAGGTTGATTGCATCCTTAGTTGGCAGAGAATGTATGCGTCATAGCCTTCCCATTGCGCCGCTGTTTTACGTAACGGCCCCCCAACCCTGCCCGTATTTGGCCGGCAGGATGGAGCGTAAGCTGTTCACAGCGTTGCAAGGCGACGCAGCCGAGAAGCTGAACAATACATTGTCCAAACAGGGATTTCGGCGATCACAAAATGTACTATATCGCCCGTCCTGTACCGATTGTTCGGCCTGCCTGTCCGCGCGCATCAAGGTGGCGGACTTTGCGCCGTCCAAAAGCCAGAAGCGCGTGCTGAAACGCAACGCTGATCTCAGCCGCAGCGCGTCATCACCCTGGGCGACCGAAGGCCAATATGCCCTGTTTCGCGACTACCTTGATAGCCGCCACGCCACGGGCGGGATGGCCGACATGGATCTTTTCGAATTTGCTGCCATGGTCGAAGAAACCCCGATCCGCACGCGCCTGATTGAATACCGGTCTTTGCTGGTGGATGCCAGCAAGATGGATGCGACGGCCGACAGAGACCCCTACGACGGGCTGCGCGCTGTCAGCCTGACAGACGTTCTCGATGATGGCCTGTCGATGGTCTATTCCTTCTTTGCGCCCGAGCTGGCAAAATCCTCTGTCGGCACCTACCTGATCCTTGATCACATCCAGATCGCCCGCGACCTTGACCTGCCCTATGTCTACCTTGGCTACTGGGTGCCGGGGTCTGACAAAATGGGCTATAAGGCGAACTTCAAAGGCGTCGAAATTTTCCGCAAAGGCGCGTGGGAGGTGTTGAGCCACCCCGATGATTATTCATCCGAAATTAACCCGATCGCCGTTGCGCCTATCGCCGAACAGCTCGCGCGCATCGCGTTGCCAGACCAGCAAAGCTAACGCGCATCCCCCTCCCCCCCCCACGGGCGCCAATAGAAAACCATGCGAAAAGGGCGCCCCTTCAGGCGCCCTTTTTTTCCATTAACAAGGTGGCGTTAACAAACAGCCCGCAAAAGGGATCAGTTCAGCAGGTTTGGCACAATCGTCACGATCCCAGGCACCAACGCAAGAACAAGCAACCCAAACACTTGGATCACCACGAACGGTATTACGCCACGATAAATATGGCCCGTCGTGACTTCTTTCGGCGCGACCCCGCGCAAATAGAACAGCGCAAACCCGAAGGGTGGCGTCAGGAACGACGTCTGCAGGTTCACCGCAATCATGATCGTCACCCACTTGGGATCAAACGTGCCGCCGTAAATCACGGGGCCGACAATGGGGATCACGATGTAGATGATCTCCAGAAAATCCAAAACGAAGCCCAGCACAAACAGCACCAACATCACGATCAGGAACACAGTCCATTCATCGTCAAAGCTGCGCAGGAATTGCTGGATATAATGTTCCCCACCAAACGAAATCACCACGAGGTTGAGCATTTGCGACCCGATCAGGATGGTGAAAACCATGCTCGTGACTTTTGCAGTTTCGCGCACAACCGGCGTCAGAACGCCGCCAAGCCACAACACGGTGCAGGCGTAAAACAGACCGAACATCGCGAACAAGAACATCGACAGCGCAAAGACAAACGCGATGTAATTTTCGAACGCCACATCTTCTAGGCCGACGCGCATGTCGAAATTAACGCCGACAATCAGCATCAACGCCACAGCACCCGTCGCGAGCAAGATGATCTTGCCGGACTTTTCCTGATCAGCCAGCTTGCGATAGGCCGCCAGCATAATCGCGCCACCCGCGCCCAAAGCGGCCGCCGGCGTCGGGTTGGTGACACCGCCAAGGATCGACCCGAGAACCGCGATGATCAACACCAACGGCGGAAAGACCACACGCAACAGTTCGTTTTTCGCCAAACGCGCAAGCGCTGGACGCATGGACCACATCACCAAAAGCAGTGGCAAAATGATAATCAACGTCGTCACGCCGGGCGTCGTCAGCGCGCTGATCAACACCACGTCGGCCAGCAGCAGCAACAATATCCCGACGCCGCCAGCGATCAGCGGGCCAGAGCTCGAACTCGGGGATACGCCGCGCGCTGTTGTCAGAACCAACGCCAGAAACAGTGCAAGGATGGCAATACCAGTGCCGATTTTCGGCGCATCCAGTACCCGTTGGATCACCCGTTCAGCGCGTTCTTCGTCACTAAGTTCACGCGCTTGAACCACGCCACCCGCGTCATCGATTGCAGTTTGCTCCGAAACGGCTGCCAACCATGCTTCATCACCGTGCAAATCTTGCATCGCGACGGCGCAGTCGGGCGACACGTTCGTGCGCAAGCTGGCCGTCTTCCCTGTATCAGTAAAGCTATCGACAATAATCGACTGGCTGCCTACCACGCCGAGGTTCATCAAGAACACCAGCAGAATGACCAGACCACCCGGCACTGCGAGGAACCATGTCAGACCTCCGCTTCGGGTAATCGCCTCGCCTGTGCTGGCCCCCACCGACACTGCTGGCGCTTTGCTGGGATTCAACAGCGCATAGCAAAACGCATAGGCCGCATAGAGAAACGCCAGCAAGATACCGGGCAACAGCGCCGCTTGAAACAGCGTACCGACCGACAAAACTGCAGGTGAGCCCAGATAGGTCAGCGCGTCCGAACAGCCCACAAGTGAGGCCCGGGTTTCTTGCGCTGCGGAATACAAATCCCCCGCCAAAGTGCCCAACAGCACGATCACGATGGATGGCGGAATAATCTGGCCCAATGTGCCAGACGCCGCGATAACGCCAGTGGCGAGTTCTTTGGAATAGCCCGCCCGCAACATCGTTGGCAACGACAGCAGACCCATGGTCACAACGGTCGCGCCGACAATGCCTGTCGATGCCGCGAGGAACGCACCCACCACGACAACCGAAACCGCCAAACCGCCTGGAAGGCCGCCAAAAACGCGGCTCATGGTGGTCAGCAAATCGTCAGCGATCTTGGAACGCTCCAGAGTGATCCCCATCAACACGAACATCGCCACCGCGAGCAGCGTTTCAATCGACTGGCCTGCAAGAACGCGTTCGTTCATCCGGTTCACAACAAACGACAAGTTGCGATCAATCGCCGTTTCCCAGCCACCGACAAACACAGCTTCCCCTATTCGGGGCAAGTCTGGGTAGCGGAACACAGATATCACGTCGGTCCTGATCCCGTCGGCAATCAGCGCAGCGTATTCGGCCGATGATTTGTCAATCGCTTGGTGGATAAGATAGCCACCACTATCCAAAGCCGCGACAATCGTGAACGAAATAACCGCAGCCCCACTGATGGCAAACGCCACTGGAAAGCCAGAAAGGATGCCCGAGAACAGGCACAAGAATACAATAATCAGGCCAACTTCTACGCCATCTAAACCGAAAAACATCCGCTACGCTCCTGCCATCATTTTCACGTTTGCGAACCTCAAAACCGGCTCCCATTTTTGTCGGAAACATTCCATTAGTGTGTTCCCTCATATGCTTCTTCACCTTCGCCAAGGCTGTCCTTGTCGAGATACTTACCCACGCTCTCCTCGCCTTCAACCAGTTCCAGATATGAACGGTAGAAGAACGCTACAGCGTGCAGCAAAACCAATGCGGTAAACGTCACCAGCAAAACCTTGAACAGGAAATATGCGTTGAATCCGTTTGGGCTGAACCCAATGGTTTCGACGTTCCAGCGCAGCGCGCGCGCTTTGTTCAGCATGCGTTCTAGACTGTCGGACGCCGATGTATTGGGCACCACCAGATGACGCCACAAGAAATACCAGCCATACATCCACGTTAGGACTGCAGCCGGCACCATAAAGACGATGGACCCGACCATATCAATGATGCGTTTGGTGCGGTGACCCACGGCGGAATAGACCAGATCAACCCGCACATGACCGCCCTGCACGAACGTATATGTGACGCACAAACAGACGATCATCGCGTTGTATAGCTTCAGACTTTCGGCCCACCAACTGACGTCAAACGTCATGGCGATACCTAGGCCGATCGACAACTCGGACACCGCGAAAACCCGCTGCATAAAGATGATCATGATCTGAACCAGCACCATCAACAGACCGGCCCAAGCAAACGTGCGCCCGACCTTGTTGGCAAAGCCTTCAAGCACCCGCACACAGCCCCACATGAACGGGCGGTGCAGAAACGCGGCTGTCGTCAGGGCAAGAAACAAGACGAAAAGAGCGAAAAACAGCTCATGCGAGCCGCCGTAATAAATGAACCGCATCAGCGATTCCTTATCTTCGGTGGTGTTGTTCCAGCTTAAAAAGTCCAGCCAGATATTGGGATGAGTGACAACGAAAGCGATGTTATAAAGCGCCTCGATGATATTGGAGAAAAGCCAAACAAGTGTGTTCCAAAGCGCGCCAAGAAATGTCGTGGCGCCGACGTTGGGGTCCAGTCCTTCTGGGGCATTGCCCTGAAGCCGTTCCAACCATTGCGTGAATCCGTTTTCATAGGATGACCAGAACGCACCCGCGTTTGCGGCGTCTTCTTCCATGTCACTGCCCCCAAAATATATGTGAAATCTGTGCCACGCTTTCCCCGCGTGGTTTGGATAGGCCCCGCCTTTTCTGGCAGGGCCCCCCATTTTTTCAACCGTTCGCGAACGGGATCAGTCAGCAGCCTTAGCTGCCCATCACGCGGGCGCGCTGTGCTGTGTAGACATCGTCGGACACAGACGTCCATGCGTAGGTCGACCGCACGGAAGCTTCCTGGCTTTCGCGGATACGTGCGAACAGCTCATCATCCATGAAATCATCCAGCGCTGCAGATGCAGCCGTTCCAAACGCATCCCAGACATCGTCCGAGAATTCCAAAACCTTTACGCCTTGGGACCTTAAACGATCAAGTGCTGCACCGTTGTTGTAGTTTGACTGGGACAAGGACCACTGGTGGGTTGCCGCAGCAGCGGTGGAAACGATTTCCTGAATCGCAGGGGTCATCTCGTCCCAAACATCGCGGTTCATTGCGGCTACAAGTGCCGAACCCGGCTCGTGCATACCACCTGTGTAGTAGAAATCACAAACTTCCTGGAATCCAAGACGTTCGTCCGCGAACGGACCAATCCACTCGGCACCGTCAATCGCACCAGACGCAAGCGCTTGATAGATTTCGCCACCCGGTACGTTTTGCACCGATGCACCGGTGCGACCCAGCGCAAGACCACCAAGGCCCGGCATACGGAATTTCAGACCCTGCAAGTCAGCCGCAGAATTGATTTCCTTGTTGAACCAACCGCCTGGCTGGTGACCGGTGTTACCCGCAAGGAACGATTTCAGGCCAAAGATGCTGCCCAATTCGTCGTGCAGTTCTGCGCCGCCACCGTGGTAGTACCAACTGGCCATTTCACCACCTGTCGCACCGAACGGTACGGCAGTCATGAAATAATAGCCGGGGTGCTGGCCGCCAAAATAATAATCGGCTGAGTGATACATATCGGCCTGACCGGACGAAACAGCATCAAACACTTCGAACGCACCGACAAGCTGGCCAGCGGCCTTCTTTTCGATGGTGATCGCGCCATCGGCCATTGCGTTCACGCGGTCGATGAAATTCACCGCAGCGTCGTCGAAGACCGCGAAGCCGTCTGGCACCGAAGTGACCATCGTCAGCGTGCGATTACCTTGTGCGTATGCAGGTGCTGCCAGCGTGGTCGCGGCAACAGCAGTACCGCCAAGGGCAGAAGTTCTCAGAAAAGAGCGACGATCCATATGGTATATCCTCCCATGGAATTAAACGCCCACAACCTCTCCCAAGGTGCAGGCGGATCGTTTCAAGTAGCGTGACGTTACATAGCCACACCCCGATGCGGAAGACCTAATGCTTCGTTTTACCCCTCAATTGTAAGAAATCTTTACCAATATGGGCTATTTGTTAGCGCTCACATGGCAAAAACCCCGATTAGCTTAAAAATGAGGCAACGCAGGCGCGATGATTCCCCCCCTTGATTCGACCCACCGAAAACGACACGGAAAACACGGAACAGGACACCGCATGACCGCCCAATCGACCCACATTACCAACATCAACGATTTTTTACAGTTGCCCAAAGCATAGGCGCGATCCTTGAACGCCGCCCGTAAACGCAACATCGGTTTACCGCTGGGCTGGCGCGCGACGCGATGGAAAGCGGCGTCCTGCACAGCGGGGGTTAGATCGAATGAGGCGGAACAGATGACGCGCGCGGCCCTGCGCACCAAAGCCATTGCCCAGTGCATTGATAAGATTGCCAACAAGGGCGACTGAAAGGCTGATACTGGCGGCTTGTCGTTCTACGCGTTCCTTGCCAAAAAGAACAAACGCGAGACCTATTGATGCCAGAGCTGTTAATGCCAGAGCTGTTAATGCCAGAGCTGTTAATGCCAGAGCTGTTAATGCCAGATCTGCAGATGGAAGCCGCCGAATGGTGGATAAAAACCCACGCCCTCGACCACTTTGAAAAGGACGACAAAATCCGCGACATGATTGCAGCAGGTAAATAGCGCAGACCAAATGCCTCCCTAGATCAGGATGAAATCATCCTCTCTCAAATCATCGACATCGACGCCCTGCAAATGGATTGTCGCATCGCCCGCTTCAATGATCGCAACACTGTCCTCTTGGGTCAGGAAGATGTCATCAAAGGTGAGCTCGTTTTCACTTAGAACCTGGACCATATCACTCCCAACCTCAAAGTCTTCGACAGTATCGACCCCCTGATTGCTGTCATTAACACGGAAGGTGTCAGCCCCCTCGCCGCCAATCAAAATGTTACGACCGCCCCCCATGAAGCACATCATCACCCTGCGCACCGCGCAGCACATCGTCAACGGCGCCGCCGTTCATAAAGTCATCGCCACGACCGCCATGCATCGCATCGTCGCCGTCGCCGCCAAACAGACTGTCATCGCCATCAAAACCGGAAACCTTGTCATCGCCGCCGTCGCCATAAACAATATCGTGGTCAAAGCCGCCATTCATATCGTCAGCGCCATTGCCACCATTCATCTTGTCGTTGCCGTGGTTTCCACGCACGAAATCATGCGACGCACCACCGTACAAAGTATCGTCGCCATCGCCACCGCGCACATCATCCGTGCCCAGCCCGCCTTTCAGCAGATCGTCCCCACGTCTCCCGAAAAGCCCACGTCTCCCGAAAAGAGTGTCGCTGCCGTCCGCACCGCGCAGGAAATCGTCACCCGCGCCGCCGTTCATAAGGTCATCGCCGCGGCCACCACGCATCACATCTTCGCCGTCACCAACATGCAAGCTGTCGTTGCCATTAAAGCCGGAAACCCTGTCGTCGCCGCCGTCACCATAAACAATATCGTCGCCAAAGCCGCCGTTCACATCGTCTTTGCCATCTCCACCATACATCTCGTCGTTGTCATGGTTGCCGCGTAGAAAATCGTCGCCGTCACTGCCCGTGATGGTATCGTTGCCATTACCACCACGCAAATCGTGGCCCCCGCCGCCCGTCGATGAATAAATGTTGTCGCCTCCATCGCGTCCGTAGACCGTGTAAGATCCATCCTTCAGGCTGACTTCATCATCGCCCGCGCCCATATCGGCAAATCCAGTGCCGTCTTTGTAGACGGGGTAATCAGCGCCGTCGCCGCCAAATACGCTCGAACCATCACCCGTTATGAAAAATTCGTCAGATCCAGCGCCGCCATACAAAACGCTTTCGCTTAAATACTGATCTAAGTTTTCATCTCCGAACAAGTCATCGCCTGCACAGCCAAACACAGTCTTTGGACTCGCATCAAACGGATAGGTGAAATCATCATTGCCGTCAGTGCCGATGATCTCATCCGGGTACAAGGGCGGCAAAAGCGGCTCAATCACGGGCTCATCAGAAACCGGCAGAAGGTCGCATTCAATACGGAATGTTTCCGGTTGCGATGTCTCTGGGATTTCAGCGAACAGCTCCAGCTCGCCCGTATCGCCGATGATAACCGTGGTGCTGATGCCTTCCAGATCAGGAAAACCGACATCGGCTAAATCAAAATCAGGACGAGACTGATGACTGGCAATTTCCAATCCATCAGCATCAAACTGTGTAAACACGATATCACCAGCTCCGCAGGGTCCCTGCTCGAGATAAAGGAGCCCGCCATCATCCAATGCAATTGCATGGCTGCTCGCAAATATCCCACCACCAAGGAAAGTCGCTTCCGTCTCGCAGTCTTCCGCCGATACCGTACCGTATTAAATGCCCCAGTCATCGCGGGTGGCAGACAGGGCAAAGACGACCCGCCCGTCGCCCAGTGGGTAAAGCTCCAGCGTTTCATTGACGTCGCGGGTCTCGGCATAAAGTTCGGGGCGAACAGAATTGTCAAAGCCCAGCGCAACTGGTGTACCATCCTCGGACAGGCCGACCTTAAGCACTGTCACAGCCGTGCCTGCTTCGTCAGTGTCCTACGTACTAACCCGATTGCCCGCTACAAGAAACTCATCCAGGCCAGCGCCGAAAACGACGCCTTAACCCTCAGCAACACTGTATCCTTCAGGTAAATCGACGGTGATGTCCGATAGCGTCCCAGCAACATCGGTATATTGCAAGGTGGCCGTGCCCGCGACACCGTCCGACGCTGCCGTAGTCTCGATCACTGTCAGCACACCACCCGCCGCGTCGATATTCGGCACAGCCTCAACCGTCACGCCATTAATGCCGGATGACGCGAGCACTACGTCACCCGGAACACCAACAGCTGCAAAAATAGATAAAATATCAAGAGGCATAAAAACCTCCCCCAAGGTTATCAAATAATCACGTATTACTCCGCCACTTCTTTCAAAAAGCGAGTCAATTGTGTGATTGTTTCCGCTCCCAGACCAATAGCCGCGTCACCCATTTATTGTTCACACCTCACTCGCCCCCTGAAATAAAGTTGCGAAAAACCGCCTTCAAACGACATTTTTGCGATTCCGGCTGTTGACCCTCCATGAAAACAAAGCCATAAACTACATAACGTTAAAGGAGACTTTGGGATGCCCCGCATTCTTGTACTTGTAGGACGAACGCGCATGGGCCTGTAAAGGTTGACCATAACGGTTCCCATGCGCCTCCGAATTTTCGGGGGCTTTTTTATGCGGTACACTTGTCCGGACGGTCAAGTGAAAACGACAAAACGACGCGACACACAAGCGATGACATCGCGAAATGCTGAGACAAGGAAAATACAATGTCTGCGAATACGATGACTGGCGCGAAAATGGTAGTCCAAGCTTTGATAGATCAGGGCGTGGACACGGTCTTTGGCTACCCCGGTGGCGCTGTCCTCCCGATTTATGACGAGCTTTTTCAGCAAAACTCGATCAAGCATATTCTTGTGCGCCACGAACAAGGTGCTGTTCACGCGGCCGAAGGCTACGCGCGATCCACAGGCAAACCCGGCGTTGCGCTGGTGACATCGGGCCCGGGTGCGACAAACGCGGTCACCGGCCTGACAGACGCGCTGCTTGATTCCATCCCAATCGTCGTTCTGACTGGTCAGGTTCCGACCTTTATGATCGGGTCGGACGCGTTCCAGGAAGCCGACACCGTTGGCATCACGCGCCCCTGTACCAAACACAACTGGCTGGTCAAAGAGACTGACAAACTGGCGGGCGTCATCCATGAGGCGTTCCACGTCGCCATGTCCGGTCGCCCCGGTCCTGTTCTGGTCGACATCCCCAAGGACGTGCAGTTCGCCCACGGCACCTACACCAAACCCCAGCCGTCCAAATCGCATTACCAACCACAGGTCAAAGGTGACATCGAAGGCATCACCGATCTGGTTGCCGCCATGGAAAAGGCCAAGAAGCCGCTGTTTTATACCGGCGGCGGTGTCATCAATTCCGGCCCTGCGGCCAGCCAACTGCTGCGCGAACTCGTCGGTGCCACGAATTTCCCGATTACATCGACCTTGATGGGTCTGGGCTGTTATCCGGCATCTGGCGACAATTGGCTCGGTATGCTGGGCATGCACGGGCTGTATGAGGCGAACATGGCGATGCACGATTGCGACCTGATGATCAACATCGGCGCGCGGTTCGATGATCGCATCACTGGCGTGCTCGATAAATTTTCGCCCAATTCGATCAAGGCGCACATCGATATCGACCCGAGTTCGATCAACAAGGTCATCCAGACCGATATCGCAATCGTCGGTGACGTCGCCCATGTTCTTGAAGATCTGTTGAAGGTCTGGAAATCTCGTGGACGCAAAACCAACACAGAAAAAGTTGGAAAATGGTGGGAAGAGATCAAGGAATGGCGTAAAGTCGACTGCTTGGCGTTCAAGCAAGAGGGCAAGATCATCAAGCCGCAATACGCGCTGTCCCGGCTTGAGGCGCTGACAAAACATCGCTCAGATCGCTATATCACCACCGAAGTTGGCCAGCACCAGATGTGGGCGGCGCAATACCTCGGCTTTGAACATCCCAACCAGTGGATGACCTCTGGCGGACTTGGCACCATGGGCTACGGCCATCCAGCGTCCATCGGTGTGCAAATGGCGCATCCCGATGCCTTGGTCGTTAACGTGGCGGGCGAAGCATCATGGCTGATGAACATGCAAGAACTGGGAACGGCCGTGCAATACCGCCTGCCCGTCAAACAGTTCATTATCAACAACGAACGTCTGGGTATGGTGCGCCAGTGGCAGGAATTGCTGCACGGCGAACGCTATTCATCCAGCTGGTCTGAATCCCTGCCCGATTTCGTCAAATTGGCCGAAGCTTTCGGTGCCAAAGGCATCATCTGTTCCGACCCCGACGATCTGGACGACGCCATCATGGAAATGCTGAACCACGACGGTCCGGTCGTTTTTGATTGTCTGGTCGCAAAACACGAAAACTGCTTCCCGATGATTCCATCCGGCAAAGCCCACAACGAAATGCTGCTGGGCGAAGCCGATACGCAGGGCGTGATTGATGCCAAAGGAAGTGTGCTGGTGTAAAATCCTTTCAAAGGAATTTGCCCAAACTCTGTGAAAGAGTTTGCCACCAGCCCCATAGGAAAGAACACATAATGTCCGCACTCCGCCTTAAAAAAGGTGCCTCGTCGCACTCCGCCTACAACCTTCGCCCGACGTTTTCGGATGTCGAAGAACGCCACACGCTTGCGGTTATTGTTGAAAATGAACCCGGTGTCTTGGCCCGTGTCATTGGCCTGTTTGCAGGGCGTGGCTACAACATCGAAAGCCTGACCGTCGCAGAGATTGACCACACAGGTCACTTATCCCGCATCACCGTGGTCACCACTGGCACGCCGCAAACCATCAACCAGATCACCGCACAGCTTGGCCGCATCGTTTCGGTGCGCGAGGTCCATGATTTAACCGTCGAAGGCCGCAGCGTTGAACGCGAACTGGCGCTGTTCAAGGTCGCTGGCAAAGGTGATGACCGGATGGAAATGCTGCGACTGGCCGATGTGTTTCGCGCCAACGTGGTCGACAGCACGCTGCAAAGTTTCACGTTTGAAATCACCGGAACGAGTGAAAAGATCGACGCGTTTGCCGACTTGATGCGCCCGATCGGGCTGGTTGAAATGGCCCGCACTGGCGTCGCGGCCCTGTCGCGCGGAAAAATGTAGCGGCGCGCGCCGCACAGGCTTTCGCATCCGGTTTTCAGGCTGAAAATATGAAAAAGGCGCCCGCACTCGGGGCGTCTAGTCTTTCCGTTTCTTGTGCAAGAAAGGCGCAAACACTGCGCCACCCTCACGGGCGTATAAAACGCTATTCAAGTCGGACATACTGCCCCACTCCGCGTCCAGACGTGCGATAATATCAACCGCAGCCCGCGCCCGTTGATGCCCGATAATGCCGTCCGCAAGCGCGTGAAATTTGTCGCGCATTACCGGCGCACTCAGCGGCGCTTCGGGATCGCCCAGCGCTTCGGCCCTTTCAGACGTCAAATGGGTGCCATCACACAGCACAAGCGTCACATGGGCAAAGCGATGTGCCGGAAACGCCGCATTGTAGCCCTCATCTTCGGCAAAGATCATCCCTGCCGCCAGCCGCCGTACTTCGGCGTCCGCAAACGCGGCTGCCGACACTTCATGCGCGCCAACACGACCATGCACCATGCCAACAGCCGTTGGATACGCCGTCGAATACTGCGCCTCCTCGGTGGTCTTGGGGTGTCGCACGGCAAGCCGCACAGATTGATGGAATGTGGTGACTTCAATGCGCTCGACATCCGTGCTCACCAGCCCGTGTGCCAGCCGCAGATCCAGCACCGCCTGAAGCGGCGGCTGCGCCCAACGACACACAGGATACAGCTTGATGTAGTGTTCAAATACGTAGTGTCGTGTTCCCAGATCAGCCCAAATATCGGCTACATCCGCGCCATCCACCGTCACCGCTGGCGCGCCACTAAACCCGTCAGCGGCCAAATACGCGGCCGATACCCCTGCCATCGCACCCCAACCGGACCCGTCTTTCACCATCGTGGGGTGATCGATGCAGCGCATCATCTGGCTGCGTGGCCCATGATATTCAGCAATCCCCATCGCCTCGCGGGTTTGCGCGCGCGTCAGCCCCAAAGCCCGCGCACCGAGCGCGGCACAAGCCACAGCAATCCACGCCCCAGACGTATGATAATCGCTGGCGGTGCGGTGCAACGCGATCCCTGCCCGCGTGCCAATTTCATATCCTGCAACCAATGCGGTTAACAATTCACGCGGATCATCACAGGCTTGCGCCTCCATCAATGCCAGCGCGGACGGAAATACCCCACACCCCACATGCCCCTTGGTCAGCTTTTGCCCGTCATGACCGTCCAACGCATCAATTGTCATACCACCTGCCAACGCCGCCCCCGCCGCACTGACATGTCGCCCATCCAGCAACATGCGCGCGTGACCGCCGCCAAAATGACCCGCCGCATGGTCGCGAATGATTCGTGACAGGTCTGTCTGCGCCCCGCCCAGTGCAACGCCGTACAGATCCAATACCAACCGTTTCGCCATGACAATTGCCTCAGGCGACACATCGCTGAACTTCAAATCATGGACGTAGTCATAAACCGATGGTGCCATTTCAATGTCCTCTTGCACACCAGACTGCACCAAAACGGCCACAAAAAAAGCCCTCCAGTCATAATAACCAGAGGGCCTGTCCCCACACACTTGGGGGGTGCATGGGGGTATGCGCGATAAAAGGTCGGCGGAGCGATCTACCACACTAGACGCGCAATTCCTGTTTATTCAGTACCACCAGCTTATTCGGGAATTGGCATCAGTCCGACACCTTGCGCGGCCGCAACCTCGGCCATATCAAGCAGGCCATCGCCCGTCGTATCCATCGCCAAAAAATCGACGCTGGTAATGTCGGGGTACATCGATCCGACTTCGGGGTAGCTGTAAAATCCATCACCGTTCACATCGATCATCGGATCGGCATCTTGCGCCATTGCGGGGCCTGCAATCAGGGGGATCAAGGCGAAAACCGCAGTGCTCAGCTTGGTCATCTTCAACATAACAATCTCTCCTTTGGACATGAAAGAACGCGTTTTTTTTGCGTCCCGTAACACGTGCGAGCCCACGCCAATGTCCGGTGACTTACAACACGCAGAACACGTTGTTTTGCGCAAGGGGGCGCGCGTTTACGCCCCCTGTTTCGGCGGACCAACGCCACCCGAAGCCGCCACGCAAATTCCAGCTTATACCAGCGTGAATTTTTGGCGATGCCCCCCCAAAAAAAAACTCGCCCAAACCCGTCCTTGGCTCCCTTAGCCAGCAAAGCCCCCCCTATGGCGATGTCGTGGTGAGAAAAGACAGTGTCGCGCACTTGCCAGATCAGGCGCGCTGATTGTGTTAAATTTTGCCCAGCGCCGCGCAAAGGACATCACCATGGCCCAAAATCAAACCGCGATCGATCTCTCATCGGTTCGCCGCCCAGTATCCACAGCAAACGGGCTGCCTAACGCACATTACACCGATCCAGATGTGTTCAAATCCGAAAGCCGCGCGGTGCTCCACGCATCATGGGCCGGTCTTGCCGTCGGGGCAGACGTCCCGGAAAACGGCGACGCAAAACCGCTAGAATTCCTCGGCATCCCGCTGTTGCTGCTGCGCGATAAAGACGGCGACGTGCGGGTGTTCCAAAACATCTGCCGGCACCGTGGCATGATCCTTGTGGATACGCCCCGCAGGATCGAAGGCGCCATCCGCTGCCCCTATCATTCGTGGTGCTATTCGACCAAAGGCACGCTTGTCTCAACCCCCCATGTCGGCGGCCCCGGTCACAACACCCATGATGCGATTGTTAAAGAAGACCTCGGTCTGATCGAAGTGCGCAGCCATATCTGGCGCGACTTGGTCTTCATCAATCTGGATGGCACCGCTGATGGGTTCGAGGTTGTCAACGCTGACCTTATTGCGCGATGGCATGAACACACGGCCCCAATCTATCATGGCGGCGCGGACAGCACATTTGCGCTCGATGTGGCGTGCAATTGGAAGCTGGCGGTGGAAAACTACGCCGAAAGCTATCATCTGCCGTGGATTCACCCCGGCCTGAACAGTTATTCACGGCTTGAAGATCACTATCACATCGAACAGCCAATTTCTTCATCGGGAACCGGCGCGTTCAGCGGCCAAGGCACACTGGTCTATCGCCAACTCACCGGGGACGACGGTGCAATCTTCCCAGATTTTGCCGGCCTGTCTGACAAATGGGATGAAGGCGCTGAATACATCTGCCTGTACCCCAACGTCTTGCTCGCCGCCCAGCGCGAACATGCCTACGCGATCCTGCTTGAACCCACCGCGACCAACCACACCATCGAACACGTTCACATCTATTACGCATCGCCAGACACAGACGCGGCCCTGCGCGCCACCAACACGGCCCAGTGGAAAGACATCTTCAAAGAAGACATTGGCGTCGTTGAAGGCATGCAAAAGGGGCGCGCCGCCATCGGGTTTGACGGTGGCCGCTTCTCCCCCGTGATGGACAGCCCGACGCATTGCTTTCATGATTGGGTTGCTGCAAAAATGGGCGCCATTGCGGGCACATGAATGACCTCAACACCCAACTTATCAACGCACACGCCTGTGGTGACAGCTCGGCCTTGGTGACGCTCTATGAATCTGCGGCAGATCAGGCCGCCACAGTGGACGCCGCGTGCTTCTTCCTCACCCATGCCTATATCTTCGCGCTGGACTTTGGGCACGCCGATATCACCCGCCTTCACGCACGGCTTTCTGAACACGGCCGCGTCTAGCCGTAAAATCCCAAGGGGGCGCTGCCCCCGCTTCGCACCCCCGGGATATTTGTGAGACAAAGACCCATCACCTTTCCCTTCTGCGCAGCACCTGATAAATGTCTGACAAATAATGTTTAATCGACAGGACACGCCATGACCCCGCGCAACATCATCATCGACACGGACCCCGGCCAAGATGACGCCGTGGCGATCTTGCTGGCTTTGGCCTCTCCTGAAGACGTCAACGTCCTTGGCGTCACCACCGTCGCGGGCAACGTGCCGCTTGACTTGACCCAAAAGAATGCCCGCATCATCTGTGAATTGGCGGGCTTTCCCGACACGCTGGTCTTTGCGGGCTGTGACAGGCCGCTGAACCGCCCGCTGGTCACCGCCGAACACGTGCATGGCAAAACCGGATTGGACGGCCCGCAACTGGCCACGCCAACCATGCCCCTGCAAGACCAACACGCGGTGGATTGGATTATCGACACGCTGCGCGCAGCACCCGAAAAATCAATCACGCTGTGCCCGCTCGGCCCACTGACCAATATCGCAACCGCCCTGCAACGCGCCCCTGACATCAAACTGGCCATTGCTGAAATCGTTCTCATGGGCGGTGGTTTTTTTGCGGGCGGCAACATTACCCCGACAGCTGAATTCAACATCTATGTTGATCCACACGCCGCCGACATCGTGTTTAAGTCCGGCCTGCCGCTGACCGTGATGCCGCTGGATGTGACCCACAAAGCCCTGACCACCAAAGCCCGCGTCGACACCTTTCGCGCCATGGGCACCGAAGTCGGCCGCATGACCGCCGAATGGACCGACTTTTTCGAACGCTTCGATAAGGGAAAATACGGCTCGGATGGCGCACCGCTGCACGACCCCACCGTCATCGCCTACCTGATCGCCCCAAGCCTGTTCACCGGCCGCCACATCAACGTGGAAATCGAAACCCAAAGTGAGCTGACCATGGGCATGACCGTTGCCGACTGGTGGGGCGTTACAGACCGCGCACCCAACTGCACATTCATGGGTGACATCGACGCTGACGGCTTCTTTGCATTGCTGGCAGAACGTTTGGCGCGTCTGGGGTAAAACAACGATATTGATGCCCGTCTTACTTGTCAGGTGATTTTCAAGTGCTACAGTTTGCTACAGCATAGAATAGAGGGATCAAAATCATGCCAGATAGAGTCAGCCGCCCCGGCAATCGCCTCATGGACCGGCCTGAGTATAAATCAAAACAGCGGCCACTGACCTGTTCACCCGACACCAGCATCTTTGACGCTGTCACCTCGATGTCCGAAAAGAATTTCGGGGCTGTCATCGTCGTTGACCCTGACAAAAAGGTTCTTGGCGTCGTCACCGAACGCGATGTGATGAACAAGCTGGTCGCCCTAGAACTGGATGCCCGTAAGACCGCCGTGTCTGACATAATGACAAAAGACCCGCGCGTGGCAAGTGAATCCGACGATATGCTGGACTGGCTCAGGATAATGTCCAATGAACGGTTCCGACGTCTTCCTGTTGTAGATGATAACGGACAAATCAAAGCTGTCTTCACTCAGGGTGATTTCGTGTCCTACACGTGGCCGGATTTGATGTACCAAATGAAATCAATCGCGACGGCAACCGTCACCAAGAATTGGCCCTTCTTCCTGATTGGTGGTGGCCTCGCGTTGTATTCATTGCTCATGGTTCTGGTTATAAGCTTTATAAATTAAGCCATCGGGCGATATCGTCCTAGCGCGCATTGCGACCATTTGCTTGTCTAACAGCATCCTGCAAACCGGTCGTAATGCTGCCAGCCAATGCGGCGATGCCTTTGGCGCGTCAGACGCTAAAAAGCGGCTTCACCATCCCCAAGACTGACGTTAATTTCGACAAACTGCAGTCGTGATCGGGTGGCCCACACTTATCAAAGCCGCGCGGACTGGTGGGCGCGTCCATCGAAACCGCAGCTATATTACCCAATTGCACCAATGCGGCTTTGAAACGACCCAGTCCATGGCATCAACCAACCTGCCAAGCGAAGCCTGATCCGGATGAGTGACAAACACCCAACCAGAAAGGCAGACTTTCAACCCGTCTGTCCTTTCTACATAGCAAAGAGTATGGACTGATTTCACCATCCCAAAGGCTGCCGCTATGACCACCGCCATTCACCTTGCCAAACCCGAAGACCAACCGCGCCTGTTGACGCTAATCGCAGCCTTCCACGCTGAATACGGCATTGAGCGGAGCGACGATCAACGTAGCGCCGCGCTGATGCCACTTCTGCAAGGCTCGCCACTTGGGGCGGCATGGGTGTTCGGCCCCTCCAAAGCCCCAACAGGCTACACGATCATCACATTTGGCTGGTCGATGGAAATGGGCGGCCTGGATGCCTTTGTCGATGAACTGTTCATCCGCCCCAGCGTGCGCAAACGCGGCATCGCATCCGAAGTGTTGATGGCGATCTCGTCCAGCCTCGCGGATGTTGGCGTCAAGGCGTTGCACGTTCAGACGGACCGCAGCGATGATGCCACACAGCGGCTTTATACGCGGGCCCATTTCAAGTTGCGTGATCGCTATTCCCTGATGACGCGGATGCTCTAACTAAAAATATATGCAGATCGCCTGTGTACAGGATGTGTACGCGTTGTGTACGCTGTATGCCAAACCACCAAAGGCCCTCAAAAATGCCCCTGAACATCCCGTTTGATACGACATATCTGACCCTACCGGCGCGGTTTTATTCCAAGCTGGACGCGGCCCCCGTCAGCGCCCCGAACCTCATCGTGTTCAACCATGCGCTGGCCGCTGAACTGGGGCTGGATACGTCGGGCATGACCGATGAAGACGCAGCTAACTTGTTCTCAGGAAACGATATTCCTGACAACGCAACGCCCTTCGCCCAAGTCTACGCGGGCCACCAGTTTGGCGGGTTTTCGGCGCAACTCGGTGATGGTCGCGCTTTGCATTTGGGCGAAATCAACACGCCATCTGGTCGCGTCGACATCCAACTCAAAGGCTCCGGCCCGACGCCCTATTCGCGCAACGGCGACGGGCGCGCTTGGGTCGGCCCCGTGTTGCGCGAATACCTGATGTCATGCGCCATGCACGCTCTTGATATTCCAACAACAAAGGTACTGGCTGCGGTGACAACTGGCGACTCTATTGGGCGCGAACAAGGCCGCCTACCCGGCGCCATCCTAACCCGCGTCGCCGCGTCCCACATCCGTGTCGGAACCTTCCAATACTTTGCCGCCCAGCGCGACGTTGAGGCATTGAAAATGCTGACAGAATACACAATAAACCGCCATTACCCCGACGCCAAAGACCCCTTGCAACTGTTTGAAATGGTGATGCAAAAGCACGCAACACTGGTGGCAAAATGGACGTCAGTGGGCTTTATCCACGGTGTAATGAACACCGACAACGTCGCGATAGCGGGCGAAACCATCGACTACGGCCCCTGTGCCTTTATTGACAGCTATCACCCGGATACTGTGTTCAGTTCCATCGATCGCCAAGGGCGCTATGCCTACAGCAATCAAGGACCGATAACCCACTGGAATCTCGCGCAATTTGCGACGTCCTTGGTGCAGATCATGCCCGACACCGACACAGCCGTAGAAGATTTCACCGCCCGTCTTAACCAATTCCCAACCCTGTTCGATTATGAATGGGCCAAAGCCTTTGCGCCAAAACTTGGGTTGCCACAAAACGACGACACCACTGCACTGGCCAAAGACCTGCTGGTGCATATGGCCGACGCTGGCGCGGACTTTACCAACACGTTCAATGCTTTGGACGAAACTGAAACCGCCTACCCTGACTGGCACGCGACATGGCGCGCGGCCAAGCCGAATGACGCGCTGTGGCGCAAAACCAATCCCGCGATCATCCCGCGCACCCATAAGATCGAACAGGCAATCACCGCAGCCACAATAGGAAATTTCGCACCCTTCCACGCCATGCTCGCAGCACTTCAGGACCCGTTCACACCAAATGCGGATTACGCACATCCCCCTAAAGAGGCTGAGAAAATACATCAAACCTTCTGCGGAACTTAACGCTTCTTTGGTTCTTAAATACCTAACCCACGCAGCGATTTGAACGCCATCAGAAGTTATTCCGCCAGCATCCACGCCCCATCGGGCCAGAACGCATCATAGGCAAAGGCGAACATCACGTCGTGGGCCAGATCATTGCCCGCCGCATCACGCACCCGCACAGTGCCCACATCGCGCCCCCTTCCGATGTCTTGCGTATCAAGCGCCGACGCTTGCCCGGCGGTCCAACTCAGCACGACACCGTTTTCCGTAATTTCACCAGCCGCTGCGACCCGCGTCATCGGCCAAGCAGCGTCCCCGACACGCACAACCCGGGCAAGCGCTGGAATATCATGTGGCGGCATCTCACCGGAATACAGGAACGGTCGGTTGGAACTGTCATATTGCACATAGGGATTGGCGCCATAGTTGCGCGGAAAATCAGGCTCGGCCATGACCCAACCGTCGGGATTGCGCGCTTCGAACTCTGACCAGCTTTCCATCCATGATGGCAGTGTTTGCAGCTCGGTTCCTGTCAAATCGCCGACGATGGCTTCCCCAATGGCTTGCTGCCACCAGCTTTCGGTTTCACGATCAAACATGATCATATCGGAATTTCGCAGCTTGCCAGACACACCAAATGTCAGAACGCCCGCATCGGTGCGCCGATCAAACGTGATGCCAGAATTGCACAGCGGGCAGAACGTCACCGCGACGGGAATTCCGCCGACCTCGTCATTCACAATCTCATGCCAAATCAAAAAGCGGATCGGATAGGCGCGCGGGGTTTCCCCTTGTATTTCCAATGTGATAACAGGTTCACGGGCCGTCAGTTCTGCCTCATCTGAGACGGAAATAAACGACGGGTCATCCAGCGCAGGAATACCGTCTTTCGGCGGCCCACCGGACATAATTTCCACCCAGCTTTCAACGTTGGTATTCTCAAAATCCGTATTCGGCCATTCGTTGCGCCAGAATTCCGGGCTGGCCCAAACGCCAGATGCAAAACCTGTCGCCATCAGTGATACCACCAGTGCTAAAACGCGCATCGAATTTCTCCCATTTGTTCCCCCTAAACGTAAGAGGGGCCAGACATCTCTGCCTAGCCCCTCAACGTCATTGTGATTTGGCCGCGATCTATTGCGTCGCAGCGTCTACGATTTCGGTCAGCTCATCAGCGCTGATCACGCGAACAACATCCATCGCATCAGCGTCACCGATCACCGCGCCATTTGGCCCGTCGCCAAGTTTGATCGCGTCAACCACGTCCATGCCAGCGACCACTTCACCAACAATGGTATATTGACCGTCCAAGAACGCACCATCATCAAACATGATGAAAAACTGGCTGTTGGCCGAGTTCGGGTTCTGCGACCGCGCCATGCCGACCATGCCACGGGTGAACGACAGCTCTGTCGTCGCCTCAAGCGCGATATCGTTAAGCTCGGAACTGCCCGTGCCTGCGCGGCGCATATCAAACTGATCATCCGTCATATCGCCAAACTGAACGTCGCCCGTCTGTGCCATAAAGCCATCAATCACGCGGTGAAACACCACGCCATCATAGGCCCCGTCTGCCGCCAAAGCGGTGATTTGTGCCGCGTGAAGCGGTGCAATATCTTCAAACAAGTCAATGAAAACCGTCCCAGTCGCATCACCCGTCACATCAATCCCAATGCCGTCAGCGCCTGCAGCCCCTGCCAGAAGTGTCGCAAAAACTGCGCCCTTAAGCATCTGCGGCGACCTTCATCGAAATCATCCGGTCGGGGGCCGTTGGCGGCTCACCACGGGTGAGCTTGTCTACATGTTCCATGCCCGACGACACCATGCCGTACACCGTGTACTGGCCGTTCAGAAAATCATTGTCGCCAAAGTTGATGAAAAACTGGCTGTTGGCCGAATTCGGGCTGGATGAACGCGCCGCACCAATGGACCCACGTGCGTGCGGGATCTTGGAAAATTCAGCAGGAAGATCGGGCATGTCGGACCCACCTGTGCCAGCGCGGCCAATGTTGAAATCGTTTTCCATGTTGCCATTGGCGACATCGCCAGTCTGCGCCATGAAACCGTCAATGACGCGGTGGAACGCCACGTTGTCATAGGCACCCGAACGCACGAGCTCTTTCATACGCTCAACATGCTTTGGTGCGATGTCTGGCAGCAATTCAATGGTAACGGTCCCATTGCTCAATTCCATCAGGATCGTGTTTTCTGGGTCTTTGATCTCGGCCATCTTTAAGGCTCCTTAACTTGAATACATTGCCGCATTACCTAGTGCGGGTCGCCCCCGATTCCAAGATGCGATTCCAAGACGCGGTTGACCATGCGACACCGATTGCCCATGACATGACAACATTGACAGGAGAGCATCATGAGCTGGAACACACTCGACGACATGGATTTGGCAGGCAAAGTGGTGCTGACGCGGGTTGATATCAACGTCCCTGTTAAGGGTGGCGTTGTAACTGATGCCACGCGGATCGAACGGATCAAGCCAACGATCATGAATATTCTTCGCAAGGGTGGCAAGCCCGTCCTGCTGGCGCACTTTGGTCGCCCCAAAGGCGAATATGTGCCTGAGATGTCGTTGAAAGTAACCATCCCGACACTGGAAAAGGTTCTTGGCCGCGCTGTGACATTCATTGAACGCCCCGATCGCGCCACCATTGACGCGGCACCAGCAGATGCGGTGATCCTGATCGAAAACACCCGCTTTTCCGCAATGGAAGAAGCCAATGACCCCAAAATGGCTGGATTTCTGGCGGGTTTGGGCGATGTGTTTTGCAACGATGCATTTTCGGCTGCACACCGCGCCCATGCCTCCACCACGGGCGTGGCGGAATTGTTGCCCAATTGTGCGGGACGCTTGATGGCCGAAGAACTTGACGCTTTGGAAAAGGCGCTTGGCGATCCGCAGCGCCCCGTTGTGGCTGTGGTTGGCGGCGCGAAAGTGTCAACGAAGCTCGACCTGCTCGGCAACCTGATCGCACGCGTCGATTCAATCATCATCGGTGGTGGCATGGCCAACACGTTCTTGGCCGCGCAGGGTCACGATGTAGGGAAATCCTTATGCGAACATGATCTTGCAGGGACGGCGCAGGACATTATGGCAAAGGCGAAGACGGCCAATTGCAGCCTTTTGCTGCCATGTGACGTAGTCGTGGCTGCTGAATTCAAGACAGGTGCGGCGAACCAAACTGTCGCCGCTGACGCCTGTCCACCCGATATGATGATCCTTGATGCGGGCCCGAAATCCGTCGCCCAGATCAAGACACTGTTTGAAACCGCCAAGACCGTGATCTGGAACGGCCCCCTTGGTGCGTTCGAAATTGACCCGTTCCACAAGGCCACTTTTGCTGCGGCCAAAGCTGCTGCGGACCTGACCAAATCCGGCAACCTGATCACTGTGGCGGGTGGCGGCGACACCGTGGCTGCGCTTAACCTTGCGGGCGTGGCGGATGATTTCACCTATATCTCATCGGCGGGCGGGGCTTTTCTAGAATGGATGGAGGGAAAGACACTCCCCGGTGTCGCGGTCCTTGGTGGTTAAAAGGGAGATGGTTAACGGCGGAGGTGGATAAGCAACACCAGCCCCCTGTTAGCGCGACCAGTTAGCGCAACCATAATTGTTGCACCTTTGGCCGTCCAGTATGTAGCACTTCAATGCATCAAAAGGACCGCCCACATGACCAATGCGATGACCGACTTAATCCGCAACGGCCAAGGCTTTATCGCCGCGCTGGATCAATCGGGTGGGTCCACCCCCAAGGCGCTAATGGCCTACGGTGTGTCCGAGGCTGCCTATTCCAATGACGATCAAATGTTCGACTTGATCCACAACATGCGTGCACGCATCGTTAACGCCCCCAGCTTCAGCGGCGACAAAGTCATTGGCGCGATCCTGTTTGAAATGACGATGGATCGCGACATTGGCGGCAAACCGTCTGCTGCCGCACTATGGCAAGACAACGGCGTCGTTCCGTTCCTGAAGATCGACAAGGGTCTTGAGGTTGAATCCGACGGCGTGCAACTGCTAAAACCGATCCCGAACTTGGACCATCTGTTGCAACGCGCAGTGGCGCACGGCGTCTTCGGCACGAAAGAACGCTCGGTCATCCACGCGGCGTCGCAGTCCGGCATCGACGCCATCGTTGCGCAGCAATTCGAACTTGGCGCACAGGTCACCAGCCACGGGCTGATGCCGATCCTTGAACCAGAGATTAATATCACCATCACCGACAAGGCGCAGGCCGAAGATATGCTGCGTGACACGCTTTTACGCCATCTGGACGCCCTGTCCGACGGCCAGCAAGTGATGTTGAAACTGTCGCTGCCAGAGGTTGCGGGCCAATACAAAATACTCGCCGACCATCCTGCATGCCTGAAGGTCGTGGCGCTTTCTGGTGGCTTTTCACGCGATGAAGCCAACGAACGCCTGTCCAAAAACCCGTCCATCGTCGCCAGCTTCAGCCGTGCCTTGACCGAAGGCCTGTCAGCGCACCAGTCCGACGACGAATTCAAGGCAACACTTGGCCGGACCATCGACAGCATTTTTGCGGCCTCAATCGCGTAAGCCACCAAATCCGTTCAAAGGATTTGCGCACAGACTTTCGGCGAAAGTCTATACCTACGCGAAAAATACCTGTCATCCCCCACATAAAGGGGATTCCCAAGACGAATCATATGTGCGATTCTGGCCCCAAGTGAACCGTTCGAGTTTGCAAAGTGAGGCAGAGACACATGAACCGCAGACGCGCGCCAATCGGCGTCCTACTTTACTTTTCGGGCGCCCTGATGCTGGGGCTCTATTTCACTTTTGCCGCTGTGCAGGGTGATTTTGGTGTGTTCAAACGGGCTGAAATTGACGCCGAAGGTCGCGCGTTGACACAAGAACTGGCCTTGTTGCAAACGCAAGTCGACCGATTGGAAAACCTGACACGCCGCTTGTCTGACACATTCCTTGATCTTGATCTGTTGGATGAACAGGCCCGCGACATGCTGGGCATGATCCGCACCGACGAAATCGTTATTCGTTAAAAGCTGGGTGGAACGTGACACCGCCCGCAGGCGCGCCCGTGAACGGCAACACCAGAATGTGATCTGCAAGTTTCCCCGGATGGGTCACGGAAGCGGCTTTTTCGAACCCAAAGCGCGCATAATAATTGGCGTCCCCCGCAAGCACGATCCCGTCACGGTGCAACGACTGCGCCACCCCCAGCGCATGGCCCATCAAAGCTGACCCCACGCCCTGCCCTTGATGTTGCGGCGTAACCGAAAGGGGGCCGACACATAGGTACCGCTGCGTGCCAATCTTTGCGGGCGACAGGGCAACCTGCCCGATGATGTTCCCTTTCAGGACTGCCACAAGCGACAACACAAGCCCGCCGCCGTCCCGCAAGCCGTTCAGAATATCCGCTTCATCGCCCCCTGCGTAGGCTTTGCCCGCAAAAGCACGGTTCACAATATCGGTAATCGCGTCGATATCTGCATCGGCTTCTTGTCTGATTTTCCACTTCATAGGCCTGTTTTGCAGCCCCTATGCGCTGGGCGCAAGGCGGCAATTCAACGGGGTCTTGCCCCATCGTCACATTGGCTGTCGATTTTTGCGGTTTACCCCTGTAGGAGATAGTTTAATACTAAACTATATTTTGTAGACCTTTCGCAGACCCCACTGGAGGACGCATGCCCGCCAAGAAAACGTTAAAGAAACCAAATGTTTCTGCTGAAGAATTGCTCGGTTATTACCGTGAGATGCTTCTTATTCGTCGATTCGAAGAAAAGGCTGGCCAGCTTTATGGCATGGGTCTGATCGGCGGGTTCTGCCACCTTTACATCGGCCAAGAAGCCGTCGTTGTCGGCCTTGAGGCCGCAACAAAGGAAGGCGACAAACGCATTACGACATACCGCGACCACGGTCACATGCTGGCCTGCGGGATGGATCCCAAAGGTGTCATGGCTGAGCTAACGGGGCGCCAAGATGGCTACTCCAGAGGCAAGGGTGGCTCGATGCACATGTTTTCCGCAGAAAAACACTTTTACGGCGGTCACGGAATCGTCGGGGCGAACGTACCACTTGGCGCGGGCCTCGCATTTTCAGATAAATATCGCGGCAACGACAATGTGACGTTTACATATTTTGGCGATGGCGCAGCGAACCAAGGTCAAGTCTACGAAACATTCAACATGGCCGCCCTTTGGGACCTGCCGGTGATTTTTGTAATCGAAAATAACCAGTACGCCATGGGCACCAGCCAAGCGCGTTCGACGTCGACCCCCGATCTTTATACCCGTGGTGAAGCCTTTGGCATCCCCGGTGAAATTGTCGACGGGATGAACGTTCTGGCCGTGAAAGAAGCGTCCGAAAAAGCCGTGGCGCACTGCCGTTCCGGCGCGGGCCCCTATGTTCTTGAAGTCAAAACATACCGCTACCGTGGTCATTCCATGTCCGACCCCGCCAAATATCGTACCCGTGACGAAGTGCAGAAAATGCGCGAGGAACGTGACCCGATTGAGCAAGTCCGCAGCCTGCTGCTGACCGGAAAGCACGCCACTGAAGACGACCTCAAGGCGATCGACAAAGAGATCAAAGCCACCGTCAATGAGGCCGCCGAATTTGCCAAAGAAAGCCCTGAGCCGCATTTGGACGAACTTTGGACCGACATCTACGCAGAAGATACTCTGCCGCAGGAGACAGCATAATGGCTATCGAACTTCTTATGCCCGCGCTTTCCCCGACGATGGAAGAAGGCACACTGGCAAAATGGCTCGTCAAAGAAGGCGACACAGTTAAATCCGGCGACATCTTGGCCGAGATTGAAACCGACAAGGCGACAATGGAATTTGAGGCGACGGACGAAGGTATCGTCGGAAAAATCTTGATTCCCGAGGGCACCGAAGGCGTGAAGGTGAACACCCCCATCGCCCTCATCGGTGACGAAGGCGAGGACATGTCAGCCGCAGCCTCAACGCCTACAGCGCCCGTTAGACAAGAAGACACGCCAGCAGACAAGGCACCCGCCTCCCCCGCTGTGGCATCATCAAGCGCGATCGAATTTGCGCCATCCGACACGTCACCTGACTGGCCGGCTGGCACTGAAATGAAATCGATGACGGTCCGTGAGGCCCTCAATGAAGCGATGATCGAAGAAATGGAGCGCGACGAAAACGTGTTCCTGATCGGTGAAGAAGTCGCCGAATACGAAGGTGCCTATAAGATATCGCAAGGCATGCTGGATAAATTCGGCGACAAACGCGTCATCGACACGCCGATCACTGAACACGGCTTTGCTGGTATCGCCGTTGGTGCGGCGTTTGGTGGCTTACGTCCAATCGTCGAATTCATGACGTGGAACTTCGCGATGCAGGCGATTGATCAGATCATCAACTCTGCGGCCAAGACATTGTATATGTCGGGCGGGCAGATGGGCGCGCCAATGGTGTTTCGCGGTCCAAACGGGGCGGCCGCTCGCGTCGGTGCCCAGCATTCCCAGGATTACACTGCATGGTATGCGATGGTTCCCGGCCTAAAGGTTGTGTCGCCATATTCAGCATCCGACGCCAAGGGCCTAATGAAAACTGCCATTCGCGACAACAACCCTATCATCTTCCTTGAAAACGAAATCCTCTACGGTCGTTCGTTCGAAGTGCCCGTGACGGATAATTTCACCATTCCGTTCGGTAAGGCCAAGGTCGAAGTTGAAGGCACAGACGTGACAATTGTATCGTTCAGCATCGGCATGACCTACGCGCTGGAAGCCGCAGAAAAACTGGCTGCTGAAGGGATTTCTGCGGAAGTCATTAACCTGCGCACCCTGCGCCCGATTGATTATGCAACGATCCTAGAATCCGTTAAGAAAACAAACCGTTGCGTGACAGTCGAAGAAGGCTGGCCCGTCGGGTCCATCGGCAACCACCTCGGTGCTACGATCATGCAAGAGGCATTTGATTACCTCGACGCGCCAGTGATCAATTGCACTGGCAAAGATGTGCCGATGCCTTATGCTGCCAACCTTGAAAAACAAGCACTGCTGACGACAGACGACGTGATCGCCGCCGTGAAAAAAGTCACCTACCGTTAAGGAGCACAGACAATGGCTATCGAAATTCTCATGCCCGCGCTGTCCCCCACAATGGAGGAAGGCACCCTGGCCAAATGGCTGGTCAAAGAAGGCGACGAAGTCAAATCCGGCGACCTGATTGCCGAGATTGAGACCGACAAGGCGACGATGGAATTTGAAACTGTCGACGAAGGCATTATCGGCAAAATTCTGGTCGCGGAAGGCACAGAAGGCGTAAAAGTAAACACGCCGATCTGCATTATTGGCGAAGAAGGCGAGGAAATGTCATCTGCGTCCGCAGCGCCCGCCCCAAAGGCCGAAGCTGCTGGTGTGGCTGATACTGTAGCACCTGCCGAGGCCGCTGCGACAACGTCTGCCGCCCCTGCGCCCGCTGCAAAGGACGGCTCACGCCTGTTTGCAACACCACTTGCACGGCGCATCGCCAAAGACAAAGGGCTCGATCTTGCAACAATCAAAGGCTCCGGCCCGCATGGGCGCATCATCAAAGCCGACGTCGAAAACGCGACCGCACAACCTGCCGCCGCGTCAGCTGCTGCTCCTTTAGCATCCAGCGCCGTCGCTGTGACAGGCCCAAGCGCCCAACAGGTCATCAAGATGTACGAAGGCCGCAAGTTTGAGGAAATCAAACTCGACGGTATGCGCAAAATTATCGCATCGCGCCTGACAGAAGCCAAACAAACCGTGCCGCATTTCTACCTGCGTCGCGACATCGAACTCGACACCTTGCTAAAGTTCCGCAGCCAGCTGAACAAAACTCTGGAACCGCGCGGCGTGAAACTGTCAGTCAACGATTTCATCATCAAAGCCTGTGCATTGGCATTACAGGAAATCCCTGAAGCCAACGCAGTTTGGGCCGGTGATCATGTGTTGCAAATGACAGCCTCGGACGTTGCTGTTGCTGTGGCAATCGAGGGCGGTCTGTTCACACCAGTGTTGCAAGACGCTGAAACGAAGTCCCTTTCAGCGCTTAGCGCACAAATGAAAGACCTCGCCTCGCGTGCCCGTGAGCGCAAACTCGCGCCACATGAATATCAAGGGGGCAGCTTTGCGATCTCGAACCTCGGGATGTTTGGCATCGACAACTTTGATGCAATCATCAACCCACCCCACTCCGGCATCTTGGCCGTCGGCGCTGGCGCGAAAAAGCCAATCGTCGGAGCAGACGGCGAAATTAAAGTCGCGACGATCATGTCCACGACATTGTCCGTTGATCACCGTGTGATTGATGGCGCGATGGGCGCGAACCTGCTGAATGCGATCAAAGCCAATCTCGAAAACCCAATGGGTATGCTCGCCTAAGGCAAGACGGGTATGCTCGAATAGAACACTCCTAAACGGAAACAAAAGGGCCGCGCCGGATCACTCCGCGCAGCCCTTCTTTCTGACTCACTCAGTCTTTGTCTCAAAAATATCCCAGGGGCGTCGCACAGCGATGGGGGCTGGCCCCCACTTTTCTTGCGCGCCGCAGGCGCCCCCCCCCCCCCTATCGCGGCACGCACAAACCTTATCCGTGCGTGCGCAACAACTGATCCATCGTGCGCGACGGCTGCGAACAGCCCGCTTCGCCCACAACTTTGGCCGGAACACCAGCCACGGTCTTCATAGGCGCGACATCTTCCAACACCACGGACCCTGCCGCAATCCGGCTGCAATGGCCAACAGTGATATTGCCAAGAATCTTCGCTCCAGCCCCAATCAATACGCCATCGCCGATTTTGGGGTGACGGTCCTCTTCTTCTTTGCCGGTGCCCCCTAAAGTGACCGAATGCAGCATCGACACGTTGTCCCCGACCACAGCCGTCTCACCGATCACGATTGAGTGGGCGTGGTCGATCATCAGCCCCTTGCCGATGGTCGCACCGGGATGAATATCCACACCGAAAATCTCAGAAATCCGCATCTGCACGTAATAGGCAAGATCTTTACGACCCTGTTTCCACAACGCGTTACCAATTCGATAGGCTTGAACAGCTTGAAAGCCCTTGAAGAACAACAGCGGCTGCAAAAACCGATGACTTGCGGGATCGCGGTCATAGATCGCAACAATATCCGCGCGTGCGGCCTCGGCCAAATACGGATCGGACGCATAGGCAAGATCGGCAATCTCGCGCAGCATTTGATCCGACATTTCGGACGATGCCAGCTTCATCGAAATACGGTACGCCAGCGCACGTTCAAGCGATTTGTGGTGCAAAACAGACGTATGCACAAAGCCACCAATCAGCGGCTCGTTGCGGATCGCATCCTCGGCCTCATTGCAAATGCGCTGCCAAACCGGATCAATCTCGGCGATTTTAGGATTTGTCTGGGCCATAGCGCACCTCACATTGTTGTATTCTCTTACAGTACATAGGGTGTAAATTCCAAGAATAAAGCTGTGATCTTGCACATCACACCTCGCGATGACCCCGCTGGCGCCATATTTCCAGCGCCTGCAACACGGCGAGCAGTGCCGAACAATAACGCGCGCTGGAGTGTGGCGACCCATCACGTGGGAGCAAGCTAGCCTGCGCATAAAGCGATCCGGTCCCACCACCCGGGTGCGAGCGCCCATGGCACTTGCGCCACAGATCAGCAGTGTGCGCAGCCTCAATCAGCTGGCCCGCCGCCGCGGCCCAAGTGTCCTGCGGTAACGCCAACAATGCACGTGCTGCAAGGTCAAGATCGCTCAGCCCCACATAGATCGCATCAACTGGCCAATACTAGACCAGCCGACGGCCCCTCACCGAACACTTCAGACATTTGTGCCACGTCGACACGCGTGGCACCAATCCCGTCAGCGGCCTGCATCGCAGCAGTGTAGATCCAGCTTGGATCCGACACCGTCACCTGGCGCACCTGTACGTCATCGTTGAAGACCCGCACAATATATCGCTCAAACGCTTCCGAAAGCGGGACCTCTTCTGTGTCCCAACTGTCGCCCCCGACGCGTGCGCGGCGGATCCATGTCAAATCGACATCACCATCCTGCAACTCGCCGCGCAAATGCGCCACCGAATAGGGCCGGAATCCGATGCCACTAAAGGCATCGCTGCGATACTGATAGCTTGCATCACTCAGCGGGCGTGTCCCCGGACCATAGCGGAAATGTTGTGTCACCCCGCGTGCAGAACTGGCCAGTTCAATCTGTTCGGGCACCCCGTTCAACAGCACAAAGATCGACCCTTCTGGCCAGTCGACAGGCACGATGCCGTCTGTCCCCGCCTGCCCCCGCAAACGCAGGCTCAAATCAAAGGTATCCACACCCACGATCTCAGCCTGCGCAAACTGGAACACTTCCCAATTGTCCGCCGACCCATCGCCAATCACCGCAAGGTTTGCGCCGCCCAAAATCTGGTCTGTCGACACGCTTTGAACATCACCACGGATCAACTTCACCCGCAGCGCCGGACCGCGATCGTAAATCCCGACGCACGCCTTTGGTAAAGCGGTCTGCGTCATCCCGATTATCGATGCCAACGTCAGCAAACGGTTCAACCCGTACCCCGCATTCTGCGTCGCAGAATACAGCGCAACACTGCCCGGCCACGGCACACCAGACGCTGCCACGTACGGCGCGACGGGGTCTTCGTCACCACGCAAAAGCGGCAGGTCCATCAACATCAATTCCACCGGAACCGATGGGACGAAACTGCGTAAGTTGAACGTCTTTTCTGTCACGTCTTGCGGTTCATAAATCGCGGGCTCAATCCGCACCGCTTCAAGGGCCTGACGGTCGGTTTGTTCAGCCTGATCAATGCGAAACAGCCCGTCGCCGTATTCATCCGGCAGGCGGATCACATCCCCCGCACCAACATTCATCAGCGATGGTGGCAGCGTGAACCGCGCGCTGTCACGCGCAACGCGCGCCTCGCTCAACCACCGCTCTGCGATGCGCTGACCCTCAGCGCTCGTCAGCACCAGCGGCAATTCAGATCCGGACGTGGTTTGACCACGCGCGTCGGGGAAAACCGCCTCGGTGGTGCGCACTTCATAATCCGCATCCGCCTCAACGAAACCAATGCGAACACGACCTGAAATTTCCGCCTCTTGCGAGCGCGTCAACTCAATCGCGCCCTCAGCGCCTTTCTCATAGACCAAGGTGCCGCTGTCCACGTTGGCATCCAGCCGTGCCGTTCGGGTCCGAAACACCAACACGCCATCCCGTTCAATCGCGTCAAACCCGTAAGCAACCATAAGGGGCTGCAAAACGGACCGAGCAGTTGTCACATCATCGACACCATAGCCACGCACGACGCCATGCAACGCACTGACATCATAGGCCGCAATGCCCACGTCCTCGCAAATTTCGGCCACCACAGACGACAACGGGCGCGACGCCGCACGTCCATTGATCCAATGCCCGCGCGAATAGTTCACATTGTCCGACCACAGGTCAGCATTTCCAGGGAACGCAGGAAATGGCCGCGCATCCCATGCCCAGACGTGAATGCGATTGGGATCAACCATTTGCACCCCAGTGACGTCCGATGTCGGGTTCAATACGGGATTGGAGTAATGTTGAAACAACGCGCGCAGATATTGCATCTGGATATAGTCATCGCGAATGCCGTTGGACGCCCGTGGCAGGCCAGATTCTGACGATTTCAGGTCAATAAAACGGTTCGGCTCATTGGTCCCTTTATCAACTGCGGCACAGCCCACTTCAGTGAACCAAATCGGCTTACTGCCCGGTTCCCAGGCAGTTGGCAGGGCTGCGCGAACGCCGCCCACGCGGTCATGGTGCGCACGCAGCCACCAATTGCGCAGGTCCTTGTAGCGGAAAACCCACGGTTCGCCTTCACCATCCGTGATCGGCGTACGAATTTGCGCGGCGGCCGCCTCGGGGGAATGGTAATACCAGTCATACCCCTCGCCACCCTCAACGTTCGCCGCAAGGTAGTCGAGGTTGTAAGCCGAGCCATAGCTCGCATCCAAATGATCGTGACCCTCACGCCAATCAGACATTGGCATGTAGTTGTCGATTCCAATGAAATCAACGGCTTCCTGCGCCCAAAGCGAATCAAGGTGATAGATTTTGTCTGCTGTCCCGCTTGGCTGATACCCATGATATTCCGACCAATCTGCAGCATAGCCGATCTTCACATCAGGCCCCAAAACTGACCGCACATCTTGCGTCAGATCAATCATCGCTTGCACGGCGGGGAAGCCCACAGCACCGCGAATTTGGGTCAATGAACGCATCTCAGACCCGATGCAAAATCCGTCCACATCACCCGCCAGCGCACACAGATGCGCATAGTGCAGGATGAAACGACGGTAGGACCATTCAGCAGGGCCAGAGTAAACAACCTTGCCCGCAACAAGCGCAAAATCCGACACTTGCGCTGTGCCAAAGAACGCCACAACTTCGGCATCTGCCACAGCGGTCTGATCCGGCGTGCCATCCACGTTAGGTGCCAAAGATGTGGTGATCCGGCCACGCCACGGAAGACGCGGCTGGCCCACGCCGCCGCCCCACGGATCGGGCAACGTATTGCCCGCCAATTGTTCCATCAAAATGAACGGATAAAACACCGCCTTTTGCCCACGTGCCGTCAAATCACGCAATGCTTCAACGACTGCGTCATCGGCTGGCGTGCCACCGTAAATCGGGCGCCCGATATCCATCGGTACAACCTCGGCATCTGACCGCACGACGCCAGAAACAATCCACGCCATCTCAATTCCGTCGGCCTCGGTCTGTTCTACCTTGGGCTTGATCTGACAGTCCCCACAGCGCAGATCATCACCAAACCATGACACAATCATCGTGACCGACCCGCAGTTCGGCAACTCTTCTTCCAACGCCTCAACAGAAACCAGATAATCGCTCTTGCCGGACGGGGTGTTTACATTCGCAGACCCGCGCCGCCCAAACCCCTTTGAGACTGTGACAGCCGTTGTTGCCAACGAATATTCCCCCGTCCCCGGCACCAAAGCGACGCCAGTCACAAGGGACCCAAGATCGGAATGAACCCCAGCATCACTGTCACCGTCATCATCGCCATTGTTCTGGCCCGGGCGCATAACTTCAAACGAAAATTGCGGCACACGATTACCGAACTGCCCAAGATCCAGATCCTCCAACACGACGTAGGCCGTGCCACGGTACGCGGTCACTTTGCCAGCGCCCTCAACGGCCTCCATTTTCGGATCAGGCAGCTGGTCGCGTGACCCAGCATAAATCCGCATGTTCAAATCATCGCGGGCAATTTCAACCCCGTTGGCCCAGACGCGGCCAACGCGCGATATCTCACCCTCACACAGCGCAATCGCCAGCGACACGGTGTAGCTGTATTCTTTGGTCTTGGGCTTACTCGGCCCGCCTTTGCCCCCCCCCGATACCGTCGTCGCCTCAACAAATTCAGTCGCCCAGATCACCTGCCCCGCGATCCGCATACGCCCGTAAAGCTGCGCAATCGCGGCCCCTTCGCTGGCCCCCGTCAAACGGAACCGATCAACGCGCCCCGTTTCAACGACATCACTGCCCGAACCTATAATCCGCTGGTCAATAGCACGCCCCACTGTTGCGCCGACGGCCCGACCAACCGTCGCCATACCAAGCCCCAAAACGGACCCGCCCATAGACCCACCAAGCGCCATGCCCGCTGCTGAAAGTACAATCGTTGCCATGATGTTTAGACCTTGTCCTGAAGGCGTTCAGGGGTTGAAAACCGCGCAACCAAGCGCCGTTTCCAAGGTGCCGAAAACGTACTTTCGCGCACGCCATGCCCCTGATACGCATGAATAAATGTCGCATGTTGGCCCGTATTGGCCTGCAATCCAACGTGTTTAGCAACCGCCCCCTGCCGCATTCTAAATAACAACACATCGCCGGGCTGCGGCACATCACGCGGCTTGGCGATCAATCGATCAGCAACAGCCTGCCACAACACTTCATCGCCTTGCGGTTCTGACCAATCGGACGTGTAGGGCGGAACTGGCTCCAACGGGGCGCCGCTGGCCTCGGCCCAGACGCCGCGCAACAGTCCAAGACAGTCACATCCCGCACCGCGACGCGCAGCCTGATGCACATAGGGCGTACCAATCCACGTTCGCGCAATCGTGACAATATCAAGCACAATCACACACTGCGTCGCAGACTTCCGCCTGCGTTCTGACCGCCACTCAGCGGCGTGCTAACCAACCAGTCATCGCCAGGAATATCAGGAAACCCACGGAAATTTGGCAAATTGCTGAACTTCAACCGACAGGTTTCAAATCGTTTGTCGCAGCCCGCCTCAAGTCTGATCAGATCACCCGCCGCAATCTGCTTGCGAAACGCCTCCCAGACCTCAACTTCACGCGCTTCACCAATAAAACGATCACGTTTGATCAGCCCGATCAGCCCGGCAGCCGCACCCGACATCACGCGCAAACGCCCACGCTCAAACCACGCTGGTTCAAACCCCGCCATATTAGTGAACGTAAACCGGCGACGCTCCTGCAGCCCCTCAACCGCTATCTCGGTTGCAAAACCATCGGTATCCAAATCAAACCCGCAATCCCGATCACCCAAAATCGCCGAACACGGCGTTTGATAGACACGGCCTTGCGGTTGGTTCAGCAGTTCGGTGAGCCCGCGCAATTCCGCATGAAAGGCGCCACCGGATCTGCGCAACTCGCCAATTGTGCCCGCAAACCGCAAAGTGCGTGTTTCCACTTCTGCCCAATTCACCAGCCAGGCCTTGACCTCTGCCCCATCAAAACGACCCGCCTCAATATCGGCCTCAGTGATGGTCCCGTCGCTCAGCGCGCCCATCGCTTCTGAATTATCAACCGACAATCCAGTTGCAGACATTATCGCGCGCGCGGTCATCCCCACGTCCGCCTTGAATTTGATGCCACCAAACGTCAGCGCACGATCATGGTCGGTAAAACCAAACGTCGTGCCATCGCGCCGCACGACCGCCCAGCAGCGCGCCAGCATGGTGACGCCAGTGTCCAGATGCGCCTGAAACTCGGTCATACCCGCACCTCGACCACCGGAACATCCGGCACTTCACCAGCCTGAAACGTCGACATTGATGTGATGATCGCGTCGGTGTCAAACCGCACCGGGACATCAAAATCATATCCCGCCGTCACGACCGCCTGAAGGTCAGGCGGATGGTTGAATGTGACCACACCCGTGGTGACATCAACAGTGTAGTCAACACCTTCAACTTGCGGCTCCCCGCTGACTGAAACCAACACAGTGCCCGTAACAGGTTTGCTGATGGGTCGTACATAGGTCTCTGTCCCAGAATTATAATTCTTAACAATCTGAAATTCAGACCGGACTTCGTCACCCATCCCCAGCACCTGATCATCCCCGGTGATTGCGCGGCTCGGTCTGGCAGACTTGTGGTCTGACCAGTCTTTCCAACGAAACCCGAACATTTGCCCCTGACGCGCCTCAAAGAAGGCAATAATCACCCCGACGTCATCCAACGACCGCAGCCCCAGACCCGCATCATAGCGCCTGCGCGAATGTGCCCATGGTGTGTTGCGTTCCTCGAATCCGTTGGCCAACGTCACCACTTCCGTGCGCCGTTCTGGGCCTCCAAGGGCACCAAAACTCAACGTCGAGGGAAACCGTACTTCATGAAAACTCATCTGTTTGATCCTTCCTAGCGATTGCGCTGACCACGACCCAAAGCCCGGCCAACCGACGCCGCAATCTGGCTCTGGCTGCGCTTGAAACCGGCCACATCCGGCGTGCTAATATTCATGGTGATATTGACCGCCTGACCGCCCTGCACCGTGACGCCCAAGCTGCCGTCAGCGCCACGGGTCAATGGCATGATCGCCTCCGGTCCCGCCTCACCCATTAATCCAGTGCCGCCGCGCATCGGGAAACTCGTCGCACCCGATACAACGCCGCCCTTGGCAAACGGCATGACGCGGCCTTGGCTGAATGCGCCACCGGCCTCGAACGGTGTCAAACTGGCCACCAACGAATTGACCCCCCCCGCAAGCAGCCCGCCAAAGTGGTCCGTCACTGGTTTCAACGCATTGTTATAAACTGTGCGCGACATTGCTTCACCAACCGTTGCCAAAGCATCCGATAACGACCGACCGTCAAAGACCAAGCCGTCAAACGCCTTGCGCAACCCACCAGAAAATCCGCGCTCCAGATTGCCCAGATCGCGCGTCGTTTCGCCCAATGTGGCCTTCATACGCCCCAACTGGCTGTCAAACGCGTCCGTCATTGCCGTCACCGATCCCAACGTCTGCTCTAGCGCTTTGGCTTCACTTTCTAGGGCGTCGAGCCCGTCAATATCATCCATCATCTGCTCCAATATCCAACTCACGTCCCACATCAGGAAAGCTGCGGCTCAACTCGTCCAACCGCGTTTTGTCCATCGGCATTTCACCCGCCTCTGGCCCCAACATCAGCCACAACTCAGCTGGTGTCAGGCTCCAAAAATCATGTGGTTTCAGCCCCAAACCGCATAGTCCTGCACGCATCAATCCTGGCCAATCCAGTCCCGAAGTTGATCCAGTCATGGCGTGGCAAACGCGCGTGCCAGCAATTCTGCCGCCGCCTCAGCCGCCCGCACAACGCCGCCCTCAATCTCGGCACTCACCAGATCGCTTGCCGATCCTTGCCAGCCCCCACCCCGCAAACCAGCAACAATCAACGCCAGCACATCACGGGTCGAAAACCCGCCACTTTCGAACCGTTTAACCAGTTCGACCAGTGTATCCGTTGCCAAAGCTGCCTCCAGCTCCGCCAACGCGCCGAGCGTCAGCTTGCAAGTGCGCGCCTGCCCATCAACGACCAGCGCGACCTCTCCGGCCCATGGGTTATGCGGCGCAACAACATCCATTATGGGAACGCTGTAAAGGTAATCTCACCAGCCGACGTCAGCGACATTTCATATGTCGCCTCGCCGTTATGCGCGCCCGAATACTCAATAGAGCTCACCAAAAACGGCCCTTCGATGGTACCGAAATCAGGCACGATGACCTGAAAATCAGGTGTCTCACCATCGAAGAAAATCTCACGCACCCGTTCGTCCGTGCTCTCGTCTTTGAACACACCCGACCCGCTGATGGACGCGGTTTTTACACCTGCACCACCCAACACTTCGCGCCAGCCACCTGTGCTGTCCAACGACGTCACATCCACGGTTTCCGCGTTGAAATTGATCCGCGTGGCCCGCAGGCCTGCCGCGGTTTCAAACAGGCCATCACCCGTCATATCGATCTTGATCAATAGATCCTTGCCATTTTGAGCTACCATATCGAATACTCCATAAGTGTTGAAATTAAATCATTCGGGATGCAGAATCATCAGTCATCCTGCACAATAGCCTTGAACGTCAGATCAATGCGCCGCTGACCCGCGGTTCCAACCCGCACCGCTTTGGCGCGAAAGAAATTCAGCGCAATCAACGTACCGCGGTTTAGCGTCAACGCGGCATCCACCAACGCATCAGACACCGCCGCCGCCGCTTGTTTGGCCGTCGCAAAGCCCGCATTTTCCGTCACGACAGACACCGTGAATTCATGTGTCGCACCGCCACCGGTTTTGTCAGATCGGTCTTTGACCAACTCCGGCCCCAGCGCCACATAAAGCGCTGGCAACGTGCCCGTTGGGAACGCATCATAAATGTCTGATCCAACCAACGCTCCAAGCGCTGCGTCGGTCACAAGTGCTTGATAAACCGCTGTCTGCAATGCTGCTGAAACGCCATAACTCATGCCACTGTCTCCTCTTGCGCGGTGCACATAAGGTAGTGCGCGTCCGGACCCTCCTCTGCCACAGCGAGGATCACGAACATGCGCAGACCATCGCGAAATCGCTGGTTGGCTTTCGGACGCGCGTCAGACCCCACAGGGGCGGCACGGACAATAATTTTGCACGCCACACGGCTGAGCGGGGCAGCAATGCCTGCAGCTTCACGACCCGTGCGCGCAGTTAAATTGGCCCAAACAGTGCCCAATGCGGCCCACCCTTGCGTGTAACCACCGGCCCCGTCCGCGATCTGCGTCGGGGTTTCCAACACCAGTTGGCGGTTTAAACGCGGGGCCATCAGGCAGCCCCCCCGCCCAGCAACCGCAGCGTGCGGTAGCGTTCAATCAACGCGCTCACGCCAAAAGGCATGCAGCCGCCATCATACTGAATTTCATGGCGATATTCATAGTAATGCGCAGCCAACAAAAGCACCGCTTGGCGCAGGTCAGCTGGTAAATCGATCCATTCGGGACCAAACCCTGCGAGCATGCGAATACGTGCCGTATCGGTCCGACCAATGCTCGGCAAACACGTATCAACGGCCGCCAAAACCGGGCGCTGCATATCAGGCCGCAATTGGTAGCTGTTTGCATCGACAACCTCCTCGTTGTCCAAGCGGTCCAGCATGACGACGTCAAAGATTGCACTGATGGGCGCAATTGGCAGCGCCTGAGCGCCGCTGTCGCGCCACCGCGTCACCGACCAGCTAAAGGTGCGTTCTATCAACGCCTTACCTGTGCGCGCCTCAATCGCAGCGAGCGCCGAACGCAGGAAACTCTCCAACAGATCATCCTGCAATCCATCATCGGAGAAGCCCGATCCAAGGCGCAGGTGTTCTTTGAAAAAGGCAACCGGCAACGCGCCTGTAGGCACTGTGGTTTCTTCTATCAACATCATGGACTCTCTCCGAAATCGGATGGAAAAATTCATAAAAACCCGGGCGCGTGCCCCCCGCATTGCTCGGACGGAAGGAAGCAGCTGGACAACGCGAGGGTTAACTCGCGTAACGCACGCACCCGGACCCGAGGGCACCTCAAAAAGGCGCCCCCGTCCCCCTCAGCCCTTAGGACAGGCCGAACTTGAGAAGCTTGATCGCGCCGTAATCGGACACGGCACCACCAACGCGCTTGGTTGCATAGAACAACACATGTGGCTTGGCACTGAACGGGTCACGAAGGACACGCAGATCAGGGCGTTCGGCCACGGTATATCCCGTGCCGAAATCACCAAACGCAATCGCCGTTGCATCGGAAGCAATGTCAGGCATGTCTTCAGCGATCAGAACCGGATAGCCCAGCAAACGTGCGGGTTCGCCCGCGACCAGACCGTCTGACCACAAGAAACGGCCATCGTTGTCCTTCAGCTTGCGCACAGCCCCTGCGGTCTTGGAATTCATCACGAACGTGCCGTTGGCGCGGTATTCTGCACCAAGCGCGTAGACCAGATCGATCAGCGCCTCGGCACCTGCAAAATCACCGTCCGCACCTGACACTACGTAGCCGATATTGCCCCAGACCCAGACGTCATCGTCGACCTGTGGCACCGTCAAAAAACCAGTGGGCTTATCGACGCCATTGCCGTTCACGAACGCCGCCGCTTCTGAGCGCGCAAACTTGTCAGCGATACGGCCTGCAAGCCATTCATCAATGTTGAACGCTGAATCGTCCAACAATCGCTGCGACGCTTTTGGCAGCGCAGAAAGCTCGTGCAAACCAATCGTAATACGATCAATCTGCGGCGTGCCAGTTTCGGCTGTCGGATCGTTTTCAGTCGCCCAACCAGCGCCCATTTCAGTGTGATCAATCAGCACATCATACGACGTGGCTTCCACGTTCACGACATTGGCGATGGCACGGATCGACGCGGTAGATGCCAGCGTCGATTGAACGAACGCAGACGTCTGCGGATCCACCAGATAGCCGCCATCAGCTGCCACAGCAGACGACAGCGATTTACCTTCCAGTTCAAGACCACGAAGCGCATCATCATCGCCAGACCGCAAATAGGCTTCAAACGCCTTCTGGTGCGGCGCTTCAACGCTTGCAATAGTGGCCAGCGCGGGACGTGCGCCAAAAGTCATAGATTTACGGTCAAGTTTGGTCATTCGGTCATCCTGCTCTTTCATCTTGGTTTGAATATCAGTCGTGAAGTCTTTGAAATCGGTTACAAATCCTGCCATTGCGGACTTTAGTTCCTGGGCCGGAGAAGGCGTATCTTCCACGGCCCGAGCCGTAGCTTCGGGTTTGGTCATGTTCAGATCCTCTTGATCAATGGGTGGAAACGCCGGCCTTAACGTTGGCCCAGCACGGCACGGGCATGTTCAAACACCCCTGCCAATTCACGCAGGGCACAGTCGGCGGGGTCATCGCCCTTCGTCCCGACCCGCGCATCGGGAAGCATCGGGAACGTCACCAGTGACACCTCCCAAAGCTCCAACTCAGACAAAAGGCGACCACCTTTTGCATTTTTAGTGGCCCGCACAGTGCGGTAGCCAATAGAAAGCCCGTCGATGGCGCCCGCTTCGATAAGCGCGGCTGCTTCGCGGCCCTTTTCCACATCGCCCAGGATGCGGCCCTTGACCCACAGGCCAGCGGCGTCCTCACGGACCTCGTCCCACACGCCGATCGGTTGCGCGGGATCATGCTGCCATAGCATTTTGACGCGCCCATCTTTGTCTGCAAGCCTTGCCAAAGACGCGCCGTAGGCCCCCGTCTCAACTACATCACCGCCTTGATCCGCCTTGCCGAACAGCGACGCATAGCCACTGATCTCAATGCCGTTCTCGACAGCAACACTGTCCCCGAGGGCGATAAATTTATGTTCCAAACTCATCTCAATTCCTTTCAGGGCATCAACACTGCAATCGATTGGACAGCGTTTGCTAGCACCACACCAACCACGCCATACACCGCCAACCACAACCGCCGCTCCAGCCGCTCCATCATCAACTCAATCTTGCCAAGCTGGATGTTAATCTGTTTAAATTGCAGTGCCATAACGCGTTCCTGCGCCTCGATCCGCAGCGACGGACCGCACTCAAACGTTTCGCGCACATTACCCATCACCCACCTCAAGGCTCGGTAATCCAAGCAAATTTCGCTTCTCAGCGTCAGACAGGAACGCGGCCCCCGCAACCCGTTTCCACTGTGCATCGCGCTCAACCGACAGCGCGGTCACCTGATCCAGATCCGGTTTAAGATCGAACCGCTCACCGGTGAAATCGCCCAGCCAATCAGCAATCGATCCAGCCACACGTGTCACCAATGGTAACACTGTTAAACGATAAAATGCACGGTTGGCTTCCTGATAATTCGCATAGGTCGCGTCCCCCGTCAGGCCCAGAAGCATCGGTGGCACCCCAAACGCAATCGCGATCTCTCGTGCCGCCGCTTCTTTGGTCTTCTGGAATTCCATGTCCGACGGGCTGAACCCCATCGGCTTCCAATCAAGCCCGCCTTCCAACAACATCGGACGGCCCACATTTTTGGCGCCCTGATGCTGCGTCTCCATCTCGCTCAGCAGACGGTCATACTGATCGCTCGACAGCTGGCTTTGCCCATCGGCACCCTTGTAGATGATCGCACCCGACGGCCTAGCGGCATTGTCGAGCAACGCCTTAGACCAACGGCTTGCCGCATTGTGCACATCAAGCGCCGTCGCCGCCGCCTGCATCGGGCTCAACCCGTAATGATCGTCCTGCGGGTGGAAACTTTTGACATGGCAAATCGGGCTCGCACCCTCACCAACCGCAAAACGATGTTTGCGCCCACCAACCGTGTAATCATAAGCAATCGGCCATCCATCAGCACCTGGAACCAACGTCATCCGGTCACTCCGCAATACATGCAGCTCAAGCGGCGTATCTTCCCCGCCTACGGCCTCGACATAGCCGTTACCGGTCAACAACAACTGACCAAACAATGCCTCAAACAATTCTGCGCGACCTTGTGCTGCGTTCGGACGTTGGATCAAGTCCAACACAGGGTGCGTTTCATAGCGACGCTCACCGTCTTGCAACACTAGCGGCAAGGCTGCTGCGGCTTCGGCAATAATCTTTACCGCACGAAAGCCGACAGGGTTGCTGGTAAAGCCACTTCGCGTCAGTGTTGCAACGTCCCGCGCGCCCCAAACAGACCGACCCGCCGTGCCCCATGCCGCGATCTTGCCCGTTGCTGACGCCTTAACTTCTGGCACATCCATCTTGCCGATCTCTTGGCCAGCGTCCGTTCGCTTCAGAAAATCAAACATTTAAATCCCCTTTGGTGCCGCCCCTGACAGGCGTTCGATCCAACACGATGCAATTTCGACTAAAATTCTTTCAAAGGTGACAACCCACCGTTCGCTGGTCGCGCAACACCCTGCACAAGCCCGTGTTTATAGACTTAAAGTCTGCGGATATGTGGTGCACGCCAGCGTTTGGCGGGCTCCAAGAACAAATCCGTCAACGCCCAAACCAGCGCATCCACACGGTCCGGTGACCCGGTCCCCGCATACCCCTGCGCCGTCATCTGGCACATCTCATCCTCAAGCTCACCCAGCCCAAACGCGTGATGCACGCGCCCCTGTTCATACAACGCCGCCACAGGCTCCGCGCGCATCGCCTTGCCTCGCGTCGCGTGGACCGCTCGGTACGACACCGACGGATCAATTGACCGCACAATGGCCTCAACCATCGCACCGCCTTGGTTTACTTCCGCGACCATCCGGTCCGCGCCATGGCGGTCCATCGCGGCAATAGCGGCTGCAGCCCACTCGTTCGGGCTAACCCCTTGCACACTGGCATCCTCGATCACGTATATCTTCCAGCCCGATACAGGCCCTTGGCTGACGATCCCCGCGACCACGATCCCGCACGCATCCGACGTCGCATTCGCCCCCGCTGGCGGATCAACAGCCACAACAATACGGTCCATCTGCGGAAGCTTCGTCACATGTCCCGCCTCAAGGCGCGCAGATGACCACAAGGCCCCGTCCACGTCCGCCAACAAAACACCGTCCAATTCCTGACGCCCCAACCGCGTCCCGCAGTAGCGTTCCTGAACCTCTTGCAAAAAACTGTCCGCCAGATATGCACGGTTGGCCTGCGTCGTCGCATGGGTGTGAACCGTACTTTTGCGTGCCATAAAATCTTTCAATATCTCAACATTTTTGGGCGTTGTCGTAACACAGGCGCGCGGATTCGCACCCAAACGTAATCCAAACTGCATCATGTCCCATGTACTTTGCGCCTTTGGCCACTTCGCCAATTCATCGGCCCAAACCGCATCAAACTGCGGCCCTCGCAAACGCTCTGGATCAAACGCTGAATACAATCGCGCCTCTGCGCCGTTCGGCCATATCAACAAATTGCGCCCAGAAATCCATTGCGGCCGACGATCCGGTGGCGAACACGCCAGTATCCCGCTGGTTCCGAACACCATCACCTCGCGGGCTTGCTCCATCGTTTCACCGATCAATCCCACATGTTTCGCGATACCGGGGTCGCGCGGACGCGACCCCTCCACCATTGACCGGACCCATTCGGCACCCGCGCGCGTCTTACCCGCGCCACGACCGCCTAAAATGACCCAAGTCCGCCAGTCCCCCTCTGGGGCCAACTGATGGTCCAATGCCCAGAACTCAAACAAATAGGGCAGCGCCTTTAGTTGCGCGCCCGATAGATCGCGCAGAAACGCCTTACGATTTGCAACATCGGCGGATGCGACCAAGGCGGCACCCGATCTCACGTCTGAGGAGATTGAAATCAATGTCCCCTTCGGCGAGCCCTGTTCCATGTCTGTCATTGAATTCTGTCTCTCTTTTCTGGCTCTCGGTGACGACTGAATTCAGCAACGCCATCTGCTTGGGCAGCAAAGCGACGTTGTCATAGTCACCCTTCTGAAAAAGTTCGATGATCGTGTTGAGTGTTTGATTGATGTTTCGGTTAAGCTGCCTAGCCTCCTCGATACGTTCGGCAGCAGTTTTCTGCTCGGTGGATTCGCCACCGATTTGGTTGGTCATAAGGGAGATCCCTTTCAGGTTGCTCCGCCCATGAAACAAAAACGAAACGGGCTCTGGGATTGCGCCCAAAGCCCGTGAAGCTTTCGTCCAGCGTATGACATTAATACGCCTAACTGCAGATTTAACCAAATATTACCAGCGCGTTAGCGTTCGCCACGTCAACCACTCGTTAACCTTTAGTTGTCGCCGAGTGCGTCACGTTCCGCTTCAAAGGCGCGGTAAATTGCGACGTTCGAATTGTGATCAGCCAGCGTCACCGCAAAATTATGCCCATCACGCGGATCCAATGTCTTTGCTACGAAAAAGATGAAATCCGTGATCGCGGGGTTCAGCGCCGCCTGGATCGTGGCAGACCCGGGATTGGCGATAGGGGTTTCAGGCAATCCAGAAATTACATATGTATTCCAAGGCGTTTCAGCGCGAAGCTCACTCTGTCGCAATCCTCGACCCAGCACACCACGTCCCTCGGTCACACCGTAAATGACCGTCGGGTCCGTCTGCAATCGCATGCCGAGGTTCAGTCGGTTCACAAATACCGATGCCACGTCAAACCGCTCATCTGATGTCGACGCTTCTTTCTCGATGATTGACGCAAGAATCAGCGCCTCTTGTGGCGATGACAACGGCAATCCATCTGCCCGCTGCGCCCAAGCCGCCGCAAGAATGCGGGCTTGTGCCGACTCCATCATTGCCAACAGTTCCGCCACCGAATCCCCGGGTTGCACTTGGTAGGAATCCGGGGCCAACGTGCCCTCAAGCGGCACATCAGCGACCTCACCATCCATAAAGTCCAATGAGTTCAATGCCTGAACCACCTGCCAGCTGGTGACACCTTCGGCGATCACAACACGGTATTGCGTGTCATCAGCTGCGCGCGTTTCGGCGTAAGCCACGGGCGGTTCGTCAACCAGCGCGGGCTCGAAACTTGCCAATTCAACAAACCGCCCGGATGCGGGTTCCAATTCCCGGACCTGTGCTACCACACGGGTCACACCAACTCGGTACACAATTTCGGTACCGCAGGTGCTTTGCCCACCGCGTGTAACAATATCGACGATCTCGGCCATCGACGACCCTTTGGGAACCAGAAAACTACCTGCCTTCAACAGCGACGCCTTGTCAGAATAATCCACGCCCATGCGAAAAATCGCCAGGGATGAAATTGCATTTTGGTCCGCCAGATCATCGCTCACAATACGCATGTTGGATCCAGACCGAACCTGCACACAAATCGCCTGCTCCAACGGCCCCTCGGCGCTATATTCGTTGGTTCCCCAAACAATCACGCCGCCACCTAAAAACAGCGCGACAATCAGAAACGTCAGCGCGTTGGCCGCGATATGCTTCCACATTTAAGAAACCTTTCCGAACAACACACTCGCGTTTGTGCCGCCAAAACCAAACGAATTGGACAACGCAATGTTTATTTCTCGTTCAACCTTCTTGTTGGCAGCCAGATCAATGGTCGTTTCTACCGCCGGATTGTCCAGATTGATCGTCGGTGGTGCCACTTGGTCGCGAATTGCCAGCACCGAGAAAATCGCCTCAATCGCACCCGCAGCCCCCAAAAGATGCCCTGTTGAAGATTTGGTAGACGACATCGTCACCGAACCCGCCGCGTCACCCATCAGGCGTTCCACTGCACCCAGTTCAATCGTGTCGGCCATGGTCGATGTGCCATGTGCGTTGATGTAATCGATATCGCTGGGCTGAAGTCCGGCATCCTCCAGCGCCATGCGCATTGACCGCTCACCGCCCTCGCCGGTTTCAGACGGGGCGGTGATGTGGTGCGCGTCACCCGTCAGACCATAGCCCAACACCTCGCCGTAAATCGTCGCACCACGCGCCTTGGCGTGTTCATATTCTTCCAGCACGACCATCCCCGCGCCCTCGCCCATCACGAACCCGTCGCGGTCCACGTCATATGGACGGCTGGCCTTTGTTGGATCGTCGGGGCGTTTGGTGGACAGGGCTTTGCAGGCATTGAAACCAGCAATACCAATCTCACAGATCGTCGCCTCCGCGCCGCCTGCAATCATCACATCAGCGCGGCCTGTCTTGATCAGTTGCGTCGCATCACCAATGGCGTGTGCACCTGTTGAACAGGCTGTGACCACCGCATGATTAGGGCCCTTAAACCCATATTTAATTGCGATCTGACCCGAAATCAGGTTGATCAGCGCACCCGGAACAAAGAACGGCGATACGCGGCGCGGGCCTTTCTCTTTCATCATAATCGCGGTTTCGGCGATGGACTGCAGACCGCCAATGCCCGACCCAGTCAGAACGCCGGTGCGTTCCAGATCAGCGGTGTTTTCGGGTATCCAGCCAGAATCCTCAACCGCTTGTGTTGCGGCGGCCATTGCGAACAGGATGAACGTGTCGATCTTACGCTGATCCTTGGGATGCATATACGTGTCTGGGTTGAACGTGCCGTTCGTGCCGTCACCATACGGAACCTCGCAGGCATAGGTGGTTGCGAACCGGGTCGGATCGAACCGCGTAATCGGCCCCGCACCTGATTGACCGTCCAAAAGACGCTCCCAAGTTTTCTCAACCCCGTCGGCCAGCGGTGTGACCAGCCCCAATCCGGTAATGACTACTCGACGCATGGCTCAACCCTCACGTTTAAATTGCTTTTTTACCTGATACCGCGTGACGCGCGGGGTGCCAAGTATAACGACAGTGCGTTTGGGTTTAATCGACAGGTGACTGCGCAACGTCACTTATGATTTTGTGAACCAGCAATGCGAAAACGGCAACTGCGCAGGCACAAACTGCGATCCACCCAAAGAACCACATCTGCCCCGCTAACGCATCATCCGCGCTGGCCACGACAAACATCCGCTTGCCCCACCACACAATTGCGCCCGACAAAGCCAGATCAAATACTGCAAAAAACACTGCAAAACGCGTGATATACGACAGCGAAAGCGCCAGCGCGCCCCCCAGAACCGCCCCATATAGCGCGACATCAAAGGCCCAGCGCGGATGCGCACCCAACGCTTGCGTCACCCCGAAATAGGCTAATAGGCACATCAGACAGGCGCCAACGATTGCGTAAAGGATCAGCGTTTTAATAATATCCTCAAATCTTGTCCAGCAAACCGTAAAAGTAAGATTTCTGTTATCACAAACAAAAAAGGCGGCACCACTAAAGGTACCGCCTTTCTCTATCTAGAACCGAAGGTCGCTTAGGACGCTTCAGTGATGAACTTGACCGCGTCGCCGAAGCTCTGGATCGTTTCTGCTGCGTCGTCGGGGATTTCGATGCCGAACTCCTCTTCAAACGCCATCACCAGCTCAACGGTATCGAGGCTGTCTGCGCCCAGATCATCAATAAAGGACGCGCCTTCAACAACTTTGTCTTCTTCAACACCAAGGTGCTCTACAACGATCTTACGAACGCGGACTGCTACGTCGCTCATGTCAAATTCCTCACATAGTTCAGGGTTTAAGCCCTATTAGGTATGCCACATCCAACGTGCGTCGGGGCAGCTGTTTTGATCCGCCTTAGAACCGCTAAGATGTGCGACGCTGCGTCACAAATCCCAATTCTGCGCCGCCTATAACAGAGAATCCTGTCGTGGCAAACGATTTCAATGATCCCCCCTTATAGGGCTTACAGCATCGCCATACCACCATTGACATGCAAAGTTGTGCCCGTGACGTAGGCGGCCTGCACGCTTGCCAGATATAGTGCAGCCGCAGCAATTTCTTGTGGCGTTCCCATCCGGCCTGCGGGAATCTGTTGGTTAATCTTGTCTTTTTGCTCATCCGTCAGCTTGTCGGTCATCGCCGTGGCGATAAATCCCGGTGCGATACAATTGACTGTAATTCCGCGCGACGCGACCTCGTAGGCGATGGATTTGGACATGCCCACCATGCCTGCCTTGGACGCTGCGTAATTCGCCTGTCCCGGATTGCCGGTGGCACCGACGATGGAACTCACGTTCACAATCCGCCCCCACCGCGCCTTCATCATGCCGCGGATCACGCCTTTGCACAGGCGCATCGTTGACGTCAGGTTGACGTTGATCACATCGCCCCATTCGTCATCCGACATGCGCATAAAAATCTGATCGCGCGTGATGCCGGCGTTGTTCACCAGAATATCGACCGATCCCATCGCCTCAATTGCCTGCTTGGGCAACGCATCAACCGCCGCCGCATCGCTGAGGTTACACGGCAGAACATGCGCGCGGGTGCCAAGTTCAGCGGCCAGTGCCTCAAGCGGTTCAACCCGCGTCCCCGACAGCCCCACCGTCGCGCCCGCGCCATGCAGCGCCCGCACGATCTCACCGCCAATTCCGCCCGACGCGCCGGTAATCAGCGCATTTTTTCCAGTCAAATCAAACATGTTTTATCCTTCATTCAAAGCAGCAACCGCTGCCACAACGTCATCAGGCGCTCCAATCGCGCGGGTCGCAATACTGCGATCCACCCGTTTGATCATCCCAGACAGCGCCTTGCCTGCGCCGATTTCCCAAACCTCAGTGACGCCTGCATCTGCCATCCACATCACGCTCTCACGCCAACGCACAGACCCTGTGACCTGTTCAACCAGCAGCGCCTTGATGTCGTCAACACCAACGGCGACTGCCCGCACATTTGCAATCAATGGCACGGCAGGCGCATTAATTGTGACGTCCTCCAACGCCTGCGCCATAACATCCGCAGCCGGACCCATAAGCGATGAATGGAACGGCGCGCTGACCGGCAGCAACATCGCGCGTTTTGCGCCATGTGCCTTGGCAATCTCAACCGCGCGTTCCACGGCTGACCTGTGGCCCGACACCACAACTTGGCTCGGGTCATTGTCGTTGGCGGCCTGACAGACTTCACCTTGTGCAGCCTCAGCTGCGACAGCCTGTGCAGCTGCGAAATCCAAACCCAATAGAACCGCCATCGCCCCGATGCCCACTGGCACCGCGTCCTGCATCGCCTCACCGCGAATGCGTAGCAAACGTGCAGTATCGGCAACGCTCAATGCGCCAGACGCGGCCAGCGCGGAATACTCCCCCAGCGAATGCCCCGCAACAAACGACGCAGCCGCAATCGTGACGCCTTCGGCCTCAAGTGCGCGCATCGCTGCCAACGATGTGGCCATCAACGCGGGCTGGGCATTTCTCGTCAGTGTCAGATCAGCAATATCGCCGGACCAAATCAGATCGGACAGCTTTTCACTCAATGCATCATCGACCTCATCAAAAACCGCCCTAGCCGCTGGATAAGCCTGCGCCATGGCCTGGCCCATCCCGATAGTTTGCGCGCCTTGACCTGGAAAAACAAACGCTCTCATACATGCCCCCTGCTATTTGTGTCCGTAGGGGTAACGTGACCGCTCCGTGCGCACAAGACATCTGGCGACCACGGACTGAAGCTTGATAAACGGCAAACGGCCCCGACATAGGGGCCGAAAACGCAACAACAATGTCCGCTCACTCGCTCTTAGGCGGCCAACACTGGCCCGCCCAAGATAACCTCACGCATCGGGTGCGCTGCTTCCAAGCCGCAATCAATGGCCAAACGGCAGCGCAATGCGGCTATCAACTGCAGTGACTCATCGCCCGCCGCGACAGGGCCGATCCCGTTAAAGCTGATCTGAACCCGTCCGAACAACGCAGTGGAACGAGATGCAACCGCGTCAACGGGTGCGCGCAGCTCACCTGATGCGGTGTCGATCTGGATTCGCACAAATGTCCCGCGCGCTGCTACGCGCGCCAAAATAAACACCCCCACCACCAACAACAGGGACACAGTCACCTTTGCGGTAAATGCTTGTTCAAAAATGCCGTTGCCGGCAGGCGCCAACTACCAACGGCGGCGATCAACGTAGGGACCGTTAGAAACCCACAAACCACCCGCAGCAAAACCGCAATATCGAAGATCTGTGCGTCTGGGCGCACCTCGTAGCCCTAAAAGTGCTCAGACCCGTTTGGCCGCATGGACATACCAGCCAGGTTGGATCCGATGCTCAAGTCTGCAAAGTCGATAGGATCGGGATATGCGGTCATTGTTGTCTCCTGTGTTCCGATTCAACCTTACGGCGAACTTGCGCACAAACCTGCGCGCCAAAAAGGTTAATGCGGGGAATTTTGGTGACCATAACGGAACCTTTGGCACACGAACGGCACGGCGATCCACGCTGCGGCCTTGTTTCGCTTGCCCTCACGCGTTTCCTTTGTATAAGGCACCAACCTTGCGCAGATTTTTATGAACTGCGCAGTCTCTCGTGGGTGGGAGCGCAAGGTGAAATCCCCACCCTATGAAATGCGCCGCAGATATGAACGGAGCACCCATGCCTTTATATGAGCATGTGTTTATTGCGCGTCAGGACTTGTCCAACACGCAAGCTGAATCCCTTATCGAACATTTCTCCACAGTGCTGTCGGACAACGACGGCAAAGTGGTCATGTCCGAATACTGGGGCGTCAAGACAATGGCCTACAAGATCAACAAGAACCGCAAAGGCCACTATGCCTTTATGCGTTCCGATGCACCGGCCCCTGCCGTGCAGGAAATGGAACGCTTGATGCGTCTGCACGAAGACGTAATGCGTATTCTTACGATTAAAGTTGATGCACACGAAGAAGGCCCTTCCGTGCAAATGCAAAAGCGTGACGAGCGGCCAGAACGCCGCGAACGCCGCTAATTAATCAGATCAAGAAAGGACCATAAGTCATGGCTACTAAACCATTTTTCCGCCGTCGTAAGTCCGATCCGTTCGATGGCGATAACGCCCCGAAGATCGACTACAAAGACACACGGACCCTGCAGCGCTATGTTTCTGAGCGCGGCAAGATCGTTCCATCCCGCATCACCGCAGTTGGCGCCAAGAACCAGCGTGCGCTGGCCCGTGCCATCAAACGCGCACGGTTCCTCGCGTTGCTGCCGTACGCCGTTAAGTAAAGGACAGACATCATGGATATCATCCTTCTCGAACGCGTCGCGAAGCTGGGTCAGATGGGCGACGTCGTCTCTGTGAAACAGGGCTACGCACGCAACTTCTTGCTGCCCCAAGGCAAAGCGCTGCGCGTCAACGCAGCCAACATGGCAAATTTTGAAGCCCAGAAAGCACAACTCGAAGCGCAAAATCTGGAGACCAAGAAAGAAGCCGACGCAATGTCCGCAAAGCTGGACGGTGAAACCTTCATCGTGATTCGCTCTGCATCCGATGGTGGCAGTCTGTACGGTTCCGTCACCACCCGTGATGCCGCTGACGCTGCCACTGCGGCTGGCTTTACAGTTGATCGCAAGCAGATCGTGCTGATCGAACCGATCAAAGTACTGGGCATCCACGATGTGTCGGTCAAGCTGCACCCCGAAGTCGAAGCAACCATCAAGTTGAACGTCGCGCGTTCCACTGAAGAAGCTGAACTTCAGGCCGCTGGCAAATCTGTTGCTGAATTGGCTGCAGAAGAAGAAGCCGCTGCTGAGTTCGAAATTCAGGAACTGTTTGACGATCTCGGCGCTGCCGGTCTCGACGACTTTGGCGATGACGAAGCAAAGCCCACCGCTGAAACATCTTCTAAAGACGCATCTGACGAAGACTAAGTTTTCGCTGGATAAAACTTATTTAAGGCCGCCCATGTTGGGGCGGCCTTTTTCATGGGCAAGTCAGACTTGAACGCCCGTCTAAAGATGGTCAGTCTAGGTTTTTGATCCCATGGTTTGATGGTGCGATCTATTCTTTGGAATGGAAGGAAGCATTATGGGACAAATACGTCATGGCTGCGCCACGACTACGCACGCCATCAGAGCAACAATACAGCGATCGCAAGCTACGACCGCAGCTTTGAGTCGAGAACTTGGTATAAATGTCAAAACGGTCTCCAAATGGCGCAAGCGCAAAACTGTAGAAGACCGCAAGACTGGCCCCACGGACCCCAGTTCGACCGTTCTCAGCGCGGGTGAAGAGGCGATGATCGTCTCTTTTCGACGTCATACGCTCCTACCGCTGGATGATTGTCTTTATGCCTTGCAGCCAACTATCCCACATCCATTGCCCGGCAGTTGCTTGCGGAGCAAGCAATGAGAGGGGGACGCGATCTTCCCTGCATCGTTATTTGCAACGGCATGGGATATCCCGACTGCCAGATATGGAGGGCGACAAGCCGAAACGACAAAAGTTCAAACGCTATCCGATCGGATATTTTCATATCGACATTGCAGAGTTGCGCACCAACGAAGGAAAACTTTATCTCTTTGTTGCCATTCATTGCCCGGCAGTGAATCGCAAAGCGATGTCACGAGAGGGACCGAACCAGCAAGTTTGCCGTGGCACGGCTTGTAGAAAAAGCAAATCGCAAGACGGCCTGGGAGTTCCTGGAGGCTGTGCTGGAAGCGGTGCCATACAAGATCCACACAATTCTGACGGACAATGGCATTCAATTTTGTGAGCAACCACGTAACCGGAACACACCATATTCACGGCCTATGCGGTTCGACATGATCTGCGATGCCAACAGGATTGAGCACCGGCTGACCAAGCCCAACCATCCATGGACCAATGGCCAGGTTGAGCGGATGAACCGCACGATCAAGGACGCAACGGTCAGGCGGCATCACTACGACAAGAATGATCAGCTGCACACCCATCTCGCAGACTTCATAGCGGCCTACAATTTCGCTCGAAGGCTGAAGACGCTCAACGGCCTGACGCCGTACGAATACATCTGCAAGATAGGGACTTCAGAACCAGAAAGATTCATCGTTAATCCGATCCAACAGATGCCGGGACCGAACACTTAGGCTCACGACCCATTAAACTACTTGATGCTACTATTACTGCGTGATTCAAAGTCCCAAATCGTGGGGGTTAGAATGAGCAACCTTTATTGGCTGAGTGAAGCGCAGATGGATCGGCTTCGGCCTTACTTTCCAAAGAGCCGAGGCCGTGCACGCGTAGACGATCGCCGCGTTCTGAGCGGGATTATTTTCATTAACCGCAACGGGGCGAATGACGGTTCGGGCCGCGGACCCGATGAAACGTCCAGTGGACGTTTCAAGGCATGAGCGGGCGGAGCCCCGTCTACGGTGGTGTGATGCACCATCAGAGTATGGTCCAACGAAGACCTTATATAACCGCTGGAAGCGCTGGAGTGACATGGGTGTGTTCGCACGGATTATGATGGGGCTGGCAGAACAGGCCTCAGATAGTAAAACAATCTCAATTGATGCAACCTACCACAAAGCGCATCGCACTGCCTCAAGCCTGGGGTTGAAAAAAAGGGGGCGTGGGCGCCTGATTCACTGCCCGGCAGGGTATTGCGCCGCAATGTCCCGAGAGAGGGCTAACCAAGGGCGGCATGAACACCAAACTGCACGCGGTCACAGATAGCAGCGGACGCCCTGTCCGCTTGTCTTATGACTTTGGGAGCTTTTGTGCGAAACAAACGCCACAGACCAGCATTTTAGAATGCTGGTCTGTGGTGGTGGTTGGATCGTCTGCCGCTTGGTCTTTGAGGACCGTAAAGGAGTAAGATCAACCGCCACCTTCGCCAAAGGCTTGAACCACTGACCAACAGACAATTGCGCAGCAATCTGCCGAGAGGTGGATACAGAGCGGCACGAAGCCCTCAAGGACAAGCATAGGATATGACGAAGATGACGGATGATACCATTGGCATAGACATTTCCAAAGCCACTTTGGATATTCACCGGCTGAGCGACGGGAAGATGATGTCGTTTAGCAATTGCCCTGCAGGATTTAAGGCGCTTTCCAAGTTCTGCGCAAAGACGCCAGTGACACGCGTTATTTATGAAGCAACAGGCGCCTACCACAGTGGTCTAGAACGGGCCCTAGGCGGGTATTTGCCATTGGTAAAAGTGAACCCCTTGCAGGCGCGCCGGTTTGCTCAGGCACAAGGCGTACGCGCAAAAACCGACGCCGTCCCTTCTCAGCGATGTAAACATCGCCTGCCAGGCAATGGATGCCAAAATGCTGGCCGTTATGGGGATTGCTTTTGTGTTAGAACCAGATGAGCCAGCCACAAAAATACAGCACGATCTGAAGGAGTTACGCGCATTTCGTTCAGGATTAATCAAAGATCGCACCAGCATCATGAGCCGTCTGAAAACCCAAACCCTGTCCATCACTTGCCGTCAAAGCAAAGCCCGCTTGGCTCAAGTTGAAAGACAAATCGCTGAAATCAATGCTGAGGTTGATCGTCTGATACACTCCAACGACACGCTGGCGCATTCGATGAAAATTCTTCGCTCAATTCCCCCCTCTCATGCATGCGAGCATGCACTGCCGGGCAACGGGACATCGGCGCGGTCTGTGCTGCCACCATTTTGATAGACCCTCTCATGATTTGCATGCAAATCACTGCCGGGCAGTGGATGCCTGAGATCGAGTGGACAGAATGCAGGTGGCCAGTTTGACTGGAACATCTAGCCCCCCTCTCACACATGCAAGCATGTGTGAGAGGGCAGTGGATGACGCGTCAATCGGGCCAATGGCGAGGAAAATCATTCATTCAGGGCGGCCGGAAAGTAGTGCGGGACGCACTCTATATGCCTGCCCTTGTGGCGATGCGGCACAACCCCGATCTCAAGACCAAATACCAAGCCATGATTAAAGCTGGAAAGCCACCAAAAGTCGCCCTTACGACGCTCATGCGAAAGCTCATTGAACTCGCCAACGCCCTCATCAAAGCAAATCGAAATTGGGTGGAAAAGGGGGCTTGATCAAGACGGATACTTCTTATTCATGGCGGGTCAAGTCAGCGATTATACTGGCCTTATAGACAGGGAACTCGTCCCTGTATCCCTAGGCGCAAATCACGCAAGACAACCATCAAATACCCCTTTCGTGACATTGCTTTGCAATGCACTGCCGGGCAATGGATAAGAGACGCGACAAACGACGCAACCACATCGAGCGCATGTTGGCAGGATCAAAGCGTCGCTACACGCTATGACAGAAGCCCAACGGTCTTCCTCTCCGCCATCATGCTCGCCGCCACCGTTAATATTTTGGTTATGAGTCCTGAGCCTAAGCTAAATAGGCCACATAGGTTTCCCCACACGACCTACATTAACCCAATCAAAGACTGAATTTAAAACGTCTCAAGCGTCAAAGTGGCATCGCAATAGGCACCGTTATAGGTTCCAACCCAGACATCAAGAACACCACTGCCAAGGTTTATCAGATCAAGCCGCGGGTCAGATTGACCATTGCTGTCGTCATCGTAAAACCACTGGGTGTCTGCCGAATTTACCAACAGTGCAGCGTCACAATTGCTCACAACTGAAATGACCAGTTGATAGCCGTTCATATTGCCGAGGTCGAAAGAGAAGTCGGGCGTTGTTGTGAAATAACCAGTCTCATTGCTGCTGAAACCACAGTTTGGAAGGTAATTTTCACCGCCTGCCGTGATGTTGAAACTGCGCGGTGAGTACAGTTGATCGCCGGATGAGTTATATGAGTTAGTGCCCCAGATAGTGTAGTCTGGGCAAGCTTGTGCAGCACCCGCAAAACTAAAAGTTACTGCAATCGCGATAAATAAATGTCTCATGATATTCTCCAGAATTTTAGATATACTCACTTCACTCTAAAACCCGAAGTTTTTGGAGTGATATGATGCGGAAATTATCAGTGACCTGATTTCGGAAGTCGCGCCATTGTTCTGGGATGGTTTCTCGGAAGAACTTCAATATGGCTCCGGTAAATTGCTTCTGTGTGGGATATGCGCGGTTGTGGGTGACGTGCTGGTGCATCACGGCCCAAAGCCTTTCAATCGGATTTAGGTGCGGGCAATAGGGCGGCAGCTGGATCAAGTGGATGCGGCAGTTTTTGCGCGCCAGGAAGCCCCTCACATCAGGCCCTTTGTGGTAGGCGGCGTTGTCCCAGATCACGTGGATGATGCGTTTATCTTGGTTGCGTGCCTCGATTTTGGCCAGCAATTGCACGGCACTCACGCCGTCCACTGTGATCGGCGCTACGAAAGGGGTATCGAAGGTTTAAAGGTTCAACGCGCCGTGAATGTTGACGCGCGCCCGGCCTGAAGTCGTTTTGAGCGTGGGGTTTGTGCCCTTCTTCACCCAACCAAAGGCAGGCTTGCTTTGATATTCTGGGTGCACGGCATCTGCAAAGTAAACCGCCTCATCATCGGCCAGAGAATTCAGCATGTTTTCATACATTGCGATGAATTCGGCCTGTTTGGCTACATCGGCCACGCGCGGCAGCGCCTTGGGCTTGCGATATTCAAAGCCTAGTCGCGCTAAAAGCTTAACATAGCCTGAATGAGAATATTCCAGATCGAACTGCGCCGCGACATAGGTGCGGATTTCCACTGTAGATCGGCAGAAATGTTCCTCAAGCCAAACGCAAAGAGCGGCTTCCTGCGCGACAGACAGCCGCGATTGCCCGCCTTTCCAACCGTCATATGCTACCGCATCCCAGCCCTCGGACAGATATTGTTTGTGCCAGCCACGCACCGTGTCGTCATCAAGGTAAAGCACCTGCGCAATCTCGACACAGGACTTCCCGTCATCCAGTAGCAAAAGCGCATTCGCGCGGCGCGCAACGCCATGATCCTCGCGTTGGCGTTTTACACAGCTCAAAAGCTCGCGGCGGTCTTCGCAGGAAAGAAAGTTGGGACGGATCATAGGCGAAGAAGAATCTATTCCCGTGCAAACATCAACAAGTTCTTCGGGTCCTCAATGACGCGCAGTATATGTAAAATCTTAAGGAAAAAATAACCTCATACCCTAGCGTTAACTAGTGGATTTTGGATAAGGTCTTCCTAACCTTAGTGCCTGCAATAACTACCAAACACTATATTTCTCGAAAAAGGCCGCGCAAGTCCCACTAGGCTGCCAATAACGGCTGCCTCTACAAAAGAAGTTTAGAACGTCTCGAGCGTTAGGACAGCATCACAATAGCCCGGTTCATAAGTTCCGGCCCAGATATCAATGCGCCCATTGGACGGGTTGTTCAGCGTGATTTGGGCACCACCGCTGCCATCATTATAGTCATCATCATCGTAATACCAATTCGCAGCACCAGTGTTGATCAACACCGCACTGTCACACAGGCCAGTCACAGTAATATGCAGGCTATAGGGCCCCATGCCGGACAGAAAGAACGAAAAGTCTGGCTGGCTAGCAAAATAGCCCGGCCCAGTGTCGGTCAGCGGCCTGACTTGCGAGCAATTAAAAATATAGTTGTCCCCGCCTGCGACGACGGAATACCGCTGTGGCGAATACAGTTGTTGCCCTGTCGCGTTGTACTGCTCAACGCCAGTCATCGAAAACGTTGGACAGGCCTGCACGGCGGCAGTCGTCCCAAAGAATGCAAACATAGTGGTCACTAAAAATTTCATGTCATTTCCCCATTTCAGAATATTCCAAATGGTAGACTGACAATCCAACCTTTTACTAGGGATTATTTTGATCTCTTGGTCAGGTTATCCATGGGGTCGCGTCATATTGTGCGCTTCAGACACGAAAAAGGCCGCCCCCTGAACGGGAAGCGGCCTAAATTTCGCAATACTATAAGGCTTACTCTTCTTCGAGCGCTTCAACAGCCTTTTGCAGCTCATCCTTGTTCACTTCTTTTTCTTTCATCGAAGCGGCTTCAACGATGTGATCGACAACCTTGTCTTCAAACAAGGGTGCGCGAATCTGTTGCTGCATCTGTGGGTTCTTCTGAACAAACTCAAAAAACTGGCGCGCTTGGTCGCCGTACTGACGCGCTTGGTTCATCACCGCTTGGGTGAACTCCGCGTCAGACACCTGAATTTCAGCCTTTTGACCGATTTCAGCCAAAAGCAAGCCCAGCTTTACGCGTCGGTCTGCCAGTTTGGTGTGCTCATCGGTGGTCTCGACCTCGGGGTGGTCATGGCCTTCAACCTCGGGGTTGTCTTCGTGCCACAACTGGTGCGCGATCTGGCCAGCTTCGGCTTCAACCAAGGACGGTGGCAACTCGAACGACACCATCTTGTCCAATTCATCAAGAAGCGCGCGCTTGGTAACTGCACGTGCAGCGCCAGAATACTCTTCTTCCAGCTTCGATGTGATCTGACCCTTCAGACCTGCAAGGTCTTCGGCGCCAAACTGCTTGGCCATCTCATCGTCAATCTCGGACGTCTTGGGTTCTTTAACATTCAAGATTTTGCACTCGAACACGGCGACTTTGCCTGCAAGGTGCTCAGCATTGTAATCCGCAGGGAACGTGACTTCGACATTCTTTTCTTCGCCAGCTTTGACGCCGATCAAACCTTCTTCAAAACCCGGGATGAACTGACCGGACCCAAGTTCAAGCGCATGACCCTCAGCCGCACCGCCTTCAAACGGTTCGCCGTCAACCTTACCAAGGAAGTCGAAAATCACTTGGTCGCCATCTTTGGCTTTTGCGCCCTTCTTGCGATCATCAAAATTCTTTGCAGTCTCCGCCAGGGACGTCAGCGCCTCTTGCACTGATGCGTCGTCCGCCTTCACAACCAGTTTTTCCAGCTTGATATTAGTGAAATCAACCTCGGGAACGACGGGCAGCGCTTCGTAAGAAACGTTAACTACAACATCGTCGCCTTCTTTCCATTCGTCATTGGCCATCTTCATCTCAGGCTGCATCGCCGGGCGATCGCCAGACGTTTCCAGATGCGTGTTCATTGCACCGTCAACGGATTCTTGCATGGCTTCGCCCAAAACCTTGGGGCCAAACTGCTTTTTCATCATCGCCATAGGGACTTTACCCTTACGGAAGCCCTTCATCTCGACCTCGGGTTGCGCCTCTTTGAGCTTCTCAAGGACTTTTGCGTCCAGCTCGGCGGCCGTGATTTTGATCTCGTAGCCGCGCTTGAGGCCGTCGTTCAGGGTCTCTTTGACCGTCATGGTATCGTCCTTTTCTTTTCTCACAGGCCGAAGGGCCATAAATATCGAGGTGCGGGTGAAGGGACTCTTGAAAACGTTTAAATTCAACAAGCTAAGACTAGCCGCGCGTAATTTCTGCGTATTTCAGAAGTTTTTACTCCCGCATATATCTTTAGAGGGACGGCGATGCCCTCCCCCTAAGTCGCGCGTTTCCTAGCAAAGTGTAGACAGGGATGCGAGAGGAAAAAGCGAGAAAACAGAACGAAAGAGAAAACACCATGCCAGACATCTCGGGGTTATCTCTCCATTAGGAGGATGATGGCTTCTGGCGTTCATTGAATTCACTTACCAGCTCGATGAACGCATTGTGGATGCAGGCCTTTCGCTGATCGATCTAGCATCCTTGATCTGGCCAAGGCCGTTGCGTGTGAACGCTTTGGGCGGTGGGCTCAACTGATCGACGCAACACATTCGGCAAATCTCTCAGCTGGTGTTTGATATTGCAAGGTCTTGCGCGACCGTTCGTTCAGCTGCATTACGGGTCGGGATCGTCTTTTCAGCTCCCATGTTGGATTATGGAGGCGGGTCAGGGCCATTCTAGGCACATCCCGACGTTTCCGGGCTAAATTGAAGCCGACTGCGGCCTTTTACGCCTTCATGGCCGCAATCATCGCTGGAATGCCCATTATGTTCATGATGCGGGTCATATTGTGGGCCAGCACATGCATCGCCATCTCCGCCGCCACCTTTTTGAGGGTCCGCATCTTGAAGTGCGTCGCTCCAATCCAAGATTTGATCGTGCCGTAGGGATGCTCGACGGTCATGCTACGGACAGCCAGTTGCGCTGGATCTGCGTCTGACCGGTCTTGGACCCTCGCCAGTACATCTTCGAGCTCCCAACGGCGGACACGCCGCTCTTTGCCTGTTGTGCATTTGGCTTTGAGGACGCAATCAGCGCATGCTCCTGACCAGGATGATTTGATCGCTTTGCCGTCTTGCTGACCGGTAAATCTGTATGTCAGATGTTCCCCTGCAGGACACACATACACGTCCAGATCGCGGTCATATGCAAAGTCAGCTTTATCAAATTGACCGCGCGCTGCAGCATTTGGGGTCATCGGCTTCGGGACAACGACCGAGATGCCGGCCGCTTCACTGGCAACAATTTCCTCGCCCTTGTAATAACCCTTATCCACTGCCCGGCAGTGCATGTTTACATGCATGAGAGGGGGCGATTGCTATGAGCGTCCGTCGTCATGGCATCGCGCGCTGCAACAGCCATCATCGACAAAGCGTCGCGATCAAAGCCAAGCATGGTGACGTCGTGCGCAACGATCAGGTGGTTATCAGCCTCGACAGCCGTTTGAACATTGTAGCCTACAATACGTGGCATGCGCGCCGTTGTTGTCATTGATCTGGCATCTGGGTCGCTGAATGAGACCTGTGTTTCGCCCGTCTTGTCCATCTGCTGTTCAATTGATCTGTAGCGCACGGCTTCCTTTTGCTGGTGTTCCTGCTTCCTCAGGGTGCGTTCCATGCGGGCTTCCGGCAGCCATTGTGCCAGTTTGCTCGAACACCTCATCGGCGCGATCCAATTCACCCAAGTATCGCTCAATGGTTTTGTCGATCTCACCCAACTTCTGGCGCAGCTTGCCGCGCGTATAATTCTTGGCCTTGGAATTTACCGCCTTGAACCGACTGCCATCGATGGCGACCACGCCCCCATCAAGCAGATCCATATTGCGGCACAAAGCCACGAACTGCTGACACACCTTGCGGATCACAGGACCGTTATCTTTGCGGAAGTCGGCAATCGTCTTGAAGTCCGGCTTCAGCCGGCCCGTCAGCCAAATGAGCTCTAGATTGCGACCGCACTCTCGTTCCAAACGACGCGATGACTGCACTTGATTGAGATATCCGGAGAGATAAATTCGCAGCATCAGCCCCGGATGGTAGCCGGGCCAACCAGTGGCGGCAGGCTGTGCGTTGAAGCCAAGCACCGCTAAATCCAGCATGTCGGCAAAAGCATCAATGGCACGGACGGGACTGTTCTCATCAACATAATCGTCGAGATGTTCGGGCAGCAAGATCGTCTGCTGACGGTCTAAACCTTCGATGAACTGCGTCATGAGCAACCTCCGTATCGAGTACAGAAACTATACCATAATTGGGGAAAAGCAGGGGAGTTTTCACACAGCCTCCGGACTTTGCTGTTTTTCACCCCGCTGCGGAAGCAAATACGATGGTGACTTGATCAAGCCGACCTACTACTCATATTTTGCGACCTCACCAAGAAATAGATAAACGTTAAGGAAGAATGAATATGCCTCTTCAGCGGTAACATTACTATGAACACCCGCCGATACCCAATCATACAAATTGGTTAGGTTTTGGCGCAGTTTGGCTCTTCTGTTTTCACTGATCGTGTCGACTGAAATATTCGCGTTCAGTCGGTTTTTGTGCCGCGACGCATCCAGCGACAGTTCATTTCCGCCAATACCAATAGTTTTGTCCGAAGGTGGGTAGGCCGCGTCTGCAAAAGCTTCAATAAGGCTTATCCCTTTTAGTCCGGTTGCCCCACATGTTGACGCGGCGCAGAACCTCGCCCTTGTGGCTTGAGAGGCGGATCGGATCAGTTTGTAACATCTGGTGGGTTTATGGGGCGTGGCTTTTGCCGTGAACAAGGGCCTTCAGGCGCGCTGTTCAACAAAATCACGATATGTCGCTGGGCCAATACCAACACCGATCCCCAGCAGCGTGTCGAAGGCGCTTCGCATGTGTCGCCGTCGGTTCCAGCGGAACACAAATTCGTCGAGATAGCGTTGCAGATGGCATTTTCTGAGGCCGTGGAAGACGCCTTTTGCCCACGTTTTTAGGTTGGAGAACACGCGGTGGACCCAGTGGAGTATGTCATGTGCCTTCTTGCCGCTGACGACCTTCGCCTCATGCGTGTTTGCAGGGGGATTTTCGTAACCTAGCCAGCCATCCGTGATGACGTGAGCGCCAGGCTCTACAGCCTGACCAATGAACCCGTGTAGCGTCTTTGATGCGCCGTCGGGAATGTGTTTCATCCTGATACGGCGCGGATGTCCGTCTCTTGATAACTCGACGGCGCAGACGACAAACATCTTTCCGACCGGGCTCCGCCCACCCTTTGGCCGGTCCTCGGGATCATGCCGGGACCGGAACGGAATCTCTGTTTCATCGATCTCGACAAGGTCTTTCAGGGGGTTGCGGTCAGGGTTGACCATCGACCGCCGCAGCTTTTGCAAGAGGAGCCACGCCGTCTTGTAGCTGCCAAGGCCAAGTTGCGCCTGAAGTTGCAGCGCTGACATGCCGTTGGAATGGCTGGTGATGATGTGCGCGGCAAGAAACCAAATTCGCAACGGCAAATGGCTGCTGTGCATCACCGTGCCAGCCGTCACGGATGTCTGCCGTGCGCAACCGGCACATTCCCAAGTCGCGCGATTTCGCTTTAACGGCCAGCCCTTGCAGGTGCCACAGGAAGGACACACAAAGCCCTCAGGCCAACGATGTTCCGCCAGATAATGCGAACACGCTTCCTCATCAGAAAACCTGGCGTCGAACGCCGGGCGGGACATGGGTTTGTCGTTTTTCCATCTGGCTGGCATGGGTAGAACAATACAAGAACATTGTAGATTGGCAAGCCGCTTCACACTACATCAGGTGCCGCCGGAGCAAAGGGGATAAGCCTTAGCTTCAATTATGGACCTGTCGCGCTTTCGTGCCACCCCAAGTGCTCGTTTAAGCCACCTTGCGTTCGAAAGCGATGGGGCTTTTCCAACCCAATGTTGAGTGACGTCCACTGCCAGGCAGGTGATTGCATGCAATCACTGAGAGGGGCGTGGATTATAGAAGCCATTAATGTATCCAAAGATTGCCATCTCGGCACGCCTGCGGGTTTCCCATGTGTCGCGCCAGATCAGTTCGGCCTTGCCTTGCCCCGGCGGTGAATATTTATCGCCACATCACGTTTCATCCGATTGCTTACTGCCCAACCTATGATACGGCGCGACTGCAGATCCAAGATCACGGCCAAATACAACCAGCCTTCACGCGTCCAGCTATAGGTAATGTCACCAGCCCACTTCTGGTTAGGGGCATCTGCTGCAAAATCACGGTCCAGCAAGTTCGGCGCGATATTGAACTTATGATTACTGCCTGTTGTCGCCTTATGTTTGCGTGTTCTAACCACAGATATGCCATTCTGGCGCATCCGTTGCCCGGCAGTCGATACGCAGTATCGATGAGAGGGGGCGGCCCACCCGACGATGACCGAAATCTAGGCCAGTCTCTTTCAGTCCCTCAGTCATGCGCGGCCTGCCATAGCTGCCAAAGCTGAGACGAGATTGTTCTTTGATGTGCGCCAGTGTGACCAGATCAGAACGCTGTCTGCGACTGGCAGGACGGCTGCGGAATGCCCACAAACCACGAGGGCTGACGTCTAAAACGTCACATAGCCGATTGGTGGAGAAGCTTGCGCCGTGTTCTTCCCTCTCAGCGAATTTTCAATTCGCCTGCCGGGCAAGGAACGAACCTAAACCTCACGGCTTTTGGCTCGCGAAGAACTGCGTTGCTTTTTTTAGGATTTCTCTCTCCTCCTTGAGAATGCCCACTCTCATCGAAACTGCGTTTCGATTGCCGGGCGGTGGTGTCTCGCGCCGAAGCCGGTCGTTCTCTTGGGCGAGACCTAAATCCTCTTGCGACACCACGTCAGTGTCTCGGTACGCCGTGATCCATTTGTTCAGCGTCGACATGCCCCCTCTCGGCTGATTGCTTTGCAATCGCCTGCCGGGCAATGGACGCCAAGATCATCCGCAACTTGCTTGCGTGTAAGTCCACAGGTCAGCGCGATCCGCACCGCATCCTTGCGAAACTCGTCCGTCCGTTTCAGTCCCATAGTTCAGCTCCTTTGTTGCAATAAATGCTATCAAAGGAACGGCATCAAACCGCGACAGGGCCAAGTCGAGCAAAATGCACCTTCGCGTCTGCATATGGCGGGCGTAACATAGGTCATTATGGACTCGAACTAGACCTCTGCTGCATCCGTCCAACCCTCCCAAAAACTACCCGTTTTGAACGCTCTCGAATACACGCTTCCCGACTGACAGATCGTTTGGGTAGATGCTCTGACGGTAACTAACGTCCCAACGTGATATCCGCGCCCCTTATCATCAGTCACCCTTCCCCGTTGAACCCTGCCCCGCCTTGGCATAAACGAGCGGCACGCATCGTAAGGGGACGCACATGCAAGAGCCAGCCATCACATCCGACCTGATCTCAGCCCACGGGCTGTCCCTGTCTGAATACTACCGAATTCTGGACATCATCGGACGCGAACCGTCGTTTACCGAACTGGGCATTTTCAGCGCTATGTGGAACGAACATTGTTCCTACAAATCCTCAAAAAAATGGCTGCGCACCTTGCCCACACAAGGCCCACAAGTCATCTGTGGCCCCGGTGAAAACGCTGGCATCGTCGACATTGGTGACGGCCAATGCGTTGTTTTCAAAATGGAAAGCCACAACCATCCGTCCTACATCGAACCTTATCAGGGGGCGGCTACAGGCGTTGGCGGCATTCTGCGGGACGTCTTCACCATGGGCGCGCGCCCGATTGCGGCGATGAATTCGCTGTCGTTTGGCGATCCCAGCCACCACAAAACCCGCCAACTGGTCCACGGCGTCGTCGCAGGAGTGGGCGGTTACGGCAATTGTTTCGGCGTGCCAACCGTGGGTGGCGAAGTGCGGTTCCACCCTGCCTATAACGGTAACTGCTTGGTCAATGCTTTTGCCGCAGGCCTCGCTGACACTGATAAAATCTTCTACTCGGCGGCCTCCGGTATCGGCATGCCTGTCGTTTACCTCGGCGCAAAAACTGGCCGTGACGGTGTCGGCGGCGCGACCATGGCGTCCGCTGAATTCGACGACACAATTGAGGACAAACGCCCCACCGTTCAAGTCGGTGATCCCTTCACCGAAAAGCGCCTGATGGAAGCGACACTGGAACTGATGGCGACGGGTGCGGTTATTTCCATTCAAGACATGGGTGCTGCTGGCCTGACCTGTTCAGCCGTTGAAATGGGCGACAAAGGTGGGCTTGGGGTCAAACTCAACCTCGAAGATGTGCCGCAGCGCGAAACCAACATGACCGCCTACGAAATGATGCTGTCGGAATCCCAAGAACGCATGCTGATGGTCCTGAAACCAGAACTTGAGGCAGAGGCGCGCGCAGTGTTCGTGAAATGGGACCTCGATTTTGCCATCGTCGGTGAAACCATAGCTGAAGACCGCTTTTTGGTGCTGCACAACGGCGTCGTGAAGGCCGACCTGCCGCTTGCAACGCTGTCAGGGTCCGCCCCAGAATATGACCGCCCATGGGTTGAAACACCAACGCCGGACCCCCTCGCTGACGTGCCGGACATTGATCCGATTGACGGGTTAAAGGCGCTGCTGGCCTCGCCAAACTACGCGGCTAAACAATGGGTCTATGAACAATACGACAGTCAGGTGATGGCTGACACCGTCCGCGCACCTGGCCTTGGCGCGGGTATTGTGCGCGTGCACGGTACGGACAAATCGCTAGCCTTCACGTCGGATGTGACGCCGCGTTATGTCATGGCCAACCCCGAAAAAGGCGGCGCACAGGCCGTGGCAGAGGCCTACCGAAACCTGACGGCGGTGGGCGCAACCCCGTTGGCCACCACCGACAACATGAACTTTGGCAATCCCGAAAAGCCTGAAATCATGGGCCAATTCGTTGGTGCGATCAAAGGCATCGCTGCCGCCTGCATCGCACTGGACATGCCCATCGTGTCAGGCAACGTGTCGCTCTATAATGAAACCGACGGCACCGGCATCTTGCCCACGCCCACCATCGGCGCTGTCGGGCTGATCAATCACCCCGATGACATCATTCAAGGCGTCGCGCGCCAAGGACACGTCGCCCTTCTGGTTGGGACCACAACAGGCCACCTCGGTCAATCCGCACTACTGGCAGAAGCCTTTCATCGCGCCGATGGCGACGCGCCTGACGTCGACCTTGGAGCGGAAAAATTGCATGGCGACTTCATCCGCGCCAACGCACAGTGGATCGATGCCTGCACCGACCTTAGCGACGGCGGCCTCGCGCTCGCTGCGTTTGAGATGGCAGAAACAGCTGGCACGGGTGTCGCGCTCGACACTGCCGACACAGCCACATTGTTCGGCGAAGACCAAGCCCGCTATCTGATCGCCTGCACCTTTGATCAAGCCGAAGCCTTGATGGTCGCGGCTGGCAAGGCCGGCGTGCCAATTGCGTCGGTGGGTAAATTCGGCGGTGATCATGTCAGCATGGGCAGCAGCACAGGCCCCCTCGTTGACCTTGCCAGCCTCTTTCGGGCCACTTTTGCGAACACGTTTGCGACGTAATGCGCCGCGAACCTTGCCGCAGGCCTGCTGCGCCCCTACATCTGATGTTAACAATAGGACTCACCCATGCCCATTTCTGCCCCAGAAATCGAAAGCCTGCTTCGCGATGCGTTTCCGGACGCAAAGATCACCGTGCAAGGTGACGATGGCGCGCATTTTGCTGCTGAAGTGATCGACGCATCGTTCAAAGGCAAAAACCGCGTGCAACAGCAACGCGCGGTCTATGGTGCACTCAAGGGCAAAATGGATGGGTCAAACGGCGATCTGCACGCACTCGCCCTGACAACAAAGGCGCCTGAGTGATGTTAAACTGGCTGGTTTTTGGTGGTTTGGTTTTGGTCAGCGCGATACTCGCAGATGATTGGTACGCAAAACGCCATCGCCGCCCCCTCAGCCACATGAAACCCGATCCCAGAACGGTCAAGAACGCCACTGGGATGGAAGAACTCGACCGCACACGCGCCAATCAAACGATTGCGCGGACAGATTCAAAGGGACCAAAAATATGACCGCCGAAACCCAAATCAAAGAGACCGTGACCGCAAATGACGTTGTGCTGTTCATGAAGGGCACAAAATCCATGCCGCAGTGCGGGTTTTCAAGCCGCGTAGCGGGTGTTTTGAATTTCATGGGCGTCGAATTTGCAGACGTGAATGTATTGGCCGACGAAGACCTCCGTCAGGGCATCAAAGACTATTCTGACTGGCCAACTGTTCCGCAGCTTTACGTCAAAGGCGAATTCGTCGGCGGCTGCGATATCATCACCGAAATGACGATGTCAGGTGAACTTGATGCATTGTTCGCAGAAAACGGCGTCACCTACGACAAAGATGCCGCTGAAAAAATCCGCGAAGCCAACACGTAAGCATTTTAACGTAAAAAAAATGCCGCGTCCAATTTCTGAGGCGCGGCATTTTGATGTCTCGAACCGGGCTTCTCTAGGCAGATCGCCCTTCGACATCATCGGCCATCGCCTCAACCCGTGTCGCAATTTCGCTCATTGTCTCAATGACTTCGGTTGGTATGACCGGCACTTCAATGCGTTCGACGCCGCCTTGCGTCGTCGCCTTTTCAAGCTGTGCCTGTGCTTGCGCCAACTTTTCTTCGGCCGCGCGCACTTTGTCTTCCAAACCCGCCGTGCGGTCCGCCAACAACAGCCCCGCCATCAGCAACATCCGGCTTTCGGGCATCCGACCCACCTGCGTGGAAAGCGACGACGCTTCTACGTCCAGCATAGCCGCTGCCGTCATCAAAAACTGTTCTTCGCCGTCCTGACAGGCAACCTCAAAATTACGGCCCCCGATGGTGATTTCAATTTGTGGCATCGGCTGCCTCCCGTTCAATGATCGGCGTCAGTTCTTGCAGGATCGCGTCCATTTCCGCCGCGTCCGCTGCGCGTGTTGCGCGAAGCGCCTCAAGTTCGGCAAGCATGGCTTTGTTGACCAAATGCGGCTCGCTCACACCGTCGCTCACGGCTTCGCGAAGCTGCACATTGATATCGCGCAATTCTGCGTTCATTTGGCGCAACCGCTGTAATTCACGATCCATGCGCGCAGATCGTGCACGTCCTGCGTCGACGTTGCTTTCCAGCTTGGCCAGCTTTCCGTCCTGCCGATCCTTTAGAAGCTTTACACGCTCTTCGAGCTGCGCATTCGCTGTCTGTTCTTCGTCAAGCTTTGCACCTAGTTCAGCAACTTGCGCCGCAAGCGCGCCTGCATCAACGCCGTCACTATCGGGCTGCGATGTGATCAAAGGTGGCGGCACCGAAAGCCCGTCCAACCCCGTTTTTATGCGCTCCAACGCCGTCGTGATCCGCATTTCAAGTTGTGGAAATTCGCTCATCGCCTGTCCTTTCCAGACTTGGTTTGTTCACTTTGAACACACCCAAGAACCGCTTCGTTTGGGCTTTGCCTACGAATCGCGCCCATATGTATAAAGCTTAAGCCATGTGGCCCGAGGCAGCAAACGGTGAAAATGGTTCCATTTCAGCCCTCTACACTGCAGCCTTCATCCATCACGCAGACCAACTTTGATCGTGAGGGCCTTGATCTTGGGATCCGCCCTGTTATGACCTTGCGCAAAGCCAAACATCGCAGCCCAAAGGACCACTTTCATATGGACATCCAAGCCCTTCGCAAAGCCCACCCCGAGCATTGGATGCGCGCCGCCGCGATCCGCACCCTCACGCTGGACGCCGTCGCCGCCGCCAATTCCGGCCACTCCGGCATGCCCATGGGCATGGCTGACGTTGCCACGGTGTTGTTTGATAAACATCTGCGCTTTGACCCAAAAGCTCCGCACTGGCCCGACCGTGACCGTTTCATCTTGTCAGCTGGCCACGGGTCCATGTTGATCTACGCCCTGTTGCACTTGACCGGATACGAACAGGCGACGCTGCAACAACTTAAGGACTTCCGCCAATGGGGGTCGCGCACCGCAGGCCATCCAGAATATGGCCACATGGACGGCATTGAAACCACGACAGGTCCACTGGGCCAAGGCATCGCCAATTCTGTCGGCTTTGCGATTGCCGAAGAAATCCTGCGGGCACGTCACGGCGATTCAATCGTTAACCACCACACCTACGTTATCGCAGGCGACGGCTGCCTGATGGAAGGCATTTCCCAAGAGGCAATTGGCCTTGCAGGGATGCAAAAGCTTGGCCACCTGATTTGCTTCTTTGACAACAACAACATCACCATCGACGGCACTGTGGATATGGCCGACATCACCAACCAATCGGCGCGTTTCGTGGCGTCTGGCTGGCATGTCATCGACATCGACGGCCACGACCCCGATGCGATTGATGCGGCGATTACAGCGGCCAAGGCCGATCCCCGTCCGTCCATGATCAACTGCAAAACCCACATCGCGCTGGGCCACGCGGCGCAAGACACCTCCAAAGGCCACGGTGCTCTGACCGACGCAGGCCAATTGCAAGCCGCCAAAGACGCCTACGGCTGGACCTATGGACCGTTCGAAGTCCCGGCAAATGTAAAATCCCAGTGGGAAGCCATGGGGGAACGCGGTGCGCAAGCCCACGCCGACTGGCACACTCGGTTTGAAAAGCTGTCCAAGGCAAAGCAGGACGAATTCAACCGTGCCTTGGCCCTAGACGCCCCTAATAAACTGCCCGCGACCATCAAGGCGTTCAAGAAACAAGCCTCGGACGCCGGCGCAAAGATGGCGACACGCTCCTCGTCTGAAAAAGTCCTCGAAGTGATCAACCCGATCATGCAAGAAACTGTTGGCGGTTCAGCCGACCTGACAGGCTCCAACAATACCAAAACCTCTGATCTTGGTGTGTTTAGCCCCGACAACCGCGCGGGTCGCTACATCCATTTCGGTGTGCGCGAACACGGCATGGCCGCGGCGATGAACGGCATGGTCTTGCACGGCGGTATCCGGCCCTATTCCGGCACGTTCATGTGTTTCACCGACTATGCCCGCGGTGCCATGCGTCTGTCAGCTTTGATGGAAATCCCGACAGTTTACGTTATGACGCACGACAGCATTGGCCTTGGCGAAGACGGCCCAACGCACCAACCCATCGAACACCTCGCACTGTTGCGGGCCACGCCAAATACCAATGTATTCCGCCCCGCTGATACTGTTGAGGTGGCCGAGGCTTGGGAACTTGCGTTTACATCCAAGAAAACACCTTCCGTGTTGTGCCTGTCGCGCCAAGGCCTGCCGCTGGTGCGTACTGAGCATAAAACCAAGAACATGACCGCCCAAGGTGCCTACGTTCTGGCCGATGCTGTAAACGGCAAACGTCAGGCAATCCTTATGGCCACAGGCTCCGAGGTATCCGTCGCCATGGACGCCCGCGCAATTCTTGAAGCCGAAGGTATCGGCACCCGTGTTGTGTCCATGCCCTGCTGGGAGCTGTTTGAGGAGCAGGACGAAAGCATCCGCAAACGCGTCTTGCCCGGCGGTCCAGTTCGCGTCGCGATCGAGGCAGGCATCCGGTTCGGCTGGGACCGCTGGTTGTTTGGCGAACGCGGCAAACGCGATAAATCAGGCTTTGTCGGCATGCACGGTTTCGGGGCGTCTGCCCCCGCGCCGGTCTTGTTTGAAAAATTCGGCATCACGCCCGAAGCCACAGCCCAAAAAGTCCGCGACCTTCTCGCGTAAACAACCACCAATGAATGCCAGTTCGGGCCATAATTTCATGCTTTGCATGTGGTTGTGGCCCGACTTTTTTGTACGGTATTATGACCAGACATTGTTGCGCGACGCGTTTCTGCTAAAATTTTCGCGAATCTTTCAGGAGCCTTGCCCATGATCCGACTGACAGCCTTTCTTGCCGCCGCGTCGATAGCGCTAGCTGCGTGCGACGCCCCGACAAGTCAGACGTTCGTGCAGCCAAACCCCAAGGGCGCGACAAGCCAAACCAGTCAGATTAACGCAGGTTTTTCGGTCGCTCCGGCAAACGCACCAAGCGGGCCTGTTATCGACAATTTTGCACGCAATTTCCTGAACACCTTGCAGGTGCGTTCCATCGCGGAACGTCGCGAACATTGCGGCTACTTTTTCGTCAGCTCGGGTGGCAGTCTGCAAGCCAGCACACCCCGTGCAGGTACATTTGCCAGCTGTGACATGCCAGCGCCGCTTGCGGGTCAAGGTATTATCGCCAGTTACCACACCCACGGCGCATACGGGCGCCAGTTTGATAACGAAGTGCCCTCTGTGATTGATCTGACATCGGACTTTGATTTCGGCATTGATGGCTACGTGTCCACCCCCGGCGGGCGCGTCTGGCTGGTTGATTTCCAGACCCGTTCAACCCGTCAGCTGTGTGGCTTGCGCTGCGTTACGTCCGATCCAGGATTTGTACCGCAGGACGAACGCAGCATCAGACAGACCTATACGGTCCAAACGCTGCAACGGCGCTCGTCGATCTTTTAGCGCCTAGTGCTGCGAATTTGATCCGCTCAATTCCGCAATAATCGGTCCGATCACACGGGTCACGATTGGGATTAGCAACAGGCCAACAGCCAACCCGATCACCCCGTCCAAGAACGCCGTCACAGCCCAATTGCCGAATCCAGCGTCGCCTCCTAGCGATTGGGCAATACTTTTGATCGCGTCATACGCCACGTCCCAGCCCAGATCATGGGCGCCATGCACCAGAATAGACCCGCCGACCCACAACATCGCAGCCGTGCCGACAACCGATAAAACTGTCAATAGATGCGGCATGCCACGCACCAGCCCCCTGCCGGCACCACGCCCCAAGTCCGTAGGCGCATTTAATGCCAGCCACGCCCCGACATCATCCATCTTCACAATCAAGGCGACCGTTCCATACACCAGTGCCGTGATCGCGATTGCCACAAGCGCAAGCGCGCCCGCCTGCATCGCAACGGCGCCGTCTGGAATTTCATTCAATGTGATTGTCATGATCTCGGCGGACAGGATGAAATCCGTCTTAATCGCGCCTTTGACACGGGTTTCTTCCAATTTTGCCGGATCACCGATATCCATATCGGCCTCAACCAGGGCATCTGCGTGCGGGCGCAGCACATGATAAATCTTCTCGGCCCCCTCAAAACACAGGTAAAGCCCCCCCAGCATCAGCAACGGAATCAACCACCACTCAGCGTAGGTCTTGAGCAGCATCGCCGCTGGCAACAAGATCACCAGTTTGTTGAAAACCGACGCCCGCGCGATCTTCCAGATAATCGGTAGTTCACGTTTTGGATCAAGGCCAGTGACGTATTTCGGTGTTACGGCTGCGTCATCAATGATCACGCCCGCCGCTTTGGTTCCGGCTTTGGCAGCCATGCCAGCCATATCATCAAGACTGGTCGCCGCAATCCGTGTCAGGGCCGCAACATCATCCAACAAGGCAATCAAACCGCTCATACTCGTGTCTCCATTTAGTGTTGCTAGCGAAACTAACGCGCATCACCGCAGCCGCAAGGCCCGAGCGACGGTCCACGCCGACCAAAAACAGACTGCAATCAAAACGCGGCCCAGAAACACCACGCTTTGCTCAAGCTGATTCTCCATCCGGACGTTCAGTTTTGTTGTCATCGAACGTTAGCGCAAACGTTCGCACCTGTGTGCCGGGTTGTTAGCGCAAACCTGAGGTCATCACGCACAGTTATCGCTAACATATTGAAAAAATACACATTTCCCTTGGTATCAGGTTTGACCCAACCTAAGAAAGGCCAGATTTTAGACGATTAAGGAACCGCTATCATGACCGTCACAGTTGGTATCAACGGATTTGGCCGCATTGGTCGTTGCACGCTGTCCCATATAGCCGAGGCCGCGCGCAACGATATCCAAGTCGTTAAAATTAACGCAACGGGTCCAGTGGAAACCAACGCCCACCTGTTGCGCTACGATTCAGTGCATGGCCGCTTTGCGGGGGACATCACGGTCATTGACGGCAAACTCGACCTTGGGCGCGGTCCTATTGACATGATGTCGACCTACGATCCGAACAAACTCGATTGGGACGGATGCGATGTGGTCCTCGAATGCACGGGTAAATTCAATGACGGTTATCTGTCGGCGGTTCATCTGGAACGCGGCGCGGGGAAAGTGTTGATTTCTGCGCCCGCTACAAATGTTGATCGCACCATCGTTTACGGTGTGAACCACCGCGATCTCACCGCCCATGACCGTATGGTGTCAAACGGGTCGTGCACCACAAATTGCCTCGCGCCGCTGGTCAAAACCCTGAATGACGCGATTGGTATCGAACGCGGCATCATGACGACAATCCACAGCTATACCGGCGATCAACCGACGCTGGACCGGCGCCACGATGATCTGTACCGCGCCCGCGCCGCCGCCCTTGCGGTGATCCCGACCAGCACGGGGGCCGCCAAAGCGCTGTCACTTGTCTTGCCGGAAATGGAAGGCAAACTTGATGGCACCGCCCTGCGCGTTCCGACACCCAACGTGTCCGCCGTTGATCTCACATTCGAGGCCGCAAAATCCGTGACCGTCGAAGACGTTAACGCTGCTGTCGCGAACGCCTGCGCGGGTCATATGGGCATGGTCATGTCTTATGATCCTGAACCCAAAGTATCGATTGATTTCAACCACACGCCACAATCGTCGATCTTTGCCCCCGATCAAACCAAAGTTGTCGGCGGCCGCACCGTGCGCGTGCTGGCGTGGTATGACAACGAATGGGGCTTTTCAGTGCGCATGGCCGACGTCGCGGCACACATGGGTCGGTTGAACTAGTGACCCTCGACAAGTGGCCAGTTGAGCGCTCTCAACTCTGCTTTGAAAATACAAAGAAAGTCTTCTGTCTGGACAGCAGTCAATTTCATTGAAATCGCTTCAGGCAATTGGCTTATATCGATCTTATCGCCGCCAAGACCAAAAGCCCTAGCACCTTTCGCGGTTCCCGAATGAAGATATACATACGTAGGCTCAAGCCCTAGGAAATTTCCGATGCGAGACGCAACATCATAGACCAGTAAAGGTCCGACACCATGGATCACACGACATTCATCAACAATTGCATGAAGCTCATCAAAATTGCCTGCAGCACCCAAACGCGCCTTTTGGGCCAGCAGTGCAAGAGTCATATTCCCTAGGACTGCATGCGGTATACGCCGTTGATGGCTAAGCCTGCGGTTCGATACCGACAAGCTCGCGCAAGCGATCCTGACACTATCGGCAATACCATCCATAAATGGTAATTCCTCGTCGAAACAATTTGGACCGCAGTACGGCCCCTTCAAGTACCGGCCAACCAGCGCACTGAGGCGTTCAATCTGATGCTGTGATGGAAATTGTAACATTTTTGCTCCTCATTTGGGATTTGGCTATCAAAATTCACAATCAACTATTCGGGTAACAGATTACTTTGGCAATTCCATACGACCTCAGTAAAAGAACCCTATGACCACCAAGATCGCCCTCAGCCTCGCCCTGCTAATTGTGGGCTTTTTCATGCTCGATCACTTTGTCCTGCAGATGAATACTGGCGTTTTTCTTGGCAAAAGAATGATTGGACTGATCAATCAAATGGCAGTCTGGCGCTAAGCGGACCAGTGCGGTGGATACCTAAGGCCGCGTCACGGGTTGACCTTTGCGCGTTTTTGGGGATGTTAGCGCCAACAGTGGTCGCGCCCTGCCGCCACATACGTTTACCCACATTTCGGAGGCTCCTATGACCGTCAAAGTAGCAATCAATGGCTTCGGCCGCATCGGACGCAACGTTTTGCGCTCCATCATCGAATCCGGCCGTACCGACATTGAGGTCATCGCGATCAACGATCTTGGCCCCGTGGAAACCAACGCGCATCTGCTACAATACGATTCAGTTCACGGCCGTTTTCCATATCCCGTCACCACAACCGACACCACAATTGATGTGGGCCGCGCCCCGATGGCCGTCACCGCCATGCGCAACCCTGCCGATCTGCCATGGGCCGACGTGGACATCGTGCTGGAATGTACGGGTATCTTTACCTCTAAGGAGGCCTGTCAGGCCCACCTCGAAAACGGCTCCTCCCGTGTGCTGATTTCCGCGCCGGGCAAAAATGCTGACAAGACAATCGTTTACGGCGTGAATGATAAAACACTGACAGCGGACGACATCGTCGTATCCAATGCGTCGTGCACCACCAATTGTCTCGCACCCGTGGTCAAAGTGCTGAACGACAACATCGGCATCGTCAAAGGCTTTATGACAACAATCCACAGCTACACAGGCGACCAGCCAACGCTGGACACCATGCACCCAGACCTTTACCGCGCCCGCGCCGCCGCCCTGTCGATGATTCCGACCAGCACGGGGGCTGCAAAGGCCGTCGGGCTGGTGTTGCCGGAACTTGATGGCAAACTTGATGGCGTGGCGATCCGCGTTCCCACCCCGAATGTCAGCTGCGTCGACCTCACCTTCGAAGCCGCCCGCGACACGTCGGTTGAAGAAATCAACGACGTCATCCGCGCCGCCGCCCAAAGCGGTCCATTAAAAGGCGTGCTGGCCTTCACAGATTCCAAACTGGTGAGCTGCGATTTCAACCACGACCCACATTCGTCGACCTTCGCCACCGACCAGACAAAGGTCATGGGCGGAACGATGTGCCGCATCCTGACGTGGTACGACAACGAATGGGGTTTCTCAAACCGGATGGGCGACACGGCCGTGGTCATGGGCAAACTGATATAAACTAAAAAACCTTATGTGTTTAAGGGCCACCCTTCTGGGTGGCATTTTTTTGTGCAAGATTTAAAATAACTATGCAGTAAATTCAACACCATGAGCGTAAAAAAGGGCCTCGTCCTGCGCTGTGCCGTGGCTGTGTATACATCACAAAAACACAGTAACCCCAACAGGAAAACCAATGATCATGGCGTCAAGCCTGCGAAACCGCATTGCAAATCCGACCGCATTCGTTCGCACACGCAACGAAATCGCAGCCCGCGCGGTATACGGCCAAGGTGTTCGATCAAAAATGGATGTCCCGAAATTTTACCCAGCGGGCCATCAGTGGCGGGCCAAAAAGCATGCCAAAGGCAACAATCTAAGTCTGAAACCGCGCTGCAAGGGCCTTGTTCACCGCAGGCGTGACGAACTTTGACACATCACCGTCCAGCCGCGCGATTTCTTTGACCAGTTTTGATGCAATCGCCTGATGCTGGGCTTCGGCCATCAAGAACACTGTTTCGACAGTGTTGTCTAACTGGCGATTCATCCCAACCATCTGATATTCGTATTCAAAATCGGCCACAGCACGCAGCCCACGGATGATGATCGTGGCACCAACGTCTTTGGCACAATGGATCAGCAAGTTTTCAAACGGGTGCGCCACGATCTCGCATCCAGTCTGCGCCGACAGGTCTGCACATTCCGCTTCGATCATCGCCACCCGTTCTTCCAAACTAAACAACGGCCCTTTATCGCGATTGATCGCGACCCCGATGACCAGCTTATCCACTAGCGAACAAGCGCGCAGGATAATGTCCAGATGGCCCAACGTGAGAGGATCGAACGTCCCCGGATATAGCCCAATACGCATGGTGGCCCCTTAATTTATCTGGGCGCAAGACACCCGATCACGTGCCCAAAGGCAAGCGATCTAATGACCCATCACCATTCCGGTCAGGGCGTCGCGTTCCGCCGCCAGTTCCGACAACCGCGCCTTAACCGCGTCACCAATAGAAATCAGGCCGACCATCTTGCCGCCATCCATCACCGGCATGTGGCGAAACCGCCCTTGGGTCATTTTGACCAGCACTGAATCGGTCGTGTCGGACGGGCTGCATGTCACCAGCTTTTTGGTCATCATATCGCTGACCACGAGGGCCATGCAGCTTGGGCCCTGTTTGCCCAATTCGCGCACGATGTCGCGTTCCGATAAAATTCCTGCTGGCGTTGCGCCACCGTCATCGCTGATCACGACCGCACCAATGCGCTTTTCGGACATGATCCTCGCCGCATCCGCAACATTAGCATCCGACGTCAGCGTTAACACGCCACCCGTCGCTTTGGATTTAAGGATTTGTGAAACAATCATTGCAAGCTCCCCAGCCTATTGAACCAAATTTGTTAACTTTAAGTGTCGCGTCCGCCCCCTTGACTGTCAACAACCTTGCGTTCAAGACACGAAATCTCAGCGCGCAGCCCGCTGTGTAACGCAGCGGCAAAACGGTTCAGGCGGTCGGACGTGCGATCACTGGCATGGCGCACCAGATAGAAGGACCGCGTCAAAGACACCTCATCCATGAGCACCCGTTTAAGTTCGGGTGCAAACGGCAGCGCAAAATCGTGCACGATACCCACACAAGGTTTTTCAATATTTGCCGCAGCCGCCCGCAATGCCATCACCTGCACCGCAACAGAATTAGACGCAATCTGCACACCGTCTGCCCCAAGATCACCTAGATAGTCCAATTCCTTATCAAAAATCATATCGGGGATATACCCGACGATCCGCTGGCCTTTTAGGTCCGCGAGACTGTCAATCTGGGCCGCCTTCGGTGCCGCAAGATGCAGGCGATAATCGCTCACTTTTTGCACGGTTAGTCGCCCCGCCTGCGGTCGCGATACCGTGATCGCCATATCCGCTTCGCGTTTGGACAGGTTCACGACGCGCGGCAGCGCAAGGATCTGGATTTCCAATCCTGGATTGTCCGCCCCGATCGCCGCACAAACCTGTGGCAGCAGGTAATTCGCCGCACCATCTGGCGCACCGATCCTGATTTGCCCCGTCAGCCCCGCCTGATCACCATGGGCTTCTTCAATCGCCAACAACATTGACGCTTCCGCCTCTGCCGCGTGGTCGCGCATCCGCGCGCCAAGGTCGGTCAACGCGTAGCCCTGCGGTGATTTCACGAACAGCACCGCGCCCAGTTCGCCTTCAAGCCGCGCAATCCGTCGGCCAACTGTGGCAGCGTCCATGCGCAAAATCGGTGCAGCACGGCTTAAGCTTTCGGCGCGGGCCACAGCCAGAAACACCCGCATATCGTCCCATCGAGTCATAATTGGCCTCTACCGTTGATGCCTTTGCATTTTTGCAAAATGAATTTGTTATACTGGGTCTTTTCATGACGAAAACGCAAGGCTATGATGTGGTCAGAAATCCAAACGTGTACATACGTGCTGTGTACAGGCTGTGTACACCCTGTGTACGCCTGTCACCGCCCAAAAACCGGAGCTTGATCATGACAACCGAATTCACCCACTTCATTGGCGGCGAACACGTCAAAGGCACATCTGGCCGTTTCGCCGATGTCTTCAATCCGGCAACGGGCGAGGTACAGGGCCGTGTGCCACTGGCCACCGCTGCTGAACTGGATCACGCAGTCACAATCGCCGCCGCCGCCCAACCCAAATGGGCTGCAACGAACCCACAACGCCGTGCGCGCGTGTTGATGGCCTTCGTGGGCTTACTGAACCGCGACATGGATAAGCTCGCTGAAGCGCTATCGCGCGAGCATGGCAAAACCATCCCCGATGCCAAAGGCGACGTTCAACGTGGCCTTGAAGTTGTGGAATATTGCATCGGTGCGCCCGAACTGCTGAAGGGCGAATATACCGACGGTGCAGGCCCTGGAATCGACATTTACTCCATGCGCCAAGCCCTTGGTGTAACTGCAGGAATCACGCCATTCAACTTCCCGGCAATGATCCCCATGTGGATGTTCGCGCCTGCCATCGCCTGTGGCAACGCCTTCATCCTAAAGCCCTCCGAACGCGATCCGTCCGTGCCATTGATGCTTGCTGAATTGCTCGAAGAAGCCGGCCTGCCTGCCGGTATCATCCAAGTTGTGAACGGTGACAAAGAAGCAGTCGATGCGATCATCGACAACGACACGATCCAATCCATCGGCTTTGTCGGATCCACCCCAATCGCTGAATATATCTACGGTCGCGGCTGTTCTAACGGCAAGCGTGTCCAGTGTTTTGGCGGCGCGAAAAACCACATGATCATCATGCCTGATGCTGACCTCGATCAAGCGGCTGATGCACTGGTCGGCGCAGGCTACGGTGCTGCGGGTGAACGCTGCATGGCGATTTCTGTTGCTGTCCCCGTGGGCGAAGAAACTGCGGACCGTCTGATCGAAAAGCTGATCCCACGCATCGAAAAACTGCGTGTCGGCCCCTACACAGGTGGCGATGATGTTGACTACGGTCCGGTCGTGACCGCAGCCGCAAAAGCGAATATTCTCAAGATGATAGAAGGTGGAATTGATGCAGGTGCTGAGCTTGTGGTTGATGGTCGCGGCTTCAAACTGCAAGGCTATGAAGACGGCTTTTTCGTTGGCCCACACCTGTTTGACCGCGTCACACCAGACATGGAAATCTATCAGAAAGAGATTTTTGGACCCGTCCTGTCCTGCGTGCGCGCCGCATCCTACGAAGAAGCGCTGGGTCTCGCGATGGATCACGAAATGGGCAACGGCACTGCGATTTTCACCCGCGACGGCGACGCCGCGCGTGACTTTGCCAGCCGCGTCAACGTCGGCATGATCGGCATCAACGTTCCGATCCCCGTGCCGCTGGCCTATCACACCTTCGGCGGCTGGAAAAAATCCGTCTTTGGCGACCTGAACCAACACGGCCCTGACGCGTTCAAGTTCTACACACGTACGAAAACCGTAACCTCGCGCTGGCCGTCTGGCATCAAACAAGGTGGCGAATTCAACTTTAAAGCAATGGACTAATCTTTTCGTTTGATCATCGCGTCCGCCCCATTGTTTTACCCCCCTTCGGATTGTTTTCCGAAGGGGGGTAAATTTGAAGGTAAAAAATGCCTGTTGTGTACGCTTTTTTTTCGAATTCACAGTTATATTACATTCGCTATCACGGGCGTGTCACCTTCGATGAGATCACGAATGCCCTGCGGGAATTCTCACGCGAACCCGCGTTGGAGCATGGCCAGCCGCATTTTTCGACTTTAGCCAGATCACCAGTTATGAAGTTGACTACCCGAAATTCCTTAAATTGATGGCTATACTTGTCGATGTTCACCCCAGCAGCGAGGGGGGACTGATGAACGTTTTTCACGCGCCGTCCGGTTCGCATACTGAAATGGCGGAAATGGTGCGTAAACTTTGGGAAGGATCTGGCACGATCTTAGTTCGTGTCTGCAACACCCGAGAACAGGCCTTCGCCATTTTGGGTGGCATGCGCAACGATCTGCTTGCACACATAAAAACGTTTCGTGAAGGTCTTTCTTTCTGAACGCTTCAACAGTTTTTGCAGATATACGAAACCAAATGCGCGCAGCATGCGTTGCGCATACAATCCGTCTATTTTGGGCGGGTCCAATATTTGAAAGGATACATCATGACCACCACCCGTCGCAATTTCCTCCGCACAGGCGCCGCAACACTTGCCGCCCTGCCTGTTCTGGCCGCTCAGGCGCAAACAACGCATACCGTTACCATCAAGAATTTCGCGTTTTCCCCCGCCGATCTGACAATCGCTGCTGGCGACACAGTGACATGGGTTAACGACGACAGCACATCTCATAGTGCATGGGAAGACAGTGGCAACACGTTCGATACTGGCCTGATCCGCCCCGCTGGCTCGGCCAGCCAGACGTTTTCCGGCACTGGCTCATTCTCCTACCGCTGCCGCCCACACGGCAATATGCGCGGCTCGATCACCGTCGGGTAATGCGCGGATTCACGTAGGCGTGAATTGACGTGGCTTGATCCAACAGCCCATCCGTGTGAATGCTTAAATAACACACGGATGGAGACCCTTATGCAGACCAAACGCAGCTTTATTATTGGCGCCGCAGCTACCCTTGCGACCCCGCTCGTTGTGAACGCACAAGAAGCGCCGGACCGCAATTCGTCGTCCTTCGCCGCGCAAGACTGGCAGGATCATTTTTCCACTTTGGGCAATGGCGCGATATTGGCAGACATCACGTCACGTGCGCTGCACTATTGGGGGTCCGATGGCAGCTACCGATTGTACCCGTCCTCAGTGCCAATGTCCGAGGAACTAACACGACGTGGATATTCCGAAATTGTGCGCAAACGTGTTGGCCCCACGTGGACGCCCACACAATCCATGCGTGAACGCGATCCTACCCTGCCCCAAATGATGGAGTCAGGTGAGCCGGGAAATCCACTAGGAACCCATGCGATGTACCTTGATTGGCCAGCTTACTTAATACATGGAACGCACGACACGCGCAAAATTGGCCGCCAAAGCTCGTCCGGTTGCATCGGCCTTTACAACGATCATATAGCAGAGCTGTTCGCAGTCGTGCAAACAGGGACACAAGTCCGCCTTCTTTAGCTAGACGTCACCGCCAATTCGGGTCACGCTAAGACATGATTGAACCGAATTTCACCATTGGAGTTGAGGAAGAGTACCTCCTCGTTGATGTGAAAACCCGCGCACTGGCGACAGTACCAGGTTCTCTCATGGTAGAATGCGAAACCGCGCTCGGCAGCAAAGTCAGTCCCGAATTCCTGCAATGTCAGATTGAGGTCGGCACCGGTATCTGCGCCACGGCAAACGAAGCGTTTGATGATCTCGCACACCTGCGCCGCACGATCCGCGATTGCGCGGCAAAATACTGCCTCGCCCCGATTGCCGCGTCCTGCCATCCGTCGGCGGATTGGAAAGACCAGAGCCACACCAACGAAGACCGTTACAACCAGCTAAAGGATGATCTTGGCGGCGTCGGTCGGCGCATGTTGATCTGTGGCATGCATGTCCACGTTGGGCTGGATGACGATGCGCTGCGGGCTGATCTGATGGGACAACTCAGCTATTTCCTACCGCATCTTTTGGCGCTCTCAGTGTCCTCCCCATTTTGGCAGGGCGACGACACGGGCCTTGCATCCTACCGTTTGTCGGTCTTTGACAATCTGCCCCGTACGGGTTTGCCACCCAACTTGACCAGCTGGGGCGAATACCAACGTTCCGTGCAAGCGCTTGTCGATCTTGGCGTGATCGAAGACAGTTCAAAAATCTGGTGGGATCTGCGCCCGTCGGCCAATTTTCCGACGCTGGAAACGCGAATATGCGATGTTTCCCCACGTCTTAGCCACACAGTCGGGTTGGCCGCTTTGGTGCAGTGTCTGACACGGATGCTGTGGCGGCTGCGCATCAAAAACCAGCGCTGGCGGCAATATGACAGCTTTTTAGTGCAGGAAAATCGCTGGCGTGCGCAGCGGTATGGCATTTCAAAAGGTCTGATCGACTTTGGTCGTGGGGAAATCGTGCCATTCGCCGATCTATTTGATGAATTGCTTACCTTGGTCGAAAAAGACGCAGATATTTTGCAATGCACCACCGCCCTAGAAGGCCTGCGTGACATTATCACCGGCGGCACCAGCAGCGACCGCCAACGCGCGGTGTTTGCGGCGACGAACGGCGATACGTCAGCCAAAATGAATGCCGTCGTCGACCACCTTATCGCTGAATTCAGTGAGGACCTGTAGACATGGATTTCGCGCTATCGCAAGAACAAGCTGCCATCTATGACATGGCCCACGCGTTCGGCGCAGAGCACATCGCGCCGCATGCCCGCGATTGGGACGCTGCGGGCATAATCCCACGCGATCTATGGCCCAAGCTTGCAGAACTCGGGTTCGGTGGGCTTTACGTGTCTGAGGCGTCTGGCGGTACCGCGCTGACCCGCCTTGATGGGACGCTGGTCTTCGAGGCGCTATCTGCGTCCTGTGCATCCGTCGCCGCATTCCTGTCGATCCACAATATGTGTGCAAAAATGATCGACGACTTCGGCTCAGAAGCGATGAAGGCCCGTTTTCTGCCGACAGTTCTTTCAATGGAAACCATCCTGTCCTACTGCTTGACCGAACCCGCCAGCGGGTCGGACGCAGCATCCCTTAAGACCAAAGCGGACGTCACAGACACTGGATACGCCCTGACTGGTAACAAGGCATTCATCTCAGGTGGCGGCTATTCCGACGCCTACATCGTTATGGCCAGCACGGGCGTGTCAGGACCAAAAGGCATCTCGGCATTCGTTGTTGAAAGCGGCGCTGAGGGGGTGAGTTTTGGCGGCTTGGAAGACAAAATGGGGTGGCGTTCACAACCCACACGCCAAGTCCAATTGGAAAAGTGCAATATTTCTGGTGATAATTTGCTGGGTGTGATCGATCAAGGTTTCAAATATGCAATGAAAGGCCTTGATGGGGGGCGTTTGAACATTGCGGCATGTTCCATTGGTGCAGCGCAATCCGCGCTCGATAAAACCATTCATTACATGGCCGAACGCCAAGCCTTTGGTCAATCGCTTGACCAGTTCCAAGCTCTGCAATTTCGTCTTGCGGATATGGAAATTGACATGCAATCCGCCCGCACATTCCTGCGCCAAGCTGCGTGGAAACTTGACTGCCAAGACCCCGACGCAACGGTCTTTTGTGCCATGGCCAAAAAGCTGTGCACCGAAACCGGATCACGCATCGCCGACCAATGCCTGCAACTGCACGGTGGCTACGGCTACCTTGCTGATTATGGCATTGAAAAAATAGTACGCGACCTGCGCGTGCATCAAATCCTCGAAGGGACCAACGAAATTATGCGCGTCATCACTGCACGGCATCTGATCAAATGAGCGACATAAACATCCGCAAGGACGGCGTCGCGGGCCGCATCACACTAAACCGCGCCGACGCATTAAATGCGTTGACGTGGGACATGTGTTTGACGATCGAAACCGCCCTCGACACTTGGGCGGACAACCCTGACATCTCACTTCTCATCATTGATGGCGCAGGCGACAAAGCGTTCTGTGCCGGTGGCGATATCCAGGAAATGTACGCAACTGGAACGGCGGGTGATTACAGCTACGGGACCCGTTTTTGGCGTGATGAATACCGCATGAACGCGAAACTGTTCCAATTCCCCAAGCCCGTTGTCACATTGCTACAGGGCTTTACCATGGGTGGCGGTGTCGGGGTCGGTTGCCACGGATCGCATCGCATCGTCTGCGAAAACAGCCAGATCGCCATGCCCGAAGTGTCCATTGGCCTTGTACCCGACGTCGGTGGATCGCTCATCCTCGCCCGCGCGCCCGGGCGTTTGGGCGAATATCTTGGCCTCACGGCTGATCGCATGGACGCCGCTGACGCCATCTACACGGGCTTTGCCGACTATTTCATCCCGCAAATCGAATGGCCCACCCTGATCAAAGGACTGACAGAAACCGGTGATTGGTCCGCCGTTGATCGCGCCGCACAATCACCGCCCGCCGCCCGTCTTGCCACATGGCAGGCCGATATCGATGCCGTTTTTGGCGGCCAATCTCTCGCTGATATTTGGCGCGCTATGCCGGCTAAATTACCAGACGCTTTGGTCCACGCGCAAAAACTGATGAACCGCCATTCGCCATTATCCCTGTGCGCCACCGTCGGTTTGATCCACAAAGTCCGCATGACCGACACGATTGAGGCTGCTTTGATGCACGAATTCCGCTTCACGTCCCGCGCGATGGAACGCGGTGACTTTATCGAAGGCATACGCGCCGCGATTATTGATCGTGACAAAACCCCAAAATGGCGTCACCCGTCTTGGCGCGACGTTACCGGCGCAGATGTGGTTGCGATGACATATCCAGCCAAGCCGCCGCTTGATTTAACAGGAAAAACAAAATGAAAATCGCATTTATCGGTCTTGGTAATATGGGCGCACCGATGGCGCGCTGTCTGATCGCTGCGGGGCATGACGTGACAGGGTTTGACCCCATTGCCACACCTGATGGCGTCCCCTGCGCACCACGCCTGCAAGACGCAGTGGCGGATGCGAATGTGGTTATCACCATGCTGCCCAACGGGGATATTCTGCGCGCTGTGGCGGGAGACATTCACCCCACAATGACGCAAGGTGCGGTGCATCTGGATTGCTCAACAGTGGACGTGCAATCAGCACGCGATGTCGCCCAAGCTGCTGAAGGTGCGGGTTTATTTGCAATTGATGCACCCGTATCTGGCGGCATGGGCGGGGCTGCAAACGGCACACTGACCTTTATGGCGGGCGGACCCGCTGACGCCTTCGCCACCGTGCAACCCCTCTTTGACATCATGGGCCAGAAGGCCGTTCATTGCGGCGACGCGGGCGCGGGACAGGCGGCGAAAATATGCAACAACATGATCCTCGGCGCGACGATGATCGCGACCTGCGAGGCCTTTGCGCTGGCCGACAAGCTTGGCCTTGACCGCCAATCCATGTTCGATGTGGTGTCAACATCGTCAGGCTATTCATGGTCGATGAATGCCTATTGTCCGGCCCCCGGCATTGGCCCGAACAGCCCTGCCGACAATGCCTATACGCCCGGATTTTCTGCCGCATTGATGCTTAAGGACCTGCGCCTTAGCCAGCAAGCAGCCGAGGCTGTTGACGCCGACACGCCAATGGGGGCCCGCGCAACGCAGCTTTACGCCGACTTCGTGGAATTGCACGGCATGGGCGGCATGGATTTTTCAGCCATGCTGCCGCATTTGATGGACAAGCCCCGAGATCAACCCCGTGACAAGCTCCCTAGCTGATTATTCTGCTGCGACGGAATTGGGCAGTAACATCTGTTTGAGATAGCGCCCGGTGTGGGATGCCTCGACCTCAGCGATCTCTTCGGGCGTGCCCACAGCCACAACCTGACCACCTTTGTCGCCACCTTCGGGGCCAATATCAATCACATGATCAGCAGTTTTCACAACATCCAGATTATGCTCGATCACAATAACCGTGTTGCCGCCTTCAACCAGTTCATGCAGCACCTCGAGCAGTTTCCGAACGTCCTCAAAATGCAGACCCGTCGTAGGTTCATCAAGAATATACAATGTACGACCCGTTGACTGCTTGGCGAGTTCTTTGGACAGCTTCACGCGCTGCGCCTCCCCACCCGACAATGTCGTCGCTTGCTGGCCAACCTTAATATAGCCAAGTCCGACGCGCACCAACGCATCCATCTTGGTGCGAATACTCGGTACCGCCTTAAAGAACACCTGTGCTTCTTGGACATTCATGTCCAAAATGTCGGCAATTGACATGCCTTTGAACCGGACTTCCAGCGTCTCGCGGTTGTAGCGTTTACCTTTACAGGTCTCACACTCCACATAAACGTCAGGTAGAAAGTGCATCTCGATCTTGATCACTCCGTCGCCTTTACACGCCTCACAGCGCCCACCTTTAACGTTGAAACTAAACCGTCCGGGTTTGTATCCGCGCGCCTTTGATTCTGGCAATCCAGCGAACCAATCGCGAATTGGCGTGAATGCACCGGTATAGGTCGCGGGGTTGGACCGCGGCGTGCGCCCAATCGGGCGCTGGTCAATATCGATGACTTTATCGAGGTGTTCGAGCCCCTTTATCGTCTCACACGGTGCAGGCGTCTGGCGCGCACCGTTCAGCGCCATGGACGCCGTTTTGAACAAGGTCTCAATCGTCAACGTTGATTTACCGCCACCCGATACACCCGTCACGCAGACAAACATGCCAAGCGGAAAATCTACGGTGATCGCTTGAAGATTGTTACCGCTAGCCTTTTTGACGGTGACTATCTTCTTGTTACCTCTACGACGGATTTTGGGGATCGCAATGGATCGACGGCCCGCCAGATAATCCCCTGTAATGCTATCAGGGTTCGCAATAATTTCAGCTGGCGTGCCTTTGGCAACCACGCGGCCACCATGAATCCCCGCCCCCGGTCCGATGTCGAAAACATAATCCGCTTCACGCACAGCTTCTTCGTCATGTTCGACGACGATCACAGTATTACCTTGATCGCGCAGGTTTTTTAGCGTTGTCAGCAGACGGTCATTGTCGCGTTGGTGCAACCCAATCGACGGTTCATCAAGCACATACAGCACACCCTGCAAGCCCGACCCGATTTGGCTGGCAAGCCTGATCCGCTGGCTTTCGCCACCCGACAAGGTGCCCGAATTGCGCGACAGCGACAGATATTCAAGGCCAACATTGTTCAGAAACCCAAGCCGTTCACGGATTTCTTTCAGGATCGCCACCGCGATCTCATTCTTCTGCTTGCTCAGCGCGTCAGGCACCGATTTGCACCATTCATACGCTTCTTTGATCGACATCTGTACAATTTGACCAACATGCAGACCGCCGATTTTCACCGCCAATGCCTCTTCGCGTAGACGGTATCCCCCACAGGTGCCACAGGACCGATTATTTTGATAACGTTCAAATTCTTCGCGAATCCAACTGCTGTCCGTCTCACGGTAGCGACGTTCCATATTCGGGATCACGCCCTCGAAAGAGCGGGACACTTCATAGACCCGCCCGCCTTCGTCATAGCGAAATTTAATCTCCTCATCGCCTGACCCATGCAGGAATACCTGCTGCACAAACGCCGGTAAATCCTTCCAGCGGTCGTTCCCGTTGAATTCATAATGCTTGGCAATCGCCTCAATCGTTTGCAGGAAATACGGGCTTTTGCCTTTACGCCACGGGGCCAAGGCGCCGTCGTAAATCTTTAGCGTTTGATCCGGCACCACCAGTTGGTCATCAAAAAACAGCTCAACCCCGAGCCCGTCACAGGATTGGCAAGCCCCAAACGGCGCGTTGAACGAAAACAGACGCGGCTCAATCTCGGGAATGGTGAATCCTGACACGGGGCAGGCAAACTTCTCAGAGAATGTGAGCCGCTCAGCCTCACCTTCCTTTGGCGCAGTCTCAAGAACCGTGATGCCATCCGCCAGATCAAGTGCTGTGCGGAAACTGTCGGCAAGCCGTGTTTCCAAACCTTCGCGGACCACGATGCGGTCCACAACCACGTCGATGTCGTGGCGGAATTTTTTGTCCAACGTGGGCGGTTCATCAAGCTCATAGAACTCCCCATCCACCTTGACCCGCGTAAATCCCTGCTTGCGAAGCTCAAGAAATTCCTTGCGATATTCGCCTTTGCGGTCGCGCACAATCGGGGCCAAAAGGAACCCTCGTGTCCCCTCCTCCATAGCCATGACGCGATCCACCATGTCCTGCACTTGTTGGGCTTCAATTGGCAAACCGGTCGTCGGCGAATACGGCGTGCCGACGCGTGCGAACAGCAAACGCATGTAGTCGTAAATTTCAGTCACCGTACCGACAGTCGATCGCGGATTCTTCGATGTCGTTTTCTGTTCAATCGAAATCGCAGGCGACAGACCGGAAATGTGATCCACATCCGGTTTTCCCATCATATCAAGAAACTGACGCGCATAAGCCGAAAGCGATTCTACATACCGGCGCTGCCCCTCGGCATAGATCGTATCAAAGGCCAGCGATGACTTCCCCGATCCAGAAAGCCCCGTAATAACAACGAGTTTATTACGAGGAATATCAACATCGATGTTCTTGAGGTTATGTTCGCGCGCACCGCGTACTTCGATATTTTTCAGCTCAGCCATGTCATAACCCCATAATTCTTCCTACCACATAGTGACCCAACTCGCTGTGACCAGCCCCCATCTAGAACATAATGCGAACATATGGAAGAATTAACCGATGTCTGCTGATATTGGTACGGCGCGGGGCGCAGCTTGGCGCGCGGCGCGGTAAGCCAGCCCCGAAAAGACAGCGCCCGCGATGCAAATTGCGATGCTGACCCCGGCAATCCCCCAAAGGCTGCCCGCAACCAGTGCGAAGATCGGCGTGCCACTGAACGTGCCAATATTTCCGAGCTGCGCCATGGCCCCGTTTGCGCGGGCTTGATCGCGCGGCGCGTCGTTCAATTCCGGTACGGCAGCAAAATTCGCGCCCGCTGTCAGGCCCGTTGCAAACATCGCGCAAAGTGCCACCACGATGGATCCCGTTGCACCCATGACCGTAAACAAAACCCCTGCCACAACAAACCCCCAAACCGACAATTTTGATGCCGCGATTTTGCGGGCAACAAAGCCGCTGACAAACGTGCCAGACAGATTTGCCAGCGGCAAAACTGCCGTCAGCCATTTTGCGTTTAACGCCGATGGTAGGAATGCCACCAATGCAATAAAGATCGACGTGTAAATTCCGTGTCCCAATCCCGGCGCAAAATACCGCGGGCTTGAATATATCGCGCGGTGAACGGCCACGACATTGGGCATCGCGCCGCCGCCTGCCATCACCCGCGGCAATATCCACCACAAAACCGGAAACAGAATCGCCAACAACAGGCCATGCCCGAGATAAACCGCGTGCACACCGCCCCATGCCTGAACATCCGGCACGATCAAGGCCAGCACCGCATAACTTACGCCAAAAAACGTGCCCCAGATTCCCATTACGACACTTTTGTCGGATGGTTTTGCCAAGGCCACCATCATAGTCGGCAGGGCCACGACCAATAGTAAGTGTCCAAACCCTTCCAGCACCCGGGTCGCCATGAACGCGGCAAACGGCATCTCTAAATCTTGTAAGATTGACAGCGCCGCCGACATGACAACAGCCCACAAAACCGCCCGTCGCACACCGATTTTAGACACAAAAAAGCCCGCCAGCGCGCCGCCCAAAATACCAACAATCGACACGCCTGAAACCGCCAAAGGCACCGACCCGTTTGGATAAAGAGCCTGCAGCGCCCCCAACGTCAGTGTCAGTTTGCCAAATTGCGCAGCGGCCAAAAGGCCTGTGGTCCACAACAGTAAAATCAACGGCCACTTGGTTTTAAAATCTCTCATGGCGCGTGGCTACGCCTGTGCGCACGGCCGCGCAAGACACGAAAAAGGGCACCGTTGCAGGTGCCCTTCTGGAAAGTGGTGGGTCCTTGAAACATGCGCGAAATCTATTGGCTTTGCCAATCTCTGCCTCGCACACATGTAAATCGCTTCTGCAATTTACATGTGAATAACGCGATCATAGGCATCCAGAACGCTTTCGTGCATCATTTCCGACAAAGTCGGGTGCGGGAAAACGGTTTCCATCAAGTCTTCTTCGGTGGTCTCAAGCTTGCGACCAATGACGTAGCCCTGGATTAGTTCGGTGACTTCTGCACCAATCATGTGCGCGCCCAAAAGTTCACCGGTTTTGGCATCGAAAATCGTCTTTACCATGCCATCGACCTCACCCAAAGCAATCGCCTTGCCGTTGCCAATGAACGGGAAGCGACCAACCTTGATCTTATATCCCAATTCTTTGGCCTTGGCTTCGGTGTAACCAACGGATGCAACCTGCGGGTGGCAGTAGGTGCAGCCAGCAATGGTTTCGGGCTTCACCGGATGCGCTGATTTGCCAGCGATCAGATCGGCCACCATGGTGCCTTCGTGGGATGCTTTGTGGGCCAACCAAGGCGCGCCCGCGATGTCGCCGATGGCATAAATTCCATCCACACCAGTACGGCAATATTCGTCCGTCACCACATGCGTGCGATCAAGCTTCACACCGACCTCTTCCAGGCCAAGGCCTTCGACATTCCCGACAATACCAACAGCGGAAATGACAGTGTCAAATTCCATCTTCTCGACTTTGCCGCCGACTTCGATGTGCGCCGTCACCTTTCCGCCGCCGTTCTTGTTGGGGGCACGATCGAGCTGTTTGACCATCGCCTTTTCCATTATTTTCATGCCCTGCTTAACAAAGGCTTTCTTTGCGAAGGCCGAAATCTCAGCGTCCTCAACAGGCAAAACACGATCCATGACCTCTACCACTGTCGTGTCCGCACCCAAGGTGTTGTAAAAGCTTGCAAATTCAATGCCGATTGCACCCGATCCGATGACCAGCAACTTCTTTGGCATGCGCACCGGTTCCAACGCCGCGCGGTAGGTCCAGACCAGATCGCCATCCGCCTCAAGTCCTGGCAATTCGCGCGCGCGCGCGCCGGTCGCAACGACGATGTTCTTGGCGGTCAATTCTTCAACGCCCTTGTCAGTCTTAACCGAAACTTTTCCCTTGGTGGTAATTTTCGCTTCACCCATGATGACGCTGCATTTGTTCTTTTTCAAAAGGTGGCCAATGCCCCCTGACAATTGCCCCGCAACCCCGCGTGAACGTTTCACGACGGCTGGAAGATCGAATTTAATACCGTCTGCAGACAGGCCAAATTCTTTGGCGCGGTGCATTAGGTGGAACACTTCGGCGCTGCGCAACATTGCTTTGGTCGGGATACATCCCCAATTCAGGCAAATCCCACCCAGACTTTCGCGTTCAATAACGCAGACCTTCAGCCCCAATTGCGCGCCTCTAATAGCCGCCACATACCCACCAGGGCCTGCACCGATTACGATCATATCAAACTGTTTTGCTGCGTTCTGGGCCAAGCTGGAATCCTCCTTATCCGAATTTAGTTTAGTATTAAACTAAATTTCAGATCAGAACCAGTGACCCGGTGTCAATTCAGCTATGCGTCGCCGACACAGCTTGGGTAAGCTAGGATTTTGCGACTTCGACGCGGATGCGCCCTCCCCTGCTTTAGCGACGCAAAGCGCCTCATCCGCGCACTTCATCAGAACGCTCGGCGGAGTGGAATTACCTGTGTAGGCCACCACACCCGACGAGATAGTGACGCATGGCAGTGGCCCGAGTGCAATCCGCACCTCAATGGCTGCAACATCGCTGCGCAGACGTTCGGCACGGGCGACCGCTTCGTCCAGATCGGCTTTGGGCAACGGCAGCGCAAATTCCTCGCCGCCGGTACGGACACAAACCGCGTCATCAAGCATCACAGCAACCATTCGTTCAGCCAGTGCGCGTAGCACTATATCACTCGCCTCATAGCCATGATTGTCGTTGAACGTCTTAAATATAGGCGATATTATATTAGACTAACCAGCTATCAGTTCGGAGTGAATCATTCAGCTTGCTGGCGATCCTGATGGCATCACGATCAAGGTCAAGCACGTCGAAAACGCGGGTGTTGTTCAAGTCACAGGTGCCATCAGGCGACCAGACGGTAATCCCCTGCTCCATCACATTCATAATCTGCGTGGTCAGCATCAGATCGCCAGCATCGTCCCCACGAATGTCCTGCCAAGACACAGGCGCGCCTGCTTAAATCTTTTCTGGTTTAGTCATGCTTGTCCATTGCCGATCAACGGCGAACCAGCATCAAAGCCCGTTACGATCCAGTTAAAGGCTCACTTTAGGCGGGTGTTTTCGCATCAACAATCCGAAGTGCCGATGCGTATCCGCCGTCTTTCATCCAGCTCGCTTCTGCAGATGTGGTCGCGCGATCAAGGGCTTCGTTGCGAAATGGAAACCGCCCGAACTGGCGAATAATCTCACGATGTACGCGGGCATGGCGCAAGCTGTCTGGCCCACCTTCCGGCATCCGCGTTTTCATCAACCGACAGCATCGGTCTTGATCAATCAGGTTTTCGGAATGCATCAAAGGCATATAAAAGAATTGGCGTACGGGTTCGGGGATGCGCAAATCCCAGTCGCGTTCAATGGCAATCTTAGCCGCCGCACGCGCGCTTTTATCTGTCGCAAAGGCATCTGCATGACCACGATGCATATTGCGCGGCAATTGGTCGGCCAGCACGATATAGCCAAGGATTCCAACCGGTGACGTCAACCAAAGCCCACAGGCGCCCATGCGCGCCTCACGCCAAGTGGTGGCAAATTTCTCACGTACCTCGTCGTCAAGTTCGGCGCTGCCGCTGTACCAACCAACGGGCCCGACTTCATCGACCCAATACGATAATACCTGTTCAGGAGTGACCATCGTCGTCCCTTTCAATCCCATCTCATGCCCCAAATCTAACCGTTACAGAAACCATAAGCTCTGGCAACCTTTAGGAATTTTACTGGGCCTCTGCCGCTTGGTCTTCCAGATCAGTTTCGATGTAAATCTCTTGCGCAACCCCCATGGCGACAGGCGACGCGCTGGCCATAACCGGAGAGTACGACACCTGATCCTCAACGGCAGTATCACTTGGCCGTTGCAAAATACGCACCAATCCATAAGCAGCCATCGCCAACATCAACAGCGCAACAACAACCCAGAAATAAGCCTCACCAAAGACACCCATAACATAGCCCAGCAAGATCGGACCCATGATCGCGCCAACACCGTTGATAAAGATAAATCCGGCAGAGGCTGCTGGCATGTCTTCGTGTTCTAGAAAGTCGTTGGCGTAAGCAATATAGAGCGCATAAAGCGGGTTCGACGTGCCGCCGACAATAGCGGCTCCGATCAGAATGATATAGTAATCTCCACCCGACATGGCGGACAGCAACGCCCCCACGCCACCCAATGTGGCCACCCCGATGATCAGTATCCGTCGATCCATCCGGTCTGACGCCCAGCCGATCGGATACTGCGCAGTCAATGCCGCAATATAGATCACGGAGACGAGCAGCGAAATCTGCCCGACGCTCAGCCCCGCTTGCGTGCCGTAAACCGCCGTCATACCAAACTGCGCCGCAAACACACCGCCCAGCAAAAACATCCCCACAGAGGCAAATGGCGATGTTTTTACTAGATTATGGATACTCATGGGTCGTGTGGTTTCGAAGGTGGGTGTCGGCGACACCGACAACAAAATCGGCGCAAAGGCCAGCGACACCAGAACTGACGGGATGATGAACAACACAAAGCCGCCAACGTCACCGATGCTAAGAATACCCTGCGCCACAACGATGCCCGACATCTGCGCCAACATATATACGCTAAGCGATTTGCCGCGGTTTTCGTTGGTTGCGGCGTTGTTAAGCCAACTTTCCGCCGTTACATAAACGCCAGAAAAACAGAACCCGATGACAACACGGCCAAGCGTCCATGCCCAGACTTCGATCAACACAGGGTACAATATCAAAACGGCTGAAACCGTCGACCCAAGCGCGGCAAACACCCGCACGTGCCCAACCCTGCGGATCATTTCCGGCGCGAGGCGTGACCCACCCAAGAACCCAAGGAAATAAGCCGACATGATGATCGACATATGAAAGGTCGAAAAGTTCTCAAGCCCGCCACGGATACCCAGCAATGTGCCTTGCAAACCGTTGCCGACCATCAACATAAACATGCCAAGGAACAGTGCCCATGACCCTACCAAAACCTTAAGCATCCTGCGCCCTTTTCAGACTTTAACGATCCGCTGGCTAAGACATGCACCCGTCGTCAATTTGCGTCGGCTCTAAAGGCGACAAATTCCCGCCACAAGCCGTCATTTTGCGCCACAAGCGGCTTCTAGCGCATTAGTAATTGCAAAGGTATGACCCCGTGAACGAGCACTGCGACTTGGCGCACTTATTTTAGGGCTTGATCGGACTTGCCAGTCGTAAGCTTTGCCGCGATCCAGTGGCGAAACCGCGCGAACCGCATCGCGATACTCAGGCCCAATCCGACAACGATCAGCCCAAATGCCATCCCCGACCATTCCAGCACAAACATCGCGATCAGTGCCAATACCAGCACCCCCCAACGCAGCCCAAGAATGACGTTCGGCACCTGTTCAACCTTCATTGGCATCCGCTAATCCTTTGGCAGTAAAATGGATGAATCGCCGTAGCTGAAGAACCGATATTCGTTGGCAATCGCATGGGCGTAAATGTCCTTGATGCGCTGCGAGCCCATCAACGCGCTCACGAGCATCATCAGTGTCGATTTTGGTAGATGGAAATTGGTCATCAAGCCGTCGGTGATCTGAAATTCGAACCCCGGCGTGATGAAGATATCCGTCTCGCCTTCCCACGCCGCAAGCGTGCCAGACGCCCCGGCAGTTTCAATCAGACGACACGCGGTTGTGCCAACGGGGATCACACGGCCACCCGCCGCCTTTGTCGCCATGATGTCGGACGCCGACAACGCGCTGACCTGTCCCCATTCGGAATGCATGACGTGATCGGCCACATCATCAACCTTCACCGGCAAGAACGTCCCCGCCCCCACGTGCAGCGTCACGTAGCTGAATTTCACGCCCATCGCCGCCAAATCATCCAGCAACCATTGTTCAAAATGCAGGCTTGCAGTCGGCGCGGCCACTGCGCCGGAACGTGCCGCCCAAACCGTTTGATAATCCTCCTTATCAAGGTCATCCGCTGGCCGTTTGGCGGCAATATAGGGCGGCAAAGGCATCGCGCCCGCCGCGTTCAACGCCGCATCAAAATCATCACCAGTGACGTTAAAGTCCAGATACCCCATCCCATCAAAGCGGTGCACCAACACTGCCGACAGATCGTCAGAAAACACCACACGTTCCCCATCGCGCACTTTGCGCAGCGGCTTGATCAACGCAGCCCACGTGCCGTCCGCCTGCGGTTCCAGCAACGTGACTTCGATCTTGGCCAGACCCGCACCATCCGTACTTTTGCGCATACGTTCCCCGACCAGCCGAGCGGGGATCACCTTTGTGTCGTTTAGCACCAGATGATCGCCCGCCCGCAGCACCGATACGAGGTCTGTAACGCGCAAATCGCGCGTCCCATCACCGCCAGCCACCAACAGCTTTGCCGAACTGCGGGGCCGCGCGGGGCGCACGGCGATCAGCGAGTCCGGCAGATCGAAATCAAAATCGCTCAGTTTCATTGTCGGGGTCCTATTTTGTCAGTGTTCTATAGATCGGGGGTCCTATTGGCCCACGGTAGGGGGCGAGCGGCGGAAGATATCGCGAAACATCCCCGGCGTAAGCGCGGACAGCGGATTGACCAGAACGGTTGGGTTGTCAACGGGGCCGCGCAGGTTGAAATTGAACCCGATCAGACCTTCCCCGGGGCGCGTAAAGATCGCGCCGATCCCGTTGATCAGAAAAAATGGCGACACAACGCCCTGAAAATCCATCGTGCGCGCGGCTTGATTGTAAATCCCGTCCAGTGAAATCCCAAGACTCGGACCAACCGCGCTTGATTGGGTGACGATCACACGATCTGGGGTTAGTCGGAATTGCGCTTCGACATCTGAGAACAACAACCCTTGTCCCCTCATCTGTGCCAGCAACCCAACGACCGAAATCCCGTCCAGAAGCGACGCGAGCGCAGGCGCATCGCGGATGCGCAACGTGGTGCCGATCAGTGTGCCGTCATAACTGCCCTCAGCGCCCGCTGGGATCAACGTCATCTCCATTGCACCGCCGTAGACATTGCGCAAAATCCCCGCGGCGCGAAACAGACCACCAGCGTCATCGCTGACGATGCGCACAGCGGCCCGCCCGCCCACAGGTACCAACGTGCCACGGATCGGGGTCGTGCCATTCACGTCACCTTGAAATTGCCCCTGAAGACCCGCTGGCGATGTAAATGTGCCACGAAAATTCTCGATTGCGATGCCGTCGGTGATTTGCAGCCGATCCAGCGCGATGTCCAGCGGCGCGCCTTCGCCGCCACCACCAGTGTCGAAATTCGCCTCACGCAGGTCCAGCGACCCGCCTGCAATTTGCACCTGAAAAGGCCGCCCTGCACCGTGTCCGAGTAACACCACCGGCGCATCAAGCCAGCCACCCAAACGCACTCGTTCGAACGCCGCTCGATAAAGCCCGCCACCGGACGCCAATCGGATCGTGCCCGTGGTCTGTAAACCAGGCGCAGCGATCGATAATTCATCAATGCGCGGCGCATTACCCAACTGCCCGACAATCGTCAGCGATCCTGCCACATCGCGCGCCTTGGACCAGCCGAAACCGACCAGCGATAATCCCACGCCGCGCAAATCAGACGTCAGCCGAAACGCGGATGCATTTGGATCGCTGAGGTCGATGGCAATCTGTGCGGGCGCCGCGCCGGTGATCATTTCGGGAGGCAGATTGATGTTGAACGCGTCCAGAAACGCAGGCCCGAAACTGACAGTCGCATCAACCCGCGCCGTGCCTTGCGACCCCGCCCCAAGCGCGCGCGAAAACGTCATCGTCGCTGCCACATCCCCAAGTTGCACCGGCCCACGCACTACCAAACTTTCCGGGTCTGCCACCACTTCCAGCGCCGATGCTGTGATCGTGCGGTTCGGGATCAACAGGTCCGATTTCACATTTCGCACTTGCGCGCTTACTGACCACACCCGCTGATCAGGCGTAACGCCCTGCCCCAACGGGGTTTCAAGCACCGCTTGAATGCTTGCGCGGCCCTGCGCAAAACTCACAGGTAAATCTACGTTGCGCAGTATGTCAAATGGTTCGAGGTTCAGGATCGCCATCACCGCTGTCAAACGCCCTTGCATAGACAGATCAAAACGCGCGGGCGTGTTCGGGACGCCCGTGCGCGGGATCACCATAGTGCTGCCCGCCATCTCAATCCGCCCACCAACCGGGGCTGTCACGTGGCCGCGGTCCAACGTCATCGCCACGCGGCGATCAATGATCGATAATGTGCCGCCTGCGTCTTCGATGGGTGGTAGTGTGGGCATGATAGCGACGTTTGCGTCGCTAAATTCCATCGACAACGCTAACGACGGTGGTGCATCGGGCCGCGCGCGAAACACAACAGTTGAATCGTAAAAATCGCCGCCCTGTACGTTTTCAACCAGCCAGTCGCGGGTCAGTGCAGCCACGCCCGTTGGCCAAAGGGCAATCACCTGATCGGTGCCAATCACGTCCGTTTGTAAATCCAGCGCCACCGACCAGCCTTGTAATCCCGCCGAAACCTGCCCCCGCAGGCGCAGCGGCACAGCGTCACTGACCAACACGGCCTGTCCGATGTCCAGCGTAAACGGATCAAGGCGCAATCGGAAATCAAGGTTCGCCTGCGACATGTGAACAGGGCTGTCAAAAATCACGTCTGGCGCACTGGATATCTCAGAAAATTGCAACTGCCCCAACAGCGCCAACGGCCAGCCGTCCTCAAATTCACGCAGATAGGTGCGCGCAGTCCCCGCCACGCGCCCAAGTGCACTGTCAACTTCGATCAGATCGAATGTCAGCCGTTTGGCCAAGGGATCATAACTGATATAGGTACGGGCAGAATTGAACGGGATGGGCCGCGTTTGGGAATTGGGGCGCAATTCACCCGCCCCAATTTGCAACGTGGCCGACACGGACGTCAGCCGGCCGTCCTCGTTCAACTTACCACGCACCGCCCCTGAAATCGGCGCATCTAAAACGCCAAGCCATGATAACAACGGCGATTGGCTGGCAATATCCGCAGCCGCTGCATCTGTGATCGTAAGGCCGATCTGCGCCGTTCGGCTGCCGCGCGGCGACCTGTAAGTCAGTTCTGCGTTGGTCACGTACGACCGCCCCGACAACAACGCCACATTCGCGCGCAATTGCCGCCCGCCATCTTGTAAATCAAGCGCAATGCGTCCGTCATCAATGACCCAAGACCGCCCCGCGCGCGCATCAATATGATTGATAATCAGACCTGTTGCGCGCACCTGTTCAAGCGCCTCAAGCGCGCCTTGGCTAAACACCTTATCGATCTGATCCAGCAGGCCCAGAAAACCATCAGCCGACCCAATTGCCGTTGCACCCTGATCAAACGCAAGCGCCACAGTGCCATCATTGGAACGACGCAGCGAAACTTGGGCCCCACGCAGCCTGATTTCCTGCGCCAGAAAACGCCCCTGCAAAACACCGCGCGGCGACACGAGAGTTTCGATACGTGGCACCCGCGCCAAAATCCCGCCCTCCGCGTCGCGCAGCACTGCATTCACCAGCACCAATCGCGGGTGAAAATCTCGCCCGATGGTGACTTTCATCGCGCCGAACCCCAACGATCCGCCTGCCAAAACCTCAGCCGCACGCACTTCGACGTCACGCACGATCCATGACGGCGCTGACACCTCGCGGCCAATCAGCAAAACTGCGGCGATAATCGCCATCAACACCGGCGCGCCAATCAACAAGATCAGGGCACGCAGCCACCACAACGCGCGCAAACGGCGCGACGGAACAGGGCGGCGGCTCTCCGCCTCCGGCACGTCAATTTCCGCTGTGGTGTTCTTGTTCTCTCTCATTGGGGTTTATATTCGCCGCTGACGGGCTAGAACGCAAAGGGATTACAACATGATTGGACCTCGATATGTCAGAACTTCGTGAAGGCGATACTGCGCCCGCCATCTCCCTGCCCCGTGACGGCGGCAGTACCGTAATTTTGGCCGACCTGAGGGGCCCCGTTGTGGTTTATTTCTATCCGCGCGACGACACACCGGGCTGCACGACCGAAGCCATTGGGTTCACCGACCAACTGGCCGCATTTGCCGCAAGCGGCGCCACGATCCTTGGGGTCAGCAAAGATACCGTCACCAAACATGAAAAGTTCATTGCCAAACACGACCTCAAAATCGCCCTGTTGTCTGACGCGGATGGCGACGTCTGCGAACGCTACGGCGTCTGGGGCGAAAAAAAGATGTATGGCAAGGTTTTCATGGGGATCGAACGCACCACTTTTTTGATCAATGATGGAAAAATCGCCAAGATCTGGCGCAAAGTAAAAGTACCGGGGCATGTTGATGACGTCTTGGACACCATCCGCGCGCTCTAGACAGAAAATCTAATGCGCTCCGTAAACATTTATCCCGTCCAAAATCGGATAGTACAAAATGCGCAGCCGTAGAACCTTCCTTGCCGGTTCTGACGCAGCGATTGCATTGCTGCCCTTTGCCGCGCGCGCCGACGGCCACGCGCCGGATAAGTTTACAACATCAATGGGCAATCTCATCGTCCATCCCATCGCGCACGCATCTTTGGTGCCGGAACTGGCTGATGGCACAATCTACGTCGACCCGGTATGCGATCCTTCGGCCTACGCAGGTCTGCCAGCGGCGGCCATGATCCTGATCACCCATGAACACGGTGATCATTTCAATGCAGCAACGCTTGCAGCCCTCGACACTAGGGCCAGCATTTTTATCGCCAATACAGCCGTATCTGACATGCTAACTGAAGACCAACAGGCCCGCGCGACGTCGCTGGCCAATCGCGAAACCATGGGACTGGGCGATCTGACGATTGATGCAATCGCCGCCTATAACATCACCGAGGACCGCCTGAGCTTTCACCCAGAAGGGTGCGACAACGGTTATGTGCTGACCTGCCGCGACTTCCGCGTCTACATTTCCGACGACACCGAAGACACGCCCGAAATGCGTGGCCTTGAAAACATCGACCTCGCGTTTGTCTGCATGAACTTGCCCTTCACGATGGACGCAGCGTCCGCCGTGGTTGAATTTGCCCCGACTTATGTCTAAGCTTACCACTACCGTTGCCGCGACAACGGCACACAGGACCCCCCCCCCCAATTCGCCGCAATGCTGTCAGATGGGATCGAGGCGAAAATGGGTGATTGGTACAGCTAACCACAGTTCTCGTTTTGCGGACTGCCCACCTTGCGGATCGGCCCAGACTGGGTGTCGATCCGCAAAACAGCATTGCACATCAAATTTTTTGCACGCCAAGTCCGACGTCACGATCGTGATCAATCAGCACCGGCCGCGACAGCCTGTACCATGATGTGATTTCAGGCAGGACGTTCATGTCCTGCGACGTCTGCCATTTTTAAAAAACGTTGCAAAACAGCTTAGTCGAACCGAATTTCTCCGCCAAGCTTGGCTTTTACGACAGACTGACTGGAGGTTATTGTTTCAAAAAAGTGACAAATTGCTGTATCTTAGAATACTCTTCGACTCTTGCGCTTAGCGTTGTGGCCCTCGCGCTGCCTGTAACGGCTGACAGAATTTCAATGACAGTGAACAACAACCTCAAACTTGAAGTCAATGAAATCTATATAGATGGTAATAACGTCGTAAATTGGCCGTCCCAACGTTTGCAAGGGCGCATAATCGCGCTCGGTGCAAGCCGCGAAATTAGCGCTGAGCAGAACCCCCGATAACTGTACATACGATGTCTGGGTCCGCCAGACGTTCGTGGATGGGAGTGTTAATGACATGGTAACCCAGCACGAGCTTTGCGGCTCTGGCGATATCCTTCTGCGCTAACGATCCGGTGTGACGTCACAGCCACCCAAATTCGAAAAGGCCATCCATTTTGATGGCCATTTTTTATCGTCTGCGCCGTTGCGCCCGTCACCAAACGATCCCAACGTTAACTAATTACTGCGCCCCATGCGCCCCAATCTCCCAATCATAATCGGCGGTTTGCTGCCAACATCACCTCGTACCGGGCTGTATCTTCAATCTTTTGGCCAAAAACCTTGCCAGCGATTCCACCACCCGTTAACACGGACATGACGTGATTGTTGGGCCCACGTTAACGGCTAGGGATGGGATCAGGACATACACGTGAAAGCACGCTTGATACATAAGATGCATGTCGCTTTGGAAAAGCGCTTCCCTGAGAAGCGTCTATTCTTGCGATCAGACACCGAGACGCGGTTTATCCGCCTCAAGCCTGAAACCCAACTTGTTGCGTGGGCGGGTAGCGCCCTTATTGTAGGTTGGACGATTATTGCCACCGCTGTGCTGTTGATGGACAGCATCGGTGCGGGCAACTTCCGCGCCCAGGCACAACGCGACCAGACCACCTACGAAGACCGCCTCAACGCGATGTCTGTTGAACGCGATGTGCGTGCCAACGAAGCTGTCGCCGCGCAACAACGGTTCTCCTCCGCGCTTGATCAAGTCTCTCTCATGCAGTCAGAATTACTTCGCTCCGAGGATCGCCGCCGTGAATTGGAAACTGGCCTCGAAGTTGTGCAAGTCACGCTGCGCCGCACAATGGGCGAACGCAAAGACGCGCAAGAACAGATCTTGGTGCTTGAAACCGCCATCAACGGGGATGGCGACCTGCCGATCGGTTATGCGCAGGCAAGCCAAGCGGACGGCACAGTTGATATATTGGCAACCGCCCTCGCGGATACCGCCGCTGAGCGCGACCAGATCGCCAGCGACGCCGAGTTCGCCCTCAGCCATGCCGCTGACATGGAACTCGAACTGCGCCTTCTGCAAGAACGAAACGACCAGATTTTCCGCCAACTCGAAGAGGCATTCACGGTTTCTGTCGCTCCGCTCGATAATATGTTTCGCGCCGCTGGTATGAACCCCGAAGATGTGCTTGAACAGGTGCGCCGCGGCTATTCTGGCACCGGTGGCCCGCTTACGCCGCTGCAATTTTCCACTCGTGGCGGGCAAGAAGATCCCGACGCCGCCCGTGCCAACGGTATCCTCGGGTCGATGGACCGTTTGAACTTGTACCGCATCGCGGCGGAACGTATACCGTTCGATATGCCTGTGCGCTCCGGCTTTCGCTTTACCTCCGGCTACGGCATGCGCTGGGGCAGAATGCACAATGGCACCGACTTTGCAGCCCCGATTGGCACGCCGATCTACGCTCCGGCGGACGGTGTGGTAACGTTTGCCGGCTGGTCCTCAGGATATGGACGTTTAGTCAAGATACAGCATGCGTTCGGCATTGAGACCCGATATGCGCACCAAAGTCGAATTCGCGTCGAAGTTGGACAAAGACTCTCGCGTGGCGATCGGATTGGTGATATTGGAAACTCCGGACGGTCAACTGGTCCGCACCTTCACTACGAAATCCGCGTTGGCGGACGACCCGTAAACCCCATGATTTATATAAGAGCTGGACAAGATGTTTTCTAAAAGCAAAATCAACGAACCCGGCAGCCCTGCCGCCCCTTCCACACCGGACACGGCTCGGCCTTCTGGCGGGTCCCCTGTCCCCTCGCAGAGCGATTTCAAATCCTCCGCGCCCAAGGCAAAACCACCGGCGTCGCAGTTGTCCACGGACCTGCACATCACAGGCAACCTGAAGACGACTGGCGACATCATGATTGAAGGCACCGTTGATGGCGACATTCGCGCGCATCTGCTGACAGTTGGCGAAGGTGCGACAGTGAACGGCGAATGCATGGCCGATGACGTCGTCGTTAATGGCCGCATCGTTGGCACCGTTCGCGGTCTCAAGGTCCGCCTAACGTCGACCGCACGGGTCGAGGGTGACATAATCCACAAGACCATCGCGATTGAATCCGGTGCACACTTCGAAGGCTCGGTTCAGCGCCAAGACGACCCACTCAACACTGGCGCGCCCAAAAGTGCGCCAAAAGCAGCAGCACCGGTCGCCCCACCAGTCGCGCCAAAAGCCTAAACGTTTTCTGAATGTATAAAACGGGGCCGCGCACCAGCGCTGGCCCCTTTTTCGTGTCCGCCCAGTTTTCAAATCCGCTCGTTCACGCCCCTAAAGCGGATCATAAAGCGCGCGGCGATACAGATGCCACGTCGCATGGCCTAGTATAGGCAGCACAAACAGCAAGCCTAAAAACCATGGTAAAAGTGCGATAAACGTCAGCGCCGCAACAACAAATGCCCAGCACAGCATAACCCAAATATTCGCGCGCACGCAGCGCAGGCTTAACAGAATCGCCGTGATGAAATCGATCTCTTTCTCAAGCAACAGCGGTAGACTGACGACCGTCAACGAAAACAAAAAGAACGCCAGCACCGCCCCCACAGCCATTTCTACACCCATCATCGCCAGTCCTGTTGGCGTCAGAAAGGCCTCCCAGGATGTTGAAATATTGGTCAGCGTACCAAGCCCCATAAACAGCGCAAAAATCATATGCGCGAGAAACGTCCAGAACAGGAAATAAAGCACGATGATCGCACCCAGCAACAGCACTTGCCGCGTGCGTTCCTGCGATACAACACCCAAGATCGCGCGCCATTTCAGCGACACCCCAGCCTCCAACCGGCGTGACACTTCATAAAGCCCCACTGCCGCGAACGGCGCGGCCAGCGGAAACCCCAATGATGTCACCAAAATCCATGACACATGCCCTGCCCCAAGCCAAAGCATGAAAAATCCGGCCAAAACATAGACCGCAGAAAAGAACAGGCCGAATTGCGGCGCCGCCCGAAAATCAGCGACGCCTGCCTTCAGGCAAGTCCAGAGCTCGTGCACCGTAACAGTGCCGATACTTGGAATTGGTGACGCGACTGGTGTCGAAGTTTCGGACATAACATTCCTCCAGCTTCAATCATCCCGCGCCAACCCCACCGCGTCAAGCGGCACACAGCTTCTTTGGTTTATAAATACCTGTCCGCCGCAGGCACCGCCAAAATCCGAAAGGATTTTGGCCCCCACTCGCCGCAGGCGTAGGTCGCCCCAGACCTTAGTCTTCAGCCTCAATCCTCGGCGTTGGCATCCGCACGGCTTTTGCCACTGACGTCCATCGCCAGTGTTGCGCCCATGAACGCGTCCAAATCGCCGTCCAACACACCTTGCGTGTCTGACGTTTCATGGCGGGTGCGCAGATCTTTGACCATCTGATAGGGCTGCAACACATAGGACCGGATTTGGTTGCCCCACCCTGCATCGCCTGCGTTCTCATGGACCTCGTTGACCAGTGCTGAGCGCTTATCCAGCTCAATCTGATACAATCGGCTCTTCAACGCTTTCATCGCAATATCGCGGTTCTGGTGTTGTGATTTCTCGGATGACGTCACAACAATTCCCGTCGGCGCATGAGTGATCCGCACCGCGGAATCGGTTGTGTTCACATGCTGACCGCCAGCACCGGACGATCGGTAGGTGTCGATGCGAATGTCGGACGGATTGACCTCGATCTCGATGTTATCATCAACAACAGGGTAGACTTTCACAGATGTAAACGACGTGTGCCGCTTGGCTGCGCTGTCAAACGGTGAAATCCGCACCAATCGATGTACACCACTTTCAGACTTCAACCACCCATAGGCGTTATGACCGCTGATCTTATAGGACGCCGATTTAATGCCAACTTCTTCGCCTGCCGACTCAGATTGTAGGTCTACCTTGTAGCCCTTGCGCTCGGCCCAACGGATATACATCCGTGCCAACATCGCGGCCCAGTCGCAGGCTTCGGTGCCGCCAGCGCCTGAATTAATCTCAAGGAAGGTGTCATTGGCGTCCGCTTCGCCGTTTAGCAGGGCTTCGAGCTCTTTCTTGGCCGCCTTCGCCGCTAGGACCTTGAGCGCTTCCTCAGCCTCGGTGACAATGTCCGAGTCGTCCTCCATCTCGCCCATCTCGATCAGCTCAATATGATCCGACAGCTCTTGTTTGATGACCTCATAGCTTGCGATGGCATCGACCAACGACTGGCGATCACGCATCAACTTTTGCGCGGCCTCTGGGTCGTCCCACAGCGTCGGATCTTCAACCCGCGCGTTGAATTCTTCAAGGCGGTGGGACGCCGTGTCCCACTCCATTCGCTGCGCCAGCAGCGACAAGCTTTTTTCAATTTCAACAACGATCGTTTGAATTTCAGCGCGCATATCAGACTTCTACTAAGGGGTGCCAAGGTGGACTTCCGGGATCCTTTATCGCATCGTCCCAAGAGGGGCAATCAACCCCGTCAATACAGCCCGCCCGAAGACAGCGACCCGAAACTGGCGTTGGAATTGATTGTCGCCGTATTACCGTCTGACGTCGTGACGCTGACCGCATCACGCGGACGCGCTTCTTCAAACAGTGGCAGGTCCGCCGCCATTGCAAAACCACCATCAAAGGTGATGCCAAAGATAGGCTCTTCGCCAATACGGAAACATTCGCGTACAACATTGCTGCCCGACACACCATCCGGAAGGCGCGCACCGGTAAAGCGATCAATGTTAATGAACATGCACTCATCGGGCACTGCAAACGCGCCGCCACCGTATTTCGCAATCGCCGTCTCCATAAACGCATTGAACACTGGGGCGCATAACGCGCCGCCAGACCCCCCACGTCCCATGGGGCGCGGGGTGTCAAAGCCGATGTAGCAGCCGGCCACAATATTGCTTGAAAAGCCGACAAACCACGCATCTTTCTCGTCGTTAGTGGTGCCTGTCTTGCCTGCAATCGGCACCGGTAGATTAACCGCGCCACGCGCAGTGCCGCGAATAACCACGCCTTCCAACATTGACGTCAACTGATACGCTGTCACCGCATTCATCACACGTTCGCGATCCGAAACGATGCGCGGGCCACGTCCCTGTTCAAGGGTCGCGTCAGAACATTCCGCGCAAATCCTTTGATCGTGACGATAAATTGTATCGCCGAAGCGATCTTGCACCCTGTCAACCAACGTCGGCTCCACCCGCTCACCACCATTTGCGAACATCGCATAGGCCGCGACCAGTCGGTACAGCGTAGTTTCCTCGGACCCGAGGGACGCTGACAAAAATGCCGTCATATTGTCATATACACCAAACCGTTCGGCATATTCCGCAATAACCCGCATCCCAACCTCTTGCGCCAAACGCACTGTCATCACGTTGCGCGACTGCTCAATTCCGGTGCGCAGCGGTGTAGGGCCGTAAAACTGGTTGGAATAGTTCTGCGGACGCCAAATCTCACCACCAGCCGACACTTCAACCGGGGCGTCAACCACGACCGTGGCGGGCGTGTAGCCAGAATCCAACGCTGCTGCAAAAACGAACGGCTTGAACGCCGAGCCTGGCTGGCGCTGTGCATAGGCACGGTTAAGCTCAGAAATAACGATTTCATAGCCAAACCCACCCTGCATTGCCAGAACGCGGCCCGTGTTGACGTCCATCGCCATAAACGCGCCCTGCACTTCTGGCACTTGACGCAGTGTCCAACGAATAAACGCGCCGTCAGAGTCTTGCGTCAGCCGGCGCACATGGACCACATCACCCGCATCAAAATTGTCCGCGAAACTGCCGCGCATCCATTCAATGTCACCGCGCGGCACGATGGGGTCTTCATCGCCCGCAACCCAACCTTCGATGCCCATCCGCATCTCGGTCTCGTCCACGTCAAGCACAACCGCAGGAAACCACTGGCTTTCAAGCGAAATCGTACGAATAATAGGTGCGCTTCGCAATACAGCCCGCCATTGTTCTTCGTCTGACAACATCTCAACAGGGATCGTCAGCCCCGTGCCCCGCCAGCGGCCAATGCCGCGATCATAGGTTTCCAACTGGCGCTGCAGCGCATCACGCGCCGCCGCCTGCAGTTCTTCGTCCACAGTTGCACGGATCGACAAACCGGCGCTGCCCATTTCTTGATCCGGGAACAGCCCCTCGACTTCGTTTGCAATAGCGGCGGTGAAATAATCGCGGTCTGGACGCTCTACTTGGTAGCTCGGAAAATCGCCGCCTTGCACGGATAGCAAGGGCAGGTCCTCTTCTGTTTCATAATTGGTCTCAGATATGTATCCGTTTTCAAACATCTCACGCAGGGTGTTGTTTCGGCGAAACAACGCAACATCTCGGTTGCGTACGGGGTGCATATCCGAGGGTCGCCGCGTCACGGACGCCAGATAAGCCGCTTCGCCCGGCGTCAATTCGCTGAGCGTCTTGTTGAAATAGGTACGCGCCGCTGCTGTCACGCCATAGGAATTCTGCCCGAGAAAAATCTCGTTCAGGTACACTTCTAAGACGCCTTGCTTGCCCAAAACCGCTTCAAGCCGAGGCGCGAGGATAATTTCTTGCACTTTGCGCTCAATTGTCCGCGATCCATCCAACAACAATCCTTTGGCAACTTGCTGCGTAATTGTTGAACCACCGCGAACCGTCTGCCCTCCCGTCGTGATAAAATCACGGGCCGCAGACAGAATGGCAGTTACAGAATAGCCGTCATGTTCAAAGAACTCTTTGTCCTCTGCACTGATGAAAGCATGCACAACAAGATCAGGAATTCCTTCGATCGGTGTGAACAATCTCTGTTCTTCGATAAATTCATCAATCACCTGGCCTTCGCCGGAATACACGCGGCTGATCGTCTTGGGCTGATAATTTGCCAATGTCTCATAGGTTGGCAAGTTTCTGCCATACATGTAGAAAATCGCACCCAGTGTCAGGGCGGCCATTCCAGCACCAAGCGTCAGCGTCGAAAAAATGCCGCCAAAGAACGAAAAGATGAAACGCAGGATCATACGGCGAAGTGCCCCTAATGGAATTCCACCGCTTATAAGCAGTTTGTGCGAGATCGTCAAAAGATCACCACGCGTTTTTGGCTTCTTTGCGCTGGTTCGATTACGGTGCGTGTCATGGCCGCTGCACGACCCGCCCTGCCAGCACACAGCGACGCCATGACAGCCCAATTAGCCCCGCAGACATCATCACAACCTATGACCGTGTCGCGGCTGATTATCAGTCTCAGCGCAATCGCAGCTTGTTTGAAAAACCTATATTGGACAGCATGTTAGGCATCACGCCGCACAATGTGTCGCTGCGCCACCTTCTTGATCTGGTCTGCGGCCCCGGTGCGCCAATCGCCACCTGTCTGGCCAAACGCGGTATGGCCATGACGGGGGGCGACGGGACCGCAGCGATGGTCGATCTGTTCGCGCAAACCCTGCCAAACGCCACCGCCGTTCACGCAGATATGAGAACCCTTGATCTGGGCGAAAAATTTGATGCCATCCTCGCGCGGAACACGCTTTTTCCATCTAAGCCAAACCGACCAGCGGGCGATGTTTGCAACCTTTGCCGCCCAAGCTGCCCCCAAAGCCTCATCGATGTTCACATCCGGTCACTGCGCCAGAGATGTCTGGGGCCAGGCCACAGGCGCACCCGTCTATCTCACCAGCCTTGATCCTGATGAATATCGCGCAATGTTGCAGAACCTTGGATTTAAGGCCCTCACCTTTCGCCCCGAAGACCCCAACTACCAAGGCCACAGCATCTGACTGGCGCTTTTTACTGCTTGATCAGCGGCGCAAGCGCGGCTTCTTGGATTGCCCAACGCCCAACTGCCAGCGTTACCGCCGCCACAATCGGCGCGCGCCCTTGCGGGCTGGTCAGCCGTGCGCGGTCCACGTTATTGGACAAAAATCCGACCTCCAACAAAACGGACGGAAAATCAGCCGCGTTCAAAACGGCCAGTTCCGCCTGCCGCCTTGGTCGCGAATTCAAAACCGCGCCCGTGTCGCGCATCGCTTGAACCAACTGATCGGCAAACCGCTCCCCCGCTGCCGCCGTTTCGACCCGCAACATGTCTTGCAATACCATCGCGACTTCATCGCCCTGCCCGCGCAGATCGACGCCCGCCAGTAAATCACCGCCCTCATGACGTTCTGCCATCCGCTGGGACGCGCCTTCAGCCGCAACATCCGTTAATGTATAGACCGACGCGCCCGTTGCCTGCAAACCTTCCAAGGCATCTGCATGCAGCGAAATGAACAAATCCGCGCGCGCGCCGCGTGCCAATGTCAGGCGTTCTTGCAGCGCCACAAACGTATCATCCGCCCGGGTAACAGCAGGCTGAACGCCCTCAATCCGGCCCAATGCCGCAGCCAATTCCAGCGCCAACGCCAGCATTACGTCAGCTTCTTGCACATTGGCGTGTTCTGCGCCGGGATCAAGCCCGCCATGGCCAGGATCAATCACAATAATCAACGGCCCTTCGTCGTCTTGTGGTGCCACAAATACAGGATCCGCCGCCATCAGAAACGCCCAATCGGGATCGTTCGGCGGACCTGCCGCCGCCGCAAAACCCGCCTGTGTCGCAGCACGCAACACAACGTCAATCTGCGCGGTTCCGTCAACAGCGTTCACTGTCATGCCCGCCTGATCGACGCGGACGGGGTCCACCAGATCAAGGATCATCCGGCTCCACCCCGGACGTAGCGCCCCAAATCGTGCGCCCGAAATCCAATCACTTTTGGTAAATGCCATTTCATCAACGGCGCGAAAATCAACCTCGCGAAAATCCATCACCAAACGATTCGGACCCTCCAGAGTAAACACGCGGTAAGGCACCGGCTGGGACAAATACAGAGCGACCTCGGCGCGGCGAAACTGATCAACGGCGCCCGATTGCGCGACATCCAGCCGCGCCAGTCCTGAAAGCTCCTGCGCGCCAAGGCCCGTTGAGAACGCCAACCACAGCGCCAAAACCCCTAATTTCGCTTTGCCCCAAAACCTCAAACGACTGCCTCCCGATGGGCCATAAACGCCGTCAGTCGCACAAGACCTTCACGAATATCTTCCGTGGATCGGGCATACGACATTCGCACCCAACGGTGCCCTTCAACCGGATCAAAATCTAGACCCGGTGTGATCGCAACGCCCGCCTTTTCAAGGACCTGTGCGCAGAACTTTACGCTGTTGTAAGTATAATCAGACACGTCAACATAAACATAGAACGCCCCATCAGGCGGCGCGAACTTGCCGAGGCCGGCCTTTGGCAGTTCCGCAAGCATCAGCGCACGATTGGCGCGGTAGACGTCCACATTCAGATCCAGATCCGCCCCGCATTCCATCGCATGCAGCGCCAATCGTTGCGACGCATGCGACGGGCAGATAAACATGTTTTGCGCCAAGCGTTCAATCGTGCGCACTTGATCACGGGGCACAACCATCCACCCAACGCGCCAGCCCGTCATGGAAAAATACTTGGAAAACGAGTTGATGACATAAACCTCGTCCGTCACCTCCAACGCGCTCACGGCGCGGCCATCGTAGGCCAGCCCGTGATAAATCTCATCGCTGATAAACGCGGCCCCAGTTGCTTCACAGGCGTCCGCCAGTGCGCGCATGGCATCAATGTCCAGCATCGTGCCTGTGGGGTTCGCAGGTGACGCGACAATTAGACCTGACAAATCATGTGCGATAACGTCCGCCGCCACAGGCTGCATGCGCGCCGCCATCGTTGTGGGCATATCAACTGGCACCAAATCCAACGCCTTCAGAATCTGGCGATAAGACGGATAGCATGGCGCACCAAGGCCGACCCGTTCGCCGGTGTCGAACAACGCCGAAAATGCCAGTAAAAATGCGCCCGACGCGCCTGCGGTGATCACCACGCGATCCGCGTCCAGCTCAACCCCGTACCAATCGCGGTAGTGCTGTGCGATCCGAGCGCGCAATTCCGGCAACCCAAGTCCAACTGTGTAGCCCAATGGATCACGCGACATATCGGCAGACAACCGCCGCACCGCGTCTTGCGGTGCCCCCGTCCCCGGTTGGCCCACTTCCATGTGGATAATATGGCGCCCAGCGGTTTCAGCCGCCCGCGCTGCTTCCATCACGTCCATCACGATGAAGGGATCAACGTTGCCCCGTCTTGAATTCCGCATCTGCTCTGCCTTACGTTGCTTTGAAACCTGTTTGCCCTGTCCCGCCGGAGCCCGTCAATGCGCCTTTCAGTCTTGTCCCTCTTCCTAGGCGCCGCTCTCACGCTGATGAACGTCGCGGCACCCGCCCATGCGGTAAACCTGATCCGTGATGCAGACATCGAACACAGCCTTGATCAGTTGGCGGGCCCCATCCTGCGCGCAGCGGGGTTGAACCCAAACAATGTGGGGATCTTGGTTGTCAACGATAGCAGCATGAATGCCTTTGTCATCAATGGCCGCGCGATCTTTATCCACTCGGGCCTGTTGCAACGGGTCAACAGTGCGGGCCAGTTGCAATCCATCATCGCCCATGAGGCTGCGCATATTGCCAATGGCCACATCTCACGTCGGCTCACAAATCTACGCGGTGCCAACAATGCCGCGGGTTTCGGCCTCGCGCTGGCAATGGCTGTCGCCCTTGCCTCTGACAGTGCTGCGGCGGCGGGTGGTATTGCTGCTGGTGCAACTGGTGCCGCGCAGCGTCAGTTTTTCGCCCACACCCGCGCCGAAGAATCAGCCGCCGATCAATCCAGCGTCCGCTTTATGCTGCGCGCAGGCGTGGACCCTGCGAGTGCTGCAGAAGTGCTTGAATTGTTTCGCGGCCAAGAAGTGCTGTCTGTGTCACGCCAAGATCCATACGCGCGCACGCACCCGCTGACATCAGATCGCATTCGCGCTTTGCGCGGTCTGATCGCCGCTAATCCTGGCACCGCGCAGCCCAATCCGAACGCCGATTTCTGGTTCGAGCGCGCGCAAGGTAAACTCAGCGCGTTCACGCAAAACCCCGGCTGGACCCTGCGCCGGGTGCGAAATGACACCTCCCCCATTGGCATCATGCGCGCCGCAGTCGCCTATCACCGCCAAGCGGACGCCAATCGTGCCATTCAAGCGATGCAGTCGCTTCTGGCGCAGTATCCCAACGATGCCTACTGGTATGAACTTTACGGTCAAATCCTGCTCGAAAGCCGTCAGGCGGGACCCGCGGTGCAAGCCTACCAGAACGCCGTCGCGCTCAATGGCAATGAACCGCTGATCTTGGCGGGTTACGGTCGTGCTTTGCTGGCGCTGGATACGGCTGACAGCAATGCGCGCGCAGTAGCGGCACTGGAACGTGCGCGCGCCTTGGACGGGCAATCATCAAATACCTTGCGCGATCTTGGGCAGGCCTATGCGCGCACCAATCAATTGGGCCTCGCGTCGCTGGCCACGGCGGAACGATACGCGCTTCAGGGACGGATGGATGACGCAACACTCCATGCGACCCGCGCGGCGGATCGGCTTTCGCGCGGCTCTGCCCCTTGGCAGCGTGCGCAAGACGTGCTTTCTGCTGGTCAATGATTTATCCGGAGTTTCCCCCATGCGCCTGACATCCACCATCGCAGCACTTTTGCTGACCACAACATCCGTGTTCGCCCAAAACGATGCGCCAGACGCTGACATGACAGATGCGCAGCGCAACACGTTTCGAGCCGAAGTCCGCGCCTATCTGTTGGAAAACCCGGAAGTGTTGATGGAAGCCATCGCAGTGCTTGAAAACCGTCAGGAACAGGCCGAAGCGACGCGCGACGAAACGCTGGCACAGGTCAATATGAACGCACTGCTGAATGACGGATTTTCCTTTGTTGGTGGCAATCCGGACGGCGACATCACGATCGTTGAATTCATCGACTACCGCTGTGGTTTCTGCCGCCGCGCCCATCCGGAAGTGGCTGAACTGGTCACAAGCGATGGCAACATCCGCATAATCACCAAAGAATTTCCAATCTTGGGCGAACAATCCATGCTGGCCTCGCAATTCGCTATCGCCACAAAAACCGTTGCGGGGGACGCGGCGTATAAACTGATATCTGACGCGCTTATTGCCCTGAACTCCGACGTGACACCGGCCAGCCTCGGCTCGCTTGCTGCGGCATTTGACCTCGACGCAGACGCAATCTTTGCCGAAATGGAAAGTGACGCCACGCAAACGGTTCTGGCCAATAATCGCGCCCTTGGGGACCAGATGCAGATCACCGGCACGCCGACATTCGTGTTTGGCGACCAGCTGGTGCGCGGCTACATCAACCTTGCGCAGATGCGCCAGATCATCGAACAGGAACGCGACGACAGCTAATTAACCTGCCCGATTGCCTCTGACGCTGTATTTGCTTCAAACCTGACGTTGTTTCAAAAATATCCCGGGGGGGCCGAAGGACGGGGGCTAGCCCCAAGCGTCCGCAGCGCAGCCGCATTGTTCGGATTTAAGCGCCTCGAAATTCGAAATTTATTCCGTCGCAGCAGCCTCAACCGCAGCAGCCGCGTCCAAAACTGCCGCCTTCGCCTCAACCTGCTCGACGATATGTTCGATCATGTCGTCATTGCTCAGCTTGTGGGATTGCTTGCCAGCAAGATAAACCATGCCCGCACCATTGCCGCCGCCAGTAAACCCAACGTCGGTCATCAGCGCCTCACCGGGGCCGTTCACAACACAGCCAATGATGCTCAGCGACATCGGCGTTTTGATATGTTCGAGCCGTTTTTCCAACTTTTCAACGGTTTTGATCACATCAAACCCTTGACGCGCGCAGCTAGGGCAGGAAATGATATTTACCCCGCGATGGCGCAACCCGAGGGACTTGAGGATCTCATAGCCAACCTTCACCTCTTCCACAGGATCTGCCGACAGGGACACACGGATCGTGTCGCCGATGCCCGCCCACAGCAAAGACCCCATTCCAATTGAAGATTTGATCGTGCCGGACATCAGGCCGCCCGCCTCAGTGATCCCAAGATGGATCGGCGCATCCGTTGCCTCAGCCAACTGCTGATAGGCGGCTGCGGCCATGAACACGTCGGACGCTTTGCAGCTGATTTTAAAATTGTGAAAATCGTTGTCCTGCAATAGTTTGATATGGTCCAAACCGGACTCAACCATCGCATCAGGGCAAGGTTCGCCATATTTATCAAGCAGATGCTTTTCGAGCGATCCGGCATTCACCCCAATGCGCATAGCACAATTGTTGTCTTTCGCAGCCTTGATAACTTCGCGCACCCGCGCTTCGGACCCGATGTTGCCCGGGTTGATACGTAGACACGCCACCCCCGCCTCAGCCGCCTCGATGCCGCGTTTGTAATGAAAATGAATATCCGCAACGATTGGCACAGGGCTGGCCGCGCAAATCTCTTTTAGCGCCTTGGAACTATCTTCGTCCGGAACTGACACCCGCACAATATCAACGCCTGCATCGACACAGCGCTGAATTTGCGCCAGCGTGCCGCTCACATCCGGTGTCAGTGTGTTAGTCATCGTCTGCACCGTGATCGGCGCGTCGCCCCCCACAGGGACTTTTCCCACCATGATCTGGCGGCTTTTGCGGCGGTAAATATTGCGCCAAGGGCGGATAGGGTTCAGCGACATCGCGGGTTCACCTGTCAGGGAGAGTTATTCATTATTTAGCGCCGGCGCAGCGCGCGAACAACGGCCTGCGACAGTTTAACTGGCGGTTATTAGTCAGTGTTTTGTGTCGGCGTCAGAACCTGAAGTTCGGCCACGCGCACGACGTCGGCCAGATCACTGTCGGCCGTCAGATCGGCAACCGCAAAGCTGGTCGTCAGGTTGTCCACAGACAGCGCCAGATTAGACGTCACCTGCCCGCTTGGACCAACTGGACCATAATGCGCCCCGTTCACCAAGAAATAAACCGCGCCGGATTCACCTATGCGCAGTGTTGCGGGTTCGATCGTTTGCGGCACGTTAAACGTGTCACCAGCGACCATCGTCGCCTCATAGATGACAGTCCCGTCAGCCGCGCGCACCCGCACCCACGCATCCCGAACAGCCACAAGCTGCACACCAGGAGGCGGATTTTCTGTCACTTGGATGTTGGGTGCCACACCCGCCAGCGTCATCGCACCAACTTCTGATAGAAGGCCGTCCTGCCCCATAAGGCCGGGACGTTCCCCTATTGTGGGTGCAAACCTGCCATTTGCATACGGTGAAAGCGACGCAATTGGACCATCACGTGGCACCAACACGGGCGCATCCAGCGCTTGCGGGCGATACAGACGATCCAGACTTTCAGTCGACGGCGCGTCAAATCCGGCAACGACATTCACGCCCGCATCGTTGGCAGGCAAACCGCCACCCGCCAGCGGGTCAATGCTGGCCACAACCGTCGGCGTGTTCTCAACCGGCGCCAATTGTACCTTTTGCACCTCTTGCAGCACCGTGTAGCCGCCGTAGCCTAGGCCACAAATCAGCGCGATCAAGACCGCAAAAGAACCAACAGCGCGCGGTTCAACAGCTGCAAACATCGCATCGCCTGCTGGAATAAACGGCATTGCTGGCGAGGCAAAAATGTCTTTGTCAAATGGTGCTTGGCGCGTCGACTTTGCGCCGGAAGCCTGCTCGGACATGCCGTGCGCGGTAGCAAACCCACTTTCGGTACAGAACGTGTCGAACGCCCAATCGGGATCCATATTCAAATACCGTGCGTAGGACCTTACATAACCAGCAATAAAACCTGGTGTGTCAAAGGCTGTAGGATCGGCGTTCTCAATCGCTGCAATATAGGCGGCTTTGATTTTGAGTTCACGTTGCACGTCCAAAAGGCTTTTGCCCATGGTCGCACGTTCGCCACGCATCAGATCACCAAGACGCAAATCAAACGCGTCAAAACCTGCCGCTTTAACGACCTGTTCATCTTTAGAGCGTCTGAACCCTTTTCGGATCATCCGTAACCCTTGCCTGTATGCCCCATCGAAACGGTCCGATTCGTCTCGTTACCGTTCCTTGCCCTCTCGATACCACAAGGAAAACCATTTTGCACATGCGGCAATTTTCAGCCGGCAAGCTCGGCACGATTCAGCGCACAATGGGACCACAAAGCGTCCAGAGCCTTCACAAGCGCGTCCATTTCCTTCGGTCCATGAACCGGAGATGGCGTAAAACGCAACCGTTCGGTTCCCCGTGGCACTGTCGGGAAATTGATCGGCTGCACATACATGCCGTGTTCCCGCAACAACATATCGGACAGTTTTTGCGTATGAACCGGATCGCCAACAATCAGCGGCACGATATGGCTACCATGATCAATGATCGGCAATCCAAGGCCGCGCAGACGGGTTTTCAAGATTTTCGCCTGTGTTTGATGGCGGTCACGTAGCTCTTGATCGGTTTTCAGATGCGCAACTGACGCCGCCGCCCCCGCCGCAACAGCGGGTGGGATAGACGTCGTAAAAATGAAACCCGGCGCGTAAGATCTTACTGCGTCACACATTTTCGCGGATGCAGCGATATAGCCGCCCATGACGCCAAACGCCTTGGCCAGCGTTCCATTGATGATATCGACGCGGTGCGCCAACCCGTCGCGTTCGGCAATACCGCCCCCGCGCTTCCCATACATGCCGACGGCGTGAACTTCGTCGATATAGGTCAACGCGCCATATTCATCTGCCAGATCACAAATCGCTTTGATCGGGGCGAAATCGCCATCCATGGAATACACAGATTCGAAGGCTATCAGTTTTGGCGCGTCAGGATCATCAGCAGCCATAATCCGTCGCAGATCATCCAGATCGTTATGTTTGAAGATACGCTTTTCGCCGCCGTTGCGTCGAATACCTTCGATCATCGACGCGTGGTTCAGCGCATCAGAATAAATAATCAGCCCTGGAAACAAGCGTGGCAAAGTTGATAGTGTCGCGTCATTGGCAATGTAGGCGGACGTAAACAGCAGCGCGTCTTCCTTGCCATGCAGGTCCGACAATTCCGCCTCCAGACGCTTATGATAGACCGTCGTGCCCGAAATATTGCGCGTTCCACCTGATCCGGCACCCGTGGCGTCCAGCGCCTCGTGCATCGCGTCCAACACCACAGGATGCTGACCCATGCCAAGATAGTCGTTGCCACACCACACGGTGATATCCAATTCCTCACCCTCGGGCGTGGTCCAGACCGCATGGGGATACTGACCCTTTTTACGTTCAATATCGATAAACGTGCGGTAGCGGCCTTCATCATGAAGGCGGGCCAATGCCACGTCGAGTTTATATTCAAAGTTCAAAGCATAAGTTCCCTTGTCATACAGACTTGGGACAGATCCCAAGGTCAAGGCATAGACCCTGTTATATCCCCATCCTAAGTCAGGCAACACTTGGCGCACCAGTTTTACGTGCCTGTTACCGTTGGTCGCACATATAGCGCCCCGTGCCATCTGCCTCTTTGATTTGCATCAATTCCCGCGCTGCACCAAAGGGTCTAGAAACCTTGACCATAGCGGTCGCCAGCAACGTGTAAAAATTAGCCCAACGTTATTTTTTATCACAGGATGAGTGATGAGTGCCGCACACCCAAGCCACGCATCTAACCACAAAATGACTCCACCATGTTTTAACAATCGATTCCGACAGCCGCCCTTTTGTCGGTTGTGATCACGTCGTCAGGATATGCCTTCGTCACAGTCGGGATGCAAATCGCCAGCAGTGGACAGGTATTTTCCGCATTGGCAATCTTAACTATCAGACCTTACGGACGCTGTGATTCCTGAAATCGTTTTGCTGCGCCACCTTAGCCTGAAGATGATCTATTTCAGCATTGCTTTGCTCAAAAGCCTGCTGGTGCTGGACTATGCGTCCTATGTTACTGGGATGGTGAACATAGATCAGGGCGCGGGCGCCTTAATGGCTCTGGGCAGCTTTGCCCTCTTGATTCTGGCGGACACGCACCCTTAAGCATCCCGGCACACCTGCACCGTCTAGAACACTGAGGGCGACACTGCTAGGCTTTGCCTGATCCCATGCCTTTCAGGAGCTTCCCCCATGTCTCTCGACACCGTCCTTGCGAAAATCGACACTGACCTTGATGCGTCCCTTGACCGTTTGATGGGGCTGCTGCGGCTGCAATCGGTGTCCACCGACCCCGCCTATAAAGACGAGGTCGACAAAGCCGCCGATTGGCTGGTTGATGACCTGAAATCGCTTGGTGTTGATGCCTCAAAACGCGAAACCCTGATGCATCCAATGGTCGTCGGGCATGTTGGCGACACCGGCCCCCACTTGCTGTTTTACGGCCACTACGACGTGCAACCTGTTGATCCTGTTGAATTATGGGATCACGATCCGTTTGCGCCGTTTATCGAAGACAGGGACGGTAAGAAAGTCATCCGCGGTCGCGGCACGTCGGACGACAAAGGCCAGTTGATGACCTTCATGGAAGCGTGTCGCGCGTGGATCGCTGTGAACGGCGAACTGCCCTGCAAAATCACCTTCCTGTTTGAGGGCGAAGAAGAAACCGGATCGCCGTCCCTCGTGCCGTTTATGCAGGCGAACGCCGATGAACTTAAAGCTGATCTCGCGCTGATCTGCGACACTGGGATGGTCGCGCCGGGTGTGCCGTCTATTGCCAGCCAGCTTCGCGGCATGCTGAAAGACGAATTCACCCTGCACGGCCCCGCGATGGACCTTCATTCGGGGCATTACGGCGGGCCAGCCGTGAACCCACTTCGTGAAATTAGCCGCATCATCGCGTCCTTCCATGACGACCAAGGCCGTGTGACCATTAATGGTTTTTATGACGATGTTATCGAAATCGGCGATAACCTGATCGCGCAATGGAAAACCTGCGGCTTTGACGAAGCCGAATATATGACGGGCGCGGGGCTCACGACGTCTGCTGGCGAAAAAGGCTATTCCATCCTTGAACAGCAATGGTCACGGCCCACGTTGGAAATCAACGGACTTTGGGGTGGTTATCAAGGGGCCGGGTCCAAAACCGTGATCCCCGCCGATGCCCATTGTAAAATCACCTGCCGTTTGGTGGGCGACATGGACCCCGACAAACTGCGCATCGCACTGCGCAAACACGTCGAAAATCAGCTACGGCCTGACACCACAGTCACATGGGACAACGACCTTGAGGGCGCGCCCGCGTCCGTGATGAACACCGACCGCCCAGAATTCGAACTGGCGCGTCAGGCGCTGTCTGATGAATGGAACCGCGAGGCCGTGTTCGTCGGCATGGGCGGATCAATCCCCATTGCGGGGCATTTCAAATCGGTGCTGGACATGGACGCAATGCTGATTGGCTTCGCGTCCGAGGACGACCGCATCCATTCCCCGAATGAAAAATACGACGTTGAGGCGTTTCACAAAGGCATGCGGTCGTGGGCCCGCGTGTTGGATGCTTTGACCTAGAATGTTGAAGGTCTGAACATGAAACGCTTTCTCAACCAAATCTGGATCGTGATTGGCGCGTTCGTTGCGGCCATAGTGGTGTCATGGGTTATCTACATGCCAAACGGCGATGAACGCGGCGTCTGGCGGGCGCAAACCGGTGGCACGATCATCACGCTGACGCCATTCACCGCAAAGATGTATTCAGAAACCAGCGTTTCATGCCTGCACCAACTGTCATTCCCCGCCCATCTGAAACTGGTCGAAATGGCCGAGGGCGCAACCGTTTCCGTGATCGATTCCCAGCTGCATCTTAACGTCGATGGATCGCTCGATCCGATGATCCTTGAACGCATCGACGCACTGCCAGATAATTGCAGCGCCGCCAATCCTGACGCCACACCGCGTGATGTGTTTGACTCCATGTGGACGGCCATGGATGAACATTATGCGTTCTTTGATCTGCACGGCGTCGATTGGGATGCACGCCGCGCGTTGGCACCTGCGATGGGCGACACTATGACGGACAGCGCCCTGCTGGCGCTGCTGTCAGACACGCTACAGGGCCTTGATGATGGCCACGTCCAGATCGGCGCGCCCATTGGATATGTCTCTCCTGCTCAGGACCCCGATTGGCTGGTGGACACACTCAACCGCGACGCCTTGACCCAAATCGCGCGTGACACGCTTGGCACTGACCTCACGCCTGTGGACCTGACGGGCATCGAATACGTCTTGCTGCCCGACGGCGTTGGCTACGTACTGATCCGGCACATGGGGTTAGACACACCGTTCGGCACCACAAGCGAAACCGCGATGGCACTGGCGTTTTCGCAAGTCGCTGACGTTATGACCGACGCCAATTCGATGATCATCGATCTGCGCTACAACCCCGGTGGATCAGATTCCGTATCGTTCGGCGTCGCCAGCCATTTCATTGACGCCCCGCTGGATGTGTTCACCAAAACCACCCGCGACGGATCGGAAAATGGGTCAGGCCAATCCGCGCCCTTCACTGCCGTACTCCAACCGTTTGACGCCACCCCGCTGACCCAACCCGTAATCGTGCTAACCAGCCAACTCACTGGATCTGCGGCAGAAATCCTGATAATGACGATGCGTGAACTGGCGCAGGTCATAACGATGGGCCAGCCTACATCCGGTGGATTGTCCGACATCTTAGGGTTCAAACTGGCGAACGGTTGGGACCTTGGTCTGTCACACCAGACCTACCGCGCGATGGACGGCCAATCGTTTGAGGGTGTGGGCATCCCACCTGACATCCCGTTTGCAATCACCGCCGCGCCCCTGCTGGCCGGCGAAGACCCCCTACTACGGGCGGCCTTTGTACGGGCGCGATCCGCAAATTAACCCGATCAAATCGCGCCATCCCAGCGTGCCTCACAAAAGGTACGTTCATCAATACTCCGAACGGTCCAACGGTGGCGCAAGACCTGCGCGCCAAATCGATCGTCGACACGCAAAATGGCCCGCGCCCGCTGCAGTGGATTGGCCGCATTGTCGCACGGCGCGCGCCTTGGAATCCTAACGCTGTTTGCAGAATTGGCGCAGGGCATCACCCCTGCCCTGCGGCCCCTATTCCGGCGCGACGCCAACAGATCAAACTGATCGCGCGGCACAACCGAAACGGCCACCTTTTGGCACAGGTTTAGAACACCATATATGCGAATTACACGTGCGGGATAAGGCGCGCGGACGGCGTGTGCCCGCGCTCAATATATACTGGATGCTTTGGCGCGCACGCTGGATCTGCCCAAGCACGATGGACATTACCAGGATCACCACTTTCATGCAGCAGGACCCAGCCCACATCACTGTTATGATGTGGTGGGAAAATCAATCGAATCCGTATCAGCCAGCGTCACCCCAAGCTCTTCAGGGGTATACAGACCGTCAAAAACCAATGTGGGGGTACCGTCCAACGACACCGTGGTGTTGTCGGCATCCGTATCAACGACATAGCTGATAATCGGCGCGGTCTCTGCGATGCTGAGGTCATCGACGTAAAGAACGACGTTATCCTCGTCAGGGTCAAAATCTATGATTTGTTCGACACCTTCATCGGACAAAATCATGCCAAACGTATCAGCACCGGCGCCGCCCGTTGCGACATCACCATCCGAAAAGTACTTCTGATCGTCGCCCGCCCCAACATCCAAGATTTTAGCTTCGCCAAGTGACCAAATCGCATCGTCGTCAAACTGGTCGCTTGACAAAATATCGCCGCCCTCTCCGGAAATCGTGTCATTGCCTGTTTGGCCAAGCACATTGTCATCCACATCGGTGCCGACAAACGGATCATCACCCAATCCTAAAGCGGTAAACTCACTGAGGGGGTCAACGACCACTTTATCGTCAGAATTGCTCTCAAACAAACCGCTGAACAGATCAGACGCAAGCAAACCAGACGCCACCAGCAGCCAATTCAATAACATTGCCGGTTCATACGTCATGATCGCAGCCCCCAAACTGCGACAGTTGGGTGCAGCGCTTTGTTTTGGGGGATATTTATACAGCAAAAGTATCAGGGGGAGCAACTTATTTGCCAAAAATTTCTGACAAATAAAGTGGCGCGGTTGACGGGACTCGAACCCGCGACCCCCGGCGTGACAGGCCGGTACTCTAACCAACTGAGCTACAACCGCGCACTTTTTGCTTTTATCCTCAAGCAGAGCAATCCAATCCTTGGATCAAAGGGACAGCGGTGGCGCGGTTGACGGGACTCGAACCCGCGACCCCCGGCGTGACAGGCCGGTACTCTAACCAACTGAGCTACAACCGCCCACTGTCCGCTGATTTGCATCAACGTGCTGCGCTTCTAGGCACGGCTGCGCACCCCGTCAAGCCACAAGCGCGGCTCAATCGCAGCTTTTCACGCATCAACCGCCACAAGATGCAGTGTGTGTGCGGCGCACGGGCGCTACGCAACCACGAATTCGCGAAAAACCCTTTGATTTCAGGGCAGAATCCCGCCAGCTATCTTATTGTCTGCTTACGAATCCCTGGGGAGGGTCATATGGTACGTCTTTCGCGTCGCCACGCGCTGGTGGCTGGTCTTGGCGCATGCGCTGCAGCTTTGGGTGGCACGCAAGCCAGCGCGCGTGCGCTGATTGCTTTACCTGATGATATCGTGAACGCGGATGCAGCGACGATCAGGGCCGTCAGCACACCGTCCCCTGTGGTTGCCATGACGTTTGATGATGGACCCCACCCAACCCAGACGCCCCGCCTTCTCGATATGCTGCGCGAACGCGGAATTCGCGCCACGTTCTATCTGATCGGCAACCGCGTCGTGCAATATCCAAGCATCGCACAGCGCATTGCCGAAGAAGGCCACGAAATCGGCAATCACAGTTGGTCGCATCCATTTCTTGATCGCATGGCCACGTCGGCCGTCACCCGTGAAATTGACCAGACCAGCGACGCCATTTTTCAAGTCACAGGTCGCCCGCCCGTCACGTTTCGCCCGCCCTACGGCGCATTAACCCGTAGCCAACGCACGGGGCTGCACACGGCACGGGCCCTGCCGACAATCTTGTGGTCTGTCGACCCACAAGACTGGCGTCGTCCCGGTGCCAGCGTTGTCGCCAACCGCATCCTGCAAAACGCCCATCAGGGCAGTATCATCCTCAGCCACGATATCCACCGCGGCACGGTTGACGCCATGCCCCGGACCCTTGACGGCCTCGCAGCGCGCGGACTGCAATTTGTCACCGTCAGTCAGATGATCGGCTGGCCACTCTGGCAAACGCGCACGTTTCGGCGGGTCGTGCAGACGCGTTGAAACCCGAAACTGCATATAAGCCTGCCACCCAAACGCCCTATACAAGCGCGTTCCAACAGGTTAGGGCCGCTCAAACAATCACGCGCGCTCTCATACTCCGTTGGGGGACTGCGCACAAACCCAATGTAGAAAAGTGAAATCTCGTGAAACAGGCTCTTGCTGATGCCATCAAAGCGCGTGGCTACGACACGCTGACCCCCGTCCAAGAGGCGTGCTCTGACCCCGCGTTGGAGGGCCGCGACCTGCTGGTCTCTGCGCAAACTGGATCGGGAAAGACGCTGGGCTTTGGCATTGCCATCGCGCAAAGCCTGCTTGGCGATGCGGAACGCTTTGATCGTGCCGACGCGCCGCTGGCCTTGGTGATCGCACCGACACGCGAATTGGCGTTGCAAGTGAAACGCGAACTGGAATGGCTGTACGAAAAAACCGGCGCGGTGATCGCGTCAACTGTTGGCGGCATGGATATGCGCGACGAACGCCGTGCATTGGGGCGCGGTGCGCATATCGTCGTGTCCACGCCGGGCCGTCTGCGCGACCACATCATGCGCAAATCCATCGACCTGTCTAGCCTCAAGGCGGTCGTGTTGGACGAAGCCGATGAAATGCTCGACCTTGGGTTTCGCGAAGACCTTGAATTCATCCTCGATGAATCGCCCAAAGACCGTCAGACGTTAATGTTTTCGGCGACCGTTCCGGCCTCTATCGCTAAGCTCGCACAGCGCTACCAGCGTGATGCAGAGCGCGTCGCCACGACGACAGGCGAAAAGCAGCACGCGGACATTGAATACCGTGCCTTCTGCGTGTCGGCCCGTGACACCGAAAACGCCATCATCAACGTATTGCGCTACTTTGAGGCGCCAAATGCCATCGTGTTTTGCAACACCCGCGCCACAGTCAACCGCATGACCACCCGCCTGTCCAACAGAGGCTTTAGCGTTGTGGCCCTTTCTGGCGAATTGTCTCAATCCGAACGGACCCACGCGCTGCAATCCATGCGTGACGGCCGCGCCCGGGTTTGTGTAGCCACTGACGTTGCAGCACGTGGCATCGACTTGCCGAACCTCGACCTAGTGATCCACGCAGAACTCCCAACCAACCAAGACACGCTGCTGCACCGCTCTGGCCGTACAGGTCGCGCGGGACGCAAGGGCACATCAGCGATGATCGTCCCACCTGCTGTGCGCAAAAAGGCCGAGCGTTTGTTGGGCTGGGCAAAGCTGACGGCAACCTGGGCCGACGCGCCCTCAGCCGACGAAGTCACCGCCAAAGATGAAGAACGCATGTTGGAAGACACCGATTGGTCCGCCGACGTCGACGAATCGGCACAGGCAATGGTCGCAACGATGGCCGAACGCTTCGCGCCAGAACAGCTCGCCGCAGCTTACTTGCGTCTTTACCGCGAAAAGCACACAGCACCCGAAGAACTGGCCGATGTAGGTGAACCCGCAAAACCACGCCAAGCCTTTGGCCCAAGCGTGTGGTTCTCCCTGCCCGGTGGTCGCGATGCCGGCGCTGAACCGCGCCGCATCCTGCCGATGATCTGCAAAATGGGCAACATCACCAAGGACGACATCGGCGCGATCCGCATCCAGCCTGACATGTCCTATATTGAGGTCCGCGAGGCGTCGGTCAAAACCCTCACCGCCGCACTTGGTACTGATATGACACTGGAAAACGGTGCACCTCTGACTCGCATCGCCAACCCGCCCAGCTTTGAGCGAGGCCCCGCGCGCAAGGATGCCAAACCGCGCTATGATGGTCCAAATTCTGGCGGCAAGCCCGACTACAAAAATAAGGACAAGCCTGCGTATAAGTCAAAAGATAAATCCGACTACAAACCCGCCGCTGAAAAATCCTTTGAAAAGCCCACCGCCAAACCAAGCGGCAACACCACGCCTGTCGATTGGAATGACACATCCACGCCCAAGCCGAAAAAGCCAAAAGTCGGTGCAAAACCAAAATACGACAGCAACAAACCCTTCGCGGGTAAGAACGATAAAAACAAAGCCTCTGACGACACGATCGAACCGATCAAGGCGCGTAAACCTTACGATGGCAATTCTGGCGGCAAACCCAGCGGCAAGCCTTATGCAGGCAAGCCATCTGGCAAGCCCTACGCTGGAAAAGGCCCGAAAACCGACGCAAATGGCACGCCGACACAGAGCAAACCATCCAGCAAGAAAAACCGTGCCCGTCAACTGGCCGCAAAGGGTGGCAACGCCGCCCCGCGCAAACCGCGTACGACGTCCTAAAACCGAGTATTGCTTACTGGCAATCCACCCTAAAAATGGTTGTGTTGAAAACAAGAATTTTTGCGGCAAGATAAGCCAAGGAGATTCACTATGGAAAAATCACGTTATTCAGAGGCGCAGATTGTCTCAGTTTTGAAAGAAGCTGAGAGTGGTGTGCCTGTAACGGTGCTGTGCCGTATCCACGGAATGAGCAGTGTTGCGTTTTTTCAGGGGCGTTCAAAGTATGGGGGCATGCATTGCCAGCAGGCGATTGCGTAGCAATCTGCAGAGAGGGACGCGTCACTCATTTCTGCGATGAAACAATTGCAGGCAGAGAATGCGCGTTTGAAACGTATGTATGCGGATGTGAGCATGCAAAATGCGCTGGTTTATGGAAGCGCTGGCAAAAATGGAATGAGGCCGTCCATTGCCCTGCAGGGTTATGGGTAGCATGATCCCGAGAGGGTTTCTGACGAGAGATGGCCCAACAAGCAGTCGCTGTGCGCGGTGTCAGCATTGCACTGGCATGCCCGCTGCCCGGCAGGGCATGTTTACATGCCTGAGAGGGGGCATTCACGATCTGCCAGCGGTGCTTTCGGTATGTGCCGCTGTTGGCTAACGAAAATGAAGAGATTGAAGATTGGCTGATTGCTTTGACCAAGGCCCGTAAGAACTGGGGTTTTGGGCTGTCTTATCCATCGACTGCCGGGCAGTGAATGAGTGGCTTGGGGTGAATATCTTTCACAGCATTCAGGAGGTACAAGATTACGCCACACAATGGTTGTGGACTTACAACAATCCCTCTCGGGACATACTTCGTATGCCCTGCCGGGCCGTCAACAACTTTCAGCTATAACTCCGAGAAATATCCACGGGCCCAAAACCGCCTTCCCCAATACCGTTTGCGCAACTCTGGGAACTCCATCTGAACCCGCCGCGACGAGCGCCCTTTGATCCGCTGCATCACCTTGGACAGCGCGATCTGTGGCGGGACAGATATGAACATGTGGACGTGGTCACTTGCCAGAACACCCTTCATAATATGCACGCCCATCTCGGCACAAGACTGTCGAATGATATCGCGGATCCGTTCGCGCATCGGCCCGCGCAAAACCTTATGTCGATATTTCGTCGCCCAAACGACGTGATAACGGTGATAAAATCTGGTATGTGATCCTGTAGAATAGGCCATGATCTCTCCTTCACATTTTGAAGCCTTACCCCAATCGGGGCTTCAAAATGTGAAGGAGAGATCATTAGAATTTCCGCTGAAGCGAACCGGCTTAAAGCCGGCGGCTTATCTCCATTGGGGGCTTTGTTGCACAAAGCAGCACGAGGTCTGACTTCCCCTTACCCCTGATGGAGCTACGCTACGACAACGGTTCTGGGGATGCCAAGTGCGGTGAAGCCATTGAGTATCACTGCGCGGATTTGGATTTCCGCAACCTGCCGTTCGAAGTCGCGCGCTGCCAAGCTCTGACCAAGTAGTTTCATACAATGCATCCGCAGCCAGGCAGGGTATTGCGCAGCAATGCCCGAGAGGGTTTGTCTCAACACGACTCCTGCGGTGTTATCCGTTCAAGCGACGCCATTGATGAGCGCGGCCGAGATCCTTTGAGGACTGTACGGCGTCGTTTCGGGCTATGGCCCCCAGCGTATCCGGCTTCCATAGCTTGGCATTCTTGCGTGGCGGTATGACAGCACGGGCATTGCGGGCCGCAATTGCTTCATGACATTTGTGGGGTGACGGGCGTCTTGGAATTGATCCCACGGATCAGTTCAGCCCAGAACGGGCGACGCCCCGGGGCATATGCCCCATCCATTGCCCGGCAATGCATGTTTACATGCACGAGTGGGCGCTGAAACGCTGCAGATCATCTGATCTGGTGCGATCTGATCGAGAAGGTTGGGCAACATGGACGGGTCCCCAATGCTGCTACTGATCATGTCCCTCTCGGCAGATTGCTTTGCAATCGCCTGACGGCAATGGACGGCGCGTATCTCCAACGTTTCTTCATCACCCCCCTCTCGGGACATTGCTGCGCAATGCCCTGCCGGGCAAGGAATGTGGATCTTGCGCCACAACCGGCGTTTCGATCCGCTCTTTGCCCGGCAACACATGCTTGCATGTGTGAGAGGAGGGCTTGCGAGCGTTCCACTTATTGCCCGGCAGGGTTATGCGCAGCATGATCCCGAGAGGGCACCTTCGCCCTCCACTGCCCGGCAAGCGCATCCGCAGGATGCTGCCGATAGGGGGCTTTGATGCCGTACTGTCCGTTGCCCGGCAAGGTATTGCGCAGCAATGCACGAGAGGGGACAAGGAGATTTAACGGGCCTTTTGACCCTTGGTAGGGAATGGCAACCAACAGAGTTTTCTGACGACAACATAACGCGCTGAAATCTGGAGCCTCCCAGTCAAGGTAGATCAATTTCAACAGACTTTCCACAAAGCCTGTCGCCTGCCTCAAAGGCATTCCAAACAGCACTTTCAACGTAAGACAGGTTTGGATCGCCGCATCGCTGTAGCGTGGCTGACGGCCCCGTTTGCCCCCTCACGTCGCGGCAAAGCAGCGACTGCCGGGCAGTGGTCGGTACAGCTTTCCACGTGACCTCTGGGTTGAACCAAATAGTCAGAGACCCGCGCTGTTTCAGGGCCTTGTTGTACTCAGGCCAGTTCCTTGTGCGGTAAATCGGGGGGATAGGTTTGCTCATAAACACAAGCTACCATGCTGGATTCACAACATGAATCCCAAATACATGACTATTTGTGCAACAAAGCCCATACAAATCGTCAAACGTAAGCTGCTTGACTGGCTCTTTTTTCTTAGCTCGCAAGCGAAGGTCGTCGTACTTGTCCAAAGCGTACCGTTTCGCTTCTTCTCAATCCGTTTCGCCCGTGCTTTCTCGCACGTAAGTAACTTTATTTACATAAACGTCCTGCATTTCCCTAACGTGTATGCGCACGTGATAAACGGGGCGCTTGGCATGTTGGCGATGAAACAGAATTACTTGTCCGTCTTTAAGCTCGAATTTGTTCAAGTAGCTTTCACTCATAGCAGTACCGCCAGCATCATTTCCTCGTAAAACAACTGTAAAATCAGTATCTGTCAACGCCGGGCTAAAGCAAGTAGGTAGACGGCTAGCATCTGAAAAGCGCACGTCTCCTGCACCCAAGATACCACCAACCTGTCGTCTTCTTTTGGTGCAATGGCAGCTGTCTCACGAGTTCCGCCAAAGACATGCGCCATGAAGGAAATCAAGGTGATGATGGCGACGATTAAGACAGGAATATTCATAGGTTCAGTTTCCATTTTTAGCTACAAAGGTGGGCTAAACCTACCGCCCCACCTTTACCATCCAATCTGCGAAACAAGGGCCCGAGGTTATCCAAGAACGTTCAAAAAGGAGCGTTTCAGGCATTTAAAACCTGAACACCGAAAGCACGATTTCACGCCTTAATGACCATCCAATACATGTTGGCGAGTGGCACCACGGTTGCCAAGGCTCCAAAAGAAAGCCATATTTTTCCGTACGGCCAGTACCGCTCTGGAATCTCGTCGGTCACTGTAAATTTTTGCGACATGCGGGACTGGATAATCTGTATTGGGATCAAAACAACAACCCAGATTACTCCCGAAATTATGAACAGCGTATACCCCCACCACAACCAACGCTGCGCATAAAGTTCCTCCATGATGTTCTCCTTCATATGGAAAACCATACCACATCCAGCAATCGCCAAAATGACCACTCCACCAAAGGTAAATACCATGTCCGTCAGAACGACCTGTCTTTGCGCAAATGCGATGACACGGTAATCACCTGTCCGGTCTGCCATCACCCTCCACCACGCGGTGACAATGATATTCCCCATAAAAAGAATGATCCCGAACAGGTGCAGGATTTTTAGAGCATTATAATCAAGGTACCCTGCGATAATTCCACCAAATACGCTCATTCTTCGCCGTGCCCGTGCTGTGTGGCCGCGCGTGAGTTCAACCATCGGGAAATGGCCCCCTGCTTCCACATCCAGACACCAGAAAGTGCCAAAGCCGGAAAGGCCACCCATTGCGCGAGGCCCATGACGACAGCGGTATTTCCATAAAGTGCCCACCCGATTAAACCAGAGCCAATCAGGTGGAGTGTCCGCAACTGCGGCCTTTGTTTTATCGTTATCATGTTATTCCCTCTTTTGCTTGCTAGGGTATGGACAGTGCGTCTCAAGAAGTGCACGTTGTAAACATAAGCAGGATGTGAGCATTGTCAACATGTCAAAACCCTATCACCATGGCGAATTGCGCAACGCGCTGATTGCAGCTGGCACGGCTGCGCTTGAAGAGACCGGAAACGCCGATATTTCGTTGCGTGAAACTGCGCGGCGTGCCGGTGTCTCCCCCACTGCAACCTACCGGCACTTTGCCTCCAAAGAGACTCTGCTCGCCACCATCGCAGGCAACGGCTTCGTAGATCTTGGACAGCGGTTTGCCGAGGCTGAAGATGGTCTTGCTGGATTTGGCCGTGCCTATATCGGGTTTGCCCGCGACCGCCCTGCCATGTTCCAGCTCATGTTTGGCGGAGCTTATTCGATTGGCACATTAAGCGAGGGTGAGCAGAAGGTCGGGCATAATGCTTACGGCGTCTTGATCGACGCCGTTGCTAAACATGCAGAGCTGCCGCCTGACGACCCGAAGGTTCTCAGACGCGCTGTCCGCGTTTGGTCACTCGTGCATGGCTACGCGATGCTGCTGTTGGACGACCGGTTGCCGGATGCTGCACAATCGGATGCATTTCTAACCGAAATGCTCAGTCAAAATTAAGGCGCAGTAGTTTCAACTGATTTGAATGCTCTCGAAGCGTCTCCTATCCGCTAAATCAGGCTACTAGCTGTTCCATTCCGGATGATCACATTGAGGGCCGAAGCTTTACTTCTGGGCGTTCGCCCGCGACGATCGCTCCTGGAATGGACGGGAACCACCGGGCTTCGCCTTGACCTATGCGCCGGGGCGTGCGGAAAAATACGCACCCGGGTTGTTGCAGGGATTTGGTAGCATCCTGAAAGTACCCTCTCGGTGATGCTGCGCAACACCTGTCAGATAATAAACGGCTATGCAGGGTACAACCGCGTGCTGGACCTGCGGGATAATGCGCCGATCCAATTGGCGTATTACTGGGCGCATGCCCGTCGTAAACTTCATGGACTAAGCAGAAGGGCATCGATCAACTGCTTTGCAATCAACTGTCAGGCAACGGACAGCGGCCCAGAATACATCAGTGGGACCTTGATGACATGGGCCGAAAAACACGGTGTTCGGCTTGAACACATCCAGCCAGGCAAACCTCAGCAGAACGCCTATATCGAGCGATACAATCGCACCGTTCGTGGCGAATGGTTGAGCCAGTACATCTTTGAAACGATCGAGGAGGCCCAAAACCAGGCGACAGAATGGCTCTGGACTTACAACAATGAGAGACCCAACATGGGCATCGGCGGCATAACACCCGCAATGAAACTGAAAACAGCCGAGTGAATTCTACGGCTGAGCCCTATTAAAAATGGGGGAATTACCCACTGTTCTCCATCATTAGTGGAAACAAGGCTTCTGGCTCTGGGGCGGAGTACCGAGTCCCGACCTCAATCCCCCTCGCTTGTTACCACCGTAAAACCCTATTCGATCGCCACCCCGGATACCCGCTGCGAGGCGCTCCCGAACTGCGAACAACCAGTGTGTAGGGCAGGATTTAGAAACGTCTGAAACGTCGCGCTCTGCGCCCCCCGCGACGGCTAGGAAACGCTGGGAAGGACCCGAAGCCAGAACGCCTTGGAAACATTCTAGTTCTCTACTGGAAACAGACAACCGGACAATCGGGGGACGCTTGGCATCCCGTGACACCGCGACACCTTGAGACCGGGACCGGGACCGGGACCGGGACCGCGTGGCACCAGGTCGCGCGCCATTAGACAACCGCAAACATGCGACGCCACCACGACTCAATCGCCACGCGATTGGGTACGGGAGGCATCCGCCCACCCGAGCGTGTGAGATCGCGTTTGGCGCTGACCCTTATTGAACGTAAGGAGATATCGAGGGATATTGTGCGCCTGCAGCGAGGGTCCGCCATGAGTTCAGATCGCGTATTTTCTGCAGTGCAGCGAATGGCCGATTGTACGGCGGGATCAGATTAGTCGGGGGTGTTTTAGATAGACACCAATGTATTCAGGCAGCGGATTGTTATATCTGTTTTGGTGATTGATTAGAAATGAGTGCAGGTCCAATCGTAGCGTTCAGACAATTTCTTAGAAATCTGTGGCGCGCATTCAGCCACCTGACGAAAATAGTTCGTGAACCCGCTTGTATACCTGCACTCGAATTGTTTAAGTCAGTATCACCACAGGGGTGTCGCATAATGCTGCGGCTGAGATTTGGGCGACAAGCCCACGGACCCTCAAAGCTGATCTGGATAATGCCAGCGTAGCAAGGAGGACTGATATGTTTGCAGGCGCACAAATTTCACTTTATCCGATGACCGACGGGTTCGTTGATGTCATTTTGACATCGCTGGTCGCGCTTGATCCTTGGCGAGACCGGTTGCGGATTGAGACCGATGATATTTCGACGCTGATTGTCGGTCCACCCGAGGTTTTGTTTCCCGCATTGCGCGATCTTTACGTGGCTGCCGCCAAATCAGGGCAGCACGTGGTTTTACGCGCCACCCTATCGCGTGGATGTCCGGGAGAGCCGGATGACCCGATCTGCCTGACGAGCGCGCTGGCCAACCCATCCGAGCCGCTGGCGTCACGGCAAGAGGCGTCACTTGCTGCTTTGGCCGCGACCCGTGAATTGGGTCAGGCAGCAGACGCGCAATTTTCGCTGTATGTGATGGGTGAGGGCGATCATATGGCTGAAATCATGGGCTGCATCGACTTTCTAAAGCAAAGCGGAACGTTTGACCGGTCCAAGAATTTCTGCACGCGCCTGACGGGTGATGCGGGGCCCGTGTTCGGGACGCTGCAACAGGCGTTTTGCCAGTTTGGCCCGCCAGATGGACATGTCACAATCGATCTAACGGTGTCCGCCAACAGCCCCTCCAAGCGCTGATCTGATGCAAAATTTCTTACCTCACCCCACGGGCGGAGGTCTGGCACGCGGCATCCCTGCCGTCTTAAGTGTGGCCAGCGCCTTCGTTATTTGGGAAATCTACGTCCGTGTGTCAGGCATTTCCCCTCTGATGCTGCCTGCACCGTCAAGGGTACTGGGACAGATAGTGCTGAACCGCGCGCTTTTGTGGGACAACACCCTGCCCACGATCACGGCCACACTAGCTGGCTTCACTTTGTCGCTCGCGGTGGCTTTTGTGCTGTCGATTGTGCTAGATTTCATGCCATGCGTGCGGCGGGCGCTGTTTCCGATTTTTGTGGTCAGCCAAACCTTGCCACTGGTCGCCATCGCTCCGCTTGTGGTGTTGTGGTTCGGGTTTGATCTTACACCCAAGATTTTACTGGTCGCGCTTGTGACGTTTTTTCCGATGTTGGTGGCACTGGTTGACGGGTATGAATCGACAGACCCCGAAATAGAAGACTTGCTGCGGTCCATGGGGGCGTCGCGCCGTGTTGTGTTTCGAACAGCGCGCCTACCGTCCGCGATGCCTTACTTTTTCGCGGGGTTGCGTATCTCGATAACCTACGCCGTTGTTGCGGCGATCTTTGCTGAATATGTCGGTGCGCGTGCGGGTCTGGGGATCGTGATCCTGAACGCCAAGAATAGCTTTCGCCCTGATCTCGTGCTGGCCGCTGTCGTGATCAGTTCGGCGCTGACGTTGGTATTGTTTGCGATCACGGCCACGCTGCAACGCGTCGTCTTACGCTGGCGAAACGTCGGTGATGGTCGATGAGCATTTTGAACATGCAAGGTGTTGGCGTCACGTTGGGCAACACTGAGGTCCTTGCCGATATTTCCATGTATCTGGCGCAGGGTGAGTTTGTTTCCATTCTTGCCCCATCGGGGGCAGGGAAATCCACGATCTTTCGGCTGCTCACAGGTGCGCTGCGCCATGATCGCGGCACGATCACCTGCGATGATCGCCTGCTTGATCAAAACACGCCGAACTTTGCTTTCATGCCGCAGCGCGACGCCTTAATGCCATGGCGGCGCATCTTGGGTAATCTGACCTTGGGGTTGGAGGTTCAGGGCATGGCGCGCAAAGACGCGCGCGCCCGCGTTGTGCCGTTGCTTTCTGATTTCGGCTTGAAGGGTTTTGAGCAACACTACCCCGCCCAGCTATCGGGTGGCATGCGCCAGCGCGCGGCATTGTTACGTACGATCATCCAAACACGGCCCGTCCAGCTGTTGGATGAACCGTTCGGCGCACTTGATGCGCTGACCCGAACGCAAATGCAGACGTGGTTTGAGGAACGCTGGCGCGCTGCCCGCTGGACCACCCTGCTCGTTACCCACGATGTACGCGAGGCTGTGGCATTGTCCGATCGGATCTATGTTTTGTCGCGCCGCCCGGCCCGTGTGATCGCCGAAGTCGCCGTGCCTGCGGCGCGGCCCCGTCTTGGGCAGCCCGTCCACGCGGATGCCCATGCACTAGAGGCGCATCTGCTCGAAATCCTACTTAACCAAACTGGAGATACACCATGAAACATTTACTTTCTGCCGCCTTCCTCTGCGCAGCGTTGCCTGTCGCGGCCCAGGAGACCGTCAGCGTTGCGCTGGATTGGACGCCAAACACCAATCATGTAGGCTTGTATGTGGCGCAGTCGAAAGGCTGGTTTGACGAGGCCGGATTGGATGTCGATGTTTTACCATACACCGATACCTCGTCGGGTGTCTTGGTGGCGACGGGCGTCGCAGAATTTGGTATCTTAAGCGCTGTCGGATTTCACAGTCAGCGCGCGACAGGTGCGGATATGACTGTAGTGATGGCCGTTGTGCAGCATGAAACTGGGCGGTTGGTGTTCAATGGCGAACGCGACGATATCCAACGCCCAGCCGATCTGGACAGTAAGATATACGCAGGATTTGGCAGTGCTTGGGAAGAGGCGCTCATTTCTACGATCATCCGCAATGATGGTGGCAAAGGTACGTTTGATACGGTCACACTAGGCACTTCGGCCTATGAGGCACTGGCCAATGGCCGCGTTGATTTCACGCTTGAAGTCAGCACATGGGAAGGCGTGAATTCGGCTTTGCTGGACCGTCCACAACGGGCCTTTCGATATGCGGATTACGGTGTTCCAGACCAGCATACGACTTTCCTGGGTGGTAACGGGACTTGGTTGGCCGCTAACCCAGAAACAGCACGCGCATTCGTTCAGGCGGCACAGCGTGGCTATGAATACGCGGCCAAAAATCCAGCAGATGCCGCTGAAATCCTGATCGCTGAGACGGCGGGAATGTTGTCGAGACCAGAGCTGGTGCGTGCCTCAATGGAGGCTTTGGTTACGGGTGGCTATCTTCAAGACCCCGGCGAGCCTGCTGGGCTGATCGACGACGAAATGTTCGCCAACATCACGGAGTTTTTGTTTGAGGCGGGCATTCTGCGTGACGAAGACGGCACACCGCTTACAACAATGCCGGATGTCTCGAGCTGGTATACAAACGACTATCTGGCGCGTTGATAGCGGCATCATGACTGTGGGTTGGGGTTTGAATCGGTGCGATCGGGTCAAAATCCAACCCCTAGGTTTTTGATCCCCTGGTTTGATGGTGCGATCTATTCTTTGGAATGGAAGGAAGCATTATGGGACAAATACGTCATGGCTGCGCCACGACTACGCACGCCATCAGAGCAACAATACAGCGATCGCAAGCTACGACCGCAGCTTTGAGTCGAGAACTTGGTATAAATGTCAAAACGGTCTCCAAATGGCGCAAGCGCAAAACTGTAGAAGACCGCAAGACTGGCCCCACGGACCCCAGTTCGACCGTTCTCAGCGCGGGTGAAGAGGCGATGATCGTCTCTTTTCGACGTCATACGCTCCTACCGCTGGATGATTGTCTTTATGCCTTGCAGCCAACTATCCCACATCCATTGCCCGGCAGTTGCTTGCGGAGCAAGCAATGAGAGGGGGACGCGATCTTCCCTGCATCGTTGTTTGCAACGGCATGGGATATCCCGACTGCCAGATATGGAGGGCGACAAGCCGAAACGACAAAAGTTCAAACGCTATCCGATCGGATATTTTCATATCGACATTGCAGAGTTGCGCACCAACGAAGGAAAACTTTATCTCTTTGTTGCCATTCATTGCCCGGCAGTGAATCGCAAAGCGATGTCACGAGAGGGACCGAACCAGCAAGTTTGCCGTGGCACGGCTTGTAGAAAAAGCAAATCGCAAGACGGCCTGGGAG